>CAILZL010000001.1 GCA_903838705.1 uncultured Pseudomonadota bacterium
ACTTCATTGCTGGCGTTGGCATCTCCCAGACGCATGACCGAACCCTTGCCAAATTGCTTTTCAATCTGCCCCAGCGCTGCCAGCAGCGCCTTCTTGCGATTTTCTTCCATTGTCGTATGCCTCTATAAAAGCCTGAGATAGTGGCTCGCCCTTCCCGGACAAGCGATTAAATGATGGACTGAACTTGATTCAACGGACTCTGCTAACCCGGCGGCAGCATAACTGTATTATTGTACAGTACTGGGAATTATGCCAGCCCTTTGATGCCATACGCCTTTACAAGCTGAGCACCCCGCTCAACGCCGTAGCCACTGCGCGGCGCCGCACGGCCTCACGATCCCCGGTTATCAATTTGAGCCGCGCATTGCAATCAACCGCCTGACCGCGCCGGCTGGCCCAGGCAAACCACACCGTACCCACCGGCTTCCCGGGCTGCTCGCCTCCCGGCCCGGCGATACCACTCACTGCAACCGCCACCTGACCGCCCAGATGCTGCAATGCACCGCAGGCCATTTCACGGACGACCGCTTCGCTGACTGCCCCATGCGCTGACAATGTCGTTTCATTCACCTGCAAGAGCGATTGCTTGAGCAGATTGCTGTAAACCACTGCCCCGCCCAGATACCACGCTGAGCTGCCGGGCACATCAGTCAACACCTTACCCACCCAGCCACCGGTACAGGATTCGGCACTCACCAGATGGCGGCCCGTGCTGCTTAAATACTCACCGACCTGCACCGCGAGCCTGAACAATTCTTCATCGCTATTCATAGCCGCTTTATAGCAGATAACAGCAGATCAGCCGTTACTGCCCCGTGAAAGCAGGGCTCAATCAATAGACCATAGCGCGAAGCCAGAAAGCCCGTGAACAGAACTCATCAGCAGCAGGCAGTCACAGCTATTCGCTGCGCTCCCAAACCTGGGTTCTCCCCAGCAACGAGATACCGATGTATCCCCGCACCCGGAGCTTCCTGCCGCCCTCTTCCAGAGTAAGTCTGCACCGGTACACCGAACCATTATCTGGATCGAGAATGTCACCGCCGGTGTAGATATCACCGCTCAGCACCATGTTGCGGATGATAACCAGGCCGATCACCGGGTTGTCCTTGCGCTCATCGGTACACTTGGTGCAACGCCGCGTTTCAGCACCGGGCTTGAAACTTTTCTCAAGCTTGCCGAACAGCTTGCCATCCTGCTGATAGATGCGCACCACACCACGCGGCTTGCCGGTACTGTCGTCGATGGTGGTCCAGAGTCCCACCGGTGAACTCAGATCGGCGGCACCTGCGATGCGCAAGGTCAGCATCACAGCGACAACCGATAGTGCGATCAGATTGCCAAAACTTCGAGTAAACAGTTTGATCATCATGGTCGATACTCCGCTTCAGGTTGTAGTCGCCTTACTGCGTGATCATTCCCTGCCTGTCGTTGCCGACTCTAACAGAGTGCAGACGCCACCGGTCAACGACCATTTTTCCTGCCCGGCCTTGCCGGTCTGTCGCGTTATCACTAGCATCGCGCCCTTCGCATTTAAAACAGTCAGTTGTGGACAATCAGGACTTCACCGCCCATACCCCGGTCATGCAGCAGTACCTGCGCCTCAAGGCACAGCATCCTGATGTACTGCTGTTTTATCGCATGGGCGATTTCTATGAATTGTTCTATGACGATGCCAAACGTGCCGCGCGCCTGCTCGACATTACCCTGACCGCGCGAGGTCAGTCGGCGGGTCAGCCGATCCCGATGGCTGGCGTGCCATTTCACAGTATGGAACCGTATCTGGCGAAACTGGTACGCATGGGCGAATCGGTAGCACTGTGCGAACAGGTTGGCGACCCGGCCAAATCGAAAGGCCCAGTGGAACGTCAGGTAGTAAGAATTGTCACGCCCGGCACATTGACTGACGCAGCACTGCTCGAAGAACGTCGGTCAAGTCTGCTGGCCGCACTGTATCAATCCGCTGAGCAACAGTTCGGTCTGGCCTGGCTGGAATTATCCAGCGGTCGCTTTCAGGTTCTGGAAGCACAGGGTGAAGAAGCATTACTGAGTGAACTGGAGCGCCTGCATCCTGCTGAATTGCTGATCAGCGAAACGGCCTCGACATCACTCAACACGCTCAAGCTGCATACGCGCGAACGTCCCATCTGGCACTTTGATCTGGATGCCGCCACACGCACGCTGTGCGAGCAATTCGGCACACGTGACCTCGCCGGTTTTGGTTGCGAGTCGATGCCACTGGCCATTCAGGCAGCGGGCTGCCTGCTGCACTATGTGCGCGACACACAGAAAGCAGCTCTGCCGCATGTGCGTGGCCTGCAAACCGAAGCTCGCGGTGACGCCGTGTTGATGGATGCGGCTACACGGCGCAATCTGGAACTGGATATCAGCCTCGCAGATAGACCCGAATGCACGTTAGCAGGTGTGCTCGACTACACCGCCACCGCCATGGGCGGGCGCGAACTGCGCCGCTGGATTCATCGTCCACTGCGCACTCGACACGCACTTGAACAACGTCTGCATGCCATCTCGACGCTGATCAATTCGCGCCGTGATGAA
>CAILZL010000002.1 GCA_903838705.1 uncultured Pseudomonadota bacterium
CTGACCGCAATAATGACTACGCATGGAAAAGACCCGAATAATGAGGCCGCGAATGTTACGGAGGCCGCCCTACCCTAGCAAGGCTCAGCCTCCGTTATTTGCTGTGAATCCGGCCGATCCGGCAGGGCAAGCCGGAACTGAAGATTATTTCTTCCGGGCAACTGGTCTGGCAGGACGCTTGGTTGCGGCTTTTTTCACCGCCTTTTTCCTGGACGGCGCTTTTTTGACGGACTTCCTGACCGGCTTGGCCGGTGCCCGGCTCGATTTGCTCGTCTTGCTTGCAGGTTTCCGGGCTGTCTTTTTCGCCACCGCCTTCTTCAAGGCCTTGCTGGCGCGCACGGTGGTCTTCTTGTCATCGCCGTCCGACTTGGAAGCGGGCTCCTTGTCGTCCACAAGATTGCGTTTGTTTTCCTTGTCAGACTTGAAATCAGTTTCATACCAGCCGGCACCCTTGAGTCGGAACACCGGCGCCGAAATCAGCCGCTTCAGCGTTGGCTTGCCACAGCTGGGACACTTCTTGAGCGGTGGCTCGGAAATCTTCTGCATGGTTTCAACGTAAAACTGGCAAGCAGAACATTCGTATTCGTAGAAAGGCATGTGCATCTCACCCGATCAAGTAGGAACTCAGGACACAGAGTATCCCGCATCATAGAGACACTTGGATATTGTTCAAGAGTCACAGTTGCATGACGCCGGCTTCACCGGCTGAACACCAACTCACCCTTGCTGGCAGTGACCTGCACTTTTGCGCCCGGCCCGAACTCGCCACGCAACATGCGCTGCGCCAGCGGGTTCTCAAGCTGAGTCTGGATGGCACGCTTGAGCGGTCGTGCGCCATACACCGGATCGAAGCCCGCCACACCCAGCAGATCGCGCGCTGCATCATCAAGCGTAATAGCAATGTCGCGCTCCGCAAGTCGCTTGCGCAGAATGCCAAGCTGGATATCCACGATGGAACGCAGTTCCGCACGGCCCAGCGGATGGAATACCACAATGTCATCCACGCGATTGATGAACTCGGGACGGAAGTGCTGGCCGACGATCTCCATCACTGCTGACTTCATCTTGTCGTAGTTAGCTTCACCGCTGAGTTCCTGAATCACCTGCGAACCGAGATTGGAAGTCATGATCACCACGGTGTTACGGAAATCCACAGTACGACCCTGACCGTCTGTCAGACGACCATCATCCAGCACCTGCAACAGTACGTTGAATACATCTGGATGAGCTTTCTCTACTTCGTCGAGCAGGATTACGGAATAGGGACGCCGGCGCACCGCTTCGGTGAGATAACCACCTTCCTCGTAACCCACATAGCCCGGCGGAGCACCGATCAGGCGCGCGACAGAATGCTTTTCCATGAACTCGGACATATCAATCCGCACCATGGCTTCTTCAGTATCAAACAGGAATTCAGCCAGCGCCTTGCATAGCTCGGTCTTGCCCACACCGGTCGGGCCCAGGAACAGGAACGAACCATTGGGACGGTTCGGATCGGAAATACCTGCACGCGAACGACGGATGGCATCCGACACAGCTGACACAGCTTCACGCTGTCCGACTACGCGCTGACCCAGCGATTCTTCCATGCGCAGCAACTTCTCGCGCTCACCTTCCAGCATTTTGGACACGGGAATACCTGTCCACTTGGACACGACTTCGGCGATTTCTTCCTCGGTCACCTTGTTACGCAGCAATCTGGTTTCCTGCTGCTCGGCCTGCGCCGCCTGCGAAAGCCTTTTTTCCAGATCCGGAATGCGGCCGTATTGCAGCTCGGACATCTTCGCCAGATTCTGCGCACGCCGCGCCGACTCCAGTTCCATACGTGCCCGTTCCAGTTCTTCCTTGATACTGGCTGAACTTTGCACCTCTGCTTTTTCAGCCTTCCACACTTCCTCAAGGTCGGAATATTCCTTTTCCAGCGCATCAAGCTGGTCATGCAGCATGCCAAGCCGCTTCTTCGACGCATCATCAGATTCTTTCTTGAGCGCTTCGCGTTCAATCTTGAGCTGGATAATGCGACGCTCCAGCTTGTCCATCTCCTCCGGTTTGGAGTCGATTTCCATACGGATGCGTGAACCGGCTTCGTCGATCAGATCAATAGCCTTGTCAGGCAGCTGACGATCCGTGATATAGCGATGCGACAGGGTTGCGGCCGCAACAATGGCAGGGTCAGTAATGTCCACACCATGATGCACTTCATATCGTTCCTTCAGACCACGCAGGATGGCGATGGTGTCTTCGACTGACGGCTCATTCACCAGCACTTTCTGGAAGCGTCGTTCCAGAGCGGCGTCCTTTTCAATGTACTTGCGATATTCATCGAGCGTGGTGGCACCCACACAATGCAGCTCACCTCGCGCCAGTGCCGGCTTGAGCATGTTGCCTGCATCCATTGCGCCCTCGGCCTTGCCGGCACCGACCATGGTGTGTAATTCATCAATGAACAGGATGATCTGACCTTCCTGCTTCTTGAGATCATTCAATACCGCCTTCAGGCGCTCTTCAAATTCACCACGGAATTTTGCACCCGCAATCAGCGCACCCATATCCAGCGCCAGAATCCGCTTGTTACGGATGCCTTCCGGCACTTCACCATTGATGATGCGCAGCGCAAGGCCCTCAACGATGGCAGTCTTGCCGACACCGGGCTCACCAATCAGTACCGGATTGTTCTTGGTACGTCGCTGCAACACCTGCACGGTGCGACGTATTTCATCATCACGCCCGATCACCGGATCAAGTTTGCCCTGAGCAGCACGGGCAGTCAGATCCACACAGTATTTTTCCAGTGCCTGACGTGATTCTTCAGCATTGGGATCATCTACCTTGTCACCACCGCGCAGCTCATCAATAGATTTTTCCAGCGCTCCCTTGAGCACACCGGCATTGCGCAGGATGGAACCCACCTGCCCTTTATCATCCAGTGCCGCCAGCAGAAACAGTTCACTGGAGATGTATTGATCTCCGCGCTTCTGCGCCAGCTTATCGGTGAGATTCAGCAGCTTGTTAAGATCATTGGAAAGAAGGACATCGCCGGCATGTCCCTCAACCTTGGGCAGACGATCCAGTGCTTCCGTCACCTGGGTTCGCAGCTGATTGAGATTGGCGCCGGTCTTGTCGAGCAGAGGCCGCACCGAGCCGCCCTTCTGCTCCATCAAAGCCTGCAACAGATGCAGCGGATCAATGTACTGATTATCGCGACCCACCGCCAATGACTGTGCATCAGCCAGTGCCATCTGGAATTTACTGGTCAGTTTGTCCTGTCGCATTGAATTGAGCTCATTAGCAATAATTGAAGTTGCGGACTATCTAGGGATGAAGTACCGGATTTCAACCTGCGGAAAACCCTGAGTATGAAGTGCTGTGTCATCTCCAAACGGATACAGAAGCGTCACTCCAGCCAGATCAGGGAGGCCATACGCCCACACTTTCCATCGCGCCGATAGGAAAAAAACCGCGACTCATCGCTGTAGGTACACAGGCCACCACCATACACGGCATACACACCCAGTCGCGCCAGATCCTGACGTGCCAGCAGATAAAGATCAGCAAGCCAGTGACCGGCACGGTGACTTGGCCGGAAGGCCTGCGCCGCAGCCGCATCGCGCGCGGTAAAGGCAATCCGCACCTCCTCACCCACTTCAAAAGCATCGGGACCGATTGCCGGACCCAGCCAGGCCATCAACTGCGAGCCGGGCAACCCCAGCGAATTGACCGTAGATTCCAGTACTCCGCCAGCAAGCCCGCGCCAACCGGCATGAGCAGCCGCAACCCGATCACCCTCGCGATTGCAGAACAGGACCGGCAGGCAGTCAGCCGTCATCACCACACAAACTTGCCCGGCAGTGCGTGCGATACAGGCATCGGCTTCGGGTGGCGCTGCCCATTTGCCTGCTTCAATCACACGGCTGCCATGTACCTGATTCAACCAGCAGGGTTCGTCAGGCAAGCGCAAGGCTTCTCTCAAACGCTGACGATTGCTTCGCACTGCTTCGGGCGCATCGCCGACATGATCGCCCAGATTGAGGCTATCGAACGGCAACTCACTCACACCGCCTGTGCGCAGCATTGAAGCCGTGCGCACATTGGCGGGTGCCGGCCATTCCGCCTGTAACCATTCAAATTGCAGACGCATCAGGCACCGCGTGGATCAGCTGCGCGGGCTTTGGCCGCCGCCTTTTCACTGGCTTTCAGATCAGTTGCCAGTGCCTTGATAAGCTGCTTCATGTCGGCTGGCAAGGGCGATTCGTAACTCACCTGCTTGTGGGTGACCGGATGCGTGAATTCCAGTCTGGCCGCATGCAATGCCTGACGACTGAAGTTGCGCAATGTTTCATCAAATGCAGCACTGGCACCCTTGGGTATGACCAGACGCTTGCCATACACACTATCGCCCACCAGCGGGTAACCAATGTGCGAAAGGTGTACACGAATCTGATGTGTGCGACCTGTCTCAAGCTGCACGCGCACATGGGTATGAGCGCGGAATCGGGTCACAACGCGGTAATGACTGACGGCATCACGGCCATCAGAGCGAATCATCATTTTCACCCGATCGGTAGTATGACGACCGATAGGTTTATCAACGGTGCCGCCTGCGGTCATCACACCTACACACACGGCTTCGTAATGACGCTGCACTGCATGTGCCTCAATCATTTCCGTCAGTGCGGTGTGCGCTTCCAGCGTACGTGCAATAACCAGCAGGCCGCTGGTTTCCTTATCGATACGGTGCACGATACCGGCCCGAGGCAGGACACCCAGCTTTGGATCATGGTGCAGCAGCGCATTCTGCAAGGTGCCCGCCGCATTGCCTGCGCCGGGATGCACAACCAGACCTGCCGGCTTGTTCACCACCAGCAGGTGCCTGTCTTCATGCACGATATCCAGGGCAATGTCCTGCGCCTGCACCCGGGTGTCCACTTCGAACACCGGGGTAACCTCGACCTGTTCACCGCCGAGCACGGCATCCTTGGGACGCATCTGCCGGCCGCTGATCTGCACCTGCCCACCCTCTATCCATGCCTTGATACGAGTGCGGGAATATTCTGGCAATAGCTGGGACAACACCTGATCCAGGCGCTGCCCGGCCGATTCGTAGGGAATGCTCAGATGATGGCTGGTAATTTCTGGATCGGCGGCAGGCATGGGCAGTCAGAAACAATTGCGGGATGGTGAGTCTACACGTAGCGGCAAGGCACGATGAACATTACCAGCTATACTGCCGGCCGCCTTTACCTTCCACCCGTATCCGATTGACGGTTTCATGAGCAATTTCATCCCGTTTTCGACCCGCAAATTGGCAGCTCTGATCCTGGTCGCGCTGACCCTCACGGCTTGCAGCACCTTTCGCTCGACCAAGATTACCAATGCCGATCAGCTTTACGACAAGGCCAAGCAGGATCTGGGTAATCGTGATTTCGCCATCGCCATCAAGAATCTGGAATTGCTGGAAGCACGTTATCCCTTCAGCAATGCCACACGCCAGGCACAACTGGACATGCTGTATGCCTATTACGAGAACGGGGACCGTGAGAACGTCATTGATCAGGCTGATCAGTTCATCCGTGAAAACCCCACTCATCCGCGTGTGGATTACGCTTACTACATGAAGGGACTGGCCAACTTTGATCGTGACCGTAACTTTTTTGAACGCTGGTTCCGTGTCGACCTGAGCAAGCGCCCGCCTGAAAATTCACGCACATCGTTCCAGGCATTCCAGTTGCTGGTCCAGCGTTTCCCTGAGAGCCAGTACGCGCCCGATGCACGCCAGCGGATGATTTTTCTGCGTAACCGTCTGGCCAGCTATGAAGTATACGTAGCTCGTTATTACATCAACCGTGGTGCCTATGTGGCAGCACTGAATCGTGTCAGGTTCGCAATTGAAAACTATGACGGCGCCCCAGCTCTACGTGAAGCGCTGGAAATATCCCGGGATGCCTATACTCAACTCGGCATGAAGGATCTGGCTGAAAAAAGCGCACGCGTGCTTGCTGAAAATTTTCCGGATCAGAAAAAGCAACTGCCGGGACTCTTCAGAATCACTGATTTGAGCCTCTGGGTGTCACCCACATATTGATATCGGCATGGGCAACCTTGATACCGTCCTGATCAAATATTTCAACCGGCACGATGCAATCCACGCCTGCGCCAATTTCTTCAGGCAAATTTATTCTCGCTCTGGCGTGTGCGGCCAACCGGCATTTGGCGAGGTAGTGCACCTGCATGCCCTTGGGAATCCAGCGGCGGTCTGGCGTAATGGTTGCTTCAATGCCCACACCCGCCACCAATTCAGCAAGATTGCATAGCGCAATCGCATGGATGGTGCCGATATGGTTCTGCACACTGCGGCGTCGCGTGATGTGCGCTTCAGCCAACCCCGGTTCCAGCCGGTCAAAGCGGGGATGAATGGAGCCGAAGTAAGGCGCCCGCAAACACACTGCGCGGGTAAACAACCACCGACCCGCAGGATAACGGGAAAGCCTCCGGTACAACGCCAGCATGCTGTTCATGACTGGCTGTGAGCATAAGTCTCCTGCGCGCAGGAAACCAGCTGGAATGCACATCCATTTCAGACAGATGACGCATTGAAACAAAAAAGCCCGGTCAGGTTAATGACCGGGCCTTGCTACGGTATATCATGAAGCTTTCAGTCGAAGCGTACGCAGAGCTCACGCCCTGCATCAGCGCTCAATTGTGTTTCTGCTTCTTTTCGCCTTTTGCATTCGCGCCTTTACCAGCCTGCTTGGCGATAATCATATCCTTGATTGCGTCGTACTCTGTCTGGGAAAGAATGTTCTTTGCGACCAGATCATCTTTGCCGCTCCATGGACGACCATCCACAATCGCCTTCGCCTTGGCATCACCAATCTTGGGCAGAGCTGCAAGTTCTTTGGCAGTTGCTGAATTGATGTCGACCATGGTGCCATTTTTCGCTGCGCCTTTGGTGGCTGCCTTGGCCTCATGGGTTTTGCCTGTGGCAGCCGACGCAGAAGAGCTGGCTGCGGCCGACTGTTGAGCGCAAGCAATACCAGAGAACCCACACATCAGAACGGCGGCAAGGGTGATGAATCTTTTCATAAAGCCTCCTGAAAAAACAAATCGAATTGACATGTTCAACGGCACTCATCTGACATTACGTGCAGATGTTACTGGTATCTAATCACAACAGAGTGAACACAGGCGGACATTAAAAAAATATAAGGTCACGTAAGCCGGCCAAGTAGCTACGGCCTGCTTGGCTTGCCCTTACATTTTTCTCGACAGATGCAATCCTTGACAACCACAGGTACCGCAGGTCACATAGCTTACCAGTCTGTATCATCACATCCGTCCAACAGACAAACACTCGTGCGGAGCGATCATGAATCGGTCTAATCTTCTCCCCTTGTCACACGCCACTCTGCGCCGGGAATTTCTGCAAGGAATGGCAGCTATCGGTACAAGCGCTGTCCTTCCGGGAACTGTGCTGGGTGCACAACAAGCCAGGGCCAGCAGAATTGATGTGCATGGGCACTTCATGTCACCGATCATGATCGAAACTATCGGTGCTCAGGAGCTTGGCAACTTCGCCACCTGGTCAGCAGCAAAGCATCTGGACACGATGGAAGAAAACGGTGTTGCAACCACCATGATTTCCATACCGCCTCACTACGACCCGGAGCTGGTTGATCGCGTTGCCCGACCCACCAATGAATTTGGTGCGCGTCTTGCCCAGGATCACCCGGGAAGATTCGGGCTGATGGCGTTTCTGCCGATGCCGCACATCGACACGACTTTGCGTGAGATCGAATACGCACTGGATACGCTCAAAGCCGATGGCGTTGCCATGTATACCAATTACGGCGACAAGTGGCTGGGTGACCCGGTTTTCAATCCGGTACTCGAAGAACTCAACCGGCGTCACGCTGTGGTATTTGCTCACCCGATCAGCGCCGATTGCTGCAAGGCGCTGCTGCCCAATGTGGCCGATACCACCATTGAATGGCAGACCGACACGACACGTGCAATTGCCAACATGCTTTTCAGTGGTGCTGCATCCCGTTATCCCAATGTGAAAATGATCTTCTCGCATGGCGGGGGAACCATGCCGTTTCTGGTTGAGCGCTTCAATGCTGCGGCGGCCAATGCAAAGTACAAGGAATATTTCCCGCAAGGCTTTGCCGGCGCGGCCGCAAAAATGTTTTTTGATACGGCATGGACCTCAAATGCAGTGGCAATGACCGCACTGAGGACTGTCGTGCCGATTTCACAAATCCTGTTAGGTACCGATTATCCCGCACGTACCGTGACAGACCATGTGAAAGGCCTTCAGCAGTGCGGCGTGTTCAACGCCACAGAGTTACAACAGATTGAGCGTGGCAACGCCCTGACTTTGTTTCCTCGACTCAGGGCTTAAGTCTGCACCCATTCATCTGACTAAGGAGTCAATGAACCAAGGTAGGCTGAAATTGAAATGATGTCGTCCTCACTCAGTCTGGCGACCACTTCTTTCATTAGCGCAACACCTGCACCCGCACTGGAACCATTCTGGATGCCTATCAGCTGGCGAGTGATATAGACAGGCTGCAAGCCGGCGAGTCTGGGTACTTCACCCATTCCATGCAGGGTTTCGCCGTGACACAAGACACACTGCAGGGTCTTGCCGGCGTTGCCTGTTTTCACGAGTTGCTCACCTTTGGCAATACTGCCCGGTGGGACATAGGCGATGAACGTTGAATGCGGATCGCGATTCAGGGTACGGATGGGATCCACAGGCAGCTGGATAATACGCTGACCGATCGGTTCGGTGCCTCCCTCCGGGTGCAACATACGAATACGACCCAATGCACTGATGTAGGTTCGAGGCACTTCTGCTGTTTCAATCACCTTGACCCAGGGTCGTGGCTTGAGTGAAGAAAAATACTGAGCAGCCTTGAGCATGTCCTCATCAGAAAGGGTCTTCGCAATCTCATTCATGCGGGCCGGCTCTTTGCGCGAATCGTTCCTGAAATATTCAAGCTGCCGGACAAAATAACCAACGGGGAGCCCTGCCAGATCCGCATTTTCAGGATGCCCCTGACCCGACATCATATGGCAGGAACCACAAGCCCAGGCTGGCCCGCCCTGGCCACCGGCCACCACTCTTGGTGGAACCGGATGTTCATCGGGATACCAGTCCGGCGGCTCCTTGAAACTTTCGGTCACTGATGCATCGTATTCTTTTGCACTGCCGGGAAGATGCACTGACCCCTTCAATTCAATTACTTCCGGCTGGACAGGATCAACGATGTGGTACGCCCAAACGGGCAAACCATTCGGCCCGGTCGCAGATGATTCTGTTCCGGCGGTCATCACACAACCAATCGTGATGAAGCATGTGGTGATGGGCAGGCAGGACAGCAGAATCCTGCAAAAAGTCCTCATGAATGCACTCCGGGATTGATAACAGGGGCAAAGTTGCGCAACGAACTGACCGGCCATCGGCAAACGCAGGTGTCAATTCAGCTGCAACATCGGAGGATAAACGCAAGGAACAGGGTCAGCCAGCCCTGTTGCGTAATGAACATAAATGAACCCGAGCCATATTCGGGCTCGACATGGTCCGAATGTGAGCTAAAGCAATCCATTCTGAGGCCGATAATTGCACCGTATTGTGTACTTTAAATTGGCACCTCCTCACCAGCAGACAAAAAGCGACAACAAATGGCGAATCGGCGCAATTACTATCGGCTGTTACACGTGCAACCCGAGGCTCCTCAGGAGATTATCAAGGCAAGCTATCGAACCTTGATGACCACCCTGCGCCTTCATCCCGATCGGGGTGGCGACACGGATACAGCGGCATTGATCAATCAGGCGTATGCGGTGCTGAGTGATCCGGTCAAGCGCAAGGAATATGACCAGCGCGTGCACAAATTGGGCATACGAACCACCAGCGAAGCACGCAAGCCATCTGTTCAGGCAGAACCACCCCCGACCCACAGCCACACTCGCCCTGCCGACAACTCACGTGCACGTGAGGAAGCACAATCGGACATAGCAAGTAACCGCTGTGTGTTCTGCGGCTCGATTGCTGTCACACGCCATATAGCACTTGCTACCTGCAGCCGATGTAACAGTCCGCTTGTGAACCCGAATGCAAAGACTGGGAAAGGCAAAAAGGAGTTATTCGGTCGCCGCACAACCACGCGCACAGCCAAGAACGAAATCGTGATGATCTATACAGGCTGGCCGCATCCGGGCATTGCCGCCCGCCTGAGAAATCTGTCACCTGAGGGAATCAGTTTCGAGATGGCCATGCAGTCATCGCCGGGAAAGATTTTGAAAGTCAGCGGCAATGCTGTCGAAGGTGTTGCGCAGGTTGTCTCTGTACGCTGCGTCGGCGAGCTGTGTACAGTGCATGCTGCATTCCTGGCAGCAACATTTCAGAATGTCGGATCATTTGTATCGACAAAAGCCTGAAACCATCAATCAGTCTGTGCTTGCTTGTTATAAATTGCGTACTGACATTGGAAACAAAAACAGAGGCGCAGCCAGTTTCCTGACCGCGCCCTGAATCAGCATTACAAGTCAATGAACCGCTAACCGCGCTTCATTGCATCGTAAAATTCACCGTTGGTTTTGGTGTCCTTCATCTTGTCGAGCAGGAATTCAATCGCAGCCAGCTCATCCATAGGATGGAGCAGTTTGCGCAGAATCCAGATCTTGGCCAGCTCATCCTGAGACGTGATCAATTCTTCACGACGCGTACCTGAGCGATTGATATTCACTGCCGGGAAAGTGCGCTTTTCTGCGACTCGTCGATCCAGATGAATTTCCGAATTGCCTGTACCCTTGAATTCTTCGTAGATCACATCGTCCATTCGTGACCCGGTATCAATCAACGCCGTGGCCAGAATAGTCAGGGAACCACCTTCCTCCACGTTACGTGCCGCACCGAAGAAACGCTTGGGGCGCTGCAGCGCATTAGCATCTACACCACCAGTGAGCACTTTGCCGGAGCTGGGTACGACCGTGTTGTAGGCGCGGGCCAGACGCGTAATCGAATCAAGCAGAATAACCACATCGCGCTTGTGCTCGACCAGACGCTTGGCTTTCTCGATCACCATTTCAGCCACCTGTACATGCCGGCTGGCTGGTTCATCAAAAGTAGAAGCCACCACTTCGCCACGCACAGTGCGGGTCATTTCGGTCACTTCTTCCGGACGCTCATCAATGAGCAGTACGATCAGATAGACCTCTGGATGATTGGCGGAGATTGAGCTGGCAATATTCTGCAGCAGCATAGTCTTACCGGCCTTGGGCGGCGAAATGATCAAACCACGCTGCCCCTTGCCGATTGGTGCCACCAGATCAAT
This sequence comes from uncultured Pseudomonadota bacterium, assembly GCA_903838705.1. Lineage (GTDB taxonomy): Bacteria > Pseudomonadota > Gammaproteobacteria > Steroidobacterales > Steroidobacteraceae > CAILZL01. The sequence goes on from CAILZL010000002.1 coordinate 11,343, forward strand.
GACACGTGCAGTCAGATCTTCGGTTGCGCCTGTGCCACGCTCCAGTTTGAGCCGCTTGGTCGGATGCAGCGGAGTGAGATTCTCAAACAGCACCTTGTGTCTGGCGCTGTCAGGTGAATCAAAATTGATTTCCCCAACTTTCAACAAGGCGAAATATCGTTCGCCATCGCGCGGTGGACGGATCAATCCTGAAATAGAGTCTCCGGTTCTCAGGTTGAAGCGACGCACCTGTGACGGACTGATGTAGATATCGTCAGGACCGGCAAGATACGAGCTATCTGATGAACGCAGGAAACCAAAGCCATCCTGAAGTATTTCCAGCACGCCTTCGCCATAAATGGTTTCGCCACTGCGAACATGCGCCTTCAGAATTTCAAAGATGATGTCCTGCTTGCGCGAGCGGGCCATATTGTCCACGCCCAGTCCCTGCGCCATCTCCACCAGTTCGCCGATCGGTTTCAGCTTCAGAGTGGTGAGATTCATTGACTGGCGCGAAGCGGCCAGTTCAGCAGCAGAAACGATGCTTACATCGTCATTGTCGAGAAAGTCATCCTGCGGCAAGCCCTCAGTGTTGTTGCCACGGTGACGCTGACGGTTACCCCGTCCTTCACGAGGTGGCCGGTTACGATTACCACCGCCGCCATTGCCGCCATTACCACCACCGCCACCCGGGCGGTTACCGCGAGACTGATTACCCAGATAGCCTCTCACAGCTTGCCTTCCAGAAATGCGGCCAGATCAGCCTTGCGCAAAGCACCAACCTTCTGCCCTTCTACCTGACCATTCTTGAACAGGATCAGGGTCGGGATACCGCGCACGTTGAAACGCTGCGGAGTTTTAGGATTTTCATCAATATTGACCTTGGCGATGGTCAGCTTGCCTTTGTACTCGGCAGCGACTTCATCCAGCATGGGCGCAATCATCTTGCAGGGCCCGCACCACTCCGCCCAGAAATCCAGCAGCACCGGCTGGCCTGACTGCAATACATCGGTTTCAAAACTGGCGTCCGTAACATGGACGATAAGATCACTACTCACCGGGGTTACCTCTAGTGAAGGGGGTCGGATTTTGGAATTTAGACATGGAATTGGAGGCTGATTTCTGAAATATCAAGAATTGAAGGCTGCGTTCTGAGAAAAACATGCGCATTAGCCAGAATAGGATGACGATCAGTCAGCACCTCAGGCACAATTGTCACTTGGGCGCTTCAAGAAATGCGCGTTACTCTTGCTCGATGTTGTGTACGCAGCCCGTATAGGGGTTTATGTGGTGCAGAATCGGGTAATGAGGATTGTTTGCCGGGAGTGCGGATTGTTCCTGACTTGAGAATCCAAGTGGCGATCCGCATCGTTGGGTACTATTAGAGCTGGCGATTTTGCTTTTTGCAAGCCCGTTACGCTTAACAGACCACAGAATGCACAAATTGAGTTGCCAGAATAGCTGATGGTTACGACCATCTTTCTTTAATCCAGAATATAGAAATCAAAGAAGCCCAATGGCTGAATCCCACCTGACTGAACTGTCCTTCACGGCACTACACCTGCCCGAAGCCCTGCAAAAAGGCCTGGCTGACGCCGGATTTGAGCGCTGCACTCCCATTCAGGCACAGACATTGCCACATGCGCTGGCTGGAATGGACGTTGCCGGTCAGGCACAAACCGGCACCGGTAAAACCGTCGCCTTCCTTGTCGCCATGTTTGCCCGGCTGCTACGGGAAGCGGTGCCTGCCGATCGCAAGACCAACGCCCCTCGCGCAGTCCTGCTTGCGCCCACGCGCGAACTGGCAGTCCAGATTCATAGCGATGCCGAACCCCTTGGCCAGCACACCGGCTTGCGCATGGGACTTGCTTTCGGCGGCGTCGATTTTGAAAAGCAGAAACGTCATCTTGAAGAAGGTGTTGATGTGCTGATCGGCACACCGGGTCGCATCATCGATTTCTACAAGCAGCATGTGATTGACCTGAGCTCGGTACAGGTGGTGGTGCTTGATGAAGCCGATCGCATGTTTGACCTGGGCTTCATCAATGACATCCGTTACATCCTGCGGCGCATGCCAGCGCCTGACAAACGCCTGAACCTGCTGTTCTCCGCCACCCTGTCGCAACGCGTGCTGGAACTGGCCTATGAACACATGAATGAGCCACAGCTCACCCGCATCGAACCTGACAAGATGACAGTGGAGCGGATTCGCCAGATTATTTACTACCCATCCAACAGCGAGAAGCCACGCCTGCTGGTAGGCATGCTCAAGCACATGGACCCCACCCGCAGCATGGTGTTTGTCAACACTCGTCGTGCTGCCGAGGATGTAGAAGCCCTGTTACGCGACAATGGCATCAATGCTGAAGCCATCTCCGGAGATGTGCCACAAGCAAAACGTCTGCGCATGCTGCGCGATTTTCATGATGGCACTCTCGCAGTGCTGATCGGCACCGACGTCGCATCACGCGGTCTGCACATTCCGGATGTCAGCCATGTATTCAACTACGATCTGCCACAAGATCCGGAAGATTACGTACATCGCATCGGCCGGACTGCGCGTGCCGGTGCCGAAGGCGATGCCATCAGTCTGGGCTGTGAGGAATACGTCATCACCCTGCCTGAAATCGAGGCCTACATCGGTCGCAAGATTCCGGTCGGATCAATTACACCGGAAATGCTGGTAGAACTCGCTCCTGCCTCGCCCCGTCGCAGAAAAGAGCATCGTCCAGAACGCGGCAGACCGGGCGTGGGACGCAATCAACCACGCCCGCAACATGACAAGGGTCAGGGTCGTCCAGCACAAGCTTCCGGCGGTCAGAACCGGCCTCACGGACAGAGACAGAATCCGTCCGGGGCGCAGCGTCAGCAGGGACATCAGTCGACCGTTGAACGCACTGAACCTGCACAGACCAATGCAGCAGGCCAAAAGTCGCAACGACGATCACATGATGGGCAGCACCATAAACGACAGGAAGGGCGCCAAGGGGGTCGTCATGATGGCCGGCGCAGACAGCCGCATCGAAACGAGCCAGTACAAACACCACGCGTTGTCGTGCAACAACCGGCACCGCGTACCGGCGTGGTTACACGCATGGCCCGTTTTGTGAGAAATCTGTTCGGCCGACGCCGCTGATCAGGTGCCTTGCTTTTTCGTGGCGCTCTTGCTGCCGGTAACAGGCTTTACCTCAGGTTGCCGGGGAAGAATGGTGCCATCTCGCATGGCTGAAAATTCTTCAGCGGAAACCAGCAGCTCCTTGCTGCCATTCCAGGTAGCGCCCGCTGGAACGCGATTTTCCACCCGACGGGCACCGGCAAGATACTGCGCCTGAGTTTGTCCGGTAGAGACCGGTGTGGTTACACCCGTCTGCTGCTGAATCAGTAACCTGACCTGATCAACTTCGACTTTGACACCAGCCTGCTCAGCTTGCCGGGACAACGTGACAAACATTGCTTCGTTTACAGGCGGCCTGCCAGCCGGACTGGTTTTCTGCTGACCGAGTTCCTCTTCTGCTGGTGGCATCACCTGCACATAGAGCTTGCCATCATGCCACCCGGAAACAACACGCTGATTGACCACCTGCACCTTCGTACCTATGGCAATTTCGCTGTAGAGCAAGGCGATATCTTCAGGATAAAAACGCAGGCAGCCATGACTTGAACGCATGCCCACACCATAGGGCTTGTTGGTGCCATGAATCAGGTATCCCGGCCAGCCCAGATTCATTGCAAAGGCACCCAGCGGGTTATCAGGCCCTGCCGGTACCACCCTGGGCAATGGATCACCATGTTCTGCATGTTCCTTACGCACTGAAGCGGGTGGCGTCCAGACTGGATCCTTGCGCTTGCTGACCACCTTTGTCACACCCTCGGGTGTCGTCCAGCCTACCTTTCCAATCCCGATCGGATGCGTGATCACCGTCTGAACTTCGCCCGGTTTTGGTTTTGGAAAGTAAAACACACGCAATGCTGCAAGATTGACGACCAGCCCTTCGTGAGGCGCATCAGGCAATACAAATTGTGTTGGCAGAATGATTTGCCTGCCTTCGCCCGGTATCCATGGATCCACCCCGGGGTTAGCACGCACCAGTTCGTCGTAACCCAAGTTGAAACGTCGCGCGATGTCAGAGAGCGTGTCCTCCTTCATCGCACGGGTGACCTGGATTTCACCAATCACATTATCGCCATCCCTGATCTTGAAGAGATGGGTTGCGAGTGGATCTTGCGGGGATTGCGGCATCACCGGCTGCGGCTCAGCTACCGGTAAAGATGAGTTGGTTTTACAGCCAAACAGTAGGACTGAAAGATTCAGAAGAGCAGCGACGAGTGAAATATATCTGGACATGACTGTCAGTGTGCCAAATCCTGTGAAAGATCACACGCATGAAGTAACTGTCGCATGATGACTACATCAAGTCAGGCTCACAGCAGCACGGGACGATCAGACTGCTCATTGCGATCAGTCTGCGGGTAATGACGTTTGATTAACTGGCCAATCCCGATCACAGCATCACACATTCCCTGCTGGTACCGGTCAGCCGCACAACTATTTTGCAACTTCATGCAGATGTCCGCCCATTCGGCATTGCTCACACAGGCCTGCAAGCCGCGATCCGCGATGATTTCCACCGCACGATCTGCCAGACACATATAGATCAGCACACCGTTACGACTTGCTGTATCCCACACGCCCAGCTCGGCAAATACCTGTCGCGCTCTTTGCCTTGTTGTGACTGCGCCTAATAACGAATGCAGCGACAGATCCGCTTCGATTGCCACACGAATCTCGCCACCGTGAGATAGCTCACTGTGCCGCACCGTATCGGTTATAGCCTGTAATACAGATTCGGGAAACTTGCTACGCAGGTACCAATTGCTCATCCACAGATGACGCCAGCAACGATGCAGAAGTGATGTATTGGTATTCATTCACCACCGCCCCGAAGCTCCACCACCACCAAAACCACCGCCGCCACCGCTGAATCCACCCCCACCCATTCCACCTGAACCCGAGCTCCAGCCGCCTCCCGGCCCGCTGGACCAGCCACCATTGCCTCTACCTCTGTGACCCATCCCGGCAACCACAAACAGAAATGCAAATAGTGCAGTCACCAGCGAGAAGGTAATCGAACTCATGAACAGCCAGGTAATCAAGCCGACCACCGCCGAAGTCAGGCCGGCAGCAATCATGCGACCAAACCATGAACGGGCGACACTGCCACCCACCATCGCTACAAAAATCAACAGGGGCCAGGGAAGGCTATTACTGCGTCCATCCGGCGCGCTGGAAACGTCTGGCTCCGGCAGCACCTCACCATCAATCAACTGAATGATGCGCTTACTCGCATCACTGATACCCTGATAATAAGCATCAGCCCTGAATTGCGGCACGATTAGCTGACGGATGATGCGATTGGTGGTCGCGTCGTTAAGCACACCTTCCAGACCATACCCCACCTCAATCCTCACGGTGCGGTCATCCCTGGCAATCAACAACAAGACTCCGTCATCCGTCTTCTTGCGACCAAGCTGCCAGGCTGCAACCACACGTATTGAATACTGCTCGATAGTCTCCGGTTGTGTAGTTGGAATGATCAGGATCGCGAACTGACTGCCCTTGCGCAGACTGAATGCCCGTAATTGATCATCCAGCGAACTGATCTGATCTGCTGATAATGTATGCGTCAAATCTGTAACAGGGCTGCGGAGCGCAGGTACAGGCACCAGATCCACAGCAGAGGCCAGACGTGGCAGCATCAGCAGCCCCAAGGCCAGCACCTGCCACAGCTTCAGGATACGCATTGCATTCCAGAGTTACTGACTGGTGGCGGCCGCGCCCGTCATACCAAAATCCACTGCTGGCGCCTTGGCAATGGCATCTTCATTCTGCACAGTGAAGTTCTGCTTCACCGTATAACCAAACGCCATGGCCGTAAGGTTGCCCGGAAACTGCCGTACCGTGAGGTTGTAACTTTTCACCGCATCGATATAACGATTGCGCGCAACAGTGATGCGATTTTCTGTACCTTCAAGCTGTGCCTGCAAGTCCGTGTATCCAGCAATCGACTTGAGTTCCGGATATTTCTCCACCACCACCATCAGCCTTGATAGCGCCGAACTGAGCTCCCCCTGTGCAGCCTGCCACTGGGCAAATGCCTTGGGATCATTGATGAGTTCCGGGGTGGCCTGAATGGACCCTACTTTGGCACGTGCATTTACTACTGAATCGAGAATGTCCTTCTCGGCCTGTACAGCCCCTTTGACCGTGGCCACCAGATTCGGCACCAGATCCGCACGACGCTGATACTGATTCAGCACCTCGGACCACTCTGCCTTCACCTGTTCATCGGTCTGTTGCAGCTTGTTGTAACCACAAGCACTCAGAACGCTAACCATTATTGCAAGCAGCAGAACTCGTACGGGTGCCATAAACGATGCCCTCGTAATTTCCGGAGATGAATGCACATAATGCAGCCAATTCTCCGGATTGCAAGGTTGCTCTGGCGCAAATACACCGTGCAAAAAAATACCCCGGCCAGGGCCGGGGTAGAAATGCGGACATCTGAAGGGGGTTCAAAGTCCGCCAGGGGATTGCGTAAGCTTAACGACCGTCAACACAGAAACTTGAGACATCACCGTTTCAATGCAGCAGTGACCACTGCAGCACTTTGATATCCTTAACATCACATTCAAAGTTACGCGCCAGAACTGCGGCAGCTTCACGGAAATCACCGCGTCGCATTTTGCGGTTCACTTCAACCACACCCCGGAACTCGTTCATGCTGCTGACCGATCCCTTGGCAAGATCATTCGCCATGGCTCCCGGCGGACGCTCCTGCATGAGAAAGTGGGTGTAGTATTTCACGCTCATGGTTTGCAGCTTAAAACCACTCGCTCCGGCCATTCCGTGACTGCCCACACAAATATTGATTACATAAAAGATCAGGGCCGTTAGGATTGCAGATATGTCACGTTATCGCCCCCCGCAACCACGCGGCTCAAAATACATTACCCAGTCCGGCTGGCAGAAACTTAAAGACGAACTGGATCATCTCTGGCGAGTACTCCGACCACAGGTCACCCAGGCTGTGTCGGAAGCCGCCGCTCAGGGTGATCGCTCGGAAAATGCCGAATATATCTATGGCAAAAAGCAATTGCGCGAAATCGACAGTCGCGTGCGATTTTTACGTCAGCGACTGGATGGAATGGTCATCGTCAATCAGCAGCCTTCCGATCTGTCGAGAATTTACTTCGGCGCATGGGTAACACTCGAAGATGAAAATGGAATTGAGCTGAACTATCGCATCGTTGGTCCGGATGAATTTGATGCAGCACAGAATCTCATCAGCATGGACGCACCACTGGCAAAAGCACTGTTCAAGAAAGCGGTTGATGATGAGGTCAGCATCGAGATAGCGAATGGGCGAAAGACATATGTGGTGGTGGCCATCAGCTATCGTGACTTACCGCCTCATGACCACAAAACCGCTTCCTGAAAACACTGGCTTGGCTGACGCCACGCACATGGCTACAGCTTCAGTGCTTTCCAGAAATTCGCCTTGATATCAGGTCACCTGAACGGTGACCGACCTTCACACCAGCACGTTACTGAACTGCCAGGGATCTGAAGTATCCAGCGCCTCAGGGAACAAGCGGCCACGATCCTTCAGCGGCGTCCAGTCAGTGTATGCGCCCACCACCTCACCCAGATACGGCGAACATATCTGTAACCCACGCTGAAAATCCATTTCATCAGGCTCAACGATACCTCGTTGCGGGTTTTCGATTGCCCAGACCATACCCGCCAACACAGACACACACACCTGAATGCTGGTAGCGTTGTTGTAAGGCGCAAGTTCACGTGCTTTTGCACAGCTCAGATGGGATCCATACCAGTATGCACCTTTCTTATGACCGGCAAGCAGCACACCCAGCTCATCGGTACCATCAATAATTTCATTCATCAACAGCCGCTGGCGCGATTGCTGATGCCAGTTACGACCTGCCAGTTCATGTACCGACATGACCGCGTCATCACATGGGTGATAGGCGTAATGCACGGTTGGCCTGTACAGCACGTTATCGCCCTGCCTGACAGAGAGATAATCAGCAATTGAAATTGCCTCACCATGCGTGATGAGGAAGCCGTGAAAATGACCGGAATCCGGTGTCCATGTTCGCACTCTGGTGCCGGCACCCGGCCGCATCATGTAAATCGCACTGCCACAGCCAAACTCATGGCGTGAACCTTCCGGTGGCAAGCTCTTTTCATGCGTACCCCACCCCAGCTCAGCCGGCTGAAACCCTTCCCCCACAAAGCCATCAATCGACCAGGTATTCACAAACTCATCTACACGTTTGGGGACGTTCGCCACCTGTGTATCACGTTCAGCAATGTGTATGACTTTCACGCCTAACTGTTGAGCCAGGGCAGCCCACTGCTCACGGGTAACCGGCAGATTGATGGACAGACCCGTATCAGCAGCAATGTTCAGCAGCGCCTGCTTGACCAGATAAGACACGAGCCCCGGATTCGCACCATGAGTAATCACCGCAGTGGGGCTGTTGCCAAGCTCATCACGCAAGGCCAGAGCGGCTTCACGCAGTGCATAATTGGAACGCTGTGACGGTGTAAGGGCCGGATCAGAATAGCCACCCTTCCAGGGCTCAATGCAGGTATCCAGATACAGCACTCCGAATTCTGCGCACAAGCGCATCAATGCAAGACTGGAAACATCCACTGACAGGTTGAGCAGGAAGTCTCCCTTACCCAGCAAAGGTTGCAATACCTGACGATAGTTATCCTGATTAAGCGGCTGGATAATGAAATTGATTCCATATTCCTTCGCTTCAGCTTCGCCACGCGCATCTGAGGTAACGATCGTGATTTGCTCTTTGTTGAGACCGATGTGACGCAGGATCAGTGGTAACACACCCTGGCCAATACTGCCAAAGCCAACAAATACCAGACGACCAGAAAACTTGATGTGGATGGGAACTTGATTCATTTCATTCAAACCCTCGCAGGGGATCAGTCAATCAGAACTGCGAGTTTACTGAAATCAGGCCGTAAGCCGCACTGGTTTTAATACCAGCCGGCCTGAATTGCCTGAAAAATCAGGCCCGCCAGTGTGGCGGATAAGTGCGTTCATAGCCGGGGAAGGCTTCAACGCGGCGCAGCCAGGCGGCAATAGCAGGAAAATTAGGCTCAAGCGGTTCAAATGGCGTATTCAATTCATCCGCATCACGCCGCGCCAGAGCACGCTGAAGAATCTTGATTGAAGGGAACGCAATGATATCAACTGCTGAACAATGGTCACCTGCCAGCCATTGTGCCTGCGTGAGCAGTCGTTCGATCTGGCGGGTCTCACGGATAACCACAGCCAGAGACGCATTCACCTCCTCCAGCCGGTCTTCAAGCACACCCAGAAAAATGGCAGTAATAATCTTGTTGAGATGGCATTCCAGATACACCTGAAATTCACAGACCCGACGCATGATGTTACCGGCTTCTTCAGCATCACGACCAAACAGCGGCATCTGAGGATACTTGCAATCCAGATAGGTGAGGATTGCCAAAGGCTCATAACAGACAAACTCACCATCCACGAGCACCGGTACACGCCCGCGTGGATTCAGCTTTAGCAATTCAGGAGAACAATGCTCCTGCTTGGACAGATTCAGCGAATGCGACAAGTAGCGCAGCTGCTTGAATTCCAGTGCGAGCAACACCCGCCAGGAATAGATACTGCCGCTTCCCCAGTAAACTTCAATTGCCATGAGCACTCATTAAATATTCAACCATTCTGATTCTATCGGGACACGCCGGATCAGGATAGCACTGACTGCGAATCGTACTCGATTAACCTTAATACAGACAGGCAAGTTGATGTTTTGAATTCTGTATTTTCAGGCGACGCAACTGACAGGAAATCAACCATACGTTACCAGATCGCAATTCACCGTTTTTCCAGCCACCACCTCCCATCCTGTCATCTGCGCGTCATGAAGCCCCCTGATACTTTCTGCCGAAATACAGCGACAAACATACAGGTGGACATGATGAATCTGAATTCAACAACACAGCGAGACTTTACTGCGGCATTACGTCAACAGCGTGAGCGTAGCCACTCCAGCCTGCCCGACACGCCGGATCTGCAACAGTGGCTGCACTACTGGAACGACGAAGAAAACTTTGCGACCAATATGCGCAATCTCGCCCACTGGATTAACTGCGCAAAAAACCAGACCGCATAACCACAAGCAGCCAATCTGTGGCAATGTTGGTGTGATATTTCACGTCACACCCCAGAGCCGCACATGCTTCAAAAAGAAACCCTGATCTATCAAGGGCGGGTAATTCAGCTGAACCTTGAAAGCGTCCGCCTGCCGAACCAGCGGGTAGCAGAGCTCGAAATCATCCATCATCCTGGCGGAGCCGCAATTGTGGCTCTCAATACTCAACAGCAAATCTGTCTTCTGTATCAATATCGTCACGCTGCAGGAGGATGGCTGTGGGAACTGCCTGCCGGGAAAATAGACAATCGAGAACCACACCTGCAAACCGCACAGCGCGAATTACAGGAAGAAGCCGGCTGCCGTGCAGCGCACTGGCAGTATCTTGGCGAGTATTTCAGTTCGCCAGGCGTCTTTACCGAAGCAGTACATCTGTATCTGGCCAGCGACCTTGATCAGGTTGCAAATCAACCTGAAGAGCATGAAGTCTTTCAAGTTGAATGGCGTTCATATGAGGAAGCACTGGCCATGGCCTTTCGAGGTGAAATCAAGGATGGCAAGACGCTGGTTGGACTTTTTCTGGCTCAGCAATACATTCACAGCCAGTGCAGGGGCAACAGATCATGAACCCGCACTCCATCCGATAATGGGATGCGATGGGATTCGGCAGCAACTATGTAAAAACCACGCGTGATATTGATGGCATTTTGCGGACTGGTTAACTAATGTCAGGCAAAGGCTTATGGTTCGTAATTTCTCGTCATTCTTGATGAAAAAAACCAACAACAATATGCGGGATGAACGGGCCAAGCTGGTAATGAAGCCAATTTCCGGCAACGATATTGATTTGGACATCACACGCGGAACTGCCGGCGACAAAGACACTCAGAAGTACATTGTATTTCACAGGATGGGCGCTGATGAACTGAGCCTGGAGCCGGATGCCTGCAGTGAAGCATGGACACCCTATGGCATAGAGACGGAACACACTACCCGCGTCAACACAGGTTACAACCCTTATTCACATGCACCGCAGGCGCCTGCACGCAGAGTGAAAAAAAGAGGCTTACGAGAATTATCCAGATGGATTGAGCTGAAAAAGCGAATGACAGGAAAGCGGAGATAGCTGCTCAACCATGAAACTCGAATGTTATACAGCTCTGAAATAGTAAAACCCCCGCAGCATTTTCACACTGCGGAGGTTTATTCATTCAGGCAGAAAGGCCGGAGGCTTTACCAGCGTCCGCCACCACCACCGCCGCCACCGCCATAACCACGGCCGCCGCCACCGCCACCGCCGCCGAAACCACGACCGCCGCCACCGCCACGTTCACGTTCCTGAGCTTCGTTGACACGAAGTGGACGACCGCCCATTTCTTTGCCATTCAATGCAGCGATTGCCTTGGCTGCGTCCGCATCCGGCATCTCAACGAAGCCGAAACCACGAGGACGACCGGTTTCGCGATCATTGATCATGGCCACGGAGTTCACGGCACCAAACTCTTCAAACATCTGGCGCACTTCACCTTCGTTAGCAGAAAAAGGCAGATTGCCTACATAGATCTTCGTCATACAGTTACTTCTCTCTGAAAAAGCCTCGAGCATCCCCACTGACAGCTATCTTTAATTCGTCATCTTGGTTCACTACGAGGCCTGGTTCATCATCGGGCTCCGCCCCCGTCCACACCAGCTTCCTGTCAGGCTGTCAGTGTGGCCGGTACAGTTCCCAGGCCTTGTTCGCGGTCTAGTCGGATTTTTCAGAAGTTGGCTATTTGGGTCGAACCCGGCTGGCCAAGCCAGAGAAAAAAGCAGGCAAAGGCGACACGAACTGTCGCGCAGACTACGCCAATGTTTTTTGCAAGGCAATCCGGTCACATACAGAAATGGGGTGGGGCTTCCCCACCCAGTCATCCGATAGCAGCCAGACCACAACCGAGATCAGTCTTCAGATCCGTCATGCTTTCCAGCCCAACCGAAATTCGAAGCAAGCCCTCACTGATGCCCGCCTGCTCACGCTCTGCCGGAGTAATCCGGGCATGCGTAGTGGTAGCAGGATGCGTCAGGGTGGTTTTCACGTCGCCCAGATTGGCCGTGATCGACACCATTCGTGTCGCATCTATAAAGCGCCAGGCAGCTGCACGGCCACCATGCACCTCAAACGCGATAATGCCGCCAAATCCGGATTGTTGCCGGGCCGCTAGCGCATGCTGCGGGTGTGAGTTCAGTCCTGCGTAGTGCACTCGCGCCACCTGAGGCTGCTGCTCCAGCCACTGCGCCAGTTCCATGGCCGCGGCTGAATGTGCACGCATACGCAATTCCAGCGTCTCCAGCCCTTTAAGAAATACCCAGGCATTGAATGGACTCATGCTGGGCCCGGCTGTTCGCAGAAACCCGAACACTTCTTTCCCGACAAACTCCTTGCTGCCGACGATTGCGCCACCGACTACGCGCCCCTGTCCATCAAGATACTTGGTCGCAGAGTGGATCACCACATCCGCACCCAGTTCCAGCGGCCTCTGCAAAACCGGCGTACAGAAACAGTTATCGACGGCCAGCACCACCCCATGCGCATGCGCAACCTCCGCTATACCGCGAATATCCGCAATGACGGACAGCGGATTGGATGGCGTTTCCAGAAAGAACAATCTGGTATTCGGCCTGAGCGCCTTGCGCCAGTCTTCCGGCCTCTGCGGAGGAACATAGCTGACCTCAACCCCGAACTTGACCATATAGCGGTTGAACAGGCTGGTGATGGAGCCGAATACGCTGTCAGAACACACCAAATGATCGCCCGCCCTGAGCAGCGCCATGCACAAACTCAGGACTGCTCCCATTCCTGATGCCGTCGCCACACAGGCTTCGCCACCTTCCAGTGCCGCCAGCCGTTCTTCAAAGCAACGCACAGTGGGATTGGTAAAACGGGAATAGATATTACCCGTGGCTCCCTCCGCAAATCGGGCTGCCGCTTCAGCGGCACTTTTGAACACAAAACTCGATGTCGGAAAGATCGGCTCGGAATGCTCCCCTTCATGAGTTCGCAGATGGCCCGCACGAATCGCCAGCGTGGCCAGTTGATAGTGATCTTGGTCGAGATAGTCGTTGCTCATTAGAAATGATCTTCCAGCATCAATCGGAAGTGACAAGCGTACCTGCAAGACAGTCAAGGCGCTAATATCAGCAACCAGTTTTCATTTTTTCATCAGGAACCAACATGCTCTGGGCTTCCGTCAGCGCCACTGAACGGTCACTCACGCACGCCATTGCGCAGGCCGCTGATCGCCTGCTCGAAGCACTGGGCGGGCAGGAACCCGATCTGGTACTGATCTTTGTCAGCAGCCAGTACCGCAATCACTTTGCCGCCCTGCCCGGCTTGTTACGTCGCGAATTTGATACCGCGCAGCTTGTGGGCTGTCTGGGCATGCGGGTCATCGGTGACGGACGCGAGTCGGCTGATCAAGCCACAATTGCCATGACAGGTGCCGTCCTGCCGGAGGTCGACCTGCATGCGGTGCATCTGGAACACGGTGCAACACCACCCGTATATGCAGAACGACGTCTCTGGGACAACGTACTGCACTTACCCGGAGAACAGCCTGAATGCCAGATCCTGCTCGCCGACCCACACAGCTTCAACACCGAAACTTTGCTGAAGGCACTGGACCGGCAATATCCAAGCTGCGTGAAGCTGGGCGGCCTGGCCAGCGGAATGGAACAACCCGGTACGGCCTGTCTGCTATTGAATGAGCGCGTCTACAACGCTGGGGCACTATGTCTTTCCCTGTCTGGCAATCTGATCGTCGATACCATCGTCGCACAAGGGTGCCGCCCTATCGGCGAGCCCATGTTTGCCAGTGCCACGCACGAGAACCTGATTCTGCAACTGGATGGCAAGATGCCGCGGGAAATCCTCACCGAGATGTATGAGAAGATTAAACGCAGTGATCGCAAACTATTCACTGAAGCCCTGTTTCTTGGCATAGCTATGGAACAACACCGTGAGCAGTATCAGGCAGGTGATTTTCTCATTCGCTCCATTCTTGGCCTAGACCCGGACAGTGGCGCGCTACTGGTCAATACCCATGTGGCACCACATAGTGTGGTGCAATTGCATCTGCGTGATGCACAAGCCTCGGCACAGGATCTGGAGTTATTACTCAGCCAGTATCGGGCTACCAGCATTGAACATCCACCCAGCGGTGTATTGCTGTTTACCTGCGTCGGGCGCGGCGCTGAGTTTTATGGCCACCCAGATCATGATTGCAATGTATGCCGGCAACTGATTGGCGATCATCCGATAGGCGGCTTCTTCTGTAATGGTGAGATCGGACCGGTTCGCGGCATCACTCATATGCATGGTTACAGCAGTGTGTTCGGCATGTTCCGCAGCAAAGTTCGCAATAACAATTAGCTGAGCAACTCTGCCTGATAGGCTTTACCCAATCTGATTATCCGTTCCAGCAAACTCGCATAATCATCCCCAGCATGTGCTGCCGAGGTGGCGAAATCTTCCTTCGCTGTCAGACAGGGATTGGCATTGGCTTCTAGCAGGAACAGCCTGCCTGCCTGCGACAGGCGGAAATCCATGCGGGCATACCCGGTCAACGACAGCGCGCGATAACCTCGTAATGCCATTGACCTGATCTCTTTTGTTATTGACGGAGCAAGGCGATGAGCAGCATGTGAGCCTATGACGTGCCTGTTTCTATAATTGCGATCCCATTTGGCCTTGCGTGTGGCAATGGCATTACCATTCTTATCCGATGAGCCAAAATCCATTTCCCAGACTGGATAGGTTTGCGGTCTCTGATTGCCGATCACACCCACATAGAGTTCGCGACCGGGAATAAATTCTTCCACCAGTGCATCAGACCCTGTCTGCTCATGGATAAAACCGACACGCTGCTTAAGCTTGCGCATGTCATGAACAATGGATGCCTGCGCAATACCCAGTGAGGCATCATCTGATACGGATTTTACAAACAGAGGGAACTGCAACTCCGGCGGCAAAACGATGCGCTGCCCCCTGGTGAATACCACAAAGCCCGGTGTGGCAATTCCGTTGAACGACAGCAGCCGCTTTGATAAAGCCTTGTCACGAGACAACATCAGGCCACGTGGATTACAACCTGTATATGGCTGCCGCAGCAACTCCAGAAATGAAACAACATGCTGGTCATAACTGACCCTGCCCTGGAATTCTTCGGCCAGATTAAATGCGACATGAGGCCGCCAATCCTTGATAGCGGCAGTCAGCTCAGCCAGATTGTCTCCCAATCCCAGACAACGCACCTGATGACCTGACGATTTCAGTTGCTGGACCACATCATATTCAGTGCGGAACTCATCAATCTGCTTCTGACTGACACCGGAAAGATTTTCCGGTGGCACCAGGGTTTCATGCATGAGCACCAGTATGCGTTGTGACTTCATCATTCAAGTCTGCGCATCGGATACTTCAAACAGCAAGCGTTCAGATAGTTTCAGCAATTCTTCAGCTCTGGGTAATGTCTCACGCCATACGATGGGCAAGCCCAGGACCCCATACAGCGCACCTGCCAGCGCACCACAGACCGCACCCACCACTGCGGGTCGAACGGAGTTGTGTATTGCCTTGAACACTGCATCCCGGAAGCTACTGGTGGTTGCCAGCGCATGACACGCGCTAGCCAGCACTGACAGACAGTCATCTGCTGCCGGATGGCTCATCGCAGTCCGCCAGCCGCCATTGATGAGATCTTCCAGCTCCGGCTTGAGCTTCAATGCACGCAAGGCTGCGGCTGCTTTGCCCGTATTGAATTGCAGCAACTTTGTAACGGGCACTCCTTCAAGTATGGAGAGCAGCAGTGCGGCGAATACCCGGCATGCATCCAGAACAATCGGTGCCTGAGATGTTGTCCGCGCCGACTCCGCTGACTCACGCAATGCAACTTCGGCTCTTGCGGAAAAAAACAGTGCCACCGGCACACACCTGACCAGCGGATGCGCATCTATCAATGCCGGATCATGAGAACCCGCCAGTGGATTGCGCTTCCATTGCCACAACCCTAACGCTTTTTGCGCCATTTCAGGCAGAGTGCCAGCCACCGCCTGCGCGGTGTACTCCCCTTGCTTCTGACAAGCCAGATATCGCTGCATCTGATCTGCCGGCTGCTGCTGACGGCAATGCAACAAGCTATCGGCGATGGCCCATGCCATTGCAGCCGACCCACTCCATGCCGCACCGGAAAGATTGCTGATGGGCAAACCATCAGCGGCAGATGCGCGCATGTCACCCAGCACATCTCCCAGCATCAACCCCAGCAGCGCACCTTGATATACGCCAAGACGTGGATCATCTCTTACCGGCAGTGTCGATCTGGCACGTTCATCTTTATATTCGAGAATGAATACCTCCTGTTCATCCGTTTCGGGCACATGCGGCCAGCGCTTGCTGCGCGCGCACTCAAGCCAGAACCTGTTCAAGGCTTCAACCGCTTCTATCGAGTCATGACCATGACGCACCAGATGACAGCCAATCACAGTGCCAGTGCGTCCAATGCCCGCCCGGCAATGCACATACACACATCCACCTGCATGGATCTCGGCATCTATTGCATCCAGTATCACGCTCATCTGTTGAATCGAATCCGGCACACCATGGTCAGTCAGAGTAAAGCGTTGATATCTGATCGACCTGCCACCGAATATCTCAGGCAGCCGTGCAACGTATGCCGGCAACTCGTGCTCAGCAGTAAGATCAATAAAACAAGTAACCCCTGCCAGCAACAGATCCTGGAGACGGATGGCTGACTCTTCGTCATTTGAGACCAGCGGATACTCACCAGCCAGCAACTGCTTCGGACGCACCCAGTAACTGTTAGGTAGCGGTTTCTTCGGCAATTCATTCACCTGCTTCATGCTCCGACTGTTTGCTGCCGGACTGCTGCACCTGCCTGTGACGCAATCCGCTTTTCTTTACACGTGCTTTCTTATCCGGTAAGGATACATTCCAGCGTTGCAGGTCAGGATTGATTTCGCTGGCCAGCTCTATCGCCATTTGCCTGGCCTGTGCCACGAGCGGAGCCAGTAACTCCTGCGGTGATTCTGTGAGTGTCCACGAAGCGGGTTTACCCAGACTGCGCAACAAAGCCCCGGGAACCGGGAGTGCATCAAAATCAAAACTGCCAATATTCAATGACTGCGGTTGCCGCTCGAAATTTTCTACAGACAGATCATTAAGTGATATCGCATTTTGCCATGCAGGAAGCGCCTCTTTGCCGTGCAGAAATTGATCAGGGACATGTCCGGAGCGTAAATGGCTCAAACCGGACAAAACCTGCTCCTTGCTGCGACCACGCAGCTCAAACAACAGAAATGGATCACGATCCAGCGCCTCACCCAGCACATAGTGTGTTGCGGCCACGTGTTTGCAGGGGCTGGACCAGTCTTCGCAACTGCAATCCGCATCCATGTCATGCAGGCTGGTCGGAAACAGGCTTTTACCGCAACTGTGAAACAGCCGGTCTATTTCCCGCGGCATTTCACCATTGAGCAATTGCCCCACAAACAGAGCCTGCTCACTCATCGACTGCAGGATCTGCTGCCAGGCCTGGGGCGAAAACACCTCAAGCTGCAAACTGACCTGGTAGCTATCCAGATCATCATCACTGACAAGGGCAACTACCTTACCTGCCGTGATCTTCAAGCCATGAACATGACCATCACGCGCATAGACACGACCCTTACCCAGTCTGGTAACCACATCTCGCGAGCCGTGCTCCAATGCTTCAATCCAGCGCTGCCCCCACCAGGTACTGCCTGCAGCACGCGAACGCGTTTCATTTGCTTTTTGTGACTTATGCATGACGAGTTCGCTTATGTGATCTTTTACCTGGGCGTTCAATCAACTCTTCAGGCTCATCGATATCCGGCACATCTCCGACTACCGCGTTTGGCGCCAGCGAGAACAATTCACGCAACTCATGATTATCCAGCTCGGTAATCCAGGCCTCCCCCTGCGTGACTACGCGGGCTGCCAGATCACGCTTTCCTTCCAGCATCTGGTCGATTTTTTCCTCAACGGTACCGGCGCAGAGCAACTTGTATACCTGCACGTTGCGCTGTTGCCCGATACGATAGGCACGGTCAGTTGCCTGATCTTCCACTGCGGGATTCCACCAGCGATCGAAATGAAATACCGCCGTTGCCGCAGTCAGATTCAATCCGGTGCCACCGGCTTTCAGCGATATCACCAGCAGCTTTGAAGTATGGGCATCTTCCTGAAAACGTCGCACCATTTCCTCACGCGAGGCACGACTGACGCCGCCATGCAGGAAAGGAACATTCATGCCCTGCAAACGGGACAGCGCCTGTGCAAGCCGCTCACCCATTTCGCGATACTGGGTAAAGATCAAAGCGCGATCACCTTCTGCCAGCACCTGCTCCACCATTTCCAGCAACCGGTCCAGTTTGCCGGAGCGGCCGACCAGCGGCCCCTGTTCACGCAGGTAGTGTGCCGGGTGATTACAGATCTGCTTGAGCGCTGTCAGCAACGCCAGTACACGACCACGTCGGGCAATGCCATCTGCGCTTTCAATGTCCAGCAACGATTCATTGACAGCGCTTTGATAGAGACTGGCCTGTTCATGAGTCAATGAACAGAACACCTTGCTTTCCTGCTTGTCGGGCAGATCACTGATGACCTTGGGATCAGTTTTAACGCGACGCAGAATAAATGGCGCAACAGTTCGACGCAGACGCAATGCCACATCTTCACGTCCGTACCGCTCAACCGGAATGGCAATCTCACGACGGAAAGTTTCGCGTTTGCCCAGCAGACCAGGATTCAGGAATTCCATGATTGACCACAACTCGGTCAGATGATTCTCTACTGGTGTACCGGTCAGCGCAATGCGCTCACTGGCGCGTAACGCCCGTGCAGCACGCGCAGTTGCTGAAACAGAGTTCTTGATGAACTGTGCTTCATCCAGCGTTACCACTGCATACTCGATATCCTGCAGCCACGGCAGATCCCGCCGTAACAAGCTATAGCTGGTAAGCACCACCTTGCCACTTACCGCCGCCTGAAAGTCGTCGGCATTCTGGATGCGGTCTGCGCCGTAATGCCGCACTAGTGGCACGCCTGGCGCGAAACGCGCCATCTCGCGCTCCCAGTTACCGATGACTGAAGTAGGACACACCAGCAACACCGGCCGAAGGTCCTGTGCATGTAAAGCACGCCGGTGCAACAGATAGGCAAGCCATTGCACCGTCTTGCCTAATCCCATGTCGTCCGCAAGACAGGCACCCAGACCTAATTGCGTGATTTGCACCAGCCAGCTCATGCCACGATTCTGATAATGCCGCAATTCAGCCTTCAGACCAGCAGGGGGTAACAGCTCGTTGATGACATCACGCGTGCGCATCTGTGCCACCAGCTCAGCCAGTCCATCTTCCGGAATGACTTCAATGCGCAAGCCGGAATCCGGCTGGGTAATCGTTTCAGTCAATGCCAGCGACAGAGCCAGTGGCAAGCCAATACGACCAGCCCCGAATTTCTCATCATTCTGAGCCAGCAGCTTTTCTGCGTGCAGCAACTCACGCTGATTCAACAGCACCCATTTGTTGTTGACCTGTGCCAGCGGGGCACGCAATTCCAGCAACGCTTCCAGATCACCCGTGTTCAGAACCTGTCCCGCCAGCACTGCCTGCCAGTAGTAAGGCAACTGTGACTGATTACCGGGCTTATTCGATCCGGCACCGATGCGCATCTGCATACGCAATATCTGTCTATGCTCTGGTTGCAATACTTCCGGAAACTGCACCACGACCCCTGCCTGCTCCAGTGCGCTGACCTGCTGCAGCAATTCAAATACCATGCGTGGTTTCAACTGCATGGATTCAGGTCGCGATTTGCGTAATTCAGCTTCGATAAATGAATAACTGCGTGCCGCGATCGTCAGCATTTGCAGCAGTTGTTCCTGCGCTACTCGCAATTCACAATGAAGTTGCTGCGCCGCCAGCTCACCCTGATTGAACAGGGTATGCGCACTGACCTGCTGCTCGGGCGCATCAATGGATTGCAAATCAAAATGCAGGGTGAACCCGGCCTCATCCGAAGCAGGCATCACAAGACGCAGGCATAACCGTAACGACTGTGCCGATGCCAGTACCGGATGCACCCAGTCACGTAGCTCGGCCAATACGGAACGTTCCGCCATGCCACTGGGCACGAACTCAGCGTCACGACTGCTGAGTGCATCACGCCAGCGCCTGCCCCACGGCACAGGCGACATGGCATTGGTCAAAACAGATTGGCGGCTCGTCTTACGTCTGGTGACGGGCAACTGCGCAGTGCGCACCATTTGATCAGCCAGGGTATCGAGAAATTCACGCAACAATGCCGATGCAGTCCAGACCGGCAGGGCGTGATCGTCGCCCGCTCCACTCGCTGGAGCACCAAGAGGCACTGCATGTGCCGCCACGGGAAAAGCATTCGCCAGTTGATCAAACCGTTGCATGTCATGGGGCTGGTTCAACACCACACTCCAGCAAGCCGCCTGTATGCCATCCTGTTTGTGCACACGCGGCACGAATTGCTCGCGTGCGACCAGCTCCAGACCCAGCTTGGATGCCAGACTCCACACCGCGACCGAGGCTGCAAGATCGGGTAATTCAGCCTGTTTGATGGCGGCCAGCTGCACCACCCCCTCCAGTAAGGGCAAGCGGTAACCACGCACCCGACGCAGGCACAGCTTCTCATCCGGAATGACGCGCGAGGTAGGTTCCCCCAATATTGCAAGGGGACTCTGCGCTGCTTCACTACCCCATAACAGCCAGTGCGCACGCTGATAATCCGGCACAAACAGCAAATGCACACCCACTGGCACTGGCGCAACGGCGACAGACTCGGCTGTGACTTCACTATTCAGATTGGGTTCGATCATCAAGTACGCAGTATCCGGGAGTTAAGACCATCGGCAATCATGAACCAAGAATCAACGGGACACACTAATTTCTGACCTTAAACTTTCTGCGTAACATGTAACAGTGACAAGCAGCCCAATATGATTTCGCGACAGAGCTCACTTATTTTCCCAGCTGACGACAGCCTGCTTTAAGGATATTGGGTGACCCGCCCGCAAACCGGCCCGACATCTGCAATATATGCCGCCAGCCGGGATTGAAGCCTACGCAGGCAATCTGCATGGCAGGTAGCCAGCGGATATCACGGCATGCAACGATGTTCAGACGGAACAGCATCTCTCTTGCTGGAGTTTTTCAAACAGACCACGGTTCAAACAGAGACCGGCCTTGAATGTGTCTGTCTGTTCTTGAATAAGAACAAGCCGGTCCTGGCAATCCGCCAGGCCGGTTTGCAGTACACGCAGCTTCGTTTACTTCATATCGAAGTTGGCAGTACGTACGTCGGTGTAACCCTGAGCTCTGATTGTCTCGGCAATTTTACCAAGCGAGCGGTCATCTTTTGGCAGAGGGTCAATGCCAACCGCAGAGACGACCACCCGACGTCCGCTATTTATCTTAAGTGTGTCGTGAATATAGGCCGCGATCTCACCACACTTCATCATCTGCTTTTCGATGCCGCATTGCTGACGTGACGGATAGACCGC
This sequence comes from uncultured Pseudomonadota bacterium, assembly GCA_903838705.1. Taxonomy (GTDB): domain Bacteria; phylum Pseudomonadota; class Gammaproteobacteria; order Steroidobacterales; family Steroidobacteraceae; genus CAILZL01. Next base: position 33,167 of record CAILZL010000002.1, read on the forward strand.
CACAATGACAGATTCTTCTTCCTGAAATTCACAAGCGGACAGAGCCGGAAGCAGACCGACAGCCAACAGGCATATTGTTAACTTCATGAATGTACCCTCGCCCCCGCTTATCGGCATGGGCAGACGAAACTTCAGCAGCAGCGCTTCACACCATTCCATTTGCGTTGCTGTTCGGCCAGATAAAAGGCGCGACGATCCAGCGTAGCCTGCCCGGCATGATGCTGCTGATGATGCAACAGGTAACGCTCATAGGCGTCATCGCCGGTGAGCTGGCGTAACAAGGTAAAACACCTGTAGAACCAGCTGCGCATGATCACTGGCTCATCTGCGAAGCCACATAGGGAGTTTCGGCAGAGGGCAACACACTCAGTCCCTGTGTCACGCGCCAGCACACCCGCAGCGTATCAGCAATAATGATCCACAACAGCACCGCAAAGAACCCGGCCAGCACTGCATCCAGACGTTGATTGAAGATCAGCCCCGGTGCGACAGGAATTTGTGCTGCCGGCAAAGTACCCGCTGCCAGCTTGTCAGCCATGGCATTGGCGGCGGCGAGAAAACCGATACGGACTTCCTCCGAGAAAATCTTTTGCCAGGCCGCAACCGTTGTCACCATGGCGAGCCACAGCAGAGGTATGCCGGTGACCCAGATGTACTTCAACTTGTTACGCTTCACCAGTGTGCCGGTACACACACTCAAAGCAATCGCCGCCAGCATCTGGTTGGCAATACCGAACAATGGCCAGAGGATATTCACACCGCCATTTGGGTCAATCACACCAATGTAGAGGAAGTATCCCCAGCCGAGCACCACCAGCGAACTGCTGATAAAGATGGAGGGATACCAGGATGTTCTTGCCATCGGCTGCCAGGCATGACCGAGCAGGTCCTGCAACATGAAACGCCCAACGCGAGTACCTGCATCCAGAGTGGTAAGAATAAACACAGCTTCAAACATGATGGCGAAGTGGTACCACAACGCCAGCAACCCCTTGCCGAAGGCGGATGACAGAATGCTTGCCATGCCCACCGCCAGAGAAGGAGCTCCACCGGTACGGGCAAATAACGTGGATTCACCCATCTCATTCCCCAGCCCCTGCATCTGCTCTACCGTAACCGGGAAACCCCAGCTACTGATTTTCGCGACTGCATCAACCGGCAGGCTGCCGACAATTCCAGCCGGACTGTTAATAGCAAAGTAGACACCGGGATCAAGCAGTGCAGCGGCAATCAACGCAGTCACAGCAACCAGTGATTCCAGCGCCATGCAGCCATAGCCGATCATGCGCACGTCCTTTTCGCTGGTGACCAGCTTGGGCGTGGTGCCACTGGCCACCAGTGAATGGAAGCCGGAAATCACACCGCAAGCGATCGTAATAAACAGGAACGGAAACAGCTTGCCGGCAAACACCGGCCCTGTACCATCAATGAACGAGGTGAAAGCGGGCATCCTGATTTCAGGATTAACCACCACCACTGCTATGAGCAATAACCCGATAGTGCCCAGCTTCAGAAAGGTAGAGAGATAGTCACGCGGTGCCAGCAACAGCCACACCGGCAATATTGCAGCGACAAGGCCATAACCAATCACAAACCAGGCCAGCTGCAACCCGTCAAAATCAAACGCCGCATAAAGTGCAGGATAGGTATTCAGCGCACCGCCACCGATAACCGCCGCGATCAACAGGCTGAGACCGATCAGTGATCCCTCCAGCACTCTGCCCGGTCTGATATTGCGCAGATACAGACCCACCAGAACCGCAATAGGCAAAGTAGCAAACACAGTGAACGTGGCCCAGGGACTATGCTTCATGGCATTGACCACCACCAGACCCAGCACCGCGATCAGGATGATCATGATCATCAGGGTACCGATCATCGCCGCATAGCCACCCACGGGCCCCAGTTCATCCTTGGCTATCTGTCCAAGACTGCGGCCATCCCGACGCATCGACAGCAACAGCACCGTCATGTCCTGCACACAGCCTGTGACCACCGCGCCAACCAGTATCCACAACACCCCCGGCAGATAACCAAACTGCACGGCCAGCGTCGGACCGATCAGCGGACCGGGACCGGCAATGGCTGCAAAATGATGTCCGAACACGATCCATTTATTGGTGGGCACAAAGTCGCGACCATTATCCAGACGCACAGCAGGCGTAGCGCGCGTCTCATCCACCATCAGCACCTTTGCGGCAATCCATGCACTGTAAAAGCGATAGCTGAGCGCATAGATGCAGACAGCAGCAACAATAATCCACAGGGCATTGATGGACTCACCGCGCTGCAACGCCACACCACCGAGCGCAACGGCACCGACTACCGCTATCAGGGACCAGAAAACCTTCTTCATTTTTTATTCACCCAAGTCATCAATGGCCCGATGAGTTTCGGGATACGGGACAATTTTGTTATCAGGCAAGTGACTACTTGTCAGCCTGCTGTGAGGGAGATTCAAGCCCACGAGAGTACAGCACCTTGCCTTCAGGTGTCACCAGAATGGCATCGACATCCTCCAGCTGATTATAGATCTGCATCGCGGCTTCAGGCCCCAGCACAAACGCTGTCTTGGACAAGCCATCGGTACGTAGCGCCGTAGATGCAATGATCGTGGCACTGCGTACCTTGCTGGCTGGCTTGCCGGTGCCGGGATCAATGATATGGTGATAACGTGTGCCGTTCTCATCAAAGTAGCGTTCGTAATCTCCTGAAGTAGACAGCGCAGTATCTGCAAGGGGAATCTTCGCGATGACCTTGCTGGCATCATCAGGATGACGGATTCCAACTACCCATGGTTTGCCAAAGCGATCACCGATGATACGGCTGTCGCCGCCAGCCGTGACCAATGCATGGGTAATGCCACGCTGCTGCAATATCGCAATGCCACGATCCACGGCGTAACCCTTGGCAATACCGCCCAGATCAATCCGCACGCCCGATTGCGAGAACCTGATGGTCTGCTGTCCGGCATCGAGTATCAGATGCCGGTAATTGACCGCAGGCAACGCTGCCGCAATCTGCTTGTCATCCGGTCTTTCATGTTTACGGAATTCATACATGAATCCGACACTGGCGTAGGTGATATCGAAGGCACCATGGGTGATACGGGAGAACTCCACCGCCTGTGTCAGCAGATCAAACAGCTCCCTGGTAATCTTCACCGGATGCTGTGCAGCTTGCGCATTCACACGGGACACTTCGCTGGTGGACTTGTAAGTACTCATTGAGTCATCAAGTCGCCGCATTTCGGCAAGCACAGCATCAATGGCTGTATTCCCCTGCGCAGCGGTATCAGTCCACACCTCGACGGTGATGCGCGTACCCATGATGCCATCGACAACACGGTCTACCCATTCAGCATGGGCACTGGCAGAAATCATGCCCAGCAACAATGCCAGCCATATCCTCCAGCCAGAACAAAGGTTCAAGGCAACTCCGCTGCTGCATCCGGTTCGGTGACTGCAAAACTGGCCAGCAGCTCCGGCGTAATCTCGCGCAGACTCCGCAATGACCGGAAATCAAATTTACCTGGATCAGCCAGGTGCGAAGGCACAACATTACAAAGCGCCGAGAATATCGACTCACTGCGCCCGGGATATTCCACCTCCCACTGTCTCAGCATGTTCTTGATCACCCGTCGCTGCATGTTTTCCTGTGACCCACACAGATTGCAGGGAATAATCGGGAACTTGCGCGCCGTGGCATAGCGCTCAATCTCCCGTTCAGCCACATAGGCCATAGGCCGGATGACAATGTTGCGCCCATCCTCGGATAGCAGCTTCGGCGGCATGGCTTTCAACTTGCCGCCAAAGAAAAGATTAAGGAACAGCGTTTCAATGATGTCATCACGATGATGTCCCAACGCAATCTTGGTGATGCCATTCGCAGCAGCATAGGTGTACAGTGAGCCGCGCCGCAGCCGTGAACACAGTCCACACATGGTCTTGCCCTCGGGCACCACTCGCTTGACCACGCTGTACGTATCCTGCTCAAGAATGTGGTAAGGCACGCCCAGTGACTCAAGATACTCGGGCAGGATGTGCGCTGGATAATCCGGTTGTTTCTGATCGAGGTTTACTGCGATCAGTTCAAAATCCACCGGCGCACGCCGCTGCAGTGATAGCAGCATGTCGAGCATGGTGTAGGAATCTTTACCGCCTGACAGGCATACCATGACCTTGTCACCCGCTTCAATCATGCCGAAGTCTTCAATAGCCTTACCGACCTGACCACGGATCTGCGCTTGCAGCTTCTTGAAGTTGTTGGACATCGACTCTGGCTTGTCTAAAACGGCATTCATACGCAGGCACTCAACAACCAATACATGAGAACTCAATCAAACCGGTCACCGGCATGGACAGAACATAGCAATATTGTCAGCCACTGACCGGCCAGGAAGCACGACTTTCGACAATCCCTGTCCATCCGGTTCTGCCAATCGACTTCGGGCAGGAGAGCCGGTCAGATATTGTTAATTCAGCTCGCAGCCTCAAACACAAGCCGCACCCTTAACCCGGGCTGGGCATCCTCAAATGCCAGACTGGCATGGTGAAAACGGCATACCGCCGCCACCAGACTCAATCCAAGCCCAGTGCCGGGCTCAGCCTGTGCAGAATCGAGCCTGACAAAACGTTGCAAAACACGCTCTCGATCCGCAACAGGTATGCCTGGGCCATCATCCTGCACTGTCAGCTCGACCTGCTTTTCATTCAGGCCGACCCGCAATCCGATATGGCCACCGGCGGGTGTGTACTTGATGGCATTATCGAGCAGGTTGGCCACAGCATGTGCGAGCAACTGGCGACTACCCTGAATCAAGCCGCCCTGCACTTGGCCGACCTGCAAGGTAATACCGCGCTGTTCAGCCAGCGGCGCATACAGCTCAGCAATCTCTGATACAAGCCTGCCTATATCAACCACAGCCATTTCTGCATTGGCTGCGCCACTCTGTGCCTGTGCGATACGCAACAGCGACTCCAGTGTGTGTAACAGCACATCAGCATCAGTCATGGCCGCTTCGATTGATTCACACCCCTGTGTGTGCGCCTCAGCCAATGCCTGTTCCAGACGCAACCGCAGACGATTCAACGGACCACGCAAGTCGTGCGCAGTTCCATCAATTACAAAGCGTAATGCCAGCGTCAGCTGCTCTATACGTTCGAGCAAACCATTCAGGCTGACTGCCAGTTCATCCAGTTCATCACCATGACCGCTGACCGGCAGACGTCTTGCGAAGTCGCCCTTGGCAATGTCCTGACCGGCATCAGCGATTGCATGCACCTGCTTCAGTACCCGCCGGTTCATCCAGACAGCAATGATCGACCCGATCAGTATCAGCAGCGCTACAGCCAGTGCCCCGACCCGCTGCATGACCGCCGCCAGTCGCGCTCGCTCGATTACATCAGTTCCGATCAACAGACGATAATTGTCAGGCAATGTGACCAGCGCGGCGCGAATCGGATGCTGCTCCACACCTTTTGCGAGATGCACATTTACTTCAAACTCGAACCATTTATCGTGCTGAATGCTGAGTTGCGGCCATGCATCCAGATTGCCTACCAGGGGTTTGAGATTGGCATCGGCCAGCAGATATACCGCGCGTGAACGATCAAGGGTCTGGCTGCGCTCGCGAATCACCGCGGCCAGCCCGCGGAAACCCAGTGTTGCATACTGTTCGGAAAGACCCTGTAATTGCGCATCCATCAGGTCTTCGGTTGCGGAGTCGACCGCGCGCAAGGTCAGCACGTAAACACTGCCGAACAATGCCGCCGTGGTCAGCGCAAACACCGTCAGGTAGATCAATGCCAGCCGCACCACACTGGTACGGATAAAGGTACGTGAGAATGGCGGCATGATCAGTCTTCGAGTGACTCACCGAAGATATACCCGGCACCACGCACCGTATGTATCAGCGGACGATCAAATCCTTTATCCACAATCTGGCGCAGGCGACTCATGTGCACATCAATCACATTGGTCTGCGGATCAAAATGCAGATCCCACACCTGTTCCAGCAGCATCTTGCGCGTCACCACCTGATTGGCATGTTGCAGTAGGAAAACCAGCAGATCGAATTCCCGCATTGTCAGCTGCAATTCCTTCCCTGCCCGATGCGCTGTACGCGCCAGCAGATCAACCGATACATCAGCGTAGGCGAGATGAGTGCTCGCATCAACCTGTTTGCCACGTCGCAGCAATCCCTCGATACGCGCCAGCAACTCGGCAAAGGCGTAGGGCTTGGTCAGATAATCATCGCCACCCGCCCGCAAGCCGCGCACCCGATCATCCACTTCAGCCAATGCACTCAGAATAAGGATGGGCATCTGGATACCCCGCTCACGCACCTGCTTAACGATAGCCAGCCCTTCAAGCTTGGGAAGCATCCGGTCTGCGATCAGCAGATCCCAGGGTTGCTCCAGCGCCCGTTTCAGACCCAGCTCGCCATCGGCCACATGCTCGACAACATAGCCATGCTGGCTCAATGACTGACGCATCAGTTGAGCAGCCTGCAAATCATCTTCAATGAGCAGTATGGCCATGCTATCTGTCGCCTGTTGAATTCATAAACGCCTCATGAAACCGGGCAGGCTTCACTCATCGCCTGCCAGCGCGCGTGCCATACAGACCAGTCAGTAATGACCCCTTCCGCCAGCTGCACTTCGATGCGATTGTCCTGACGCCAGCCGGATACTTCAAGCGAACTTTGCTGCCCCCAGCGCTGCAACAGGTGCCAGCAATCCACGCCGGTACGCAATACCGCCTTGAAACGCTCCACCCCCTGCCATTCAGACTCATCAACCATAAAGGCTTGCAGCTGTTCGAGATCAAACAATAGCGAAGCCGGAATCATCCAGCCGCAAGCCTGTCTGGACAACAGGGTTTGTATTCGTGCCAGCACAGGCTGATCCGCCCAAGAAAGGGATTGTGTACTGACCTCCGGCATATGTTCATGCCGATGCATTTTGTTTTGGACTACCGGCCGCAAGGACCGCTCAAAATCAAACACAGGCTGAGGGGGTGAGAAGGCGGCTTCGGGCAACACTCCACGACTGCTCAGACCCACATAACGCTTGGCTGGAAACAAAGACTCAGCCCACTGCATGAACTGCTGGTGTACCGGCGCGTCTGCAAGTTCCGCCTTGGACAACAGCACCACATCGGCCGCATCCACTTGTTCACTCATCACCGGAGTCAGTGATGCCGCAACCGACCATGATTGAGCATCAATCAGGGCGATAGTACTCAGCAGGCGCAATGCACCACTGCGCTCAAAACCGCGCAATTCATCGACAATTGCCCCCGGATGAGCAATGCCGGAAGGTTCGATAATGATACGAACCGGTCGCCTTTCAGGAGCCTGTGCCAGCAAAGCGGACAGCTGCTGGCGAAAATCCTGCTCACCGGTACAACAAAGGCATCCACCCGGAATCATGCGCAGGTCATAAACGCCCTGCGCAGCGGCAGCCAGCGTCAGCGTATCTATACCGGTATCGGTGAACTCGTTGAGAATTACCACCCAGTATTCATGAACAGGCTTACTGGCCAGCAGGCGGGCAATCGCCGTGGTCTTACCAGCACCCAGACTGCCGGTAACGATATTGACGGGAATGGCGCCCTGATTCTCTCTAGTCGAACTCATGCCGCTATGCTGGGCAAATCCGTTTTATAGTGCAACGCTCAACTGCAAGTGAAACCACATGAATCAAACCCACCCCATACCTGTGATCGGCATTCTGAATGTTTCCGACCGCGCAAGCGCCGGCATTTATGAAGACATACCCGGCAAAGCCTGTGCCGAACTGCTGCGCGAATGGCTCAGCACCCCATTTGAGCTGGATTACAAAGTGGTACCCGACGAACAGGCGGTGATCGAGGTGGAACTGAAACGAATGGCAGATGTAATCGGCTGCGCGCTGATCGTCACCACCGGCGGCACCGGACCTGCAGCACGTGATGTGACTCCTGAAGCCACTGTAGCCGTGTGCGACAAGCTGCTACCGGGATTCGGCGAGCTGATGCGCAGCGCTTCGCTCAAGTATGTACCTACCGCCATTCTGTCGCGTCAGACGGCCGGTACGCGCGACAGAACGCTGATCATCAATTTGCCCGGCAAACCAAAATCGATACGCGAAAATCTGGAAGTCGTATTCCCCGCCGTTCCCTACTGCATTGACCTGATCGGCGGACCGTATCTGGAAACCCGTGAAACCGTGATGAAGGCGTTCCGGCCCCTCAACAAATAACAGTAAATATCACTCGCTTGACCAGATGTCAGGCAACGAGGCTTTCCGTCAGACGTGTAACTGCTTCTTGGCAATCCAGCTTGCCTGCCCGGGTTTCAGTACCAGCACATCAATGGGTCCACCCACCGTTTTTTCACGCAACTGAAAACGCATGGTATCGATGGTCGAACGAACCGCATAAGTACAAAAATCAATCGCATCCTGAAGTGTGAACAGATCAAACGGGATGCCATACCCAACCACCTTGCTGGTAATTTGCCCGGCGCTGTCCAGAACGCACACATCGCTCAGCAACCTTTGCAGCACATCGGTTTCGCCTGCCCATGCCGCACCGCTCGACCAGGTATTCAGTCGGGCAATCTCTCCACTTGCAATATCCAGCCCGAGCACTTCCTGCTCATGAGAGTCATGAGTCAGGCAATACCCGGCAATATGAAAGTAAGTCTGTTGCAACATGCCGAGCTGCTGAAAATAACTTCGAAGGGCAACAGCCACTTCCCGTGGCGAAACTTCACGCCTGGACAGCCTGTCGATAATGAACGATTCGATCACACCCGCTATCGGCGCACCGTTTACTGTCGCCAGCCCGTAAGTTGAAATGCCGATTCCACCGGCTGCCATGAACAGCTTTGAGGCGCTATCCGAAGATGGCGTGGAAATGATAGTTTGCACAGCGGCCTGCTGATCACGGGTGAAGCTCGCGGTCAACCGGCTGTCGGCCGCCATGGCGATTCCCTCACGCGTACAAACAGTAACTACAAGCGACATTGCCTTTCACCAGAATTATTTAAAAACTTCATGGCAACCTGCTGCCAACTATTCGACCGACTCAGCTTGACACGAAATCCCGCATCATTAAGTGTCACAATATAGCCTTGCTGGATATAGATATTCTCAATCATGTTCGAAAAATTATTCCGAAAAAACAGATCGCCAAATGCGGCCGCGCCATCGGCAAATCAGGAAGCACCTGTACCTGCTGGTAATCAGGCACCGCAACAAAAACTGAAGGTGCCAACGAGCCCCAGCGCTGAAGAATTACTGAACTGGCAGGCGCGAATACTTGCGGCAGCCGGGGACGACACTTTATTACTGCAACTGGCACATCAGGCTCCCACCGTCGACCTGAAAATGACAGCACTTCAAGCACTGACGCAGGAGAGCTCCTACAAACAGGCCATGCATGACTTCCGCGATCACGACAAGCGTCTTTATCGTGCAGCGAAGTCCCGCTGGGAAGCGGCCAGTGGCAGGCGTATCGCCAATGAGGCGGCGACTGCCCTGATCGTCAGAGCACGTACATTGCTTCTTCAGGAAACCATACCAGTCAATCTGGTAGTAGAACTGGATCGGGCATGGGCCGGCATGGACAGCAAATTGCTCGATGCCGCATTGGTGACTGAATATTCACTGCTCAGCAAGCAACTGGCTGACAGGATTCGACTGCATGGAGAAAAAAATCAGTTGCTCACCCGCTGGCTGGCGGCGATGGATGCAGCCTTGAATCCATTTGCTGATCTGATACGCAGCGTCGCCAGGGGAGAGAACAACACCGCAGACCTGAGCAACGATCAGATCACCATCAGAACACTGATCGACAACGCCCCTGAGTCCACTGATCCCCGAAGCGTCGCCATGCTTGATACCGCCATACAAAAGCTGGCATTGGCTGATTGCGTAATCAGGCGTGTTGAATTCCTGAACTCATTACCTTCTGCAGGAACAGCACATGCCGAAAACGAAGCACTGTTACTCACACAATGGCATGACCTTGCGGACCATACCGCAGGCCACTCTAAAGACCCCCTCAGATTCCTTGAACAGCGCTTCACCAGCTGGCGCAATGCCAACTCGTCTGCGCTGAAACTGGAGCAGGCCGCGCACGAAAAGGAATTGCATGCACGTCAGGCAGAAACCAATGCACAACGGAAACTTTCAATCCAGCGTGACGTAGAAGCGGCCGAGGTCGCACTGGCCGATGGACATATTGCTGACCTGACACGCCTGCTCGCAGCACTCGAAAAAGCTCTGCATAACAGCTCGGTTGATACGAAAACTGCGCAACGTATCGACTTTCTGCGCCGCGAACAGCATCGACTAAAAGGCTGGCAAAGCTGGGGCGGTGGACAAAGTCGCGAGCAGCTTGCAGAAGCAGCACAGGAACTCGCCCGTCTATCCACAGGAAAAATTGACATCAGGGAACAGTCAGATGCAATCAGTAAGTTACGTACTCGCTGGAGAGAGCTGGACAAGCTGGGCGCCGCTTCCAGTCAATCTCTATGGCACACCTTCGATAATGCATTGAAGGAAGCTTACACGCCGGTGGCCCTGCATGTGGAAAAGCGAAATCTTGCCCGTCAGGAAAACCTCGCAGCACGTGAGCTGATTGTTACGGAGCTGATGCAAGCCAGAACGCGGTTGTTGCCCGACCAGCCGGATGATGAAACTTCAAGCTCACCACCTGACTGGCGCGCTATTTCGCATGCACTTGATCAGGCACGTGCCGGTTGGCAAAAACTGGGGCCTGTGGAACACACTCTGCCACGTCTCGCCACGCAGGGCGATGAAGCAGTGACCACTCGTTATGCCGCAGCCTTTCAGGCACTGGAATCACCTCTGAAAATCGCGCACGAGGAAGGTATGCTGAAACGGGAGAAACTGATTGCAGCGACAACCAGACTCAGCGATTCCGATCTGCTTGCGCGCGATCTCGTTGACAGAGTCAGAGAATTACAAATGCAATGGCAAGCCATCGCCAAAAGTCTGCCGTTATTTCGTCACGACGAGAACAGACTCTGGAGCTCGTTCAAGGCCGCAACTGATTCCATCTTCAAAGCAAGGGAAGAAGCCCGGGCAGCAAGCGAGGCCGTTATCACCGGCCTGATCAATGCTCGCGAATCCATCATTACAGAATTAATTGCTGCCTCAAGCATGAGCATGGCTGCGGAAATCAGACGTGCAATATCTGATGCTGAGCTTGCCTGGCGTGCATGCCCGGACATTCCCAGATCACACCAGGCAAAACAACTGGATGCACGCTTTCGCGATGGGCTCAAGGCAGCGAAGAAGAGACTGGATGAGCTCGCTCAACTCGCATCGCAAGCAAAGCTGGATGACTTGCTTGCGGCAATTACTCTTTGCCATGAACGTGAGACGTTACAGTCTGCGGCCAGTATCAACGCCGAACAGATTGCGGAAATGGAATCCAGATGGCACCAGATCACCGCATTGCCCGCATCCTGGAAAAAAGCGATGGATGCCCGCTTCTCCATGGATAACAACGCCTCAGATGATCCTGCCGGACAGCACACCGGCACACTCATCCTTGATTCTCTGCTGGAGCTTGAAGCCGCCTGCGGAATCGAGAGTCCGCAAGAGTTTCACGCCGCGCGGCAGCAGTTCAATATTCGTGCGCTTAAAAATGCGATGGAAGGCAGACAAGCCAGCACCAGCACCCCTGAAAACATTGAGCGACTGCTGATTGAGACATCAAGACATCCCAAGCCTGACAAACAATCCATCGCCCGTCTGGAAAAAATAATCAGCCATCTACGCAAAGGTTTGCGCAGTCGCCAATCCGGCGATTCTTGAACTTTTTTACGGCCTTGTAAAAGCAAACAGGCAGATAATGAATTTACTTCATTATCTGCCTGCCAACTTTAATTACTTCAAAAATAATCAGAGGATCGCGCGATCCACACAACCCGCCGCATCACAACTTAGTCAATACCACGTGCAGGTCTTTCACAGCATTGTTGTAATGCACAACTGCAAAATCCTTGAACTCATTATCCCGGTCAGCAATGGTAGGCGAGAGCGCATGAGCGTAGCTGAAGTCAAAATCAGCATTGATATCGTAATAGCCATGCTGCAGCTTGTTATCCTCGCGCCATCTTCTGTTGTAATACAGGTATGAGCCGGCAACGATTGGCGGCCATTCATACGTTGCATCCTGTACCGCCAGATCACCGCAAGGAGTGATGAAGGTTGCCTTAGCTCCGAATTTCATCACTCTGTAGAGCTCCTGCATGAACTTTGCGCGCAATGCTTTGGGCACTCGCTGAAAAAAATACGAGCAATTAATTTCTTCTACTGAATCACTCTCCAATGGCCACGGGAACTGAAACAGATCAACGACAATATCCGTCGAGGGAGTCTTGTACAGATCAATACCAATAAAGCCCTTGCGCTTGCTATCACCGCAGCCAATATCAATTTTCATAATTCTCACCGATTGTTTTTAAGTATTCTGAACCGAAGCCGCCCGACAGCAGACCCATACCAAAGACGCTGATCCAGTACTGAGCCAACATCATCTTGGAATCCGGGCTGTAACCAACGCCAAACTGCCGCACCCAGTCCGGTTAGATTAAACGTCCGCACCTGCTAATGCCAGCAATGTAGGCCGAGGTTAAATCAAACCAGATGCAGATCCTGCAATTAACATGAAAGAACAATAAGCAGATAATTGGCTCAACCTCGCAAGACCTACTTCCTGCATAAAACCGATGCTTACCCCTGTTAAACCGGATTACGGATTACAAGGTCAGGTACCCCAGAATAACAATGGGACAAAAACGGTCACTCTGAATTTGTTACTGCGACCATCAGGCACCCACCTCAGTGAGTCCTCTCGGCAACTTGCGCCAGAATGATCCTTTTCCAAGCCTGAATTTGTGACTGTTTATACCTAATGTGACCGCCATTTTACATATCACACCAGAATATCCGGTACAGGTCGCAAACACTTGCCCCCCCCCGGGGGGAGTTGTGGTAATTTCCTGCCTAAGGGATCCGGGGATAGAACAACTGCGGTACTGCCGCAATTACAGATGAGATAGAAAATTATGCAAATGCTTAGCAAATTCGCTTCGACCACCAAAAAAGCCACACTGGTAGCCGTACTTTGCCTTGGTTTCGCAGTTCATGCTGAGGCTCTGCCCACTGGCTACAATGCAGCAGTCCAATTCTCGACCTCCGGGATCGCAGATCCCGCCGCGTTACCAGGTGCAGGAACTGTGGGCTGGTCCTTCAGCCTGTCAAGCGACCAAATCGTCGGATATCTCGGCCTGTACAACACAGACTTCAATGCCAATACCACAGTAGGCATCTGGAACAGTGCCGGCACTCTGCTGACCAGCGGGGTGTTCGACACGAACTTGACCAACGTCGATTTGAGCGACCTGCCTACCAGCAATTTTCTCTGGACAGCGATTACGCCAGTGACACTGGGAGCGGGTACCTACACCATTGGTGCCTACTCCAGTGCCGACCATTTCGGTGCGTATGGTGTCGCCCCAACCACATTACCCGGCATGACCATTGTGAAATCATCCCTGCTGAGCTTTAACGGTGCACTGGATAAACCTACAAGTGACTTCAGTGGTGTGTATGCAAATGGCTTTTTTGGACCTAACTTTGCAGCTACTGCGCCCATCCCTGTGCCTACTGCATTCTGGTTGCTGGGCTCTGGCTTGATGGGACTGTTTGGAATTTCCAAGCGTAAAAGAACTGCTTAATCTCAACTTCTCAGTAATAAAAAACGGCTCCCAAGGGAGCCGTTTTTGTTTGCACAAACAGAATCTCAAGCAGCGCGCCGATTACATTTGCGAGCTACCATAAAATCGCAATCACTATTCAAACCTGAGTCTGAATCCCACAGCCTTCAATAACTCGGATTCCTGATCCAGATCGGCGAGTGTCAGTGGATGATCCTCCAGCCAGCGACTCGGAAACTTCAGTTCCAGCCCACGGACTTTTGCCGCCAGTTTGATTTCCGGCAGGGGGGCCTTGCTGCGTCCACGATTAAGCAACACTGCCAGACGCAGCAATACAATCAGTAACTCCGCCTTGAGATGCCAGGGTGGTATGAGTTCTTCGAGAGTCTGAAGACTCAGCTTGCGGCGATGCGCCCCCACCAGTGTGGCCAGCAGCATTTGCTCCTCCCGCGGAAACCCGGGCATATCTGAATTCTGCAGAAGATAAGCACCATGCCGGTGGTAGTGAGCGTGAGAAATATCCAGACCGATTTCATGAAGCCGGGCCGCCCAGCTCAGTATCTGTTCCGCCAGTGGCTCACCTATCGCCCACACTTGCTCAAGATCAGCCAACAGCTTCAACGCCGTAGACTCAACACGCTCCGCCTGTGCCAGATCGACGTGATAACGCGCCGCCATCGAACGTACAGTACGAACCCGCGCATCCTCATCAGTATGGCGACCCAGCAGATCGTAAAGCAGCCCTTCGCGCAACGCGCCATCTGCCGCACGCATACTGGTGATATCCAGTGAATGTATTACCTCTGCAAGAATAATCAGCCCGCCTGCAAAGACGGGCAGTCGATCCTCATCCAGTCCCGGCAATTTCAGCCGGGTGACATGACCCGCACGCAACGCCTGTTCAATCGCGTTTTCCAGCGCTTCCAGCGTAATCGTGCCCTCACCCGAACCACAGGCACGCGCCACCTCAGCCAGCGCACGAATGGTGCCCGAACTGCCTAGCGCCTGATCCCAGCCGGTGGCTTTATAACGCTCAATAATGGGTTCAAGTTCAATCCGGGCTGCAAGCCGTGCCCTCTTGATGCGTTTTTCGGTGATTTCACCATCATCGAAGAATTGCTTGCTCATGGTGACACAGCCCATGCGCAGGCTCTCCAGCTGATGCGTCTGGAGTCCTTCACCGATGATGAATTCGGTACTGCCACCGCCAATATCCACTACCAGCCGCTTGCCCGGTTCGCCGGGAGAGCTGTGCGTAACACCGAGGTAGATGAGGCGCGCTTCTTCAATACCGGAAATGATCTCGATGGGGTGGCCCAAAGCCGCATGCGCACGATCCAGAAAGGCGCCCTTGCGTCGTGCCTGACGGAATGTGTTTGTGCCGACTACACGTACGCTCTCGGCATGCATGTCGCGCAATCGCTGACCAAACCGTTCCATGCAGGCGAGCGCCTTGTCCATGACTTCACGAGAAAGCCGGCCCTGTTCATCCAGCCCGAAGGCCAGCCGCACCGGCTCGCGCAGTCGATCAATGATGGTGAGCTGGCCGTGCAGATGGCGCGCCACCACCATGTGAAAGCTGTTCGACCCCAGATCGACAGCAGCGATGATTTCTGGAATTTTGCTGCGCGACATTTATTCAGTAGAGCGTTTTAACGGGGACTGTCTGGCTTGTCTGCAAGCTGAAGCCTGTAACCCGATCATTCAACCGGATTCAGAAACATCCCTGCGCAGAACTAAACCGAGAATGAAGATCCACAACCACAGCTAGTAGTTGCGTTCGGGTTGCGGATGACAAATTGCGAACCTTCAAGATCTTCGCGATAGTCAATTTCCGCACCCGCCAGATACTGGATGCTCATCGGATCAATCACCAGCGTCACACCCGAATTCTGTACCTGGGTATCACCCTCTTCGACGCTCTCATCAAAGGTAAATCCGTACTGAAAACCCGAGCAGCCACCGCCGCTGACAAATACCCGCAGCTTGAGATTGGGATTGGCCTCCTCCTGAATCAGCTGTGCAACCTTCTGTGCAGCCGCATCCGTAAACAACAGTGAGGGAGGAAAACCAGTATCAGTCAATTCAGCAGACATGTGCGCCTCTGGTACAAGCCATATTCCGGACGGGTTCAGTCTATCGCAAATCAGGCCCGCCGGACGGCCGGGAATGCGGCGACAACGCCACGAATTGGTGATTTTCTGACCAAACTCAAGGTAACGGAGCCGCTATCCTGCCGGTGAGCCCGCATCTCCGGACAGCACATCCCCTACAATGCGCAGGCCTGTCACAAAAGTCCGGGACAGGTACATCAATCTTCAGACCGAGCGAGCTAAATCAATGTCCGGCCTTGCCACTTTCCTGCCTTATTTCAAGGCGCTGCATGTTGTGTTTGTCGTAACCTGGTTCGCCGGGCTGTTCTACCTGCCGCGCCTGTTCGTGTATCACGCCGATACAACAGATTCGCTCAGCAACGAACGCTTCAAGATAATGGAGCGGCGGCTATACCTGATCATGAGCATGGGCGCATCGCTGGCAGCGGTATTTGGTCTGCTAATGCTGATTACGGCGCCGGGCTACCTGTCCATGGGATGGCTGCAGGCCAAACTGGTTCTGGTTGCCGTATTGATTGGCTACCACCTGTGGTGCAGGAAGCTGGTGCTGGTATTTGCTCATGATGCCAATACTCATAGCCAGCGTTGGTATCGCTGGTTCAATGAAGCACCCAGCCTACTGCTGATCGCGATTGTAATTCTGGCGGTAGTGAAGCCTTTTTAACTGATTACATTACGCTGCATACAATCAGTCATTCACGCCTGCTGACGCATCTCTCTGCGTCGCGCCAGCGTCCGCAGCGTTCTCTCCTCCTGCCACCATTCAGGCAACGGGGGCGGTCCCGCCTTGAATGCATACTTGCCCAGCTCATCAAGGGCCCGCGCATATACTGAACGCTTGAAATAAATAACATCACGCACGGGCGACCAGTAGTCGGTCCAGCGCCAGCGATCAAACTCCGGCTGTTCCATGGTGGTATCAAAGCGGAAGCGGTCATCGCTACCGATAAAGCGGAGCATGAACCAGCGCTGCTTCTGGCCTATGCAGGTTACCTTGCCTGTATGCCGCTGATAATTCTTTGGCAGCCGGTAACGCAGCCAGCCGCTGGTGCTGGCAACCACCTCCACATCGCGCGCCTCCAGCCCTACTTCTTCCTGCAATTCACGGAATAAGGCATCTTCCGGCTGCTCCCCCTGGGCAATACCACCCTGAGGGAATTGCCAGCCACGGCCACCCGGGCGACCACCCACAAACACCTGTTGATCATCCCGGATCAGAATGATTCCAACATTGGCACGGAAGCCTTGAGCATCAATAAAATCAGTCATGGAAAATCATCAATAAATTTCGCTGAATTGTTTCACATGGCATCGGGGTCTGTCGTCTAATTCTTTCTACCCGGATCGCTCCTGCTGAACTTCAGCCCTGCAAAATCGTGACTTATGCAAGCAGGGTGAGCTAAGGTGCGGCAGCTCAACGCTTCTGCCATATTCATTTGAAAACCACTCCGAATTTTCCACTGACCTTGCTGGCACTTAGCCTGGTTGCTGTGGCCTCCATACTGGTGGCCCTCTGCTCTGGCAGCGTAAACCTGCATGTCACCGACCTGTTCCTGCCGTTCGTAACGGATCAGAACAGCCCGCTGCAACAGGCGGTGTTGTTCAACTTGCGCCTGCCGCGCGCTCTGACCAGCTTTGCGCTAGGTGGATTACTGGCTCTGGCTGGCGTGCTGATGCAGGTCTTGCTGCGCAATCCCCTTGCCGATCCTTACATACTGGGTAGTTCGGGAGGGGCTGCGGTGGCAGCGCTGCTGGCAATGCTTCTCGGGTTAAGTGGCCTGCCTGTGGAACTGGCCGCTGCCAGCGGCGCGTTCATCACCATATTCATGGTATTTGCGCTGGCGCATGCCGAAGGCAGCTGGTCGCCCACTCGCCTGCTGCTCACCGGAGTGGTAATTGCTGCAGGAGCCAGTGCCCTCGTCAGCCTGTTACTTGCGCTAGGTGATGAAAGCCGGTTACGCGGCATGCTGTTCTGGCTGATGGGTGAGATCAACAACACTCAACGGGCTGTGCCCCTCTGGTTGCTGATGCTCAGCGCTGGCGGAGCAAGCTGTCTGCTGGCACGACATCTGAACGTGCTAAGTCGTGGAGAGCTGCAAGCACAGAACCTCGGTATGAACGTCAGACAGATGCGCATCGGTTTGTTCGTAGCCAGCGCATTGATCACCTCAGCTGCCGTCACCACTGCCGGCAGCATCGGGTTTATCGGCCTGATCACGCCGCATCTATCCAGACTGATGGTTGGCGCAGACCATCGCCGTCTGGCACCCGCTGCGATTCTGATGGGGGGTAGCGTGCTGACACTGGCCGATACCGCCGCTCGAACTCTGTTTGCGCCACGGCAGTTACCAGTCGGCGCGCTCACGGCTCTGATCGGTGTACCGGTATTTCTGGTGTTGATGCTCAGACGCCAGACAGCTCGTTAATAACCCGCTATCAGCCTTCCTTGCTGCGCCCTGCCAGGTATTCGCGCCCTTTCAGCATCATAGCCCGGAAACTTTCCGGATCATTGTCAGCCACGCACTGGCAAAGCTGTTCCACTGCAAGCCGCAAGGCCTGTAGCGACTCCTGACCATAGTCGTTCAGGTGCTGTATCTCGAAATACAGCTCGGGGCTTTCCTTCGACACCCGGGTCGCAATATCAATCTGCGCGTCATAGGTCGTACTGGAGAGTGATGCCAGTCGATGTGCATGCTCACCGCTATTGGCCAGCGCTGTAAAGAAACTGATATTGAGTGCGTGCGACAGGCCCAGCACATAGGCGATCAGCCGATCATGCTCGTCCAGTGACATCACCACCTGCTCGGCCATGGTCGGAACAAACAGTTCCCGAGCCAGATTGAGCGATTCCGCTTCGCCAAGATCAATGAATATTACATGCCGGCCACTGAGCAGATCGGTATCCGGCCCGAACATGGGATGGATGGATGTCGTGCGTACGCCGGCGGCGCGCAACGCTGATAACCCACTGCGCAAGGGGGTTTTAAGTGACCCAAGATCAAACACCACACCCCTTGGCCGACGTGTCGCCAGCTCCAGCAATACTTCATTGGAGGTCTTGATCGGAGTCGCCACCACAATCAGATCCTGCTGCAAAGAATCGGTCTGCCAATCGGGTAAATACGCAAATCCGTCTATCGCCTGCGAAGGATCGGCCACGGTTACCGCGTATCCCTGTGCAGCCAGAAAGTGAGTGAACCAGCGGCCCATTTTGCCGGCTCCGCCAATCACCAGGGCAGTACGTCCGGTTCCCTGACCCTTTGCAACCACCTGTTCACGCTCCTGAGCGGTCAGCGAGCTGCGAATCAGCATTTGCATGACGGATTCACCGAGTGCAGCGGACAAACCAAGTTGCCGGGCGTTCTCACGGGCACGCACCAGCACTTCTCGCTCACGATTAAAATCGCGAGTCGGCAAACCCGCTTCACGCTTGGCACGCGCAATTTCTGTACCCAGCGCCTGACGCTCAGCGATAATGCTTAACAATTGCTGATCGAGTGCATCGAGCTTGCGTCGCAAGTCTTGAAGAGTCATTAGAATCAATTCCGTGCCAGTGCGATAAATAGCGATCCTCCCTTTTACCCAGCGTAACGTCCAGTAGCAAGCCCACGCATGAGTCATACAGAATTTCTGCCAGAAACCTTGCCCGACAATCCATTGCCGATTTTTGCCGAATGGTTTGCTGAGTCATGTGAACGCAAGTTGCAGCCGAATCCGGATGCAATGACACTGGCCACTGTGGATGCCGATGGCCGTCCCAGCGCACGCATCGTGCTCTGCAAGCAGCTGGTTACACCACCGGGCTACATCGTTTTTTTCACCAACTATCAATCCCGCAAGGGACAGGCACTGGCCGCGCACCCCTTTGCCGCCACCGTCTTTAACTGGGACAGCCTGCACCGGCAAGTGAGGCTGGAAGGCCGCATCCTGCAATCCCCTCCGGAAGAAAGCGACGCTTATTTCAGCAGTCGATCTCTGGCAAGCAAACTCGGCGCCTGGGCCAGTCAGCAAAGCCAGCCACTGAGTTCACGCCTGCAACTGGCAGCACAGGTCGCCAAAGTGACAGCAGGATTTGCTGCCAAATCCCTTACCGGACAAACGCACGTACCCAGACCACCACACTGGGGTGGCTTCCGCCTGTGGATTGAACACATTGAGCTGTGGGTAGAGGGCCCGGGCCGCGTGCATGATCGCGCCCGCTGGTCACGTGAACTCACGCCCCATGACGCATTCAGCTTTACCGCCGGTCACTGGCACTCGACCCGCTTGAATCCCTGAGCGCATGGTTCGCAAGCTGCGCATCGCGATCCTGCTGATCATTCTGCTGTTCGTTGCAGCGAATACCTGGCTGGATCGTGTTTACAGTACCGACTGGGATAGCCCGTTACTGGTCGCGCTGTATCCCATTAATGCTGATGGCAGCCCGGTCACTCAGGACTTCATCCGGAAATCATCAGACAACGAACTGCAAAGCCTGGAAGATTTTTTCTCGCAGCAGTCCCGGCGTTATGGCCTGTTACTGCAACGTCCGCTACGGTTTACGCTGGCGCCCGTACTTGATGAGGCCCCGCCCATCGTCCCTGAAGAGGCCGGGCGACTGGGAATCATGCTGTGGAGCCTGAAGCTGCGCTGGTTCAACTGGCAGGTGGATAATCCGCCGGGACCTACCCCAACCATCAAGCTGTTCATGCTCTACCACGACCCAGCTCATGCCACACAACTGCCGCACTCAGTGGGGTTACAGAAAGGGCTGGTCGGCATTGCACATCTTTTTGCGTCTACGGACATGGCGCATGCCAATCAGGTCATCATTGCCCATGAACTGCTACACACCCTGGGTGCAACCGATAAATATGACCCCGAGACCAATCTGCCCGTGTATCCAGATGGTTATGCAGATCCCGAGCAGAATCCGCGTCTGCCACAATCAAAAGCAGAACTGATGGCTGGCCGGATTGCGGTGAGTGAAACACAGGCAGAACAGGCCAGTGGCCTGAATGACTGCCTGATCGGCCCTATGACTGCTCGCGAAATTGGCTGGACCGCCTCTCCATGAGCGCAGCAACCACAACACTGTTGAGCTGCGACTCTCTTAACATCGAGGTGCAGACCTGCACTCTGGTCGAGCAACTCAAGATCAACCTGCCTGCAGGCAGCATCACGGCCGTGCTGGGACGCAATGGCACCGGCAAGTCACTCACTCTGCACACACTGGCCGGTTTACGCGCATCGCACAGCGGCAACATTCAATTACTGGAACGTCCGTTGACTGGTTACAAGCGACGCGACCTCGCCCGGTTGTTGAGTTTTGTACCACAGGATTTTGAAGAACCGTTTCCGGTCAGCGTGCTGGAATGTGCGGTCAGCGGTCGCCACCCTCATATCGATTTCTGGCAGTGGGAGTCGTCACGCGACTATGCACTGGCGCGTGAAGCACTGGCGGCTGTTGATCTGGCCGCGTTTGCAGATCGGAGTGTGTCCACCCTGTCTGGCGGCGAGCGACGCCGGCTGGCCATCGCCACCGCGCTGACCCAGGCACCACAAATTTATATTCTGGATGAACCCACCAATCATCTCGACCCGCAACATCAACTGCAGGTTCTAACCCTGCTGCGCAGCAAGGCCGAGGCTGGCTGCGCTGTCATCATGAGCCTCCATGACCCCAACCTTGCCATCCGGTTTGCGGATCAGGCACTACTCCTGTTTGGGGATGGTCGCTGGTTGCACGGTCAGTGCTCTGAAATCATCAACGCCGGCACCCTCAGCCAGTTATACGCCACTCCCATCCGGGCATTAACAATCCAGGATGAGCAATACTTCGTCAGTACATGATCGTTCGGGCCACCCTTGTCTTCTAATCGTCCTTTCATACTAAGTCCTACTTGCTGTTTTCCAATATTGCGTGCTACAAAGATGTAACCAGTTGAAAACAAAAGGAGACATTGGAATGGCTGATAATTCACACAGTACTAAGTCCCTTTGTAAAGGGACATGCGGTTCCATATCACCGTCGTCTATTTCTAGTTAGGCATCAATATGGCAGCTGATCCAGGTGTCCAATTCTCGTTGTTTCTGTTGCTGCTTGTCGGCGCAGCTATAGCGGGTCTTGCTTTTGTTATGACCAGAAGCGGCTTGCGATTTACCGCCATGACAATTGGCGCCATCGTTGTTGGCGTTGCCACGGCCGTCGCTACTGCCAAACTAGGTTATATGTTCGTTGCATCTAACGTCTGGCTCTACCTCAACTTGGTCCCAAGTGCGCTTTCATTGGTGGCATTCGGTGTGCTCATGGGCATGTACATCAAACGGTTTCGGCCAGACAAAGTGGCTGTTAAAGTTGCAATTGGGTTGGGCCTCATTAGTGTTCTTGTGGTCGGCACTCCATTCCTCATCGTCGTAGGGTGTCAATACGGCGAGTGCATCAATCTATGAAAAAAAGCATGCCTAACCAGCCGCTTCATGTGATCGCTCGAAGACTCGCTCCCCATGAGCGGCGGCGTTAGGCCTCGAATGCGAATCGCCCTTTGCACCCGCCACGGTTCGTCAATCTATCGACTGGTGTGGGTGGGCGAGAGCAAGGCAGGCATCTACGTCGGTGTACTGGGCGCCCAGGAAGACTCCCATGCGTCGTATCACACCGATGGGACGCGGCATGTTCGGATTGGCAGCGAGTACCACAATAGATTCGCCGACACGCCAATCAAGAAGTTCAAAGGCTTCAGGCAACTCGACCACTTCAGTCTGTCCCTAACGAAGAACTGGTTCAACGCTAAGACTCTGTACGCGGGCGATGAGAAGACGGAGTCCGTCGTGCTACTCGACGAGAAGCTACTGCAAGACAAAGACACTCTGGCCCTCGACGTCTGGCTTACTGATCGGAAGTCCGAGCAAGATCTTCTGGCTGTTACGGCGAAGGGCCCCGCCAGTGATCCAAAGTTCACCCTCGTGGGCGAGTTCGTCGCTTCACTCGAAAACTTCCCTGATCACAAGGTAGCCCTCGGCCTATGCTCTGCGCGCGTTCGAGACGTGCCCGTCCAAGAGCTCATGTTTCAGCGAGTCGAGGCCTAACCCTTCGCTGGAGCGGGCCGACGCCGAAGCCGCGCATTCTGTCAAACCGCCCCAGCAAAGGCACCGATCCACCCCGAACCGACCGGACTCACACCGGCCTGCACATTGATCGCAGGCCGGTTTTTGACTATTCTGGCGGGCCCGATTGTCGCCGAATGAGAAAGCCATGAATCACTGCGTCCAGAATCCCGTTATTTCCAGCAACCCTCAGGTTCAGGATCTCGTCACCAGAGCACGTGTCGCCCAGGCCGCGTTTGAATCCTTTTCTCAGGAAAAGGTAGACGGGATTGTCAAAGGCATCGGCAAGTACGTGTACGACAATGCCGAAATGCTGGCAAAAATGGCTGTTGAAGAGTCCGGTATCGGTCGCTACGAAGACAAAATCCTCAAGAACAAGGGCAAAGCCCGGGTTATCTGGAATAACCTGAAGGATAAGAAGTCACGCGGCATCATCGGTGAAGATCCGGCAAAGAACCTCATTTTCGTCGCCAAGCCGATGGGTGTGATTGGCGCCGTCACCCCGATCACGAATCCGATCGTGACGCCGATGTGTAACGCCATGTTCGCCATCAAGGCTGGCAATGCAGTGATCTTCGCGCCGCATCCGAAGGCAGAAAAATGCGCCATCCTGCTGACTGAAGAATTCATGAAGATTGTGAAGTCCTTTGGCGGTCCTGACGATCTGGTTCAGGTCGTGCGCAAGGGCTCAATCGACACAACCCAGGAACTGATGAAGGCAGTCGACGTAGTGGTCGCCACCGGCGGCGGCGCGATGGTGAAGTCAGCGTACTCCTCAGGCAAGCCTTCATTCGGCGTGGGCGCAGGCAACGTGCCTGTGATCCTTGACCGCGGTATCGACATCAAGGATGCAGCCGAGAAGATTGTGGCAGGCGCATCCTTCGACAACGGAATCATCTGCTCACATGAGCAATTCGTTCTGGTACCAGAAGAAAACTACGACGAAGCGCTCAAGCAGTTCATGGCAACAGGCAAAGTATGGTTCACCAAAAATCCGGATGAAGTTGAAAGAATCCGTCAGGTTGTGTTCAAAGACGGCATGCTTAACAAAGATGTGGTGGGAAGATTCCCCAATGAGATTGGCAAGCTGGCCGGCGTTGATGTGCCGGAAAGCGCAAAAATCATTCTGGTTCCGGCCTCTGCCGCAGGTGACGGTGACATTCTGGCAAAAGAAAAGCTCTGCCCGGTCGTTGCCATATTCCCCTATAAGACCTTCAATGATGCGGTTGCCATGGCAAAGGCCAATCTCCTGATCGAAGGCGCTGGTCACTCCGCCGCCGTTCACTCAAACAGTGAAGATCACATCCGTTATGCCGGCACAGAACTGCCGATCAGCCGTCTGGTGGTCAATCAGGCATCAGCACTGACAGCCGGTGGCTCCCTGACCAATGGATTTGCGCCAACTACAACACTGGGTTGCGGTTCATGGGGCGGAAATTCAATTTCCGAAAACCTCGACTACAAGCACCTTATGAATGTGTCGCGCATTGGCAAGGTCATCACCGATACAAAGGTGCCGACTGATGCGGAAATCTGGGCGTAAGGCATAACTCCTACCGCCGGGTTTTTCAGACAAGAAGGCCCCGCCGCTCGTAAGAGTGACGGGGCCTTTTCTTTAATCTATCGAAACAGATCAGTACATTTCGCTAAAACTCAGTACTGAATATTACCGGTAACAGAGCTTTGCGCTTCCAGTACGGCAGACTATGGAGTAGCCGCCGCCTGCACATCGTAACGAATCAGGAAAGCACGAAAGCCTTTCACGTTCTTGAAACCATGCGGCACGCCGGGCGGCACGAAAATAACGTCACCCTGCTTCAGAGGCTGTTCAACACCGCCCCGGATTGCGGTACCGGCCATATCATCAGCATTGGCACGCTGCGTTGGATTCAGCAATTCGCCCCCCGTAACAGAGGTAGCAGTACCGGCCATCACCACCCAGACATCAACAGACTTGTGGTGAACCAGAGGCGCATCGTTTTCTTTGACGATACGGACATTGATGCTGTGGGTGCCGCCTTCGAGGACACGCTGGTTCAGCACCTGCCGGGCCTCAAGATCCTTCCAGATGTTCTGCAGGTTGGTATTGTCGAAGTAGGCGGCTTTATCGGTAGGAGCACGTGCGGCGGTGACGGCCGGAGTTGCTGCTGTATCGGCAGCCAGAACCACGGACGATGAAATGGCCGACATTGCGGTCATGGCGAGAACAATCAAGTTAAGGCGTAATCCAGCTTTCATGTGCGCTCCCCTAATTGGTGGTGATAGAGTAGTGTAGAGGATACAAAGCGGTGACACTACAATAGTGAACGGACTCGGACAGTCACGACTCATTACCACTACTTCGATCACGGGGAAGAACATGCGGAATTTCTGGTTGCTGACATTAGGTCTGATGGTGCTGCCAGCAAGCGGCCAGGTTCCGACGTCCAGCGCGGCTCCGGAAATTCCTTTCGAGTCTGTGGCCGATCCCCTGGCTTTACCGAAGGACATGAACTTCGGCGAAGTGGCCGGTATCGCGGTTGACTCGAAGAAAAATATCTATGTACTGCATCGTGGTAACACCAGCGGTCCGGCTTACGGTGCCGCAGCGGCTCAGCTGCTGGAATTTGATTCACACGGTAAATTCCTGCGTGAAATAGGCGCGCATCTTTACGGCTGGTCCTATGCTCATGCCGTGCGCATCGACCGCGACGACAATATATGGGTGGCCGACAAGGGTTCCGATGTTGTTGTGCGTTTCAACCAGCAGGGCCGTGTCACGATGGTGGTTGGCCGTAAGGCAGAAGCGTCTGATGAGAGTGCACACCCACTTGAACATCCGAAGCCCCCTCTGCCAGCGATTGATGGTTACTTCCGTCAGGTCACCGACATGACCTGGGATTCAGACGGTAACACCTACATCAGCGACGGCTACATCAACTCGCGAGTTGCGAAGCTCGACAAGGACGGCAACTGGGTAGGCTCCTGGGGCGAATATGGCAGCGGGCCAGGTCAATTCAACAACCTGCACTCAATCGCATCCGACAACGCCAACAACATCTACGTAGCTGATCGCGGCAACGCACGCGTGCAGGTGTTCGACACCAGCGGCAAACTGCTGCGCACATTGCGTATCGATGTTCCCGTACCACCTGATGCACGCCCTGCCATCGGCAACAAACCTTCCGGTGCAGGAGCGGCCGGCCCATGGGCCAGCGCAAATGCACCATGGGCACTGTGCATCACGCCGGGACCGAGACAGTTCCTGTATGTAGCCGATGCCTTTCCGGGACGCGTTTACAAAATGACACTGGATGGCAAGGTACTGGGATGGCTGGGTGGCGCGGGCAAGACACTGAAGAAATTCGGCGGCATCCACGAAATTGCGTGTCCATCAGAAAATGAACTGTATGTAGCTGAACTGCTGAACTGGCGGGTACAGAAGCTGATACTTCATCCAGCACAGTAGCTTTACCTGTTTCTCTGTTGACACGACGCTGGATCAGAGTTTGCGACGCTCCAGACGGAGCCCGGATTAGAACTTATAAAGTGGAGGGGGTATGTTCAACAAGATTAGAGGTGCTGCCCAAGGGCTGCCGCTGACCGCTTCGCTGCTGGCAATGATCTGCACAGCATCGCCCGCAACTGCGGCCGAAAAGGTCCTGTTCGAGGATGCTCACCTGAAGTTCGTCGAGGTCACGCAGTGGCCCGGTGAAAAGCTGACAACTGCACCACTCTCCCTGCCTTCCATCATTGCCGCTGACGCAGCTTGGCCGGCACTCTCGCCCATGCTTGGCACTACGAGAGGTGAAGGTGGTGATGCCAGGGGAATACCCACCAACAGCAAACCATATCCATGGTGCGAACCACAAGGCCCACAGGCTGCACACACCGTCAACGTCACTGGTAACTTTCCGCTGCACTACTACCGCATGGAGTACAAGCGCATTGATGGCGATGGTTTTGAGGCGAACTGGCGTACCTGGTATGCGAGTTTGATGAAAGACATCCCTAAAGCCGGCAAACCGGCTCCGACGATGGAATCCGGATCACCGATGTCGACCGAGTGGCCATTCCCCGCAGCATACGATGCGGTAAATGCTGCACCCGCCAATCACTACCTGCGCTATCAGGACGATCATGTCGCACTGCTGGAAGTTTTCATCCGCCCCGGCGAGACCGAAGAAATGCATGGACATCCGTTTTCATCGGTGTACTTCGACGACGGCGGCGGTTTTTATCCTCTGATACATACCAAGAGCAACAACCTCAGCGCAAATTCACCGTCGTTCAAAGGCGTCGGACTGACTGCGCCAGGTGAAAAATATCCAACCTGCTATTCAGCAAATCCACAGTGGCCTCATGCGACATCGAATCTGGGCACGGTACCGCAACATTTCTACCGCCTGCAGTTCCTGCGGATGGATGGCGATGAGATCAAGACTCAAGGAACCAAGTGGTATCCACAAGTCAAAAGCGAACAGACTACTGCACTGACACCAGCGCAGCGACAGCTTGAAGCGATGGAGAAGCAACGTACAGCGGCCATTGCCAGTGGCGATGCGAAAACACTGGCGTCATTGCTTGCTGATGACTATGTGCATGTTCACGGCATCGGTCGCGTTGACAACAAGGAAGGCTTCATCAAATCCATTGTCGAACGCCCACGTGAAACCACACGAGGTCCACTGACCATTCGCGTTTACGGTGACATGGCCGTGATTACCGGTGAACAGGTCAACAATAGCGTCAACGCCGACAAAACAGTCACATCAACAACCTACATGGCCACACAGGTCGCACGTCTCATCAAGGGACACTGGCAACTGGTATCGATGCAGGTAACGCCGAAGACGGCTAATTGATTATCTTTCAAAGATCACCAGTTTATTTTCAGCGAAGCAGCCATACCCGCCCACCATTTCGAATACAAGCGCCTCATGAAAAGCAAAAAAATAACGACAGTGATTGCCACCCTAGTATCAACAGCGCTTGCGACACAACTCGTAGGTTGCGGAACAATCTTGTATCCTGAGCGCAAAGGCCAGATAGATGGTCGAATTGATCCGGGCGTAGCAGTACTGGATGCGACTGGCCTGCTCTTTTTCTTCGTTCCCGGCGTAATTGCATTTGCCGTGGACTTTAGTAATGGCACTATTTACTTGCCTGGTGGCAAACGCGCAAAGCTGACATCTTCAGAGCTAAAATCCATTACCGATGATAAAAAGCTCAACTCGGAATCCTTGAGCAAGATTATTAGCAGCAAAATCAATATATCAATTAACTTACAAAGTCCTAATGCGAAAATAGTTAGACTTCACACTGAAAAAGACATTTTGGCTCGAATTGCCATCTCTGAATCACAACTAGCCAAACTTTAAAAAGTTTTCCGACTATAGAAGAACATCAATTCTCTTTAACCAAGAAAATTGACCATGGCATCCGCAAACACAACATACTAAAAAAATCTTATGTCAGTTGCCTTATCAGATACTGATATGAACACAACAGAGCGGACACAAACGTCCGCTCTATCAGTACGACAACTGAAGAATCACCCAATCCAGTGGTTATAAAGACACTTGCAAGCTTCCAATTTTATTCCATGCTGGGTCAGCTTGTAGCACGCTTACCACGAAAATCCCATCAGCAGTTTTCACATTACTTGCCTCTGCCCTAAGAAGCTGCGAGTTCAGCTGGTCTGGCGTCAGTTCATAAAGTCCGCCACCAATTGCATCTACCGCCAAGCCAATTAACCCACCAAATACAATATTACCCCATACCCATCCACTAACTTTCTTGGTGATTGTAAGCTGTGCTTTTTGATAGCCCGGCATTTCAATAGTTACCAAATGTTCAGAGCCTCGTTTCAAATCAGCAAATACAGGCGTTATACCTAAAGGCATATTATCAACCATTACGTTAGCACCTGTAGGCTGACTTGAAATGCCAACTTTTTGCGTTGTGCCGTGCATTATGGATGCGCAACCAGCCAAAATAACGAGCAGGGAAGTTAAAGAAATGGCACCAATCTTTTTCATATTCATATGATCCAACACTCCTATATTTTTTAGAAAAATTATGACTTTCTCAGAAAGATGAACGCCCCCAATTAATCTTGAATGAGATCGTTCATCGCTCTCTTGGAAAAAAATGGTAATTCAATAGTCATTGAATTACCACAACGAAGCCCACATCAATACGGCAATGCTTCTCGGACTGAGTCATATAACGCTGCATTAGTAGCCAGCACCGTGGTGGTTTCCAGCCCGACCGCCCTGCCGTCAAGCTGGGTGAATCGTCCACCAGCCGCTTCGACAATCACCGACAACGCAGCGATGTCGAGAATGTTCACATCGGATTCAATCACCACATCTATCTTGCCTGCCGCCAGCAGATGGTAATGCAGAAAATCACCATAGCCTCGAATGCGGCTGGCGCGGGCAATCAGCTTGCCGTACTGATTCCAGTACGGGCCTGATGCCAGTGTTTTCAGATTGCCGCCGGAGATTGCACAGCCTTCTATCGTGTCTATGTCACTTACCTTGATCGGCTGATCATTCAACCAGGCACCTACACCCAGCTCGGCGTAGGCCAGCTCACCATACACCGGTGCAGATGACACCCCGACAATGAGCCTGCCTTTGTGCATCAGAGCTATCTGCGTGGAGAACATCGGATATTCACGGACAAATGCCTTGGTGCCATCGATAGGATCAACCAACCACAGATACTCCTTGTCCAGCCCCTCACTACCGGTCTCTTCGCCATAGAAACCATGATCCGGAAAACGCTCGCTGATCAGCTTGCGTATCACCTTTTCGGTTTCCACATCGGCCTGTGTCACCGGCGACTTGTCAGACTTGATGGTGATGGCTAGGTTCTGCTGGTAATAACGACGGATGACCACGGCCGCGGCCTGGGCCGCTTCGATGGCAGTTGCAAGAAAGGGTGACTTCATAAGGGGGTAAACACACAGCCCGTGAGGATGCGCAGCATAGCTGATTGAATGCCATCCTTGACACCTTCCGGCCACTCCCCTAACGTGCGCGCACCTTCTGGGTGATCACCTGCGCAAGCAGGTGTGAACTGGGAAGCCGGTGCGTCACGATCTGTGACAATTCCGGCACTGCCCCCGCAACGGTAATCGAGTCAATCTGCATCACGGTCAGCTTTTACTGACCAGTCACTGCAAGCCCAGTTTTTAACCTGGCCTGCGGGAAGACGATGCAGCCAGCTGGCAAACCAGCTAACTCGTAAGTCCGGAGACCGGCCCTGAAGCTGGAACCAGGCTCATGCTTGTTCCACTCGGCATCGCGGCGGGCGATGAGCTGGGCGGTCTGTCAGCGGCACCCGCACGCAGATCTCTCCACCTGCTCCCCTGCGTTTTCGTCAAAACCTGACCATGCGGGCGAGCATGGGGAGTATGTATTCATGTTTTCAAAATTGTGCCTATCGGCTACAACCGTCGCCGCATGTTTCTTGTCTGTTGATGCCTCGGCGGCCGATCGGCTCGATGAAGTCGTTGTCACCGCCTCCCGCACCGAACAACCCATCAGTGAAGTAATTGGTTCGGTCACTGTCATCACCCGTGAACAGATTGAACAGAGTCAGGTACAGTCGCTGCAAGACCTGTTGCGCGGCGAGCTCGGTGTTGATATTGCCAACAACGGTGGTCTCGGCAAGCAGAGCAGTATATTCATGCGCGGGGCTAATTCATCCCAGACACTGTTTCTGATTGATGGCGTTCGTCTGGGCTCGGCCAGCGCGGGAATCACCAGCTTTGAATTTATTCCCGTAGATCAGATTGAACGCATTGAGATCGTGCGCGGCCCTCGCTCCAGCCTGTATGGATCGGATGCTATCGGCGGAGTGATTCAGATATTCACACGCAAAAACGAAGGCGTGCAAGCCAGCATGAGCACCGGTACCTATGCCACTCATGATTTCAACGCCGGTTTCGGAATGCAGCAGGACAAACTACGCTTCAGTGTGCACGGTAACTATATTGAAAGCGAAGGGTTTAATTCCTGCAATCTTCCATCGGGTTTGCACCCCGAATACCTCGGTTGCGGGATCTATACCGTTGAACCGGACAAAGACGGCTTTCATAACCGGTCGGTTAGTGCCAGTCTGGGATATGCCTTCGGCAATTTTGCAGACCTGGAACTGAACACTCTGTATGCACAGGGCTTGACCAAGTATGACGGCAGCTTCCAGAACGAAACTCAATTCCTCAACAACGCGCCGAACCTCAAGCTACGCATTACGCCTGTCGATGCACTGAATCTGACATTCAGTGGCGGCATCACGCAAGATAAATCAGAAGGTTACAAGGACAGCGCTTTTGCATCACGCTTCAATACTGAAAAGCACAATGCCGGCGCCCAAGCGGACTGGCTGATAAACCAGCAGCAGCTCACGCTCGGTACTGACTATCTGAAGGATATTGTTGATAGTGACACCAGCTTCACCAATACCGAACGCAGCAACACCGGCATCTATGCACAGTACCTTGGCAAGCTGGGCACATATGAGCTGAGTGCATCCACTCGTCGTGATGACAATGAGCAATTCGGAGTACACACCACCGGGAATCTCGGCTGGAAGTGGTTTGCAATGGAACGGTCACTGACTGTTAACGCAGGATGGGGACAGGCATTCCATGCACCTACTTTCAATGATCTCTACTATCCGTTCGGCTATGGCAATCCAGAGCTGAAGCCAGAGCGCTCACAAAGCTATGAGCTGGGTGCATCAGGTGTGTTCAGCTGGTTGAACTGGTCATTGCAGACTTATTCAACCCGTGTCACGGACCTGATTGCCTACAACACTGCGTTCCTGCCGGACAACATCAGCAAAGCGCGGCTGCAAGGTGCAGAACTGAGCCTGAATGGCCGATGGAACAAATTGGGTGTCGGCCTGAACTACACGGCACAAGACCCACGCAACCGACAAACAGGCAGCAACTACGACCACATTCTGCAACGCCGCACCCGTCAATCCGGGCGAGTGAATCTGAGCTACGAACTTGGTAGCGCCCAGCTCTCAGCCAACATCAATGTTGCTGGGCCGCGCTTCGACGATCCGGCCAATACCAGTCGCATGGGTGGTTACACCACAGCAGATTTGCTCGCCAATATGCCACTGGCTTCCGGCTTTGCTTTGCAAGTGAAGGTAGCCAATCTGCTGGATCGTCAATATGAAACCGCGCAGTACTACAACCAGGCAGGCCGCAGCGTGTTTGTGAAACTGGGCTATCAGCCTGCAAAGTAGTCAGCCGTACTCAAAATAATTCAGGGCACCACCATGACGAAACCCATCAATGATCGAGCTCAACAGGGATCAATACTCACCGGCCTTCTGCTGCTGACACTTCTCATCGTGACCCGCTCAGACATGACCCGTTCCCACTTCGGCACCAGCCTGAATCCGCCCGATGCCAGCTGGGCTGTGTTCTGGCTGGCAGGCACCTTCTACGCCCTGCGCTGGTGGCCATTGGCATTACTCTTTGCATGCGCTGCCGTGGATTATCTGGCGGTTGCGACCGGCACCCGCGCAGATTGCTTCACGCCTGCCTATCCATTTCTGATACCCGCCTATCTGTCGCTATGGATCATGGGTCGCTGGTCAAGCGGTAGATCTTTATCAAAGATGAATTCATGGGCATGGCTGGGACTGTCCATAGTGTCAGGCGTCACCACCTGCTTCACCTGCGCCAATGCCGGCATGTATGTGGCTTCCGGCCAGTTTTCTCACCTGTCACCTTCAGCATATCTGCTGGCCGTAATTGGCTACTGGCCAGACTATCTGCTCAGCACAGCGATATATAGTGGCATTGGCTTGCTGCTATTTTATGGCATCAAACATCTGCATCTGTCTGGCAGCTTGCGCAAGTCTATCTAGCGCTCTTATTTCACCGGGAATATCACAATGGGCAATCGACTGAGCAAGATCTACACCCGCACCGGCGATCAGGGCACCACCGGACTGGGTGATGGCACACGGGTCAGCAAGGATGACTTACGGGTTGCCGCCTATGGGGATACCGATGAAACCAACAGCGCCATCGGTATGGTGCTTGCCTTCCGGGATATCCCGTCTGAAGTGCGTAGATGCCTGGTGGAAGTGCAACATGAATTGTTTGATCTGGGTGGTGAACTGGCCACACCGGGATATCGCGCTATTCAACAAAGACACATAGATCGTCTGGAACAGGAACTGGATGCTTTCAACGAGCCATTGCCTGCATTGAAAGAATTTATCCTGCCAGGGGGCGGCCCTGCCGCTGCAGCATGTCACCTGGCCCGAACCATTGCACGCCGCGCCGAGCGCAGTGCGTGGACACTGGCGAAACGCGAACCGGTCCCCGCAGAAATCACAACATATCTCAATCGTCTGTCGGATTTATTGTTCGTCATCGCCCGTGTTCTGGCACGACATGAAGGCGGGAGTGAAGTGCTATGGCAGCAGAAACGATAAGTCACAACAGGCCACGCGCCCTGTCCAGGGCTTCACAGACTTCCTTCGTTCCCTGCAACAGACGCGGCGTGGCACGCGTCGTCGTATCTGACGACACTACATATAAATGATTCTGCTTTACGGCTGTCAACTGTGACCAACTCTGCCATTCCTGTTGCAACTGCCGCAATGTTCCCTCAGTCGAAATAATAACATCAGGATTGGCTTGTAACACCGCCTCCGTACTTACGATGGGTGCAAGCTGATTCAGGCCGGCAAGCACATTCCGGCCACCACACACCTGCAACACCTCACTGAGCACATGCTGACCACTGACTGTGTAAAGCGGCTGACTGTTTACCTCGACAAACACACTCAAAGCCATGCGATCCCGATATCGCAACCGCAACGTACTGATACCGGATTCGAATTCACTGGCGGCGCGGCGTGCATTGACCTGCATCCCGGTGAGTTCACCGATTCTGATAAGTGAATCACTCACTTCACTCAGGTGCTTCACTTCCATGCTTTCGACGCGCATACCCAGTGCTCTGATCTGTTCCACCGTAGTCGACGGCGTGCCGGAAGTCCAGGTCAGCACCAGATCAGGCTTGAGCGCCAGCAATTTTTCCATGTCGACTCGAAAGGCATCACCAACACGCGGGATTTTTTTTGCCGCTTCCGGGAAGTCAGCGTAATCCACTGTGGCAAGTAGCGACTGCTCAGCACCCACAGCGTAGATCAACTCGGTGATACCCGGTGCCAGTGAGACGATGCGCTGTACAGGAGCGACACTCCCGTGAACACTGTCAGCCGGATCAGCGAGCTTTAGCGCACCAGATGATTCTGGTGATAAACGCTGCTCACACCCCAACAGCAGCATTGATAACAGAATTACACAGCCTCGCACGGCTCAGGACCAAGCGCGCAACATGGCCCGCAACCTTGGCCAGTCGAAGCATTCGCCCGGGTCACTCTTGCGTCCGGGTGCAACATCACTGTGGCCTACCAGTCGCTGGAGTGACAGCGCCGGATAGGCATTGCACAACGCCAGAATCACCCGCGCCAGCTCACGGTACTGAACGATTTCATAGGCAGTGTCATCGGTTCCTTCCAGTTCAATACCAATGGAAAAATCATTACAGCGTTCCCGTCCGGCGAAATTCGACACGCCCGCATGCCAGGCACGTGCGTGGAAGGGCACATACTGCACCACCTCGCCGTCACGACGGATCAGCAGGTGCGATGAAACGCGCATGCCTTCAATCTGCCTGAAGTAAGGATGCGCACCCCAGTCGAGTTGATTTGTAAATAACCTGTCGATCCACGGCCCGCCATATTCACCGGGAGGCAGACTGATGCCATGCACAATAATCAGATCGGTCACCACGCCATCAGGACGTATATCGAAATTCGGCGAACTCAACTGACGCGCGCCCGACAAATGTCCTGCAACAGGATCAACATGGTAAGGATTGGCTGCATTCATTAGCTGCGATCATGCATGTTTGCACCCGTAACCGCCAGTCCAGCCAGAACAAATGAGCACGCCTTATCCAGTCACAATTTGGCACAATGTGACTCTCTCTGGATCATCCGGTCATGTCGTGAGTAACTCCTTTCAATCAGACCTTGGCGCACGCGACCTGCGACATGTATGGCATCCCTGCACACAGATGCGGGATCACGCCCCCGGCGATCAGATCATGCCCATGATTCCCATCCGGCGCGGCGAAGGCGTATGGCTGGAAGACTTCAACGGCAAACGCTATCTCGATGCCATCAGCTCATGGTGGACCAATCTGTTCGGACATGCCAATCCACGCATAGGCTCAGCCATCAAGCAACAGCTGGACTCACTTGAACATGTGATGCTGGCGGGCTTTACCCATGAACCGGTTATCAGGTTATCCGAACAACTGGTCAAGCTGACGCCGGAAGGACTGACCCGCTGTTTCTATGCGGATAACGGCTCATCTGCAATTGAAGTGGCCGCCAAGATGAGTTTTCACTACTGGCATAACCAGGGCAAGCATCAGAAACGGCGCTTCATCACCCTGGAAAACAGCTATCACGGTGAAACGCTGGGCGCACTGGCGCTGGGCAGTGTTGAACTCTACAAACAGATCTATCAACCATTGCTGATGGACGTGATTACTGCGCCATCACCTGACTGCTTCAATCGTGAACCCGGCGAAAGCTGGGAGTCGCACTCACGGAAAATGATTCAGCCTATGCGCAAGCTGCTTGAGCAACACGCTGAAGATGTATGTGCCGTGATCATCGAACCGCTGGTGCAATGCGCAGGCAGCATGCGCATGTATCACCCGATATATCTGAAACTGCTGCGCGAAGCCTGCGATGAATTTGGTGTACACCTGATCGCGGATGAAATCGCCGTGGGGTTTGGCCGGACGGGTACCCTGTTTGCGTGCGAACAGGCGGGCATCACACCAGATTTCATGTGTCTTTCCAAAGGACTCACAGGCGGTTACCTGCCTCTGTCAGTCGTACTCACGCATGAAGCTGTTTACCAGGCCTTCTACGATGAATACACCAGTCTGCGCGCATTCCTGCATTCCCACAGTTACACCGGCAATCCGCTGGCCTGCGCTGCGGCACTGGCAACACTGGATATTTTTGCGACTGAACCTGTTATCGAACGTAACTTTCAGTTAATCCAGCACTTGCGACAACGCACTGAAGCGCTGAAAGATCATCCGCATGTAGCGGAAGTACGTCAGCATGGCATGATCTGCGCGATCGAGATGATAAAGAACAAGCAAACCGGTGAAGCATATGACTGGCGCGAACGGCGCGGGTTGCGTATCTACCATCATGGTCTGAAACAGGGTGCGCTGTTGCGTCCGGTTGGCAACGTGGTGTACTTCATGCCGCCCTATGTCATCACACCACAGGAAATTGACTTTCTGGTAGACACCGCCACACAAGGCATTGAGCTGGCGACATGCGACTGACCCGTATTCATCTTCCAGCCACATTGGCAATAGATAGCGAATTGCTGATGACTGATAGCGGTGCCAATCATCTGGTACGCGTATTGCGACTTCGCGAAGGTGCAGCGCTGATCGTCTTTGATGGTGCAGGCAATGAACACCGCGGTGAAATCAGCCGCATTGAAGGTCAGCGGGTACACATCCGTATCGGTGAAAAGCTCGCCTTATCCAGCGAATCACCGCTGCACATCACGCTGGTACAGGGAATCTCACGCGGTGAACGCATGGACTGGACCCTGCAAAAAGCCACCGAACTGGGTGTGACCCGCATTGCCCCGGTACTGACATCACGCAGCGTGGTACGACTGGATGACAAGCAGACTTTGAAGAAACAGGAACACTGGCAAGCCGTTGTCATCGGTGCCTGTGAACAAAGTGGCCGGAGTGTTGTGCCTTCGGTGCAGACGCCTTCAACTCTGCGCCAGTACCTGAGCAGTCATGAAAAAAGCGGCATGCGCTTTGTGCTCAGCCCTACTGCACCCGCTTCACTGGCTGGACTCAGCAGCCTGTCGAGCAAAGTTGAATTAATGATCGGCCCCGAAGGTGGGCTTGATGATGAAGAACTGTTGATGGCAGAGCACGCCGGATTTACACCTGTGCGGTTAGGACCACGCGTATTGCGCACAGAGACTGCTTCGGTAGTCGCACTGTCGGTACTGCAGGCATTATGGGGGGATCTGCAGTAGAAGATGCAGCCTCAAGCTTGCTGACGTTTCAAGTCATCGCCTGCATCAGCAAGTTAACTCAGCCCCTCGATTCTTCGCTGATCATCTGCTCCAGACGCTCGAAATCGGGAATCAATGGCACTTCGTTGATCATGCGCACCTGACACAGGACGGGCTGGCGATCAAAGAAGGGCTGATTAGGATCAGGCTTGACGATATCCGGACCGAGCCGTACCAGCTGTGGAAACCCCTGTGTAACGATGCCGAAATAACCGCCCGTGAGTTTGCCGCTGATACCAATGCAGATGATGATACGGGTACGCCCACCGGGAAGCGGGATGTTCCTGCCGCATGCAGCTTCAAATGAAATCACCGGTACGACGCGACTATTCCAGGTGATATTACCCAGATACCATTGCGGCGCATTTTCCACCTGATCAGGTTGCTGCCATGTGACAACCTCCGAGATGCAGGCGCGCGGAACGAGCAGGCGATTCTCGGCCAGCGGCACCAGCAGACTGTAAAGCTCGTCAGTTACCGAATTCATCTAGTTCACCGCCTGCTTTCGACGTCTTGCATTGACCAATGGCTCAATGGCATCCAGCAACTGGTTTTCCTGATAAGGCTTGCCAAGATAGTCATTCACCCCGATCTCGATCGCACGTGCGCGATGCTTGTCGCTGACCCGCGAAGTTATCATGATGATGGGGACATCCGACAAGCGTGCATCACTGCGCACACGGGTAGCCAGCTCATAGCCATCCATACGCGGCATCTCGATATCCAGCAGGATCACGTCAGGTACATGCTCCTGCAGTATTTCCAGCGCATCAATACCATCTTTGGCGGTAAGCACGCGCATGCCATGTCGCTCCAGCAGGCGCTGCGTAACACGACGTACCGTAATCGAATCATCTACAACCAGCACAAAGGTGCGGCGATCCTCTCCGCGGGCCATCAGTTCACTGTCAGGACGGGCACGCCATTCCGAACGCACCAGCGCTCCCATGTCGAGAATGATGACCACCCGACCATCGCCGAGAATAGTGGCACCAGAGATGCCGCGAATGCTCGACACCTGCGGCCCAACCGACTTCACTACAATTTCCCGGTTACCGATCAATTCGTCGGTTACCAGTGCGGTGGAATGCTCACCCGCCTTGATCAATATCAGCGGCACTTCATCATGTTCAGGCAGCACCGTTATTCCAGCATCAATGAATGCACCCAGATACTGCACCTTGTAGCGCTGACCACCGTACTCAAAGCTGGGCACATCGCTATCCAGATGTGTCATTACTTCGGCTTTAGGTAGCCGCACCACACCCTCTACTGTCGGTAGCGGCAGCGCATACACTTCATGCTCGCCGACTCGCACCAGAAGGGACTGACTGATAGCCAGAGTGAATGGCAGCCGTATGGTGAACTTCACACCTTCGCCCGGTCTGCTTTCAGTGAACAATGCACCGCCGAGTTTCTTGATTTCGGTCACCACCACATCCATGCCCACACCACGACCCGCATGCTGGGTTACCTCGGTCGCAGTACTGAAGCCCGGCTCCAGAATCAGCTGTAATGCTTCTTCATCGGTCAATACACGCTCGCCGGTAATCAATCCTTTGGCGCGCGCCTTGTTACGCACGGCGTTGACATCAATTCCGCGACCATCATCCTGCAGGGTGATGACCATTTCCGATCCTTCGCGATGCAACCCAACCTGAATAGAACCTGTCGCCGGCTTCCCACGACTGCTGCGCTCATCAGGTGATTCAATTCCGTGAACTACTGAGTTGCGCAACATGTGTTCAAACGAAGGCAACATGCGCTCCAGCACCTGTCTGTCCAGTTCGCCGCTGGCCCCGCTGATGACAAGTTCAACCTGCTTGCCGGTATCGCCCGCCACCTGCCGTACCAGTCGGGTAAGACGTGGCGCATGACGTGAAAAAGGTACCATGCGGGTCTTCATCAATCCGTTCTGCAGCTCAGTCACAACTCGTGACTGTTGCAGCAACAGGTTTTGCGCTTCGCTGGTCATGGTTTCAAGCAAGCCTGCAATCGAATCCACGTCACTCACAGATTCCGCCAGTGCGCGCGAAAATTGCTGAATGGTGGAATACCGGTCCAGTTCAAGCGGGTCAAAATCTTCGCGCCCTCTGGAGTCGTCCTGATGCTTGTGCAAAATCTGAGCTTCGGTTTCGATCTCCAGCTTGCGCAACTGATCCTTCAGGCGAGTGACGGTACGACCGAGTTCGGACAGATTGAAATCCAGTGATGTGACCTGTTGCTCCATACGTGAACGCAGAATGCTTACCTCACCCGCGCTGTTCAGCAGGAGATCAAGCAGCTCTGCATCAACACGCGCAACCTCACCACGCTCCTGCGTTACTTGCGCACGCCCGGGTGGTAATGCGGCGGAAATCGGTTGACCGGATTCAGCCATGTCACCTGTCGCAACAACTTCAGACAGTGTAGGAGGTTCAATGGACGAGCCGGAATTCCTGTCCAGGGATGTGTCTGTTACATCCGGGGTAGCCAGTGATTCCGGACTCTGAATTGAAATTGCTTCAATCTGCTGTCCGGCTTCCATCAGAAGCTGCCCAGCATCCGGCTGGAAATTTGATGGCGCAACTGGCGCATTGAAATCCCTGACCAGATCTTCCACACCAAACTCGACATCAAACTCAGACGGCAGTTCTGGCTCAGTTTTAAGCAAAGCCTCAGCCTCAGCCAGCAATGGATCCTCTGTCGGAGCAGACTCATAGATAGCAGCCTGATGATGATCAACAGGCTGCTCTATTGCAGTCTCAGCTACCGGCAATTCAGCAACTGGCGATTCCTGACCACGACTTAGTGCCTGCAGGGATGCAATCAGATTCTGCGCACTCGGCGCACGTCGTCCCTGATTAACAATATCGCGCATCCGGTTCAGCTCATCGAGACCGGCCTGCAAAATATTGAATACCTGTACATCAGTAGCCGGTACCGCACTACGTTCAACCAGTTCCATAAAAGATTCGAGTTCATGACTCAAATCGCCCATGGAACGGATACCCGCCATACGCGCACCCCCTTTCAGGGTGTGTAATGCACGCTTCAGTTCTGATGCATTGTTCTGGTCATTGCGATCATTCTGTAACGCCTGCAGGCACCGATCTGCCACCTCCAGTAACTCTGCCGCTTCTTCTGTATAGATGGCAGCAACATCTGCATCGAATGCGTCATCAAGATCCTGAATTGATGCAGCCTGAACTGCTGGAGAAGGCTCAATCGCAGCCGGCTGGCTTTCCACCTCAACCGGGACACTCGATTCAATAACACTCTCCTGCTGGACAACCTCGAAAGATTCTCCCAGTACAGGCGCAGTGAAATTGGCCGCCCATTCAGCAGTCTCTACAATGGTCTCAGGTTCTTCTACATGTACAGCTGAGGATACAGACTCGTTCTCCGTATCCTGCATGGTCTCATCGATGAACAGCTGCTGACCATCAGCAATTAATTCAGCATGCTGATCTACAACATCCTGCAATTCTTCGACGTTAAGATCTATCCACTGCTCTTCGGGTTCTTCAGTGACTGCTTCGGTTGTCTGCACTTCTTCAGTAACCAGTGCTTCAGGCAGTACGAGCATCTCACCCGTGGCATCAATGGAGGTTCTCTGTCTCTGTGTCAGCGTGTAATCCAGGCGCTGCTCAAGCTGCTCCAGTCGGGCAGCAAGATCCGATTGAGAACTGAAGAACACGGTGCTTTCATCGAGGTGCGCAACAATGTTCTCAATGGCGCTGACGACATCGCCCAATAACTGCAGTCCCTCTGCTGGCAAGGGCAGTTCATTATCGAACAGCTTGCCGATGTAGTGATTGAGTGGTTCAGCGATCTTGATACCATGACGCGCACCGGCAGTCTTGGATGCCCCGCTCAAGGTATGGCATGCCCGGTGTAACGCCTCCGTAACCGGATAAGGCGCAAGCAACTCAGAACAATTGTGAATATATTCGCGGATCTGGCTGAGATGGCCGGCCACTTCCTTGGCAAAAATATCGTGCAAGGCCGGATCCATGCGTGCTTCAGACTCATCGGCCACAGGTGCTGCTGACACGGTTTCCGCAGACTGATCTACGCCTTCAACTGGGGCGATGACTTTGGGTTGTTCCGTGGTTATTTGTGCAATGACATGTGCCCGGGCAATCAACCCGGCCACATCCTCTTCAGGTGTCCGACCCGCTTCAAGCTGCTCAATCAATGCCGGCAAAGTCTGTACAGCCTGCTGCAACAATCCCAGAATCTCAGGTGATCTATCCAGCGTCTGATTGATGACACGATTCAGGATGCTCTCCATCGACCAGGCAAATTCGCCGATCAACTGCGCCCCGACCAGACGACCACTGCCTTTCAAGGTGTGGAATGATCGTCGCATACCGACCAGCGCTTCCTGATCCAGCGGATTGAGCTCCCAGCGCGGCAACAAGCCCTGCAAACGCAGCACTTCATCCCGGGCTTCCTCAATGAACAGCTCCAGAAATTCAGGATCAGACTTGTCATCGGGCCGCATCAGCACAGGTGGTAGTTCAACACGGGGCAGCCCGGTCATTGACCTGTCATTTAGCACCACAGTACGGTCTGGCTCTGCTTGACCAGGACGTTCATGACCCGGCAACGGCTCGATTGCCACCGTTTTCTCAAACTGTGTCTGGGGTACCAGTTGTTGCACCCCGGGCAGCTCGGCGATATCCGACATCGCATCCAGCGTACTCAGACATTTCTCTGCGTTATCGAGCATGTACCAAGGGTCACTGCGCCCTGCCTGCAATGTCTCCAGATAATATTCAACTGCGACGATGGCATCGGCCAGCCGGTCCATCTTCTCCGGCATTCTGGAAATTACATTCGGACGAGCATATCGGGCGAGTGCAGTACGGATGCGCTCAGTAACTGCCGTCGCGCGTGACTTTCCAAGCATTAACAATCCGGCAGTGATGCCGCGAATCAGATGCGGCACCTGATCCAGCGATTGCGCCTCACCCGGCCTTTCCAGTGCCAGCGCAATTGCCTCCTTGATACGCGCCATATTTACAATGCATTCACGCAACACCGCCGCAGAAACCTGGCGGAACTCGGTATCCTGACCGCCAGCTTCCTGATGCTCCGTCGCAGGAGCTGCCTCCACCATCACTGGCTGGATCAATCCAATTAACTGTTCATCAAGCCGGTCTTCAATCGTAATCAGGGCTGCCGCCATGGACATCAAAGCAGCTTCATCGGGTGGTGAGTTCTCCAGCAACCGGACTTGCAGTGCAGTAGTTTGCTGCTGCACCGTTTCACGCAACTCACCCAGCCCCAGCACACCCAGCGTATCACCAATTTTTTTCAGCAAGTCCAGCTGCGGTGCCAGCTCCTGAAGTTGTGCGCCTTCCTTACGAACAAACAGATCCAGCGCATCTTTGACGCGAGTCAGATCTTCTGTGATGGCACTGGCCACAGTCTTCATCAACTTGATGGAAGGAGCAGAAAGACTTTCTCGCTCGGCTTCAACCTGAGCATCCAGAGGTAATAATTCATTCAGGCGGAACGACGCGCGCACTGCTTTTATGCGCTCACTGTCACTGGAAGAACGTGCGATGTAGTACAAAAGGTTATTCAACAGATCGAGGGGAGGCTGCTGGCAATAGTGCTGCTCACCCTGTTCATACAGGCGTTTCATCTGGCGATCAGCCTGACCCAGCAGACGCTTGACCGAAGCAGTACCTTCGAGTCCCTGGTCACGCAAGGCATCGATTACCGCACCGACCACCCACCACAACTGGAATACCGCCTGCATGGTGGCCACCTGCTCCAGCTTCTCAGCAGCACGCGCCATGATTTCCAGATTCTGGTCAACACGTTCGCCCTTGATCCATCCCAGCAGACCAAGCTGAAAGCGTGTACGCATCTTGCGTGCCCAGAAAGAGACGCTCATGACCGGCTCACCCGGGGCGGGTGCTACTGGATTCGCCTGCTTGTCTGAACTCAGATTGAGCAGCAGCAGGGTTCCTTCAGACAGCAGCGCATTTCCCCGGACAGCACGCAGATCATTGAGCAGTGGCAACAGGATGAGTGCCATATCACGTCCACCACCCATCACTCTTTCCAGATAGGTTGGCAACTGCACCATGGCGCGCATCAGCGCATCCAGTCCTTCAGCAAGATGCCGCTGCTCGGCAAAGTTGTCGATCAAGTACTGGGCAAGCTGCTCCATTTCCTCAACCAGCAACGCGGCACCGAATACTTCTACAAGTCGTAATGCACCGCGAACCTGGCGCAGATGGTCACGGCACCTGACCAGAGCTTCCGTCTGATCCTGCTGTTCACCAAACAACTCCAGTGCCGCACGAGCATCATTGAGCTCATTGTTCAACTCGCGCGCGACCACATGCAGTGTTTGCGTCGATACCTCACTCATGCGTTTAGCGCTCCGGCGATCACGATCTTCATCACGAATCCATCACTTGTTGCTGGCAACATCAGGCCGATATCCCGCTGACCTTCTTCATGGGATCAGCCGCTGGTTTGCCGGT
The DNA here is from genome assembly GCA_903838705.1 of uncultured Pseudomonadota bacterium. Lineage (GTDB taxonomy): Bacteria > Pseudomonadota > Gammaproteobacteria > Steroidobacterales > Steroidobacteraceae > CAILZL01. Next base: position 76,784 of record CAILZL010000002.1, read on the forward strand.
GGCTGTAGTAGTACTTACCGGCGAATGGCTGCCGGGTAACTCCGGCAACCTGAATCCTGCGACCGATTTGCGCATCAGGCCGGACAGCTGCGCCAGCTTGCTGATTGATGTCGAGGTGGCGGCACTGTTATCCGCCGTCTGGGCACTTATTTCACGCAGGGCCTGCATGTTGCGGGCAATATTCTGGGCAGATTCAGATTGCTGGCGGGCACTGGCCGAGATGTTCTGTACCAGACTTGCGATCTGGTTCGATACCAGCTCGATCTCCTCCAGTGCCGCACCGGCATTTTCTGCCAGCAACGCTCCGCCTACTACATCCGTGGTACTGCGCTCCATGGATACCACAGCTTCATTGGTATCAGCCTGGATGGTACGAACCAGCACTTCAATCTGCTTGGTGGCCTGCGCGGCCCGTTCCGCCAGACGCTGCACTTCGTCAGCTACGACCGCAAAACCACGCCCCGCCTCACCGGCCATGGACGCCTGAATGGATGCATTCAGAGCGAGAATATTGGTCTGTTCCGCCAGATCATTGATCAGTTCAACAATGTTGCCGATTTCCTGTGAGCTTTCACCCAGGCGCTTGATGCGTTTGGATGTCTCCTGAATAGTTTCACGAATGGTGTTCATGCCATCAATGGTGCGACGCACGGCATCGCTACCCTTATGTGCTACATCCACCGAATGTCGCGCCACATCCGCAGAGCGCTCGGCATTGCCTGACACCTGCTCCACCGATGAAGCCATTTCCACTACCGATTCAGAAGCAGCTGTGACCTGCTTGGCCTGTTGTACAGAAGCTTTCGCAAGATGTCCCGCCGAAGCCAGCGCCTGACGCGCAGATCCATCAAGTGTTACCGCTGTTTTATTGATGGTAGTGACCAGTTCACGCAGTGCATCAATGGCATAGTTAATCGAATCGGCAATCGCGCCCGTGATGTCCTCGGTTACCGTCGCCTTGACGGTAAGATCCCCCTCAGCCAGATTGGTGATTTCATCCAGCAACCTCAGAATAGCTGCCTGATTACGTTCGTTCTGAATTCGATGTCTCTCCGCTGCGCCGCGAAGATCGGCGGTCATCCAGTGAATCAGCATCAATGCCGTAACGGCACCGGCTGCAACACCCAGCAGTATTGCTGCAATATTCATCCCTGCCATCGATATATTCAGCAGCAGACTGGCAGCTGCACCGACAATCGACAGCAAGGCAATCAGCATGAGCAGCGGCGAATATCGCAGACTGATCGTCTTGAAGTTGTTACCACTTACCATTCGGCTCTCTCAATACTAGTGCGCTGCGCCCATCAGGAATTCATTGCTTTCCAGCAATGCGCTCAATCCAAATACCGGCGCCACTTCGCCGCTGCGCCGGAAAGCGCCCGCCAGATAGCGATCACAATTCAGCATCGTGGTCGGTGGCTGGGATGTGAACTCACTGTCCATGAAACGCCGGAACCCCAGCACCTCGTCTACCAGCAAACCCGCAGGCACATCACGGCTATTCACAACCAGAATGCGGGCATTTCTGCCGATTGGCGCAGCACCCCCGCCCAGAAATGCGCGCAGATCGATCACAGGCAACAACTGCCCTCGCAAGTTGGCCAGTCCACGAATCCAGGGTCGCGCTCCCGGCACTCTGGTCAGGAATATCGGCACACTCATCACTTCACGTGTTTCCTCACGGGCAACCAGGAAAGTCTCCGCGCCCAGACGAAAGGCGACCCCCACCCATTCGGCACCCGATTGAGCATCACGAATCTGGCCAGCCTGTGCGGCGCGTGCGCGCCGTTCGACCTCCAGCAGGAGCTCATATGGCTTACCCAGTAAAGAACGTAGCTCAATGGCGTTCATGCTCAACCTTAATCCAGTTCACCATTCAGGATGCCAGTACAGCGCGGGCTTTTGATAACAGGCGCTCTGCGGATACCGGCTTGATCAGATAGTCCACAGCCCCCTGCCGCATACCCCAGATTCGATCCGTTTCCTGATCTTTGGAAGTAATCATGATGACAGGTATTTCTTTGGTATCCGGATCAGCAGCCAGTTTGCGGGTGGCCTGGAAGCCATTCACCCCCGGCATTACTACATCCATAAAAATCAGATCCGGCTTCATCTGCCGGGCTTTTTCATAGGCTTCGGCCCCATCTCCTGCCGACACAATCTGGTAACCGTGCCGCTCAAGCGCCACCTTCATGGCATGCACTTCAGTAGGGGAATCGTCGACGATCAGTATCAACGCCATGGCTGCTCTCCTGCCTCAGGACGCCAGATGCCCGACATGGGTTTGGATTGCGCTGAGCAGTTCATCCTTGGTGAAAGGTTTGGTCAGATAATGTTCCGAACCGACAATGCGGCCGCGCGCACGGTCAAACAATCCGTCTTTGCTGGACAGCATGATAACCGGCGTACTCTTGAACACTTTGTTGTGCTTGATCAGGGAACAGGTCTGGTAGCCATCCAGACGGGGCATCATGATGTCCACGAACACGATATCCGGCTGGTGATCGGCGATCTTGGACAGGGCATCAAAACCATCGATGGCCGTGAACACTTCACAGCCCTCCTTGACCAGCAGGGTTTCAGCAGTGCGACGGATGGTTTTACTGTCATCAATGACCAGCACCTTCAGACCCGCCAGACGCAATTTTTCGGCAGTTGCCCCGTTCATCATGAATACCTCAATGCTCAAATAGACGCCCTGCGAATCAGGGTCGATTCAGCGACTCGGTTTTAACATATTGGTATAGCCACTGCCATCGCTGTACTGCGTATAGTATGAAGCTGTTCACGGTCAGCTCTGCGGCACAGTACACAAACCAGCGTACCCGACGGGCCTGACTGCAATATTTTTCGCAGGTCGGGAACCTGCCCGCAAGAAACCTAGAGATAGACAATGAGTAAACGGCAGCTACGAATTGGCATTGTGATGGACCCCATTGAGGGGATCAAACCCGCCAAAGATTCAACCCTGGCCATGATGCTGGCGGCACAGAAGCGTGGCCATGAGCTGTTCTATCTGGAACAGCGCGACCTCTGGCTGCGCGATGGTGTGGCATGGGGACGGGCCCACCCTGTGGAAGTGCGCGACGATTATGAAAATTGGGCAACACTGGGCGCGGAGCACATCAAGCGTCTCAGCACACTGGATGTGATCCTGATGCGCAAAGACCCGCCTTTTGACATGGAATACATCTATACCACCTACATTCTGGAACGGGCGGAAGCTGAGGGCGTACTGGTGGTAAATAAGCCCGCCGGACTGCGCGACATGAACGAGAAGGTCTATACCGCCTGGTTCCCGCAGTGCTGTGCGCCTACGCTGATCACCCGCGACATGGGCGACATGCATGCCTTTCTGAAGGAACACCATCAGATTGTCTGCAAGCCCCTGCATGGTATGGGCGGACGTTCCATATTTGTCATCCGGGAAGGCGACAAGAACGCCAACGTGATATTTGAAACCATGACCAATTACGGAAGCCAGTTCGCCATCGTCCAGAAATACCTGCCGGAAATCGTCGAGACTGGCGACTCGCGCATCCTGATTATCGATGGCGAACCCGCGCCGTACGCGCTGGCACGTATTCCTTCGGCCAGTGACAATCGCGGCAATCTGGCAGCCGGTGCGCAAGGTAAGGGGCGCGAACTCAATGATCGTGATCGATGGCTGGTCAGCCAGATTGGCCCAGTATTACGCGAACGTGGCATGCTGTTTGTCGGCATTGATGTGATCGGCGGCTACGTCACGGAAATCAATGTCACCAGCCCCACCGGCATTCGCGAACTGGACAAGCAATTCAATTGCGATATCGCCACCCTGTTGATAGATGCCATTGAGAAACATCACGCTTGATCAGCTGGCCCGATGGCTTGTGCTGCTGGGCTGCTGTCTGACCGGCTGCACTGAGCACGGTCTGCGCCGCTATGACAGCGAATTTCTCTCTATGGGCACGCAGGCGCAGCTGTCTGTGTGGGCCAGCAGTCCGGCTCAGGCAGCGTTGATCTCCCGTCAGGTAGAACAGCAACTGAATGAACAAGGCATTGACTGGTATCCATGGACTGACAACCCCGAAGGAGAACTCCGGCAACTGAATCAGGCACTGAGCGCAGGGGAGCACTTCAAGGTTTCCGCATCACTTGCGGCAATGCTACAAAAGGCGATGGAGCTGCATGTTGCAAGCAATGGTTATTTCGATCCAGCCATCGCACCCATGACACTGGCGTGGGGGTTTGCGGATAGTCAGAAACCTGCAATCACTGTGTTACCTGCCAATGAGCGACTGAATGACTGGAAGCAGTCCCGTCCGCGTCTGACGGATCTGCAACTTCACGATGGTCTGGTCAGCAGCGATCGTCACGATCTGCAACTTGATCTGGGTGCCATTGCCAAGGGGTATGCACTGGATCTGGCCATGCAGCGCTTGCGCCAGTCAGGTATGACTCAGGCCAGTCTGAATCTGGGTGGTCAGATTTTATTGATGGGCAAGACACTCCCTGAATCGAGCTCTGTGGTCACTTTGTCTGATCCGCGAGCAGCTCAACCACTGGGCAAACTGGTGCTGCAGGACGGTGAAAGTATCTCCACTTCCGGCGATTACCAGCGCAGCGCGATTGTGGCCGGGCAACGTATACACCATCTGCTTGATCCTCATACAGGCACGCCCGTCATGCATACCCAGATGGTGACCGTGATTGCCGGAAGCGGGGTACTTGCCGATGCGGCCTCAACCGCGCTCATGGCAGCTGGTCCGGCTCAATGGCAAGACATTGCCAGAGCCATGGGCATTCGTGAAGCACTACGCATCGATGCCACTGGCAAGATTGAAGTGAGTACGGCACTGTATGCACGCCTGCGCTGGAGCACTCAGGCGATTGCCGGCCACTCTATTCAGCAAATAACACTGTGAACTCATCCCAACCTGACAATCAGGCAACATTGATCGATGCAGCTGCGCTGGAACTGCAATCCGTGTTCCAGCAACGGGAAGGCGTCGCCCCGGTTCGCGACCGACTGGTGACCACTCTGTTTCTGGTGGCATTACTGCATGTAATAGTCATTACAGGTGTCACATTCATCGGCCCAGTCGGGCCGGGCAAAGGCGCTGCACCGACACTTGAAGTGCTGCTGCTGACCGATAACTCACCCTCGCGAGAAGCCAACCCTGATGCTGTGTACCTGGCGCAACGCAGTCAGACAGGTAACGGCAATACTCAGACAAAACAACGTGCCGCCAATCCAGCTGATTCGCCGCTGGCCGCCATAAATGACGGCACCCCGGATGGTAATTCGATCCGATTTTCGCAGGCATTATCAGGCAGCGCATCGGCCGAAGTTATTGCCAGTCGCGCCGAACGCTCGGCACTGGCATACCAGAACGGAACCGATCTGCCGACCAGCAGCAATGAGTCACCACTGGCCCTTTCACCGACGCCACCCAACCCGATCACAACCAGCCTGATAGACGATGAATTGCGCCTGCGGGGCGCCAGTTCGCGTGAAGCGCTCATTACTCCTGACACGCGTGAATCCAGAATGGCACCGTATCTGGACAGCTGGAAACGCAAGATCGAACGCATTGGCACTGTGAACTACCCGATAGCAGTACGCAGCGCGTTCAAAGAACGCAATCCGGTAGTGGAAGTAATTATTACCGCAGATGGCAGACTGAAGTCCGCCGCGATCCAGCAATCCAGCGGCAATCTGAAAATTGATCAGGCCGCGCTGAGCATCCTTAAACGCGCCGCACCGTTTGATCCATTCCCGCCAGGCATGAGGCAGGATTATGATCAGTTACGCTTTGCCTATGAGTGGCAGTTTCTGGAAAATTGATTGCGATCATTCAGCGTCAGTCAAAGCCGAACAATCGACGTCTGACTGTCAGCACCAGTCCGAATGCTGACAAGACCCACAACCAGCCCTGACTCATAGCACCACCACCGCTGCTGCTGGTGTTGTAAACAGTACAGTTGGCATATCCAGTTGCAGTTTCACCATCAAAACTCAAGCGATACACACTGCCATACGAGCCATAGGCAGAAATACAACTGCCACCCAGTGTAGTGGTGCCATACAAACTGTTACCGTCACCCGAGATGCTCAAACCTGTAGCGGGCGATATTCCCTCGGTTACCGTAAAGGTATGCTCAATCCGGAAATCATGCGGATTATTCACATCAACAGGATTGGCTACATCGGCTGGATCAAGAGAAAAAACACTTCCGTATGACATGACCGGAGTGACGGTGCCGCTACCCGCAGAATTCACGCCATACAGGCGCCCGTCATTTACTCGCAAAACAAGTCTGCCTTTTGCTGCAAAGCCTGTGTCGTTATCAAAATAATGTAGCGGTATGAGTGTAGTGTTGGCGGTCGTACCATCCGTATTCAGCTTGTAAACAGTGCCTCTGCCACCCAGCGTGGTATCCGCAGTAATGCCCCCACCAGCCGTTGTGCCAACAATCACACCTGGACCGACTTCCACCAATCCTTCAGAAGGAAATGCACCATCCGTGTTTTCACCAAGATAATCGTTGGTAGCACTGTCAACATCTACTGAATCAACAAGAGAACTGAAGTTATATATGGTCTGAAAATCGCTTCCGTCAGCATTGAGGCTGTAAACCGTACCCGTACCCCGGGTGGTAACTATCTGCGGATAGGTAGTCACCCCTGAAGTATCTGTAAATGAAATGGTTGTGGTCAGCGTATAAAGATTGTTGCCTCCATTACTGGTCACGCCGTACAAACGGCCATCGGTGGCGAGTAACAAAGGTCCACCTGGAAATGCGCCGTCACTGTTTGATCCATCTGAATTCAGCGCGGCGAATGAATGCAGCAGTTCAAAACCAGTGCCATCACGCTTGATCCGGAACACCACACCCGTTCCATTGCTACCTCCATTGCTGGTAACGCCATACAGATAATCTGAGGCACCATCCTTTATCAAAGGGAAGGACGGGTAAAGACCATCGCCATTAGCATGAATGGTAGAGACAGAATTACCGATGGTAGGTGTTGTAACCGTGATTTCGGAATCAAATGTGTGCAGAGTCTGAAACCCGCTACCATCCTGCTTTACACGAAACAGCGTACCAGCACCTTCGGCAAGACTGAAAACAGTCTTGCGAGCGGCATAAAGGGTACTCCCATACAGGTAGCCATCTTTACCGTCGAGCAAACCAGCAGCGGGAGCATAGCCATCCTTGCCCTTATCACCATTCAATTGATAGATGGTCTGCGGCGCACCACCTGCGGCATTCACTTTGTAGATAGCACCACCAGAAGTCAGCGAGCTATTGGTGAGGGTACCGAACAATGAGCCATCGCTCTCGACCACACCACCGGAACTCTTACTGAGGTCAAAAGAAAAAACCGTTGAATACGTTACTGTTGCATTCGCCTGAAGAACAGGGCCAGTCAGCAGGCTCAGACCGAGTCCAAACATCGCCCAAGTAATTTTCCGGCCGGAGAATCTCTTATTCAGCACAAACACACTCCAATCCAGTTTCATTGGGCTACAAACGCCAGCTCGATTTCGATTCATGAGGTAAGGAAAGGTTCAGAAGTTAACTATAAGGCCGGCCATCCTGAACCACCTTGAGGCAGGTCGCTATTGTTCACTTTATTGGATTCAAAGCAAATTCTGTCATTTGCTCGTCTGATCTTGCCGGCATACCTCCAAGTCAGCCACCTCTATTGGACTGACCAGCGGCTCAGATAATCTGCAACCGACTGGAATTCTGTATCCGTATAGCTGGTAAACATGCGATGCAGATCCTCACTGATATTGCCGCGCTGCGCCCGCGCCATGCGCTGCATTTGCTCAACCAGGTAACTATAGTGCTGCCCACGTAAATTCGGCACCCACAAATCACCATTGCCTTCAGCAGTCCGCCCATGGCAGCTGGCACAGAAACCTTCATAGATATGCTTACCCTGTTCGAGCTGGTTACCCGGCCCCTGCTCCGGGGCAGGATTCATCGGCAGATTTGCCACATAGCCCACCACATCAGCAATACTGGTGGCATTGTTCAGGCCACTGCGCATCAACTGCTGATGCATGATGGCGTTGCTGCGTTCCTGATCAAGGAAATCCACCACCTGTTTGATGAGATATTCATATTGCTGTCCGGCAAGCGCGGGGATTTTCTGCGCCGGCAACCCGACGGCACCTGCCTGATGGCATTGCAGACAATGCTGCTGGAAAATTTTCTGTCCACGGGTTTCATCGGGTCGCTTGCCCAGCGCGCTGCCCAGATACACATCTGGCGGCATGCCCCCGGAACTGGCGGCCTGTGCGCCGATGCACCCCCAGCCACAACAGGCAAGGATCATGACCCGGAACAGTTTGGTTAACATGGGATTTTCCTGGATATCGTCAGCTACAGCACCACTGAGTCTGTGATTGTATATCCTCCAGACACCGTTGCCTGCCCATCCGCAACATTACCTGGCACCTGCACCCGGCATCTGCTGTGGCACAATTGATCCATGGATCAAACCCACCCCAATTTACAGGCACATCAGAGTTCCCGCAGCCTGCGGGATCGAGTCGATGAGCTGCTGCCAGGCTGGCAAAGCTGGTATCCCAGCCTGTTTGACGCAGCTCATGACCTGGGCATTCTGCGCGCACAGGTCTGTGATCTATCATCACTGGTGCTCAGTAACCGTCACGCCCACATCCACAATGAGGCTGTACAGGCGTTCCGTAACCAATGGTCAGTGGAAGAACCCGAGCAGGAGCAGGAACCAGATGAAGACCCGGACACCGCGCCGGACGACCATCGTGGATTGACGCCCAACCTGGATGAAGACGGCCAGTAAGTTACACACAGCCCCCGGTGCTTGATAAAACTGCACCAAATTACGGGCTCGACCCGGACACACCGGCAAAGCCGCTGCGTATAATGCAGCGCCACGAAGCATCCGCTTCGAATACTTATTGGAGAACTACGATGAAAATCACTGTTACCACTTTGGGCCTGCTGATGGCGGCCAGCTCTTTTGCTCAAGCCCCTGCCAGCCCACCTGCCGCAACAACAGCTGAAGAATGGTTCCAGCAACACGATGCCAACAAGGACAAATTCCTCGTTAAGTCCGAAGTCACTGGCACTCGTACCGAAGGTAACTTCGAAAAGTTCGATACCAACAAGGACGGCAAACTGAGCTTTGAAGAATACAAGGCCGGCCGTGAAGCCACAGAGGGTGCGGCCAGCTCATCAGCACCTGCAGCTGCCGAAGGCGGCATGGGTGGTGGCGAAGGTGGTATGGGCGGCGGCGCTGGCGGTATGGGCGGTGGCGGCGGCATGGGTGGCGGCATGGGCGGCGGTGACGCTCCTCCAGCCAACTGATCCAGCACCTTAGCGAATCAGACAGAACAATACTGATAATTTGTCATGGTTTTTTTCAAGCCCCGCATTGCGGGGCTTTTTTATGCGTTGAACATCAATACAGCAGATAAGGTTCACGTACTCTGAACCATTCCTGCTCATCCTTTTGTAGCAAGCGGTCAAGATCATCTGCGGTTGCATGTCTGTCTTCTACCCACTCACGCATCAACGGACCACCATTGATCACATCAATCGCAAGGCGATCACGCTCATACTCATAAGGAAAGTCACGCCACAGCGGGTAGTCCGGATACAGCTGCCTGATAGCTTTGAACGCCAGCACCTGAACACGCCAGGGTTTGAAAACAGCGTGCTCATATGAACCGTCTTCAACATGGATCTGGATACCAGAACACAATTTGCCCGTGTGCTTGTGAAAGGTAGGCTCAAACCAGCACGCACGCAGCCTGCACCCCACCAGCCATTGTGGTGCCAGTGAGTACATCGTCTGCAGCACATGACTGGCATCAATATCCGGCGCACCAAACAGTTCCAGTGGCCGGGTTGTACCGCGCCCTTCACTAAGAGTGGTTCCTTCAAGCATCACGGTGCCTGCATAGGCACGTGCCATCCACAAATTCGGCGCATTAGGTGAGGGATTGACCCATGTACGTTCGCCAATCGGCCAGCCGTACCCCGGACTGGTTTCAGGCTGCCAGCATTGCATCCGTATAACTCGATAATCAACATCAAGCCTGTAGTGGCTGACAAACCAGTGAGCCAGCTCACCCATGGTCAGGCCATGACGCATCGGCATAGGTCCCGCACCAACAAAACTTTCCCAACCCGCCCGCAATGTCAAACCTTCTATAGGACGGCCAATGGGATTGGGACGATCCAGTATCCACACCGACTTTCCATGTTGCGCAGCCGCTTCCAGCACATACCGCAACGTAGTGACGAATGTATAGATGCGACAGCCCAGATCCTGGAGGTCAACCAGCAATACATCAAAGCTGTCCATCATTACTGTAGTGGGCCGTCTTACCTCACCGTAAAGACTGAACACCGGAATACCATGCACAGGATCATAAAAATCCGGTGACTCAACCATATTGTCCTGCTTATCGCCACGCAAACCATGCTGCGGACCGAAAGCCGCACTGAGGTTTATCCCTGGCAGTTGCGCCAGTGCATCCAGAGCATGTGTGAGCTCAATCGTTACAGAGGCAGGATGCGCCAGCAATGCCACGCGCCTGCCTGCCAATGATTTATGCAGACTTGCATCTTCAATCAACAGATCAAGACCCGTCTTCAACATCTTAAAAATTTCCTGCTGAATTCATAAGTTCAGAACAAAACCATCACGGTTATGGAAGTCTGGTCGATCAGCATCATGCTGTAGCGCCCAGTATGAGCATTGACCAACGCTCTCTTCAATCACCATTGATATCCCGATCTGCAATCGGGCGAAAGATTCAAGCTGTACCGGCAGAGAAACCATGACAGTCATCAGCAATTCATGCTCAGACCTTGTTGTCACTATCTGTGGAGCAATACAGTCAGCGGCACGCATACCCTGCCGGTATGAGGTGAACTCGTATGCCGCCCATTGAGCAGAGGGTGAGAAATTGAACTCGAAATAGGCCTCTGACTCCGGCGCTCCAATAAACACTTCCGCACAGGTATGCCGCCATAACTCATCACGACGCGATGGATGACTCAGATCTGGAATTATTATCGAGCTAACTTCACCCAGCAGCTGATAACTTATTTTCAATTCTGATTCAGACAGCCTTTGTGCTGCGACTCGAATCTCCCTGACAGGTTCACACAGACTTGCCGGGTGGCAGCGTAACGAGGCGTGTCGAATGGATGCTTTCAAGCTACTAATCAATTCTGCTTATCCGCGCTCTGCTGCTTGATGACATTGGTCGCCATAGTAATCATGCCGGCAATATCGGATAAATTCGCAGGTACAACCAGCGTACTCTGCGCCTGACTGGCCAGCGTGCCGAACTGCTTCACGTATTCCTCTGCTACCCGCAATTGCATGGCTTCCATTCCGCCACGACTGCTGAGCGCATCACCCACCTGTCGCAACCCTTCCGCTGTTGCAGTAGCCACTGCCAGTATCGCGGAAGCGCGCCCCTGAGCCTCATTGATCTGCTGCTGCTTGTTAGCTTCGGATTGTTTGATAACCCGCTGTTTCTCGCCTTCAGCCTGGTTTATTTTGGCATCACGCTCGCCCTCTGACGCCAGTACGACCGCACGCTTTTCCCGTTCGGCACGCATCTGCTTTTCCATCGCATGCAGGATATCTGCAGGCGGGTTGATGTTTTTGATTTCGTAACGCAGTACTTTCACGCCCCAGGCAACGGATGCCTTGTCGAGCTCACTGACTACATTGGCATTGATAGTACCCCGCTCTTCGAAGGTACGATCCAGATCAATCTTGCCTATCTCACTACGCAGCGTAGTCTGTGCCAGCTGGATAATCGCAAATTGATAATTGGTAATGCCATATGAAGCCATGCGTGCATCCAGCACTTGCAGGTAGAGCACACCATCCACACCCACCTGAACATTGTCCTTGGTAATACAAACCTGCTCAGGGATATCCATTGCCTGTTCCTTCAGGTTGTGCCGATAGGCAATACGATCCACAAAAGGCACCAGCACATGAAAACCGGCCTGCAGGGTACGATTGAACCGGCCCAGCGTCTCCACCACATAAGCACTCTGCTGCGGCACCACAGTGGCCGTCTTGGCCAGAACGATAATCACCGCGATCACAATTGCCAACACTACATAGAACGTTTCCATCACTCCTCCCCGCCTGATACTTCAGTATTAATTTATTTCAAGTGGATGAAGGCTGCACCAGCAGGGTCAACCCATCAACACTCTCGATAATAACTTCGCCACTTAAAGAAACAGGACTATTGTTACGTGCCGTCCAGCTGGACCCCCTGTACTCAACACGACAACTTTGTCCCGGTGCCAGTGTGTCCGGAAGCTGCACCCGATCACCCACTCCCACTGAATCCGGCACCGATCCCTGCGGCTTACGCAACACGTCATACATGCGGCGCCGGAATGCCAGCATGGCAAACACCGACAATGCAGCAAACAACAGCCACTGCATGGCCTCCGTCAGCGGCAGGCCGGCCCAGTCAATCAATCCCACCACCAGCGCAGCCGAACCCAGAAACACCAGATAGAACTGGGCATCGACCAGAAACATTTCAGCGCTAAACAATAGCGCTCCTATCACCAACCATCCCCAGCCCGGCATAAAGCCTCCTGTGCAAATCACATGGGAACTTTCTGTACCCAGACTATCACTGATTCGCGGCAGCAACTACTACGTCACATAACGGCAAATTACAAAAAGTAAGTAATAAACAACCGGCATCAGAATGAGCTGTGTGTTGTAACTGAAAATTGCAATTTTCGGTCGCTGGTTTCTGCATCGAACGGATAAGCAAGATCGAAATGAAACACCTCACCACCACTTGAGCGGATATTCCCCAGCCTCAATCCAATGCCAGCATCGGCAAAAGTTCGCCTCACCCCGGACACGAGGCTGTCACCGCTCTTGATATGTCCCACATCGACAAACGCCACGCCCCCCACACTCAATAGACGCAGAATCTGCCAGTCGGTATAAGCCCGCTGCTCCACAATCAGTATGCTTCGCTGATCACCAATGCGATATCGCAGGGGATAGCCGCGCAACCCTTCATCACTGCCCAGATACAACTGTTGTGACTCATCTGGATTCAGAATCCGCGCATGATTGAACTTGACCACCAGAATATGATCATGATCTTGCTGCCAGTCATAGCGCAGGCCACCCGTGTAAATTGTGCCACGCCAGGCCTGTGACTGATGCTGACCATTCAACCCTGCATTGATATATATAATGTGCCGTTCGTGAAGCTGATACGCATTCTGCAGATTCAATCCTAATATAGCCGCGTTACGATCCGCCCCCAATGACGCTGCGGCATAGCCAAAGCGCAGTGAGAGCGCGCCACCCATATACACGTCCTCAGTTCGGGCAATCTGATCACGATTACGGGTAACCCGGAAACGATCCTCAAGCCATGAAAAGCCTAGCCATGGATACTGCATGTTCTTGTTAGCTGGCAGCTGAGATGTCCCCAACTGAGGGTCAACAGAAAATCGCTGCTGATCCCGGGTAAATCCAAGCGACCATCTTTGTACCCAGCCCGGCTGCTCACCCTGTTCATGCAGACCGCTGGACCATCCGCCCTGAACCTCCATGAAATTTAATCGGGTCTGGTATTGATCAATCACATTCGCATTTAAAAAGGTCCGGTCCGTTCGTTTCTGATCAAACACATCAAGTGCAGCACTCCAGCGAGTATCCAGGGAATAGAACGGATGCACCAGCGTCAACCCGCGCAACCCACCATCGGTGGCCTGTTGATAACGCGCCTGCAGCTCCCAGCGTGTGCTAAGTACATTTTGATCCAGATACGCAAACTTCAGGGTTTCACGATCCACATCATTCAAATAGTTTACTGATAGGTTTTTTCCGGTCCCCAGCAGATTTGCATCCTCCAGTTGCAGTCCACTGCGATTTTCACCTCCGCTATGACTGAACGAGGCGCCGGGTTTAAGTGTCCAGTTATCATGTACCCGTACCCGCAGATCAACCGTATTGGTCTCGGCATGGAACGCAGTCACTTCAACATTCGCATCCACCAGGTAATTGCGCGCGCGCAGGTTACGCGCTGTTTCATCGAGCAGATGGCGCATATACAGATCACCGCTCTTGAACAGCAACTGAGGTCGTATGGTGGTTTCGCGAGTATTGATGTGAAGATAATTCACTGCACGAAACAATGAACCGTTTTCCTTCGGGTTATCCAGGTCAAATACATCGTCTACATGAATTTCAATGCTGCCAATGCGCGCACCCGCAGCTTCCAGTTGCGCATCACCGGGCAGAGCCGAACTCGCTGCTACCGGTACCTCTTCAGATAAAGAAGCACTATCCATCGTCATCAGCAAGTCTTGGGCAACTACAAGCTGGGGCAACAAACAGAAGGCCAGACCCACACAGCAAATCCAGCCACCAGAGGCAATGAATTGCCTCGCCAGTTTTATCTCAAGCTGACCACACAGAGGGAAGTGCATGTTGATAATATTGACCAGCCAGACCCATTTCGACAGACAGCTTCAATCCTGTCATCAAGAATGCTCAGGCTTCAGCCTATACCATCACATTTGGTAATTACCAACCCTTACCAATAAGGGCTATTCAATTCCGGCCGTACTGAGTTGACCACTGCGTGACAAATAGATTCAGCTGATCTGACGCTGAAGCACTCCGCATCCCTGATTACCCGGCTGCGCTTCCGGGATTTTTACTGGCTTTTATAGCCGGAAGTGATCGGATATCGCCAGTCACGCCCGAAGGCACGATTACTGACCCGGATGCCGGGCGGGGCCTGACGACGCTTATATTCATTACGTTTGACCATCTGCAGGATGCGTCCAACGACTGCACGGTCATAGCCACGTGCGGCTATTTCATCGACAGACAGATCAGACTCGATGAACAACTCAAGAATTGCATCCAGTATTTCGTATGGTGGCAGAGAATCAGTGTCTTTCTGATCGGGACGAAGCTCTGCTGAGGGAGGACGATCAATCACTCTTTGCGGTATCACCATGGAACGTGAATTACGGTAACGCGCCAGTCGATACACCATCAGCTTGCTGCAATCCTTGATTGGCGCAAAGCCACCGGCCATATCACCATAAAGAGTGGCATAACCTACTGACATCTCGCTCTTGTTGCCGGTTGTCAGCACCATCTTTCCCTGCTTGTTGGAAATCGCCATCAGCAGGATGCCGCGACAACGGGCCTGGATGTTTTCTTCCGTGGTATCAGGCTTCTCTCCCGCAAAGACATCTTTGAGCGCTGCTTTTACCGCATCGAACATTCCAGTAATGGGAATCACGTCGTAACGCACGCCAAGCTGTTGAGCTTGTGCCGCAGCTTCATCCAGACTCAATTGTGAGGTGTACTGCGATGGCATCATCACCGTATGCACCCGTTCGGCACCAATGGCATCAACTGCGATCGCAAGCGTCAGAGCCGAATCAATCCCGCCGGATAACCCGAGTACCACTCCCGGAAAACCATGCTTTTCCACGTAATCCCGCACACCCAGCACCAATGCCGAGTAAACACTGGCTTCTTCGGCACTGGGTGATTCGATATGACCCGGCCTGGGTTCAGCCACACCGTCTCGCACATCAATATCCACCGGAAACAGACCTTCCTGAAACGGCGGCATGCGCTGCGTGACCTCACCCCGTGCATTCATGACAAATGAATTGCCGTCGAACACCAGCTCATCCTGCCCGCCGAGCAGGTTCAGATAGACCACTGGCAAGCCCACTTCGATGATGCGCTCACGCACCACAGCCTCACGACGCTGCTGATAATTGAGCGAATAGGGTGAACCGTTGATTACCACTATCAGTTGTGCGCCCGCCGCTTTGGCTGCAAGCGCCGGTGCAGGTTGCCAGATGTCTTCACAGATCAGCGTGGCAACACGGATACCCTTCAGATCAAACAGACCGGTTGCAACGCCCGGCTTGAAATAACGCTTCTCGTCGAACACCTTGTAGTTGGGCAATTCCCGCTTGCGATAATTGAGCAGCACTTCCCCGTCGCGCAATACACAACATGCGTTATAGATGGTGTGATCTTCATATTCCGGATACCCGGTCAGCGCAGCAATCCCGGTGACTTCAGCAGTCAATCGCGCCAGCCCATCTGACACCTGCCGCCGTACACCGGCATGAAACAACAGATCTTCTGGCGGATAACCTGTCAGCGTCAGTTCCGGAAACATCACCAGATCCGCCGAGAGCCGGTCACGGGCATCCTTTGCAGCTTTGATGACGCGCTCGGTATTGCCATCTACATCACCTACCGGGATGTTGAGTTGGGCAAGCGCAATTCGCAGAGAAGTGTCCATGATGGATTATCTGAAGAAATAGATGAACGGAGCGCCAACAACAACGCCCTCGCGGCACTGGGCCACGAGGGCGTTACAGATGATACGAAGATCAGGCACTACTTCTTCTTGGCTACTTTCCGGGCCTTCTTGGCTGCTGGTTTCTTGGCAACTTTCTTGGCAGCCTTTTTAACCGGCTTTTTGCCAGCCTTCTTGCTGCTCTTTACCGGCGCTGCCTTGGCTTTTGCTTTTGCCTTGGTCTTGCTCTTCGCTTTGCGCTTGCCATGCTTGGAGTATTCTTCAGCGATTGCTGCACCCAGTTCAGCAGGTGACCGAACTGTGCGCACACCGGCATCTTCCAGTGCCGCAAACTTATCGGCAGCCGTACCCTTACCACCCGCCACAATTGCACCGGCATGGCCCATGCGCTTGCCCGGAGGAGCGGTTACACCGGCGATGTAGGAAACAACTGGCTTGGTAACGTTGTCCTTGATGAACTGCGCACCGGCTTCTTCGTCACTGCCACCGATTTCGCCCACCATGATGATGGCTTCAGTCTGTGGATCTTCTTCGAACATGCCCAGCACTTCCACAAAGTTCAGACCACGCACGGGGTCACCACCGATACCGACGCAGGTGCTCTGACCCAGACCGATGTTGGTGGTCTGGAACACGGCTTCATAGGTCAGCGTGCCGGAACGGGACACGATGCCTACCTTGCCCGGCTTGTGGATGAAGCCCGGCATGATGCCGATCTTGCATTCGCCCGGGGTAATGATGCCGGGACAGTTCGGGCCGATCAGCAGGCTGCCGTAACTGGCCAGCGATGCTTTGACCTTGATCATGTCATTGACCGGAATGCCTTCGGTGATGCACACAATCAGTTCGATGCCGGCATCTGCGGCTTCAAGAATGGCGTCAGCTGCATAAGGTGCAGGCACATAAATCATGCTGACGGTAGCGCCGGTGGCTGCCACTGCATCACGGGCGGTGTTGAACACCGGCACACCGAGATGCTTTTCACCAGCACGGCCCGGTGTAACGCCGCCGACAAGCTTGGTGCCGTAAGCGATGCACTGTTCGGAATGGAAGGTACCTTGCTTGCCGGTAAAGCCCTGGCAGATGACCTTGGTTTGTTTGTTGACTAGGATGCTCATTGAATATCCGCTTGAAGTTAGGTTTTTAAGTGCAGGAAGGTGAACCATCGTTCACCTTGACCTGCTGACAAGTTCATTACATGTGGGTTACTTGGCTTTCTTCTTGACCGCAGCAACCACTTTGCGGGCTGCATCAGTCAGATCAGTAGCTGAAGTCAGTGCCAGACCACTGTTGGCCAGCAACTTGCGTCCCGCTTCGGCATTGGTGCCTTCAATGCGCACCACCACGGGGACCTGCACGCCCACATCCTTCACTGCGGCAATGATGCCTTCAGCGATCATGTCGCAACGGACAATGCCACCGAAAATGTTGACCAGAATAGCTTTGACTTTCTGGTTAGACAGGATCAGGTTGAAGGCCGCAGTGACGCGTTCTTTGGTTGCACCACCGCCCACGTCAAGGAAGTTGGCAGGTGAGCCGCCGTGCAACTTAATCACGTCCATAGTCGCCATGGCCAGACCTGCACCGTTCACCATACAGGCGATATCACCATCCAGTGACACATAGTTCAGATCATGCTGAGCTGCCTCTCTTTCCATCTGGTCTTCCTGAGTGGCATCACGCCAGCCAGCAATTTCTTTCTGACGGAACAGGGCGCTGTCTTCAATATTCAGTTTGGCGTCGAGTGCTACCAGACGGCCTTCGCCGGTGACGATCAGCGGATTGATTTCTACCAGGCTGGCATCCTTTTCCAGATACAGGCGGTATAGACCCTGCGCGATGGTGCTGAATTCTTCAACCTGCTTACCGGACAATCCGAGGGCAAATGCCATTACGCGGCACTGTGAAGCCTGCAAACCGGCTGCCGGATGCACGTTCACACGAATCAATTTTTCTGGTGTGTGCTCGGCCACTTCTTCGATATCCATACCACCGGCAGGCGATACGATGAAGGCAATATGGCCTTTTTCGCGGTTCAGCACCATGCTGACATACAGCTCACGTTCGATTTTGCTGGCTGGCTCAACATAGACCTGATGAATCGGCAGACCTTCCGGACCGGTCTGATGGGTGTGCAGGTACTTGCCGAACATGCCTTTGGCAGCTTCAGCTGCTTTTTCAGGCGAATCGACCAGCTTCACTCCACCGGCCTTGCCGCGGCCACCTGCATGTACCTGAGCCTTGACCACCCACTTGTTGCCGCCAATCTTGCGAGCCGCAGCAGCAGCCTCTTCAGGGGTTGCAGCCACCTGGCCCATTGGCACTGGAATGCCGTAGCGGACGAACAGTTGTTTTGACTGATATTCGTGCAGATTCATTCGGGATGTGTCTCAGGTTCAAAGGTTGAAGTAAAGGTCGGCGTTATCAGCACTTGTCATCACTGAGCCAGACCACAGAGCTGCATATTCTGGATGAAATTCCGGCAGAAGCAAAGTATTCCACAACTGAATACCGCTCTCTGCCAGTTCTGCGAAGCAGTAGATTCCCGCACGCAGGATGGAGCGTGCTAACTTGGCGTGGAATGAACATTGAATATTCCCCGGCAACACAGGCCGCCAGCCCGACACTCAACCCCGCCCGGGCGGAGGTATCTGCATGGCGCATTCTGCTGCTGCTGAACTACTTTCGCTGCCTGATTCCCTTTGTGCTGGGCAGCCTGTTTCTGCTGCTTAAACCCGCTCCAGTAGGCGCACTGAACCCCTCTTTGTTTGTGGTGGGACTGATCGGCTATGAACTCTTTGCACTGCTTAGCTTCGCCGGCATTAAACGTCAGTGGCCGGGCGCTCAGACCCAGGCCTTGACCCAGCTACTGGCGGATATTCTTGCCGTGAGCCTGCTTGCCTTCTGTAGCGGCGGCATTGCCAGCGGACTGGGCGCGCTGCTGATTTTGCCGGTCACGGCGATCAACCTGATCATAAAGCGCCGGCTGGGACTGCTGGTGGCCGCCACGGCCACCCTCGCTCTATTGTTTCAGCAGGGTCTGACCATTCTCAATGGCACCGGTGATGCCGGTGAACTGACCGCTACCGCCATGCTGGGCGCGCTGATGTTCATTCTGAGCATCAGTGCCAGCTACGCCTTCCAGCGCATGCTGGACAGCGAAGCACTGGTCAAACAGCGTGAAGTGGACATTGCCAATCTGGCTGAACTCAACGAATTCATTGTGCAGCATTTGCGCGAGAGCATTCTGGTGGTGGACGAACAGGACCGGGTTCGGTTGATCAATGAGTCTGCTGCACAATTGTTGAAGGAAGGCCCGGTCGCAACCCATACACTGCTGGGCGAAATTTCCCCCCGCCTGCTGTATCTACTTGATATCTGGCGCCGTCAGGAAATAGACGCCCACACCATGACAGCCAGTCTGGTCTCAGCTAATGGCGGCACCCTGATCCAGCCGCATTTCGTGGCGCTGGCAAACAAAAGCCCCGGCCCGACCCTGATTTTTCTCGAAGATACCAGCATTGTTGCCGAACGAGTGCAGCAATCCAAACTCGCAGCACTGGGCCGCCTGAGTGCCAGCATCGCGCATGAAGTTCGCAATCCGGTAGGCGCAATGAGTCATGCGGCACAGCTGTTACAGGAGTCGCCCAACCTCAGCGCCCCTGACCTCCGGCTGAGCAGCATCATTACCAGCAATGCCGAGCGGGTCAGCACCATCATCAACAATATTCTGCAATTATCCCGGCGCGAGACCACCCATGCCCAGTCACTGTCACTCAATGGCTGGGTGGAAGAATTCAGCCACCAGTTCGAGCAAAGCTTCCAGCTCAGCGTCGATCAGCTGCATGTAGAACGCCCCGGCTATCCCGTCACGGTTAAAGTGGATGCATCACACCTGCATCAGATCGTATCCAATCTGTGCGAGAACGCCCTTAAATATGGTCAGAGCAGCAGCGGCAAATGGCTTGAAATACGTTATGGACGCATCAGCAATACCAATCGACCCTATCTGGAAATCGCAGATCGCGGTGCGGGCATTGACCCCGAACAGGCCATCCGTATCTTTGAGCCCTTCTTTACGGCTGGCGATGGCGGTACCGGTCTGGGTCTGTTTATTGCGCGTGAACTCACTCACTGTAACCGCGCCGTACTTATTTACGAACCACGTCATGGTGGTGGTAGCATTTTCCGGATTGTGTTCTCTGATCCATTACGCTGGGAAGAATAAATGGGCCACGCCCGCGCCTTGATCGTCGATGACGAAGCCGATATCCGTGAACTGCTGGGCATCACGCTGGAGCGCATGAACATTGATGTCAGCGCCGCACCCGACCTTGCCACAGCCACTCGCCTGCTGCGCACAGAGGACTTCCAGCTGTGCCTGACCGACATGAATTTGCCTGATGGCAACGGTCTCACACTGGTGGAATGGATTCAGAGCAATCGTCCACATCTGCCTGTGGCAGTCATCACCGCCCACGGCAATGTGGAATCTGCGGTACGTGCATTGAAACTGGGTGCATTCGATTTCATTTCCAAACCTCTCGATCTGGCGGCTTTGCGCAAACTGATCAGCGCCACCCTGAAACTGGCAGAGCAACCGGACATTACAGTCAGCCAGCCGGAAAACCGCTTGCTGGGCCGATCCAGTGCCATGAACACCCTGCGCGAGATGATCGACAAAGTCGCACGCAGTCAGGCACCGGTTCATATCTATGGCGAATCAGGCACCGGAAAAGAACTGGTCGCACACCTGATTCACGATACCAGCGCACGGCGTGACGCACCGTTTGTTCCAGTGAACTGCGGCGCCATTCCCGGCGAACTGATGGAAAGCGAATTATTCGGACACAAGAAAGGCAGTTTTACCGGCGCAGTGGCCGACAAGCAGGGCCTGATTCAGAGCGCCGAAGGCGGCACATTGTTCCTTGATGAAATTGCCGATCTGCCTCTGCACATGCAGGTCAAGCTGCTACGCGTCATCCAGCAGAAAACGGTCAGGCCCGTAGGTGAATCACGAGAGTTCCCGGTGGATGTACGCATCCTGTCTGCCACCCACAAACATCTGGGCAACATGGTCAACGCCGGCACATTTCGCGAAGACCTTTATTACCGTGTCAACGTGATTGAAATGCGTGTACCACCGCTGCGCGAACGCGGTGACGACATCGGTGAACTGGTTGCATCCATCCTCAAGCGACAAAGCAAACAGCTGGGACAGATACTGTCCATCAGTCCGGAAGCGCTGAACGCACTGAAGCAATACCACTTCCCCGGCAACGTGCGGGAACTGGAAAACATTCTTGAGCGCGCCGCCACACTGTGCAGCCAGCATCGGATTGAACTGGGTGACCTGCAACTGCGCCCGAATACAACGCACGCCGTCGAAAGCGCCGCTGTCACTGCTCACGCTGATATGAACCCCGCCGCCCCCCAGATTGGAGAAAAGCTGGGCGACGCTCTCGAAGACATCGAACGTGATGCCATCCTGAAAGCCCTGACCCAGACCCGCTTCAACAAGACAAAAGCAGCTGCCCTGCTGGGCATGAGTTTCAGATCACTGCGTTATCGCATCAAGAAACTGGGGCTGGAATAGCACTGCAAGTTGAGCTCATTGTCACAGTCACAAAGTGACACTAATTGTCAGTTTGTGTCACATGCGGACTTCTGTGGAAGCCTGATTCAGTGTGACATTGATCACACTCATCACTTGTGTTCAGCAGCGAATCAATCACTTACACAACCAGCACTTAAGCTGGCACGCCACTTGCTTTGATGCACTCAGGCGCATCAACGCCAGCATTTTTCAGTACATCAACACTCGCGGAGATTCACATGCAGAAGCAAGTTCAAAAGGGCTTTACCCTGATCGAATTGATGATCGTGGTAGCCATCATCGGCATCCTGGCCGCCATCGCATTGCCGGCTTACAGCCAGTACACGCAAAAAGCCAAATTTTCTGAAGTTGTTCAAGCAACCGCAGGCCTTAAAACAGCGGTAGAGGTCTGCGCAGCAGACTTAGGAACCGTCACAGGCTGCACTGGCGGCTCTAACGGAATCTCAGCTGATATCGCAGCCACCAACGTCACAAAATACACAGGGGCAGTTACTACGGCAAATGGTGTGATTACCGCCGCCGCCAAAACAGGCGTTGGACTCGAAGCGAATAGTCTTGGTTACACCTACATTCTGACTCCCACTTTGACCAATGGACAAGTAACTTGGGGAGTTTCAGGTACGTGTCTCACTGCCAATGTCTGCAAGGCAAATTAATTTCCACAGCAAAGCTTAAAGATAGCCACTTAAATCTTTAACTCAGAACCCCTCAATTGAGGGGTTCTTTTTTTGCTTCTGCCACCAAGACATTTATTGGTCGCGAACACGCCAACCAATATTCGGTCGCGATCTTTTTTCAAAGAGCTGATTGTTTTTGTGACGCACTTTGCTCAACAAAGCCCAACTCTCCGGCACAATCAACCCTAATTTGACAATTGATCTGATCAACGCTTCAGGCCACACTTAAGGTTCTTGGACAACTGATAAATACCACCCGCCCATGATTGACCCGTCAGCAATGTCTTCCAGCGCGCTTCGAATGGCCTTACAGGGCCTGCCTGCGCGTCTGATTCAGGACGGGCTTCTGAGCGAAAAAGCAGCCTTGCAGGCGCTGGAAGATGCCAAAGCCGCCAATACCAATCTGGTGGCGTACCTGGTAGCCAAGGGACTGGCAGATCCCCGCGAAATTGCTATTGCGGCCTCTCTGGAGTTCGGCGTTCCCCTGCTTGATCTGGATGCCATTCAGCCGGATCTGGAAGCCGTGCGACTGGTTTCAGACAAGCTGCTACAGAAACATCGGGTACTTCCACTCACCCGCCGCGGCAAGAGACTGTTCGTAGCCGTTTCCGACCCGACCAACATGCATGCGCTGGACGAAATCAAGTTCCAGACCAGCATGACGGTAGAAGCCGTAGTGGTCGAAGAAGACAAATTGCAGAACTTTGTCGGCAAGGCCATTGAGCAGGTCGATACCCAGATGTCAGATCTGGCCTCTGACGATGTGGACCTTGAAGGCCTGGATATCAGCGGTGGCGACGAAGACCTGGGTGAAAATGTTGGAAGGGACGATATTGACGAAGCGCCCATCGTACGCTTCGTCAACAAGATGCTGCTGGACGCAATCAAGAAAGGGGCATCGGACATCCACTTTGAGCCTTACGAAAAAAACTATCGAATCCGTCTGCGTATTGACGGTTACCTGAAAGAAGTCGCAGCGCCACCCGTACAACTGGCGCACAAGCTGGCTGCCCGTATCAAGGTCATGTCTCGACTGGATATTGCCGAACGCCGCATTCCGCAGGACGGACGAATCAAGATGCGCATCTCCAAGACGCGCGCCATTGATTTCCGTGTCAGCACCTGCCCGACCCTGTTCGGTGAAAAGATTGTTGCCCGTATTCTTGATCCTTCAAGCGCAATGCTGGGCATTGATGCGCTGGGCTATGAGCCCTTCCAGAAAGAGCTGTACATGCAAGCCCTGGCACGTCCCCACGGCATGATTCTGGTGACCGGCCCGACGGGTAGCGGTAAAACCGTCTCGCTGTATACCGGCCTGAATATCCTTAATAAGGAAGACACCAATATTTCGACGGCGGAAGATCCGGCGGAAATCAACCTGCCCGGCGTCAACCAGGTCAACGTTAACCCCAAGGTGGGGCTGACCTTCGCTTCCGCCCTGCGCGCCTTCCTGCGCCAGGATCCGGATGTGATCATGGTGGGCGAAATTCGCGACCTGGAAACGGCTGAAATCGCCATCAAGGCTTCGCAGACAGGTCACCTCGTGCTGTCCACACTGCATACCAATGACGCACCCAAGACACTCAGCCGTCTGGTGGACATGGGCGTACAGCCCTATGCCATTGCGACTTCGGTTGCGCTGATCATTGCACAGCGTCTGGCACGCAAGCTCTGCTCCAACTGCAAACAACCACTGGAATTACCGGCCGAAGCCCTGCGCAAGGAAGGCTTCAGTGAAGACGACATCAATGCCGGCCTCAAGCTTTACAAGGCCGTCGGTTGCAGCCAGTGTTCCGACGGCTACAAGGGACGCGTTGGTATTTATCAGGTGATGCCGGTCACAGAAGCAATCAGTCGCATCATTCTGAAAGGGGGCGATGCGATGGAAATCGCTGATCAGGCAAACAAGGAAGGCATCTGGGATTTACGGCGAGCAGCTCTGGAGAAGGTCCGGAATGGCCTGACCAGTCTGGACGAACTGCACCAGTGCACGGTGGAATAAGATTTCATAAACTGGGCAACAGACACCTGACTGTGGGTTGATAAAGACAGTAAGATTCCTCCCCGGTTTTTCCTTAACCTGTCAGCTTCCGCCTACCGCAAGTCATCCAGGAATCAGGGCTATGGCACAAGTTATCACGACGCAGCAATTTCCTTACACCTACGAAGGCATGGACAAGAAGGGCCAGAAGGTGAAAGGGCGCATTCTGGCTGCCTCGGAACAGGCGGTGAAGGCCGACCTGCGCAGACAGGGCATCATCGCCAAAAAGATCCGCAAGCAATCGCAGCTGTTCAAAAGTGACAAGAAGATTGGCAGCGAAGACATCGCCCTGTTTGCTCGCCAGCTGGCCACCATGCTGCAAGCAGGCATTCCGATGGTGCAGGCATTCGATATTGTAGGCAACGGTCATGAAAAGCCCGCCATGCAGAAACTGATCATGGCGATCAAGGCTGACATTGAATCCGGCACGACACTGCATGAAGCGCTGGCCAAGCATCCCCTCTATTTCGATGATCTGTTCGTGAACCTGGTTGAAGCCGGTGAGCATGCGGGTGCTCTGGAAACCCTGCTGGAAAAGATCGCTACCTACAAGGAAAAGACCGAAGCCCTGAAAAAGAAAATCAAGAAGGCCATGTTCTATCCAGCCGCCGTACTGGTAGTGGCTGTGGTCGTGACGATTATTCTGCTGATCTTCGTGATTCCACAGTTTGAAAATATCTTCAAGGATTTCGGTGCCGATCTACCTGCTTTCACCATGATGGTGATTGGTTTGTCAAAGTTTGTTCAGGCTTATGGCTTGATGATGGGTGCCGTCGCAGGTGGCGCCATCTATGCATTCATCTATTTTAAAAAGCGCTCCAAGCCCATGCGTCAGGGGATTGATCGAGCCTTGCTGAAAGCACCTGTAATCGGGCCGATTATGGTGAAGGCTGCCATCGCCCGCTTTGCCCGCACCTTGTCCACCATGTTCTCTGCGGGTGTACCACTGGTAGAAGCACTGACATCAGTGGCCGGTGCTACAGGCAATATCGTATTCGAAGATGCCACCCTTAAAATCCGTGATGAGGTATCCACCGGGCAGCGCCTGCAACGCTGCATGGAAAATACCGGTCTGTTCCCCAACATGGTGGTGCAGATGATCGCGGTGGGTGAAGAATCAGGCTCGCTGGATGCCATGTCCGCGAAGATCGCGGATTTCTATGAAGCCGATGTGGATGCCGCAGTCGATGGCATGAGCAGCCTGCTTGAGCCCCTGATCATGGCCATTCTGGGTGTACTGGTGGGCGGCATGGTGATAGCCATGTATCTGCCAATCTTCAAACTTGGCTCCGTGGTGTAAATTCACATTGCGGCCAAAGGCCGCAGGGATCAAACAATCGACGCCGCATCTGTTATCAGGCGCGGCGTTTTTTATAAGCAACTCAAACTGAAACAACCACACCATGACACTCGCTGAATTTTACGCCGCAGAGCCCGTCTGGTTGATTAGCAGTGTCTTCACTCTCAGCCTGCTGGTTGGCAGTTTCCTGAATGTGGTCATTCATCGCCTGCCCATCATGATGGAACGTGACTGGCGCAGACAGGCTGAAGAATTTCTTGCCCCGGCTACCGCTGCCAGCCAATCCACATCGACAGACCGGTACAACCTGATGGTACCCCGCTCTGCCTGCCCGAAGTGCGGCACACAAATATCCGCACTCCAGAACATCCCGGTAATCAGCTGGTTGATGCTGAAGGGACGTTGTGCGCACTGCCGTACTGACATATCAGCACGCTATCCCATTATTGAACTGAGTACCGCCATCCTGTCCGGTATTGTCGCCTGGCAATTTGGGTTTACTTGGCACATGGCTGCGGCATTGCTGCTGACATGGAGCCTGATCGCACTATGCATGATCGACTTTGATCATCAGCTGCTGCCTGACAATCTGACGCTGCCTTTAATGTGGGTGGGACTAAGCCTGAGCCTGCTGCATGGCGATGTATTACCCATTACACCTCAGGACGCCATTGTGGGTGCTCTGGTCGGCTATCTGAGCCTTTGGCTGGTGTTTCACCTGTTCAAACTGGCAACTGGGAAGGAAGGCATGGGCTATGGCGACTTCAAATTGCTTGCTGCTCTGGGCGCATGGCTAGGCTGGCAGATGCTGCCACTCATCATCATGCTGTCCGCCTGTGTGGGTGCAGCAGTGGGTATCAGCCTGATCCTGCTGCGGGGACGTGACCGCAACATCCCAATCCCGTTCGGTCCGTACCTGGCTGCAGCGGGCTGGATCGCGCTGCTCCGGGGCGACCAGATCGTGAAAGCTTATCTGGCTTCCCTGCAGGGCTGACCATGCAGACAAAAAGGCCACTGTGGATCGGCCTGACCGGCGGCATTGCCAGCGGCAAAAGCGCGGTGGCAGCCGAGTTCGCCCGCTTGGGTATTCCCATCATTGATCTTGATGTCTTGGCCCGTGCACTGGTGCAACCCGGGCAGCCGGCGCTGGCAGACATCGTCACCCGATTCGGCAGAGGAATACTCGCCCCTGATGGCACTCTGGATCGTCGCCGGTTGCGCGAGCGGATATTCAATCATCCAGCCGATAAACAGGCGCTGGAAGCAATCCTGCATCCGGCCATCCGAGCAGAACAACAGAAACTGGCCAGCCAACTGGGCGGTCCATACCTGATTCACGTCGTACCTCTGCTGGTCGAGAACCGGAGTCAGGGTTTATATGATCGCATCCTGGTCGTGGATTGCAGCCGGGCCACGCAACTCGCCCGGCTGGTGAAGCGCGATGGCATTACGCCTGAGCTGGCCGAACAGATACTGGCGGCTCAGGCTGACCGCGATGAACGCATGAAAATTGCCGATGATGTACTCGACAACAACGGGTCTGTTACAGAATTACCGGGAAAAATAGCGCTTTTGCACCACCATTACCTGCAGCTTGCGAATGCCACCGGACAGGCATGAATCCATTGATACGCATCGAGCTTGAAAAATATCAATTCAAAACTGTTGGCCTGAACCCGTTATGTGCAGCACAATAGCGCGATGACCACCGCAAACGCACAGAGCGGCAGCAATGCGGAAGCCGCCACCATTACCTATGAGCAGCCGCTCAGCGAGCGCCTGCGCACCTATCTGCGGCTGGAATTCCTGTATCGACAGACCCTGTTCAACCAGCAGAGCTCGGATGCCTGGTCAACCCGTTCAGCGATGAGCGCAATACTGGACATTCTGGCGATTACAGCGCGCGGCGATTGCCGCACCGATACGCTCAAGGAACTGGAAAGACAGCTGGTCGTGCTCAATGAGTTCCGCGACAAGTCAGGCGTGGACAGTGAGCGGCTTGATAGCATCATGAAGCAGCTGGCTCACCATCGCGGCGAACTGAATTCAATGCCCGGCGTGTTCATGCAAAGTCTGCGTGACTCGGAATTTCTGAGTGCCATCCGGCACCGCAGCGCCATTCCGGGCGGCACCTGTGAATTTGATCTGCGTGACTACCATCACTGGCTGAATCAGGACTTTGCCATCCGCCAGGGGGATTTTGAGAACTGGATGAGTGACATCCGTATCCTGTGCGAAGCAATCAGCTACCTGCTCTGGGTCATACGCCAGAACGCAAGACCACGCCGTGAAATGGCGGTTGCCGGGCAGTTCCAGCTGAATCTGGATCGTGACAGTCATTGTCAGCTGCTGCGCATCACCCTGCCGGCCGGCACTGACCTGTTTCCTGAGATCAGTGGCAGCCATTACCGCTGTAGCGTACGTTTCCTGAAATGGCAGGGAGTTGCCACACGTCCGATTCAGGCAGAACAGGACATCCCCTTCCTGCTGACCACCTGCACTTGATCCATGACCCTGGTCAGATGCCCGACCTGCCAGCGCGAACTGGAATGGTCACCCGATAACAAATGGCGGCCGTTCTGCAGCGAACGCTGCAAGCTGATTGATCTGGGCAACTGGGCTGCAGAGAAGAATGTCATACCGGTAACAGAGAAGGATGACAGTGGTGAAACGCCTCAGGACTTCACCCCAGCTTCCTGAGCAGCACTTCAATCAGCGGTTGATAAGCGAGTAGTATTCCTACCCAGCTCTTCATTCATTTCATGCCGCAAGGTTTCCAACCAGGATTCACCTGGACCCCGGCAGTTGAGACATAAAGCAACCTAGGGACTCTCTGATTTATTCCGTCGTCATCATAGGAATTGTTCGCGAAGGAAATCGATTACGTTCTGTCAGCAGACAAATCCATAGGTTTGCTGAGTGAACTCCTATCGATTCCTGCTGTTTACCTGCCTCGCACGTCCCGCGAAACGTTGACTTTACGCCGCTCACGCGGCTAGCTC
>CAILZL010000003.1 GCA_903838705.1 uncultured Pseudomonadota bacterium
AGCAATGCTACTGGCAGTGTTGGCAGCTACCCCAATGGTGCGAATATCACCAATGTCAGTGTCAGCTGTAACTAGCCAACACGCACTGATCGCCTGAACTGAACAGGGCGGTTGACTGAAAAGTCAGCCGCCTTTTTTATGAGTTCAATATTGATTCGCTCAGATGTCTGAGTCTGAGCGTATCGGGGTCACCAGTTCTATATGGAAAATATAATTGCCAAGAAAGGCAAAGAAATCATATCAGTTTGATATTCCGTTCAGCTTGAAAAAGCGTATGAACATCAGGCTGTCAGGAATACGGATCGTGTCCATGTATAAGAAGCTCAGCGGGCATCAGTGGTGTGGAAATCCCCGAATTGATAAAACAGGGTCAATGCAGTAGCTTGGGCAACAACAATATTGTTCCTGTTGGAGCGGGTGCGCTTCGAGTATGCGCATCTAAGTAGTGATTGATGATATGTTTTTTCTGAGGTCGGTAGCCCGGTAAGTGGGTTTAATCGGTGAGTATTCAGGAATTGCTTGGCATATCCTTGCTTGTAAAGGCTTGTGGCTGGGGGGTTGCTGATCGATAATGTACCAAGCTTAAAGATTAAAAGTATGGGTCGGTGGTTGCATTGGTGCTATCGACAAACGTGCATTTCTGCACAAAGTCTGTTTCTTGTCTTCTTAATGTCTAAAGGGGAATTTGTATGGCCAATCAGTTTGTTAAGCCGGTTGTTGCAGTTACGGCATTTTTAGCATTCACAACTGCCGGGCTTTTGTCCTATGCAGCGGGTGCACCGGATACAACGTCGTTAAAGACGACCAGTTTGTATATTACTTATGACGGTCGCAAAGGCCTTATTCAGGATGGCGGTAAATCAGCTGATTGGGAAGTGGCAGCAGGTAAGGGCGATATTCTGGCCGCCTACAATCTGGGTGTGAAGAGTGACATTGGTGATGGTGTCCCTGCCGATAAGGCAGCTGCAGTCAAGTGGTACCGTCAAGCTGCTGATAAAGGCCATGACTATGCTCAGTACAATCTCGGCAGGCTGATTGACAAGGGAGATGGCGCTGCCAAGGATTCCGTTGAAGCTGTGAAGCTGTATCGTCTCTCAGCTGAACAGGGTGTTGCTCAGGCTCAGACTAATCTGGGGGCGCATTACGGAAATGGCGATGGTATTGAGCGCAACAATGTTCAGGCCTACATGTGGTCGAAGCTGGGGGCTGATCAGGGCAATGTTGCTGCCACACGAAATCTGGAGACTCTGGCAAAGCGGCTTACTGCTGCAGAACTCACTGAAGCACAGCGCCTGGCCACAGAGTGGAAGCCAAAGGCTGCTGCTCCTGCTGAGGCTGCTGCCGCACCTGCGGCCGATGCCATGGGTGGTGGCGAAGGTGGTATGGGCGGTGGCATGGGCGGCGGCATGGGTGCCGGCGGTGAAGGCGGAATGGCCGCTGGTGGTATGGGCGCTGAGTAATCGCTCTGTTCCAGCTAATTCAGAGCGCTGTGTTTATTCTTGAAGGCGCAGGATTTGAATTAGATGGTATGTCACATTGCTTTGAATAGATAAACTGGTGCCGCCTCCGCAGTTTGCGGTGGCGGTAACCAGTAAGACCCAACCAGCATGATTAGAAAGCCCGCAACAGGGCATGTTCTTGTGGTTTAAAGTCAGCCGGATGCGGGTGTCACCTTGGTAGTGTGCTCCAAGCGCAGGGATTGTCGGAAATTGGCGGTAACGATACTCGCGTGTAAATTCAGCCCGGCACCAAATTCATACACTGATCAAACCCATTGATCGGCTCGACCCATAAAAGTGCAATTTATAAATTGCGCTGAAATCCCAGCTCCATTTCGCAAAACCGGCCGTAATATTTTTCATTTTTAACAATGTTCGGCTAGACTCACTGCCTTATTCGTTCGGCTCCGGCCCAGCTTTTTTCTCCCTAAAGTACCCAGGATTAACGCGCTGATGAGCGAGTCATTGCGAGCGTTGCTCGAAACATCTGCCCTTGGGGCGGACCAGTCTGCCTATCTTGAATCCCTGTACGAACAATTTCTTGTCGACCCCGGTTCAGTAGCTCCGCGGTGGCGGGAGTATTTCCTCGGTGTTCGTCAGGGTGGGGTAGATGAGGTGGCGCATGGCCCTGTTCTTGAGGCTCTGACGCAGCGTGCCCGGGTCACCAGGGTAAGCAGGTCGGTTACGGGTGAGGGCGTTTCCGAAGAGCTGATTGCTAAACAGGGCGCTGTATCCCGGATGGTGCAGGTCATCTGCAATCGTGGCCACCTGGTTGCAGACATTGACCCACTTGGATTGATGAAGCGGCCTGAGCCAGAAGTGATGAAGCTTGGTTTCTTCGGTTTGGCAGAGAGCGATCTGGATTCAGAGTTCCATACATTCATTAACTTTGATTTTAAAACAAAGCCTAAGCGCATGAAATTGCGCGATATTCTCTCTCATTATCGTCAGATTTATTGCGGCAATATCGGTGCGGAATTTGCCCATGTTTCAGATACGGGTGAGCGGCTCTGGTTGCAGGAGAGGTTTCAGAGCGGGCGTCTGAATCAGCGATTTACAAGCGAAGAGCGTAAAGGCTTCCTTTGGCAGCTCACGGCTGCTGAGGGCCTTGAGCGTTATCTGGCCACCCGTTACCCCGCGCAGAAGCGTTTTTCTCTGGAAGGTGGGGACAGTCTTATCCCCCTGATGGATGACCTCATTCAGCAAGGTGGTGTCCAGGGCGTTGAAGAAATTGTCATCGGTATGGCTCATCGTGGCCGTCTGAACGTGCTGGTCAATGTGCTGGGCAAGTCACCGCAGCAGTTGTTCTCCGAATTTGAGGGCAACTACGATGTGAACCATATGCAGGGCTCGGGTGATGTGAAATATCACAAAGGCTTCTCTACAGATGTACGCACGCCGGCTGGAAATGTTCACGTTGCGCTGGCGTTTAATCCTTCACATCTGGAAGTTGTTAATCCTGTGGTCGAAGGTTCAGTGCGTGCCCGCCAGCAGCGCTGTAATGACGAGGATGGATCCAGGGTGATGCCGATCCTGATTCATGGTGACTCAGCGTTCTCAGGGCAGGGTGTCATCATGGAAACCCTGCAGATGTCACAGGTCCGTGGCTATGCCACCGGTGGCACTGTGCATGTGATCATCAACAATCAGGTGGGGTTCACCACGCACAATCCTCGTGATACCCGTTCGACGCTGTATTGCAGCGATCCGGCCAAGATGATTGAGGCGCCGATCTTTCATGTGAACGGTGATGATCCTGAAGCTGTGATTTTTGTGGCTCGACTGGCTCTTGAATACCGTAAGAAGTTTCACAAGGACGTAGTGATTGATCTGGTGTGTTACCGGCGACTGGGGCACAACGAGGCTGATGAGCCGGCTGCCACTCAACCCGTCATGTATCAGGTCATTCGTCAGAAGCCCACTACGCGGCAGTTATACGCGGAGCGCCTAGTCGCTGAAAATGTATTGGCTATGCCGGATGCAGATGGCATGGTGGAACGCTATCGTCGTGAAATGGATGAAGGCAAATCGCAAGCCCATCAGGCGCTGGGCTTGATCGGCAATAAGCACACGGTTGACTGGAGTAAGTATCAGGGCGCGGAATGGAATGAAACCCCTGCCACGGGGGTGAAGCTGGAAACTCTGCGTGAGCTGGGCAGCAAACTGATCAAGGTGCCAGACAATTTCACGCTGCATCGCCAGATCGCACGCATTGTGCAGGATCGCGAAAAGATGACTGCCGGTCAGTTAACCCTCGATTGGGGTATGGCGGAAACGCTGGCCTATGCTTCGCTGCTGGGTGAAGGTTATGAAATTCGCATCAGTGGTCAGGACAGTGGTCGCGGTACATTCTTCCATCGTCATGCCGTGTGGCATGACCAGGCCACGGGTAGCAGCTTCATTCCATTGCAGCATCTTTCGCCTTCACAGCCCCGCTTTACAGTGATTGATTCATTTCTCTCTGAAGAAGCGGTGATGGGTTTTGAATATGGCTTTTCTACCACTGAGCCGAATTGTCTGACGATCTGGGAAGGTCAGTTTGGTGATTTTGCCAATGGTGCGCAGGTAATCATTGACCAGTTCATCAGTTCTGGTGAGGCCAAATGGGGGCGGTTGTGTGGTCTGACTCTGTTCCTGCCACATGGCTATGAAGGGCAGGGACCCGAACACTCATCTGCAAGACTTGAACGCTTTCTGCAGCTGGCTGCCGAGAACAATATGCAGGTCTGTGTGCCGTCCACTCCCGCGCAGATGTTCCATATGTTGCGACGTCAGATGACGCGCAAGTTGCGCAAGCCGCTGGTGGTCATGACACCGAAGAGCCTGTTGCGTCACAAGCTGTCTGTTTCTTCTTTGGAAGACCTGTCTGTAGGAACTTTCCGCAATGTCATTGACGAGGTTGATGACCTCAAGGCAGAGCAGATCAAGAGGATAGTGTTCTGTTCAGGGAAGGTCTATTTTGATCTGCTGGAATCGCGACGCGGTGACGCAATCAATGACGTTGCCATTGTACGTATCGAGCAGTTGTATCCATTCCCGACCAGTGAATATGCGGCTGTGCTCAGGAAATACAGTAATGCCCATGAGATTGTCTGGTGTCAGGAAGAACCTCAGAATCAGGGCGGCTGGTACCAGATCCGTCATCGTCTGCAGGAACCGCTCAGTTCAAAGGATCAGTTGCTTTACGCAGGACGTGCTCCGGCTGCCGCACCGGCAACAGGGATTCCTAAATTGCATAACATGCAGCTGCAGGGCTTTCTGGATGCGGCGTTACGGTCTCATGTCACTGAAGAGGGCATGCGCCAGACCACTCGTCTGAAAGCCAAGTAATGTATTTTCCGATTCAACTCAGTTGCTAATTACAGAGCCAGATCCATGAGTATTGAAGTAAAAGTTCCGCAGTTGCCCGAATCGGTTGCAGATGCGTTGCTGGCTAAATGGCACAAGAAAGCTGGCGATGCTGTTACCCGCGATGAAAACCTTGTCGATCTGGAAACGGACAAAGTGATGCTGGAAGTACCTGCTCCGGCCAGTGGTGTCCTCAAGGAAATCCGTATCGCGAATGGCGCGACTGTTACCAGCGGTCAGGTGCTGGCAATTGTGGAAGCAGGTGCGACTGCCACTAGCGCTGCGGCTGTGCCAGCTGCGCCCGCCAGAGTGGCTGCTGAGCCGGAGATTGCGAACAGACAGGCTGCGGAGAGATCAGGTCCTGCCGCACGCCGCATCATGGAAGAGAACAAGGTTTCACCTGCAGACATTACCGCCTCCGGTAAGGATGGCCGTGTCACCAAGGCGGATGTGATTCAGCATCTGAACAAGCCATCTGTTCAGGATGCGCTGCCTGCTGTTAAAGGTGAGCGCTCTGAACAGCGCGTCACGATGACACGGTTGCGCGCCCGAATCGCTGAGCGTCTGGTCCAGGCGCAATCAACGGCGGCCATGCTGACGACATTCAATGAAGTAGATATGTCCGCAGTCAACGAGTTGCGTAATCGCTACAAGGACAAGTTTGAGAAAGTGCACGGGGTCAAGCTGGGCTTTTCTTCCTTCTTCATCAAGGCTGCCATCGAAGCGCTGCGCAAGTTCCCGGCAGTGAATGCTTCCATTGACGGCAACGACATTGTGTATCACGAGTTCTATGACATGGGCGTGGCGGTATCCACTGAGCGCGGTCTGATGGTGCCGGTAATCCGCAATGCAGAAAATATGAGCATGGCTGAGCTCGAAGCAGCCGTGAGTAATTACGCGAGGAAAGCTCGCGAAGGATCAATAGCGCTGGAAGATCTGACGGGTGGTACATTCACGATTACCAATGGTGGTGTGTTCGGCTCACTGCTTTCGACGCCGATTCTCAATATGCCGCAGGTGGCTATTCTGGGTATGCACAAGATTCAGGATCGTCCGGTAGTGGTCGATGGTCAGATCGTGATCCGTCCGATGATGTATCTTGCTCTGACTTATGATCATCGTATTGTTGATGGTCGTGAGTCCGTGCAGTTCCTGGTTGCCATCAAGGAAGCTCTCGAAGATCCGGCGCGACTGCTGTTGCAGCTCTAGTCGAATTTTGACCATACGTGCGGGCAGCCTTTGATATGTGTTCTGGCTGCCCTTTCTATTCGTATAGTGGGGTTCTCATGTCTGAACAATATGATGTGATTGTTATCGGTGCCGGTCCTGCTGGTTATCCCGCGGCTATCCGTGCGGGCCAGAACAAGCTGAAAGTGGCCTGCATAGATGGCTGGAAGAATCATGATGGCAGTTACTCATTCGGCGGTACCTGCCTGAATGCAGGCTGCATTCCCTCCAAGGCACTGCTTGAATCCTCCGAGCTTTATCATCGTGCGCAGCATGAATTTGCACTGCATGGCATCAAGCTTAATGGTGTTGAGTTTGATGTCGCTACCATGCAGGCGCGCAAGAACAAGATTGTCAAAACCTCCACGCTGGGTATCGCTGGTTTGCTGAAAGGCGCTGGAGTGACTGCGCTGGTCGGTCATGGCAAGTTGCTCAAGCCGGAAGGTGAAGTTAACAAGGTGGAATTCACTGACAAGGAAGGCAAAGTACAGGTGCTCAGTGCGCGGCATGTCGTGCTGGCATCAGGATCCGTTCCGACTGAACTGAAAAGCCTGCCGTTTGATGGCAATGACATCATTGATTCATGGGGCGCACTGGAATTAAGTGCAGTGCCGAAGCGTCTTGGTGTGATTGGTGCGGGTGTGATTGGTCTGGAACTTGGAAGTGTCTGGAACCGCCTCGGCGCACAGGTGACAGTGCTTGAGGCGCTCGACAGCTTTCTGCCCATGGCGGATCAGGCTGTCTCCGCAGAAGCGCTGAAGCAATTCAGGAAGCAGGGGCTGGATGTAAAACTGAGTGCGAAAGTTTCTGCTGCAAGCAAGAGTCAGGATGGCGTGACTCTGAAATACACTGATGCTGCGGGCGAGCAGAGCATCGTCGTGGACAAGGTGGTGGTCGCCATCGGGCGCCGTCCGTTTACAAAAAATCTTCTGGCCGAGGGAACTGGTGTTGAGCTTGATGATCGAGGCTTTGTCAAAGTGGATCATGAATGCCGGACCGGTGTGGCCAATGTCTGGGCTGTGGGCGATCTGGTGCGAGGCCCCATGCTGGCGCACAAGGGCAAGGAAGAGGGCGTGGTTGTGGCTGACCTCATTGCCGGCAAGCATGCCGAAGTGAATTACAACATCATCCCTTCAGTAATCTATACCGCACCGGAAATTGCCTGGGTGGGTCAGACTGAGCAGCAGGTCAAAGCCAGTGGCCGTCCATACAAGCTTGGATCTTTCCCATTCATGGCCAGTGGTCGTGCCCGTGCAATGGAAGCAGCAGTAGGCTTCTGCAAAATGATATCCGCCACTGATACCGATGAGGTGCTGGGCGTACATATCATCGGCCCGATGGCCGGTGAATTGATTGCGGAAGCGGTACTTGCCATGGAATATTCGGCCAGCACTGAAGACTTCCAGCGCACGATTCATGCTCATCCAACTTTATCAGAAGCGCTCCACGAAGCAGCGCTGGCGGCCGACAAGATCGCGATTGATTTTCCGAATCGTTGAGCCGGTTTAGCCGAACACTTGTTGCTGGGTATGCTTTGATGCCAAGTATAGAGGTTTCGGCAAGATATGATGCCTGACTAGAAAAAGGCGTAGACAGCCACTTCCGGGGATGAAAACAGAGTTGGAAAAGAAACACCGAATACCTTCGTTCCTACGTCATGTCGGGCCGGGCATTATAACAGGTGCCGCAGATGACGACCCATCAGGGATTGCAACCTATACCCAGGCGGGTGCCCAATTCGGATCCGGTGTGCTATGGACTGTTTTCTTGTCGTTGCCGTTCATGATTGCAATTCAGCTGGTAAGTGCGCGAATTGGGCGTCAATCAGGGAAGGGCATTGCTGCTAATTTGCGTGAGCACTCCTCAACCCGTCTTCTCGTGGTTGTAGTTTCATTGCTGGTGGTTGCCAATACCATCAACATTGCGGCTGATATTTCTGCAATGGGTGAGGCGCTTCAGCTGATAGTTGGTGGAGGGGAGCATTTTCACTCGGTGATATTTGGCGTTATTACTGTTCTGTTGCAGGTTTTTATTCCCTACCGGAAACTGGCACCTATTTTGAAATGGCTGACGCTGAGTCTATTGGTGTATGTCGCCCTTGCTTTCACTGTCAATATACCTTGGGCATCAGTTGCTCATGATTTAGCGTTTCCCAGGATTGAAAATGGCTCAGCATTTGCAATGACTGTCGTTGCTGTTCTCGGTACAACTATTTCACCATATTTATTTTTCTGGCAGGCCTCACAAGAGGTGGAAGAAATGCGGCTCCATGGCATCAGGCCGGGGCGCGAGCAAATTTATTCAGCAAGAAAAGACATGCGCAGGCTGCGCTTTGACACCATTATTGGTATGACATTTTCTAATGTAATAGCCTTCTTTATCATGTTGGCTGGTGCTTTTGTGCTTCATGCTTCTGGCATGCTTGATATCAAGACGGCAAAAGACGCTGCTACAGCACTGCGTCCACTCGCTGGTGATACGGCATTCATACTTTTTTCGATAGGTATCATCACTACCGGCATGCTTGCAGTACCGGTGCTTGCTTCATCATCAGCCTATGCGGTTGCTGAATGTTTCGGTTGGCCGGATGGATTGCAAAGACGCTGGAATGAAGCGAAAGGGTTCTACGCAATCATAACTCTGGCCACTATTGTAGGAACACTTCTTGACTTCACGCCAATCGATCCGATGAAAGCTCTTTATTTCAGCGCGGTAATTAATGGCGCTGTCGCTGTACCAATTATGGCGGCAATGATGATATTGTCGAGTAAAGTTGAAGTTATGGGGTCTTTGGTTGTGAAAAGAAAGACTCTTGTGTTTGGTTGGGGAGCTGTAAGTTTGATGCTGATGGCAGTTTTTATTATGTTGGTGGATATGATTAAGTAATGACTTCATTATTATGATGGGAATGCGTGTCGGCATTCATTCAATTGCGGCGCTATGAATTGGGATGGACAGGCGCTGACTGAAACATTGGTATTTTCAGTTGATATGACTTCCCCAAAACGAATATGTGTTTCCTTGTCAATAGGATGCCGGAGACTGAAAAGACGGCTTACAGTCTGCCTCCGGCCCACAAGCAGCTACAACTGGAGATATCGCCATATGTGAGACCAAGATCTGAAAACCAAGTGGTAAAGAAAACAATGTTTGTCTCCCCATGCTTCTTGTCATCAGCTGCTCTTGGTCTGGAGCCTGCGAATTGCGTCTAAATACCCCTGTTCATCGGGTGGCAAGCCACTTCGCTGCGCATTCCACAATGCTGTAGCAAGACATTCGATCATTCGATGTTCTGCTTCATGAGGTTCGCCAATACGTTGTGTAAGTGCCTGGTGTGCTGTGCGGATTCCAGCAGGACGATCGGTGGCTACCTGGTCTCGCACAGCCAGATGCAGCCCCATGTGCAGAAAAGGATTAGTACTGCCATCTTCCGGTTTCCAGTCTTTATTCAGTACCCGATCCGGGTCATTGAAGAGTGAGTGATATTCAGGGTGTATAGCAATCACATTGGCAATTTGCGCTTCCAGCGGTTGCATCGGTAGACGGCTGCAATGCTTTTGCCATGCTTCAAAATACTTGAGGCGTAGCTGGTCACGATTCTGGTTAGTGAAGAAGGGCATTGTCGTGTTACGAATTCAGGTGCGGAAGTAGCTTGCAGGGAACTTTTCAGTGATCATACCAAGTGGTTTATGCTGACGAAAAATAAGGTAACTGCGGGACAGAAAGTCTTCGCTGTCCGCAACAGAAAAATGCTGTGATAGATTCCTGTCAGGCTGCCGCGTATAAGAGATGACTTCCCGGTAGGTTTCCATGCGTTCAGCCCGCCATAACAGGCCAATGGGCTGGTCACTCTCCAGCAGCTGGCGATGCATGGTATCGGGCAGCCGGTCTATGACGAAGTATGACTCCGCATAAAGCAGATTCTGAGTGCTGCTGCGCAGCAGGATGGCGCGC
This sequence comes from uncultured Pseudomonadota bacterium, assembly GCA_903838705.1. Lineage (GTDB taxonomy): Bacteria > Pseudomonadota > Gammaproteobacteria > Steroidobacterales > Steroidobacteraceae > CAILZL01. The sequence goes on from CAILZL010000003.1 coordinate 10,029, forward strand.
TTGAGCACTTTATCATCGGCATTGGTGTTGAGGATGTCAGAGTGGTCAGAGTGGATGAGTTCCTGTGCCAGCTTGTGAACCTTAACAGGCTGGCCGGTATACAGTTCCAGCAATTGGGTCACAGTGCCATCGGTTGCCAGCAGCACTTTCTGGAACAGACTCAGCGATGGATCACGCATCAGGGTGGAAGCGTCGAGAGAGTCAGGAATTGCGGCGTTATCCATTGTGCTGACCTGATTTTCTTACGGATGGTTTTCGTCTGGTAGCTGTCTGACTGGCTGGAAACAAGGCTGGCGGTGCTTCATGACTGCTGGTCTTGTGTCTGTAGTCACACAAGTCATTCAGTACACAGTGTCCGCAATCAGGTTTGCGCGCCTTGCATACATATCGGCCATGCAGGATCAGCCAGTGGTGTGCATCGAGTTTATATTCTTCCGGAACCAGTTTCAGCAGCTTGTTCTCGACCTGCAATACATTCTTTCCGGGTGCCAGACCGGTGCGGTTGGAGATCCGGAAGATGTGTGTGTCCACCGCAATAGTGGCCTCACCAAAGGCCGTGTTGAGAATCACATTGGCGGTTTTGCGACCCACACCGGGCAAGGCTTCGAGTGCTTCACGAGTGCGGGGAACCTGACCATGATGCTGTTCCAGCAGCATAGTGCAGGTCGCAATGATGTTCTTTGCTTTGGCGTTGTACAGTCCAATGGTTTTGATAAAGGCCGACAGGCCGGTTACACCAAGTGCCTGAATCTGTGCAGGCGTGCTGGCAACTTTGTATAGCTTGCGTGTGGCCTGATTAACGCTTTTATCAGTGGCCTGTGCAGACAGGATGACTGCAATCAGCAGTTCGAACGGCGTTCGGTACTCAAGCTCAGTGACAGGTTTCGGATTCAGGGATTTCAGTCGTGCGAACAGCTCGCGGCGTTGATTCTGGTTCATGGCGAAACTGTCTTGCCCCGTTTGTGCAGTTTCAGCTCCAGCCAGTTGTACAGTGCCACACCCAGACCGAGTGCGATGAATGCACCCGGGGCCAGCTTGGCCAGCAGAAATCCCATATCCGGCTGGAAGAACTGTAGTTCCAGAGCCCTCGCCCAATTTCCCCAGAGATCGCTTGCCTGCGTGAAGAGTGAGCCATGACCAACCAGTTCACGACTCGCACCCAGCACAACGGCAGCCAGGGCGTATCCAGCGCTCATCAATAATGCACGTGAAATGGCCAGGTGCAGGGATGTCAGATGTTGCTGCATTTCCTGTCGAACCAGTAGCAGAGTGCTGACCATGATCATGGGCAGAAATAAACCCATCTGCTTAAAGAATGTGTAGAACCACGCGTGCAGCAGCATTTCCTGTATTGCCGTAAAAGTGCCGGCAAAGATCAGCCACACCATCATATTGGGAGTCGGCCCCGTCAGTCTTGTTAACAGGAGCAGCAGTGCACTACTGTACACACTGACAACCAGCATCAGCAATGCAACGCTGATGGCCATTGCCAGTGACTCGGTACTTGCCAGCAGTACACACAGATTAAATAGTGGCAGCAGGAATGTTGGCTGCTGCCAGGTCACGTTCAGAGATTCACTGCTGCGCATCATTTCTATACTCGCTTTTCACCTGAAACAGGGTATCGCGATTCCGTTGGTAATAGTCGAGAGTGTGTTGTACTGCATGAATGATGGCGCGGGGAGTGATAGTGGCACTGGTGAATTGTTCAAACTCCCCGCCGTCCTTGCGCACATTCCAGCCGCGTGTATCGGGATCGGTCAGTGAATGACCCTTGAATTTATCCAGCCAGCCGGAACCCGGTTGTGCAAATGCATCGCCCATTCCGGGGGTTTCATGATGACTGAGTATCCGTACTCCAAGAATTTTACCTGCATAGTCCACGGCTACCAGCAATTCTATTGGGCCATTGTAACCATCGGCTGCGATGCAATGGATAACCGCGGCAGATGGAGTTCCATGCAGGCGTGCGCGATACACTGCCACCCGCTGACTTGAGGTTAACTCCGCAGGAGCCTGAATCAAAGCGTGATCATTCAGCAGGTCATTGTCATGTAATTCTGCGGGTACAAGCACATTGAGCTGAGCTTCGAACCAGGCGCGGTCATTACGAATGATGCGTGCTTCAGTAAATTGCCTGGTCAGTGACAAAATCACCAGGCATAGCAATCCGGTCACGAAGATCAGCAGCCACTGCTTCTGGTTCAGTCCGGGATTGATCATGCGGATTCACCATAGATGCGTGGGATGGTGAATTTGTCGATCAGAGGTACCGCCAGATTCATCAGCAGGACGGCAAAGGCAACGCCATCGTGGTAATTGCCGAAGTCACGAATCACATAACTCAGTACACCAATGCCGACACCGTACACGAGTCTGCCACGCGGACTGGTTGCGGCAGTAACTGGATCTGTGGCAATGAAAAATGCACACAGCATGGTAGCGCCTGAGAACAAATGGAAGAGTGTGCCGGCGTGTCTGCCCGGATCAATGATATTCATGATCCATGCACATCCACCAAGTCCCAGCAGAACACCCGAGGGAATTTGCCAGCGAATGATTTTCATCGCCAGCATCAATAGTCCTCCCAGCAATAAAGCAACGGAAACCCACTGCCACCCTTGGCCTGCGAAGCTTCCAAAAGCTGGTTGATTGAAAATTTCTTCCATGGTCTGACGCTGTGAAAGCCCTGACTTCAGGGCGGCCAGAGGTGAGGCGCCTGACAGCATGTCCACAGAATATATCTCGGGTAGCTTGCCTGAGAAGATTGCCTGTGCGGTCTGATTTAAGCTCAGCTTGGTCTGTAATGCCCCATCGGCGGGTAACCAGGAAGTCATCTGACGCGGAAATGAAACAAGTAACACCGCATAGCCCAGCATTGCCGGATTAAACGGGTTGAATCCCAGTCCGCCAAAAGCATGCTTACCCAGCAGAACAGCAAAGGCCATGGCGCTGACGATCAGCCACCAGGGGGCCAGTGGCGGCATCGACATGGCAAGCAGCGCGGCGGTAACCAGCACGCTGCCATCAGTCAATGGTTGTGCAAGAGGTTTGTGGCGCATCTGCAATGCCAGTGCTTCACACAATAAACCGGTGCTGACTGCCAGTCCTGTCTGAAGTAACAGACCGGAGCCAAAATATACTGTCTGGACGCACATTGCCGGTAGCAGCGACAGTAGCACCATGCACATGATGAAGCGTACAGATGGCGCGCGATGCAGATGCGGTGCGGGTGGTGTGTTCAGTTTCATGATGATTCAGACCATCACTTTCGCATCGCGGAAGCGCGTCGCCAGCCTGATATGGCTGGGACATGCATAGTCACAGCTGCCACACTCGATACAATCATGCAGCTCCAGCTCCCTGAGTGCGGTTGTATTGCCAAGTCTGGCATGTACAAGTAATAGCTGCGGCAGCAGATGTACCGGACACACTTCTGCACATTTGCCGCAGCGTATGCAGGCATGCTCTGGAGGGGCAGGCTTGAACTCATGTTCATCAGCAAGAATCAGGCAATTGCTGGCTTTGATCACCGGGTAATCAGGATGCATGAGCGAGAGCCCCATCATGGCGCCGCCCATCACGAGCCTCTGATTGATACTGTAAGTAGCACCACAGTGGTCAAGCAGATCACGTATGGGCGTGCCGATACGTGTCAGGTAGTTGCCGGGTTTGCTTACGCCGTTCCCGCAGACAGTCACAACGCGTCGGGTAAGCGGTTCGCCATGTAATATCCAGCGAGCACAGGCGTAAACTGTTGCGACATTGCTGACGATGATGCCGATTTCAGCGGGTAACTTGCCGCGAGGGATTTCTTTGCCGGTCAGCTGCCTGATTAACTGGGCTTCGTCACCACTGGGGTAAGTGCTGGCGAGGATGCGAATTTCAATTCGCTTGTCATTCAGGCTATCGAGACTGCTTCGAATAGCAGCGACGGCTTCCGGCTTGTCAGCTTCAATGGCAATTGTGGCCTGTTCTGCCTGGGTTGCATGCAGCATGATCTGTATGCCCATCAGGATGGTCACTGCCTGTTCGCGCATGAGTCGATCATCGCAGCTGATAAAGGGCTCACATTCGACACCGTTAATGATTAGCTGGCTTATGGTGTGGTGTGGCTGTACGGCCAGCTTGGTTGCAATGGGAAATGCAGCGCCACCCAGCCCGACAATTCCTCCCTTTGCAAGATGCTCGCAAAGTGCGCTGCGCGGCATGCTTGGCCACTCCTGTATGGCTTGCAGATTGGTATCAGGCGTGTCCAGATAATCGTTGCTGAGCACAATACTCATCGTGAATTCGTTACATGGTTTGGCGCTGGGGCGTGGTTCGACTGTCAGGACAGTTCCTGACACGGGGGCATGCAAACAGGCGCCCAGCGAGGTATCAGGTCTTGCAATGATCTGACCGAGCCGAATCTTGTCGCCCGCAGATACGCAGGGGATAAGTTTTGTATCGCCATGCTGATTCAACGTCAGAACCAGTTGCTGTGGTGCGGGCGCGTGACTTATTGCCTGCTCGCGCGTTCGCTCTTTGTGGTGCGGTATGACTAATCCCTGATAGTGTGCTGAAGGCATAGGATCGGGCACTCCTGTGACTAGTTACGCACCATGCCGGCAAATCCAAGCAGGCCTAAAGCCATGAAGCCCGCAGTAATCAATGCGATTGGTATGCCGCGAAATGCGAGCGGGACATCCGCACAATCAATTCGCTGGCGCAGGGCATTGAAGCAGGCATTCAATATGGCCAGCAATACCGATGCGCCGAGACCGTAACCGAGCGCTTCCGCCGGCGTTTCAAGGTAATCGGCGCTGTAAATAGCCATGCCAAGCATGGCGGATTGATTAGTCAGATGAACGATGAAGTCCGGCCAGCGCACGGCACCTGGCACTCTTGTCAGTGCCATGCGGCAGATCATGAAAATGCATGACAGGCCTGTTAATAAAACGGGTGTGTACAGGTGATTGAGTTGCAGGACGCCCGATGCTTTGCTCAAGCCGTACCCCAGCAATGCTGACAGTGTCAATGTCAGCAGGGTGAAAGCAGCAGTACGGAACTCATCATTGAATATTCCGCGCGCTCCTGAGTCAGTTATGACCTTGCCCGCTGCAATTGCTGAGCTTTGTATGAGCACCGTGCCAAGCAGAATGATCAGCAGGCTGTTCATAGTGACAGTTATTTCACTTTCATGCCGGGCAGGGCGCCGCTATCCGGTGACAGAATGAATATCTGTTTGTCCTTGGCATTCCCGCCATCAGTTGCATCGGAACCTGCCGCCAGCACCATGCCTTCGGACATACCGAAGCGCATCTTGCGTGGTTTAAGGTTGGCAAATACCAGAGTAAGGCGATTGATCAATTGTGCAGGCTCATATGCTGAACGTATCCCGGCGAAAATTGTACGGGTACCGAGTTCAGTACCCAGATCGACAGTCAGTTTCAGCAGCTTGTCAGCTCCATCCACCAGTTCTGCATTGATGATTCTGGCAATGCGCAGATCCAGTTTGGTGAAGTCATCAATGGTGGCCTCACCATCGGTAGCCTGTGCAGATGGATTTGGGGCTGTTTTCGAGCCTGTGATTGCAGGTGCCTTTGTACTTGAAGGTTCAGCCTGTTGATTGGCGGCTACCAGTGCTTTGACCGCAGCTGCATCAATGCGGGTGGCAAGTGGTTCATAGGTGTTGATCTTGCTGCCCATTAATGGCCGTTGCACATCATCCCATGCCAGTTCGTTGCCCCCAAGGAATGCTTCAGCTCTGGTTGCCAGTTCAGGCAAAACGGGTTTCAGCATCAGTATCAGTACCCGGAACAGATTGATGGCCTGAGTACATACCCCATGAACTTCAGCAGCGCGATCCGGATTCTTGGCCAGCAGCCAGGGTTTGTGCTGATCAATATACAGATTTGCCTTGTCAGCCAGCGCCATGATGTCGCGCATGGCGGCCGCATATTCGCGGGCTTCATAAGCCTCTGCAATGCCGGATAGCTTGTGCAGGAATTCATCATACAGTTCAGGTTCTGGAAGTTTGATCGCCAGTCGGTTATCAAAGCTGCGTGCCAGAAAGCCGGCGCAGCGGCTGGCGATGTTTACCAGCTTGCCCACAATGTCGGAATTGATTTTGTTGACGAAATCATCCAGACCCAGATCCAGATCATCCAGTCCTGACCCGAGCCGTGAAGCAAAGAAGTATCGTAGTGGTTCAGTTGGCAGGTGTTCACGCCAGCTGCTGGCGGTAATGAATGTGCCGCGTGACTTGGACATTTTTTCACCATTGATGGTGAGGAAGCCATGCACAAAGATGCCGTCAGGGGTGCGGAATCCGGCACCATGCAGAACTGCAGGCCAGAATAATGAATGGAAGTAGAGAATATCCTTGCCAATGAAGTGATAAAGCTCGGTTGGACTGCCGGGCTTCCACCATGCTTCAAAGCCCCAGCCATGCTGCCGGCACAGGTTGAGGAAGCTGGCCATGTAACCGACAGGCGCATCCAGCCAGACATAGAAATATTTGCCCGGTGCGCCGGGGATCTCAAATCCGAAATAAGGCGCGTCACGGGAAATGTCCCAATCCTTCAAACCTGCTGCGAACCATTCGTCCAGCTTATTGGTGACGGACTGTTGCAGCGTGCCAGAGCGGGTCCAGTCGCGCAGCATGGTTTCAAAATTGGCCAGCTTGAAAAACAGATGTTCTGATTCTCTTTCAACTGGCGTAGTGCCGCTGACTACCGATACCGGGTCAATCAGATCGCTGGTCGAATAGGTTGCGCCGCAGCTTTCACAGCTGTCACCATTTTGATTGGCTGCGTTGCAACGCGGGCAGGTGCCTTTGACAAAGCGATCCGGCAAAAACATCTGGGCCTGTTCGTCATATGCCTGACGAACCATGCGGCGCTCGATATGCCCGCCTCGTTCCAGTGCTTCATAGGCACGGTAGGTCAGTTCACGATTTTCTTCCGAATGTGTGCTGTGATAATTATCGAAATCGATATGAAAGGCATCCAGATCGGCCTTGTGTTCCAGTGCAACGCGCGCAATCAATGCTTCAGGTGTTATGCCCTCTGATTGGGCGCGCAGCATGATCGGTGTGCCGTGAGTATCATCTGCGCAAACATAGATGCACTCGTGGCCGCGAAGTTTCTGGAAGCGAACCCAGATATCAGTCTGGATGGTTTCAACCATGTGACCAAGGTGCAAGGGTCCATTAGCATAGGGCAGGGCGCTGGTAACGAGGATGCGGCGTTTGGCAGTCATTCTTGGTAATACGATCAGAAGAGAAATAATCGTGCAATTATGCCATGTCGCCCGTTGTCAGGGCGGTATGGTTGAGATTCTGTCTGACTGATGCCGGATCGGCAGGAAATTCAGGTCTGATCCTTGACCGCTTCGAATTTGGCTTTGTTAATTGCCTTCAGATAGGCATTCCGGCCGCTGATAAGGGCTTTGTCCAGCAATTCCTGGATGGCGCTGTCCATGGTCCGCATGCCCATCGCTGCACCACTCTGGATGGTGTTTTCCAGTTGATCCATTTTTCCCTGACGGATGAGGTTGGCAATAGCCGGTGTATTGACCATGATTTCCATGGCGGCAATGCGTCCCGCCTTGCCCTTGGCAGGAATAAGTTGCTGCGAGATCACACCTCGCAATGAGGTTGACAGCATCGAGCGTACCTGCGGCTGCTTGTCGGCAGGAAAGGAATTGATAATACGATCCACTGTCGGTGCGGCACCATTGGTATGTAGGGTGCCCATCACCAGAATACCCATTTCTGCCGCAGTCACTGCAATACTGATGGTTTCGTAATCGCGCATTTCACCCACCAGCACCACATCCGGATCTTCGCGCAGGGTTGAATGCAGCGCATCTGAGAAAGACTGCGTGTGCAAGCCGACTTCACGCTGGCTGATCAGGCTGCTCTTGCGGGTGTGCACAAATTCGATGGGGTCTTCAATGGTGATGATATGTCCCTTCATGCGTGAATTGATGTCATCAATCATTGCCGCCAGCGTCGTGGATTTACCCGATCCGGTCTTGCCCGTGACCAGTATCAAACCTGAATTAAGCTTGCACAGGTTGCGTACTGCATCAGGCAGCTTGAGTTCGTCCATGGTTTTTGCCTTGGATGGGATCGCGCGAAAGACCGCACCCAGGCCATTGATTTGCCGCATGATATTGACGCGAAAACGTGAGATGCCCGGAATGATGTGCGCAAAGTCAGCACCATTTTTTTCTTCCAGACGCTGCTGCGCGGTAGCTGGCATGATTTCACGCAACAGTTCTTCCACGTAGGCCGGTTCAAGAGTTTCATTGCGTAGCGTATGCAGCTCACCATACAGACGGATGCGTGGTGGATCGCCGGCGATAAAATGCAGGTCTGAACCACCCTTGCTGAGAACTTCTTTCAGGAATTCATCAATGCGCTTGCCGGTTTGCATCGTGCCCGAGGTTGCTGCCAGTGAGCGGTGTGAGGCGGAGGCACTGGTTGAATTGTTTTCGTCGTTCATGTTGCTTCAACCCGGAGCCATGTCCATTTTGGGCAGGATGCTGGTGTCCGTGACAAAGCGGGAGAATGCGCGTTTGTCATTTGCATAAACATAGGCATCATCCGCATCGATCAGTTTGGCCTGAATGGCGTCCAGCAGGGCCTGATCCATACTCTGCATGCCGAGGTCCTTGCTGGTTTGCAGCTGGGAGGGAATCTGGTGCGATTGGTCTGTCATGATCAGCTTGCCGATGGCACGGGTAATCAGCATGATTTCGCAGATGGCCTTACGGCTGCGAAGGTCGGCACTTTTCACGAGAACCTGAGTGATGACTGCCAGCAGGCTCTGTGCAAGAAAACTCTTGGTTTGTTCACGTTCATCTGCCGGCAGGGCATCAATCACGCGATCTATGGTTTTGACTGCGCCGGTCGTATGCAGAGTGCCAAGCACAAGGTGACCGGTTTCAGCGGCAGTCATGGCCCAGCGGATGGTGTCTGCATCGCGTAATTCACCTACCAGAATCACATCAGGGTCTTCACGCAGAGAGGCGCGCACGCCTTCCGCAAAACTTGGCAGGTGAGTGTGCAGCTCGCGCTGGATGACCTGACTCTTCTTGCTTCTATGTACGAATTCAATGGGATCTTCAAGGCTGATGATGTTGAGCTTCCGGGTGGAGTTCAGATAGTCGATCATCGCCGCCAGCGTGGTGGATTTTCCGGTGCCGGTGGAGCCTGTGACCAGAATCATTCCTTGATGGTTATCGCAGAGCTTCTGGATGATCGGAGGAAGCTGTAATGATTCCAGCGAAGGTACAACGGTAGGAATGGCGCGGAAAGTTGCGCCCACTCCGGTGTCCTTGCGGAAGATATTGGCACGGAAGCGGCCCCCGTTGCTGGCGACATAGGAGAAATCCAGATCCTCACCCCGTCGCAGATGAGCTTGGTGCGTCTTGGTCGTAACCTCTGCGATGTAACCATCAAGCTCGGCATGGGACAGTTCGCGGAATTTGACCGGGATCAGGTCGCCATGCATACGCAGCATGGGTGGTACGCCCACCGCAAAGTGAATATCGGAGCAACCCTGATCGGTGCCAAGTTTCAAGAATGCATCAATGCGTGCCATGCGCCGAATTATGTCTGTTTATGCTCTGCCGGGGCATGGTTTTTCAAAAAAGGGTAGCGTTGTTGTGAGTTATCTCACAGGCTGAGCCGGTTAGCAGAGTCTAAAGGAAGGCTTCCAGGGCAAGGCGCAGTTCATCCATGGACTGGAAGCGTTTGGTCTTGTCGACCATCATGGCTTTCATGACCAGATCCGACAGGCTCTTTGGCAAAGCCGGATTGGCATCAACAGGTGCCTTGGCCTTGCCCTGAACGTGCTGGTACATCACGGCCATATGGTCGCCGCGTGAATAGGGTGGCGTACCGGTCAGCATTTCATAAAGGATGACGCCCAGGCTGTAGATGTCGGCACGTTCATCCACTTTCTTGCCAAGAATCTGTTCAGGCGCCATGTACTTGGGGCTGCCAATGACGAAGCCTGTTTTGGTCAGCTGTGTATCGCCTTCCTTATGCGCAGCGGCGACACCGAAATCCACGATTTTCAGGAATCGTTCCTCATTTACCAGGATGTTTGCCGGTTTGAGGTCGCGATGCACAATGCCAGCCAGATGCGCTGCAGCCATGCCGGTGGCAATGTCGCAGCCATACCGCACAGCCTGTTGTACCGGCATGGGTTTGTCGCTGGTCACTTCGGCACCCAGCGGGTGGGATGGGAAATATTCCATTGAGATCGCATACAGACCGCGCATGTACACGAAATCATAGATACGGATGACGTTCTTGTGAGTGATCTTGCGTGAGTAACGCAGTTCATGGACGAAGCGCTTCATCATCTCTTCGTCCTGAGCCACATTGGCATTCAGGAATTTCAGTATCAGACGTTCTTCCACAACCGAGTCTTCTACCAGTAACACGGTGCCGAAGGCGCCTTTGCCGATTTTCTCAATGAACTTGTAACGACCTTCAATGATGTCGCCGGGCTTGAGGGTATTGATATCAAGTTTCTGGGCTTCGGCCACGCTTTCAGCAGCCTTGACGATGCCTTTCAGATCGGCCTTTTCCATCAGCAGAGTCTTGGCTGTCTCAACCAGCCGGTCGGCTTTCTGATTTATTGACCGGGCGGCAGTAGAGAACCGGCTGTCTATTTCTTCCAGCGCATGTTCTGCGGCGTTAATCAAAGTTTCATCCGTGCTGGATTGAATGGCAGATTGAATCTGGCTGCGGATGTTGTCAGCCAGTCGCTCATCCGTCATGCGACCCAGCGCCGTAACGGCTTCAATTTTTGCAGCACGTTCGCCCTGATTGAGCAGGGTGGTCAGTACATCCAGACCACGCGGGTCACCAATTTTGCCCAACGCGCGAGCGACGGCAGGGAAGGTCTGCAGGTTGCTGCCGTTGGCCAGATCAATCAGCGCCGGTACTGCCTTCTTGCTGCCGATCTCTGCCAGAGCATCCACAGCCCGTTCTACCACCCACCAGTCCTTGTCCCGGGTTGCATTGATAAGGGAATCGACTGCGCGCTCATCCTTGGTCTGGTTGAGAATCTCGATGGCAGCTCGCCTTACTTCTGCGTCCTGATCGCGGACCAGTTCCAGCACTGCGTCAACAACACGAGGGCCGCCTATTTTGCCCAGCGCGTCGCCGGCGCGGCTGCGAACCCACCAGTCATCGTCGCGGATGACCTGCAGTAATTGCTTGATGTCCTTTGTGGTGCCCAGCGCATTCAGCACCTCAACGGCTGCCCGGCGGGCATACTCGTTTTCATCCTTGAGGGCAGGAATCAGGAAGCGCATGGTGTTGGGGTCGCGGGCGCGAATCACCAGTTCCACTGCCTTGTTCTGTACTTCAAGGTCGGGATCACGCAACAGCTCGCAGACCGGCTCAATATCAACAGAGATATTGACCCGCAACAGACCGTTCAGCGCTGACTGGCGGATCTGCTTGTTGGGATCCTTGAGCAGTTTTTGTAGTGCCTGGGCGACTTCTGGCCGTTCAAACCGGGACAGAATGGCAACGATGTGGGTGCGGGCGATAATGTCCTTGCCTTCGATACGACTGATCAGCTCAGGAATGGACTGCTCGGTTGCAATTTCGGCAATGATCTTGAACAGGATGGCCTTGTCGCCAGACTCCTGGTTATAGGCCTGAGTCAGCAGTTCGCGTATTCCAAACCGTTGCCTGTGTGCACTGATCACTTCCAGAATCACGGGTTTGGGCATGCCGGGTCGATTGAGCTGTTCGAGCAGCAATTGGGGAGGGAAATTCCGGCTGCTGGACAATGCCCATGAGATGGCGGTGTTGGTGCGTACATCGCCATTGATCAATGCATTGGTAAGGATGGGGAAGGTCCTGGAGTCCAGTACCTGAGTCAGAATCTCTACGAATGCCAGAGTTTCCTGTTTATTGGTGGCAGGCAGAACTTCCAGAATTTTAGGGATACCGCCCGCTCCGAGGCGAGCCAGCTTGCCCAGAGCTTTCTGTACATCCGGGTGTTGCACGTCGCCTTTGCTGCGTATCTCCTCGATCAATCGATCGGCTTTTAGATCGTCAAAAAACTTCATCGACCGGTCTCGTTATCCATCTGATTTTATCTGGTGAAGTTGTCTGTTGGCTGTATTCGATCTTGAGGGGTGCCAAGGTCAGCGATAATTCTGCGCCCATGAATTACCCGATTACCGTGACAGGGGTAGCAGCTGCGGGATTATGCCATGTCAGGAGTATTCATCTGTAAAGATTGCAGCCTGCTGTATCCGTTACAATGTGGGGTTCTACTTGTAGCCAAGCCGGATTTCCATGAGCGCGACAGAGCAGTTTGCTGACCCCCAGGCCATTTTGGCGGCCGTTGCCGAGTTTATTGAACCTAACGCCGGTCTATCTCTGGGTGATACAGCAGCAAAAATTCAATGGCTGAGCCAGTCGCCCGGACAGAGTCCGGTTCTGAATGTGCAACTTGCCTATCCGCTCGGTGCTGCGGGCACCGCAGTAGCTGGTCAGATTCGCGACGCCCTGACTCAGTTTGGTGGGATTGAGGTGCAGCTGCACAGTGAAATTCCATCCAGTGCCGTTCAGCAGAACCTTAAGCCTGTTCAGGGCATCCGGAACATACTGGTGGTGGCATCCGGCAAGGGCGGAGTGGGTAAATCCACCACGGCAGCTAATCTGGCGCTCTCTCTGGCACGCGATGGTGTCCGGGTGGGTTTGCTGGATGCGGATATATACGGGCCCAGCCAGGCTCGGATGATGGGACTGACTGGGCAGCGACCCGCCAGCCGTGATGGCAAGACTTTTCAACCACTGGATGCCTATGGGGTGAAAGTCATGTCAATTGGTCTGCTGGTGGATGAAGAGCAGCCGATGGTCTGGCGTGGCCCCATGGTGACGCAGGCATTGACACAGCTGCTGAATGATTGTGTCTGGGGCGAGCTGGATTATCTGGTCGTGGACATGCCTCCGGGTACGGGCGACATTCAATTGACCCTGTCGCAAAGGGTGCCGATCAGCGGCGCGCTGATTGTGACTACCCCTCAGGACATCGCTTTGCTGGATGCGCGCAAGGGACTCAAGATGTTTGAGAAGGTCGGTGTACCGGTGCTGGGTATCGTTGAGAACATGAGTACCCACATTTGTTCCAGGTGTGGTCATGAGGAACATGTATTCGGGTCCGGAGGCGGTGCCCGCATGGCAGCTCAGTACGGTGTGGACCTGCTGGCCGAATTGCCGCTGGACATTCGTATCCGTGAACAGTCAGATACGGGCGCGCCCACTGTGGTGGCTGATCCCGATGGCGAACTCGCTGCATCCTATCTGCGGCTGGCCCGGCGCACCAGTGCGCGGCTGGCCCGGCATGCGTCACATGCAGTAAGAGCCATGCCGAGCATTAATATTGAAGCCAGCTAAGAGCAGCTGCGGTACATAAGTTATCAGATACGAGAGAACATCATGAGCATCAAGTCAGATCACTGGATTCGTCGCATGGCTGAGAGTCAGGGAATGATCGAACCGTTTGCGCCGCGACAGGTGCGAGTCGCCAATGAACAGAAGATCATTTCCTACGGCACATCCAGCTATGGCTATGACGTGCGGTGTGCTAACGAATTCAAGATATTTACCAACATCAATTCCACAATTGTGGATCCAAAGAGTTTTGATCCCGCCAGTTTTGTGGATGTGAAAGCAGATGTCTGCATCATTCCTCCCAACTCGTTTGCACTGGCCCGTACAGTGGAATATTTCCGTATCCCGCGTAGTGTGCTGACGGTCTGCCTCGGCAAGTCAACCTATGCACGCTGCGGCATCATCGTGAATGTCACTCCACTTGAACCGGAGTGGGAAGGACATGTGACGCTGGAGTTTTCCAACACCACCACTTTGCCTGCAAAGATTTACGCCAATGAAGGCGTCGCGCAAATGCTGTTCTTTGAGTCAGATGAAGTCTGCGATACCTCCTACAAGGATCGTGGTGGCAAGTATCAGGGACAGACCGGCGTAACCCTGCCCAAAGCTTGAAATAACTTAAGGAAATGCAATATGCGTCTGGTCACTTTCGTAGATAAAACGACCAAAGAGCAAACGGGATTATTGCTGGGTGAGCACATTCTGCCTCTGGCAGCAGCGGTGCAGGCGGCTGGCATAGATGTGGATGTGTCTTCAGTTCTGGCCATCGTGCGCGGTGGTGCAGAAAGTATCAGGCTGCTGGCTGGACTGGTTGCGCGTGCTGGTGAGTTCAGGCCGATCTGCGTGGCTGTGAATACAGTCAGGTTGCTGGCGCCGATTCCCGATCCGCTACGTAACATTTTTTGTGTTGGCCGCAACTATGTGGATCACATCAAGGAAGGCATGCCCGGCAAGCCCAGCGAGGTAACCTTGCCTGAAGTACCGCAGTTTTTCACCAAGGCGACGCATACAGTCAATGCGCCACATGGTGATGTCAGGCTGGATACAGCCATCACCAGCAGGCTGGATTACGAGGTGGAGCTGGCGGTAGTGATCGGCAAGGGCGGGCGCGATATCGAAAGAGCACAGGCATTCGAGCATGTGTTCGGCTATTGCGTGGCGAATGACATCACTGCACGCGATCTGCAACGGCGGCATGAGCAGTGGTTCAAGGGTAAGTCGCTGGATTCCACCTTCCCGATGGGGCCATCGCTGGTCACAAAGGATGAAGTGCCTGATGTCCGCGAACTGGGGCTTAGTCTGCATGTGAATGGAGAGCTGCGCCAGCAGGCAAAAGTAGCGCAGATGATTTTTGATATCCCGGCGATCATTGCTTCGTTATCAGCCGGGTTGACGCTGGAAGCGGGCGACATCATTTCAACCGGCACACCTTCAGGTGTTGGCTATGCCATGACTCCTCCGCACTACCTGAAACACGGTGATGAGGTGCTGGCGCGCATTGATGGTTTGGGTGAGTTGCGAAACCGGGTCGTGGCGGTTTGAGCGGAGCTACATCCGGAACACTATCAACCTGATCAAATTGCTGATTCAGCCGCAGTCCGAGGCAGGCATTCCTGTAGAATGGAACCCAATTTTTTAGCCAAAACTTTCCTGGAGACCTCATGTTCGCAGCAGATCTGAAAATAGGTGATTTTGACCCGCAGTTGCAGCTGGCGCTGGATGCAGAGCGCACCCGTCAGGAACAGCATATTGAGCTGATTGCCTCTGAAAACTACACCAGCCCGCGGGTGATGCAGGCGCAGGGTACCGTGCTGACTAACAAGTATGCGGAAGGCTATCCGGGTAAGCGTTACTATGGTGGCTGCGAGCATGTGGACGTGGTCGAGCAACTGGCGATCGACCGTGCCAAGCAACTGTTCGGTGCGGACTATGCCAATGTGCAGCCACATTCCGGTTCCCAGGCCAATGCCGCAACCTTTCTGGCGCTGATCAATCCCGGCGACACTATTCTGGGAATGAGCCTTGATCATGGTGGTCACCTGACGCATGGTGCCAAGATCAATTTCTCCGGACGCATTTTCAATGCGGTGCAGTATGGAGTGAAGCCGGACAATGGTTTGATTGATTATGATCAGGTTGAGCGGCTGGCTCATGAGCACAAACCACGCATGATTATTGCCGGCTTTTCGGCGTACTCACGTGTGCTGGATTTTGCGAGATTCCGGGCGATTGCCGATGCGGTTGGTGCCTATCTGGTCGTGGATATGGCGCATGTGGCCGGTCTGGTGGCGGTAGGGCTGTATCCGAATCCGGTGCCAATTGCGGATGTGGTGACCTCAACCACCCACAAGACCTTGCGCGGTCCGCGTGGCGGGCTGATTCTTGCGCGTCACAACGAAGAAATCGCCAAGAAATTGAACACACTGGTTTTCCCGGGTACCCAGGGTGGCCCGTTGATGCATGTCATTGCAGCCAAGGCGGTGGCATTCAAAGAAGCGCTGGAACCCGGGTTTACGGATTATCAGAAACAGGTGCTGGCGAATGCCCGTGCCATGGCGGCGACAATAGTCAGTCGTGGTTACAAGGTGGTTTCAGGAGGCACGGATAATCACCTGTTCCTGCTGGATCTGATCGGTCGCGAATATTCAGGTAAGGATGCCGATGCCGCGCTTGGCAGAGCCAACATCACCGTGAACAAGAACACCGTGCCGAATGACCCTCGTTCACCCTTTGTGACCAGTGGTTTGCGAATTGGCTCACCTGCCATCACTACACGTGGGTTCAAGGAAGCCGAGGCAACCCGTCTGGCAGGACTGATTGCTGATGTGCTGGACAATACCAATGATGAAGCCGTCATCGCCCGCGTAAAAGCTGAGGTACTGGCAATCTGCAAGCAATTTCCGGTATACGGCTGAGGTACTGATTGATTACGGCACCGTAATGGGTGCCGTAACAAATTCAGTGAGCGACCCATGTACTGCCCCTTCTGCTCTCACGAAGAAACCAAGGTCATTGATTCACGCCTGGCGGGCGAGGGTCAGCAGATACGCCGTCGGCGTGAGTGCCTCAAGTGTGGTGAACGCTTTACTACATTTGAGACCGCTGAGCTGGTCATGCCGCGTGTGGTGAAAAGCGATGCAAGGCGTGAGCCGTTTGATGAGCAGAAATTGAAAAGCAGCATGCTCAAGGCACTTGAGAAGCGGCCGGTTGCGATAGAAGCAGTGGATGCTGCGGTGCTGCATATCTGTAACAAATTGCGTGCGCTGGGTGAAAGGGAAGTGCCTGCACGCATGGTCGGTGAACTGGTAATGGATGAGCTGCGGCATCTGGACGAAGTCGCTTATGTGCGGTTCGCATCTGTGTATCACAGCTTTCAGGATGTGGATGCATTTCGAGATGAAATTGACCAGTTGCGTCGGCATCAGCGGAAGGTGGCTGTGGAAGGGTCGCAGTTACCGCTCTGGGATGGCGTCAGTTCGACCAAGCCAAAGCGTTGACTGAGTACTGATGTTTACTTCAATAGATGCGGTCTGGATGGCGCGGGCGCTGGAGCTGGCGCAACATGGGCTTTACACCACACATCCAAATCCCAGAGTTGGTTGTGTGATGGTGCAGGATGGTGATGTGGTAGGCGAAGGCTGGCACCGCAAGGCTGGTGAGCCACACGCTGAAGTGCTGGCACTTGAGCAGGCAGGTGACCGTGCGCGTGGTGCTACGGCCTATGTAACGCTCGAACCTTGCAGTCATCACGGGCGCACACCACCCTGTGCCGAAGCCTTGATTGCTGCTCAGATTAAACGTGTTGTGATTGCTGCATCAGATCCTAATCCGCTGGTGAACGGTCAGGGAATTGACAGGCTGCGTGCTACCGGAATTCAGGTTGACCTTGGCTTGATGCAGGCAGAGGCTGAAGCACTGAATGCCGGGTTCGTCAAACGCATGAAACTGGGGCTGCCTCTGGTGCGCGTAAAGCTGGCGGCCAGTCTGGATGGACGTACCGCACTGGTAAACGGTATCAGTAAATGGATCAGTGGTGATGAGGCACGAGCCGATGTGCAGTATTGGCGTGCACGCAGTTCTGCGATACTGACGGGCGTGGGTACGGTGCTGGCGGATGATCCTCAGCTTACAGTTCGAGCCAGTGATATTGATATGTACGGCAGGCAGCCGATGAGAGTTGTCTGCGATTCACGGCTGCGCACACCGGAAAATGCGCAGGTTGTGGCGGGGCCGGGCGCAATAATTTATACAGCCCTGAGATCACAGATGCGTGGCAAGGCGGAAGTGATTCAGGTTCCTGCCGATAAAAATGAAGGTGTGGATATCCCGTCGGTTCTCAGAGACCTTGCCGCGCGCGGCTGTAACGAAGTGCTGGTTGAAGCAGGCGCTACTTTGAGTGGTCGATTATTCGAATCGGGCCTGGTGGATGAATTGATACTGTATGTTGCTCCGGTTTTACTCGGGCCTGATGCGCGTGCGTTGCTGAAGTTGCCATTGATCAACGAAATGAAGAATCGCATCGAGCTTGATTTGCTTGAATCCAAGCAATTCGGACCGGACGTGCGTTTGCACTACCAAGTTAAGAGGTGAATTTGTTTACAGGCATCATTCAACAGGTGGGGAAAATACAGGGCGTCAACCATGTCAGTGGTGATGCGCAGATGGTTTTTGCAACAAGCGAAGATTTTCTGAAGCATACCAGCCTGGGCGACAGCATTGCTGTAAACGGGTGTTGCCTGACTGTGACGCAACTCTGGCCAGCAGCATTTGCTGCAGATGTTTCGCGTGAAACTCTGAATGTAACTACCCTTAAGCACTGGCAGTCCGGGCAACAGGTCAATCTGGAAAGAGCATTGTGCGCGGGCGATTCACTGGGTGGTCATTATGTGTCAGGTCATGTTGATGGAATTGCTTCGGTTCAGGCGCGCCATGATGATGCCCGTTCCGTGCGTATGCGATTTTCTGCACCTGTTTCACTGGGGCGCTACATCGCAAAGAAAGGATCAGTTGCAGTGGATGGGGTCAGTCTGACCGTGAATAAAGTGGGTGATGAATCAGGGTATACCTGGTTTGAAGTGAATCTGGTGCCCCATACGCTGGCAATGACCATTCTGGGTGGTTATACAGCTGGTCTGGAGGTCAATCTTGAAATCGACATCATCGCGCGTTACTTCGAGCGAATGCAGCAGGTAGAAACAGTCAAATGAATACATCAGGAAATCTTAACAGCATCGATGAGATTCTTGCCGATCTGGCGGCAGGCAAGATGGTTGTGATCATGGATGATGAAGATCGAGAGAATGAAGGCGATCTTCTGATGGCAGCCGAGCTGGTCCGGCCTGAGGATATCAATTTCATGGCGCGGTATGGTCGAGGGCTGATCTGTCTTACCCTGACCCGTGAGCGTTGCAGGCAACTTCGACTTCCTCTGATGGTGTCTGATACTGATTCCGATCACCGTACCAATTTCACACTGTCAATCGAAGCTGCGGAGGGAGTAACCACCGGTATTTCTGCGCATGATCGTGCACACACGGTACGAACAGCTGTGAACATGGATTCAAAACCGGAAGATCTGCGTCAACCCGGCCACATCTTTCCTTTGATGGCTCAGCCGGGGGGCGTATTGACCCGTGCCGGGCATACCGAAGCCGGTTGCGATCTGGTCAGGCTGGCGGGCCTGTCTCCTGCATCGGTAATCGTCGAAATTCTCAATGATGACGGCACAATGGCGCGTCGTCCCGATCTGGAAAAGTTTGCTGCACAGCATGGCTTGAAGATTGGCACCATTGCCGATCTGATCCGCTACCGCATCGACAAGGAGCGGTCTGTGGAGCGCATCGCGGAGCAGCAGGTCGAAACCGACTTTGGTCCATTCCGCATCATGTGTTTTGAAGATCACGTCAACAGGACTGTGCATATCGCATTGGTCCGGGGCGATCCTGCCAGTGTTGATGCGCCATTAGTGCGTGTGCATCTTCAGGATACCTTGCGTGATCTGGTCGGCGTGCATGAAGCAAAGCGCAGCTGGACATTGCGGGCGGCAATGCAGCGTGTGGCGGCTGAGGGCACGGGCGTCATTGTGCTGCTGCAACCCCGGGAGGAACCACGTGATCTGATGGATGCAGTGATCAGCTTGCAGGGGAATCCGGTGCGCCCGCCCGCTGCGGGCGTATTGCGAACCTACGGTATTGGTGCACAAATTCTGCGTGATCTGGGCATTCATCGCATGCGCGTACTTTCCGCGCCCCGGCAATTGCAGGGGTTGTCAGGATTTGACCTGGAAGTAGTGGGTTACGTGGAATAGTGAGCTGCGACAAGCGGGCGGCATTGCTGCCGGCTATACTACGCCGCATGCTGGCCAGCTTGCTGGTGTCCGGCGCTGGCATATGAATTAACTTGCGGGGTCCATATGGACGCGATTAAGAAAATTGAAGGTGACTTGTTGGCGCGCGATCTCAAATTTGTGATCGTGGCAGCCCGGTTTAACGATTTCATCGTTGATTCTCTGGTGCGTGGTGCACTGGATGCACTCAAGCGGCATGGTGCCAGCGAACAGAATATTGCAGTGGTTCGAGTGCCGGGTGCGTTCGAGTTGGCGCTGGCTGCCCGCAAGCTGGCGCAGTCAAAACGTTACCAGGCAATCATCGCACTGGGAGCGGTTATCAAAGGGGCGACGCCACACTTCGATTACGTTTGTGGTGAATGTGCCAGTGGCCTGTCAAAAGTGGGGCAGGAGACAGGTATACCCGTGTCATTTGGTGTGTTGACTACTGACACGATCGAACAGGCAATTGAACGTGCCGGTACCAAAGTAGGCAACAAGGGCGCTGATGCGGCACTGGTTGCACTGGAGATGGCGAATTTGCTGATCAAGCTGGAACAATAATGGCTGATCGTGATGCAAACTCCACTCTGATACAGACAGAAGCGCAACCTGTCGAATCCAAAAAGTCCAGATCCAGAGCGGGGTCCATTCGGGCCAGAAGTCAGGCTAGGCGTTGTGTCATGCAGGCGCTGTATCAGTGGCAGCTGACTCAACAGACGTTTTCCGAAATTCTTGCGCAATTCATCGAAAGAAATGAATACAAGACAGCTGACGCGAGCTATTTTCACGCGTTATTGTCAGGGTCAATCGAGCACCAGCTGGAACTGTCGGCTCGAATAGGTGAGTTTGCTGATCGTCCCTGGTCACAGCTGGATCCCATTGAGCGAGCGATTTTGTTGATAGGCATGTACGAGTTATTGCATTGTCCCGAAGTGCCATACAGAGTGGTCGTAAACGAAGCGGTTGAATTAACCAAGCAATTCGGTGCGACTGATGGCTACAAGTATATTAATGCCCTGCTTGATCGCGTCGCACGTGTTGTTCGTGCAGGCGAAAGAAAACATTCACGCCATTGAATCACCTGAAATACAAAATATTGCAGTAGGGATGAAAGACCCGGTGCGGCATCCAGCAGCAGACAGGTAGTGCATCATGGGTGAATTTGATCTCATCAAGCGATACTTCACACCGGCCAGCTATTCTGCTGATGTGCTGCTGGGTGTGGGGGATGATGCTGCCGTACTGGCTGTGCCGCCTGGTTATCGGCTGGTGATGGCAGTAGATACTATCGTTGAAGGCGTGCACTTTCCTGTCGGAACCAGCGCTGCCGATATTGCGTACCGGGCATTGGCGGTGAATTTGAGCGACATGGCTGCCATGGGTGCACAGCCACGCTGGTTTACACTTTCTCTGTGTTTGCCGGATTCCAACGAGCAATGGCTGTCGGAATTTGCACGGAGTCTTAACCAGCTGGCAATACGATATGGTGTGCAGCTGGTCGGTGGTGATACGGTAAAAGGTCCGTTGAATATCTCCATACAGATATCGGGACTGGTTGGTGATGATGGATGGTTGACACGATCCGGCGCCAGACTGGGAGATATGGTTTTCGTATCAGGTGTGCCAGGTGAGGCTGCCGGTGGATTGCAACTTATTCTGAATCCACAGCAACAGGCAGAAGAAAAATATCGCCAGCATTTGCTGGAGAGGTTTTATCGGCCTACGCCTCGTGTTGAACTGGGAGTGTCATTGCGGAAGCTGGCCAGTGCTGCCATGGATGTGTCCGATGGTTTGCTGACAGATTTGCGCAAGTTGTGTGCCTCAAGCCGCTGTGGCGCAACAATGCAGCTCGAATCCCTGCCAGCTTCCGAAGCGTTGTCAAATGTTTTTGGTGAATCCAGGGCAGAGGAACTCGCCTTGCAGGGCGGAGATGACTACGAACTGCTGTTTACAGTGTCGGATAAAAACCTGGAGCAACTGGATTCAGTAATTGCTGCTACGGGCGTTGCTTGTACCCGCATCGGACAGATTACAGACACACTGACTGTTCAGTGCTACCGCAATGGTATGCCGATCGAAGTGAAGGATGCTGGCTTCGATCATTTCAATGCTGGGTAGAGACAAATAACAGGCCATTACCCTCATGCGATTCAGTGCTGAACCAAAAATAATTCTGCGTGATCCGGTGCATTTTCTGGCCTTTGGCTTTGGCTCAGGATTGAGTCCTAAAGCGCCGGGTACCATGGGAACGCTGGTTGCCTTGCCATTTGTATTCCTGCTGTTGCACATGTCATTGTGGGCTTACTTATGTAGTGTTCTTATGTTGAGTACACTCGGGATTTATATTTGCGGTGAGAGTGCACGGCGCCTGAATTCGCATGATCATCCCGGAATTGTCTGGGATGAGTTTGCAGGTATGGCAATTACCATGATCGCAGTGACACCCTCATGGTTGAATCTGCTGATGGGGTTCATTCTGTTTCGCTGCTTCGATATTTTCAAACCATGGCCGATACGCGAGGTTGATCACAGACTGTCTGGCGGGCTGGGAATTATGCTGGATGACATGCTGGCAGGGATGGCTTCATGTTTTCTTTTGCATGGATTGATCCGGTTTGTTTGACATAGTTATGTTGGATGCTCGTGAACGCAACCCCCTTACTACATGCTGTACGCGAAGCTGCAGATCATTCATTAAATGGTCATGCAAATGCACACTCATCTGACCCTGTACTGGGCAAGATTGGTAAATATCTGATCATCAATGAGGTTGGCAAGGGCAGTACCGGGGTTGTCTATCTATCTCACGATCCCTACTACCGTCGTGATGTAGCCATCAAGGTTTATAACATTGAGGCCAGCAATCCGGAAAAAGCCCGTGTGGCACGCAAGATGTTCCTGTCTGAAGCGCACATGGTGGGTATGTTGCAGCATCCCAACATTCTTCCTATCTACGATGCCGGTGAGGAAAATGAACGCTGCTATATCGTTACCGAGCATATTCACGGCGCACGGACCCTTGCAGCCTACTGCAAGCCGGACAACTTGCTGCCTGTTGAAGATGTAGTCGAGATCATCTACAAGTGCGCCAAAGCGCTGCACTACGCACATGGCCGCGGTGTGATTCATCGCGATATCAAGCCTTCCAATCTGATGCTTACTCAGGCCAATGATGTCCGCATCATCGACTTTGGCATTGCTCTGGTTGCTGATTCAGACATATCCAGAATTGAAGGCATCGCGGGCAGTCCATCCTATATGTCGCCAGAGCAGGTTCAGTCAGAGGAACTGACCAATCGTTCGGACATCTACTCACTGGGTGCGGTGATGTATGAGTTGCTGACCGGGTATCGTCCATTTCGAGGCAGTAACCTCACCAAGCTATTGCATCAGATCGTCTTTGCTACGCCCCCACCGATTCATACCCTGCGCTCTGATATACCGGAGCTGATAGAGGAGGTGGTTGCCAAGGCCCTGCAGAAGGAGCCGGACAAGCGGTACAGGAATGGACTGGAGCTGGCAGCTGATCTGACCAGAGTGCATCAACGGTTGCGAGAAGGCTCTTCAAAGCTGGACAGGCAGGAACAGTTTTCAATTCTGCGGAAGCTGAAATTTTTCCACGAGTTTTCACATGCCGAAATCATGGAAGTGCTGCGAGCCAGTCAATGGCAGGATTATCAGCCCGGTGATGAAATCGTGCGTGAAGGCGAGATGGATGACCGTTTTTATGTGATCGTATCGGGTACGGCTGCGGTCATGCGCAATGGTGGCAGTGTCGGTCAGCTTGAGGCAGGGGACTGTTTTGGTGAAACCAGCTATCTTCGTGGTGCCAGGCGGCTGGCAACCATACAGGCCAGCACAGATCTTACCTTGATGAAAGTCAGCTCTACTCTCATTGAGCAGGCATCAGCAGCCTGCCAGTTGCGTTTCAACAAAGTATTTCTACGAAACCTGATTGGCCGATTGCAGAATCCGGACGAAAGACGCTTCTGATACTGGTCCGGCCCTATCAGAATCAATCAAGGTTCTATTTTTCGATCTTCTCGAAATCAAGGCTGGGCTTGTCTCCGGGCCGGAAGTACACGTATTTCTCACTCATGCTGCGCAACGCGGCATCACGCTCTGTGGCGCTGGGATACCAGTGTTCACGCTGCCAGTCATTGCCGACCAGATTGCGAAACGGATCTGAACTGCGTACCTTAACTCTGATGCCGAAGTTCATTTCGCTGGCGATTGGAGTGACGAGGTTGTGCGGCTGACAGATGGAAGACATGATGATTGCCAAGGACTTATTAAACGACATGCCATTCTAACCTGTCGGGAGCCTGAATCGTGTTTCTGAAGTCAAGAAAACCGGATATGCCAACAAAAGAGCAGGCTTTGCCTGGGCGTACTCAGGCCATGACCGTGCCAGCCACTCACTTTGTGAATGGTAATTCATTGTCACCTCCCTACCCGGCAGATATGCAGCTGGCGATGTTTGGTATGGGATGCTTCTGGGGTGCTGAACGTAAATTCTGGCAGCAGAAGGGTGTTTTCAGTACGGCAGCAGGCTATGCCGCAGGATTCACGCCCAATCCTAGGTACGACGAAGTCTGTACCGGTATGACGGGCCACAACGAAGTGGTACAGGTGGTATTCGATCCGCGAGTTATTTCATATCCGCAATTACTGCAAATTTTCTGGGAGTCCCATGATCCTACTCAGGGCATGCGTCAGGGGAATGATCAAGGTACACAATATCGCTCAGGAATATATGTCTTCAGTCCGGAGCAGCGCCTAATGGCAGAGCAGAGCCGGGATGGGTATGGACAGGTACTGTCGAGGGCAGGGTATGGTGCAATTACGACGGAAATACTTGAAGCACCCGTTTTTTACTTCGCTGAAGCTGATCACCAGCAATATCTGGCCAAACATCCTGATGGCTATTGCGGCCTGGGTGGCACAGGTCTCAGCTGTCCGGCTGGTTTAAATCAGCCAGTCAGCTGAGCAGGTAAACAGCGGCGCTTATTTTGGTGGTTCGGCGCCCGGATTTCTGTCTTCCATGGGATAAGTGACCAGGCCGTTCGCCTGATTTGCAGGCTCTGGAGCAGCGGTAACAGGAGCGGGTGCTGCCACAGGTGTCGGGCTTGGTGTTGCCGGTTTAGCTGGGGTTCCAGTCAGCATCGCGATAAACGATTCTGCCGATGCGTGTGAATGCAACGCCGTGGGTGCCGTGATTTCGCTGGCCAGAATGCCGGGCTTGTTGTAATAGCTGGCATTCGCGCTGTTATCGATAGTCAATGCCGAACCATCAAATGACAATCCTATAAACAGCCCTTTGTTGCGTGAATAGGCATAGATCTGAGCTGTCATGCCGATATCGGTTGCAACCGCTGTCTGGCGTCCTACCGGACCGGCAGCTACCGACGCATCTCCACCCAGAGTGACCTTGCCGCCCACCAAGCCCTCAAGGCTGGCTTTTGAAGTGAAGACCAGCATCAGGTCTGTCGATTGCACTCCCCATTGAAGTCCGAAGCTGCCACCGGTGATATTGATGAATACTGGGTTGCTCCAGTTGCCATCTGGCTGACGCAGAACCATAACCCCGGAACCGCGCCGTCCTCCAAATATCAAACTGGCTTTGACGACTTCAGGCAGAACGGCGACCGCATAGGCGCGCTCCAGCAGCCAGTTGGGCACATTCTGATCTGGTGCGACCAGTAATTCCCCAAGAACCTGAGTTGATTTAAGAAGAGTCGCTTCCTGTCTCAGTGCGGCTGCATTGCCGGGGCTTGCTCCCAGCATCAGGATTAAAAACGAGGTAAATAAACTTGAACGGAAGGAGGGCATTGCGGTTCCTGATCTGACTTTACATAGATACAACTGTAACAGACGTTGTGACCGACTTATAAGTTCCCTGATTGCGACAGATCAACGTCCAGCCAATCTACTGAAGCAAGCCTGCCTGAACTAGCCGCATTCTGGCATCGGCAATGATTTGGGGAGACACGCCACTGTTTTTCGTTTGCAGGGTGCGGTAGGAGCTTTGTAGCAAAGCTTTACCTTCCGACTCGCGGTTCAATTTCAACAATACCGAACCGAGAAGATTTTCAGAGCGGGCGGCGCGCCATGCCGGAGCCTTGTTCTGCTGCCAGCGTTCAATGTTCTTGCGTAATAGAGGCTCAGCCTGCTGACTGCGGCCACTTGAGTAAAGTACATCCGCCAGAATGTACTCAGCTGAAGCCATATATTGATGATCAGTCGATTTGGTGCTGACGAGAATTGACATGGCAGTTCGAACGTGTTGTTCGGCGTCGGAATAATTCTTTCCCTTGAGCAGCAGGTCTGCCAAAGCAGAATGGTAATAGACCGTATTGATATTATCGCTGCCCAGTGCTTTCTCGGTAATGCTGAGTGCTTTGCGGGAGCTTTGTTCTGCTGCGGCCATTTTCCCCTGTCCTTGCTGGATTAAAGCTAAAGTATCAATCGTACTCGCCAGTACAGGATTGCCTTCACCGTATAACAGAGTCTGGGTAATGAGCGACTGATTAACCAGGGGCTCTGCTTCTTCAAACTTTCCTTGCCTGAACAGCAGGTCACCCAGTATGTAGTCAGCCATAGCGCGGTCTGGATGTGTTTCTGGCAGGATGGCGTGACTGATGGCCACGGCTTCACGTGCAGAAACGATTGCATCCTCAAGTCTGTTCTGCCAGAGCAGACTTTGCGAAAGATTGATCAGAATTTCCGCAGTTTCCGGATGGGTATTGCCATAAAGCTGTTGTGCCAGAGACAGCGCCGATTCCAGAGCCTGCTGGGCCTTGATTGGATTGCTGCGATTGAGTTCCAGCGAGCCGATATTTGCCAATACATCTATGTAATTGGAAGTTGCCGTCTGATTGTTTCTTTCGAACAGAGCCTTGGCTTCATTCAGAATCGATTCTGCCGCTGGATAGTTACCACTCTGGACTTGTGCATCGCCAAGATAATTCAGGGTTTTGGCTAATGAATCCCGATATTTATCGGGAGTCTTGCGTTGTATCTGCAATGCGCTACCAAGGTATTTGATAGCCTGTTCCGGCTCATTCTGTCGCTGGTAAGCTCGACCTATTGACTCAAGCAGTTTTGCTTTTACTTCTGGCTGCTGCTGCAGATCATTATCGTCTGAAATGCGGCTGCCGGCTTTTTCCAGCAATTGTTTGGCGGTGATTTCCTTTCCCTGATTAACGAATGGATCAGCATTGCTGAATACTTCCAGCATAAAGTCAGAGACGTGTTCCGCACGGGCGGTTTGCTGTGTGGCAAGATCCCGCTGTTCCCTGATGACCGTGTTCTGCATCGAAACAAAAATTGCAAAGCCAATCAGCGCGAATATGGCGGCGGCACTGGATACGACGCCTAACATGTGGCGACGCACAAAACGCTTGCTGTAATAGAGCCAGTTGCCCTGACGGGCTTCGACAGGTTGTTGATTCAGGTGGCGGGTGATGTCGTCGACAAATTGTTCCACCGAGCTATAGCGCTGTGCCGGTTCCTTCCTGAGGGCGCGCAGGATAATGGCGTCCAGATCACCCGTCAGTGACTGTTTGAGTCGCTTCGGATTGGTCAGACGTGCGTTAGCGACTGCCAGCACATCCAGTGGCGGCGCGTCAGGTTGGGTGCGAACCGTCTGCTCAAGTATCTGGCTGGGACGGGCTGGATCAATAACGCAGATGATGCGTTCCAGTTCCAGCTGGCTGAGTGCGTGGACCTGGTAGGGGCGCGTGCCTGTCAGCAGCTCGTACAGGACGATGCCCAGTGCGTATACATCACTGGCGGTTGTTACATTCTGTCCGAGAATCTGCTCGGGGCTGGCATATTCGGGTGTAAGTACCCGGTCGTTGACACGGGTCAGTCCGGGTTCGGCGGCCGCTGCGGCTGCTTTGGCGCTGGCATCCATGAGTTTGGCGATACCGAAGTCGAGCAGCTTCGGCGTGCCGTCGGGAGTGACAAGGATGTTTCCCGGCTTCAGGTCACGATGTACGATCAGATTCTGATGGGCGTATTGAACAGCCGAACATACCTTGATGAATAATTGCAGGCGTTGTTTCAGGGTAAGTGTGCGACTGTCGCAATACCGGTCAATTGTTTCTCCGTGCACATATTCCATTACCAGAAAGGGTTGCCCGGTCCGCGCTTCGCCTGCATCAAGAAGTCGGGCGATGTTGGGGTGGTTCAGGCTGGCCAGAATTTGTCTTTCAGCCGTAAACCGTTTGGAGACCTCATCGTGGAGTAACGAGTTCTCCACAATTTTTACTGCAACCTGAGCTGAGTATTGCCGGTCAGCGCGTTCTCCCAGATATACCGTGCCAGCTCCTCCGTGACCAAGCACGGCAGTCAGGCGATAGGCGCCAATGATGCTGCCTATCATTTCATTGCGACGATCCCGGGTGACCCGATCAAGAGCATGGCTGACGGATCGGGAAAGAGGGCTGTTTTTGTTTCTGGTATGAATTTCCGCAGGCGGACCCGCGTCCGCTGCAAGCAGGGCATCAAGCTCCTTACGCAATGGAGCATCCCCTGTGCATTCTCGATCGAGGAATAGACTCCGTTCGGCCAGCGTCATGTCAGCTGCCTGATTAAACAGCTCTTGAATGCGCGCCCAGCGAGGGTTAACAGTTTTCATTCTTAAGCTGCGGCATTTGGTGTGCTGGGCATCGTTTTGCTGGGGCTAACTGGCTTCGGGCTTTTGCTGATCGCAGTTATCTGTTCACTGTAGCTTATTGCGATGATTTGATGGAATAAGGTCGTCCAGGCGGAGAGCGGTAAATCAGTGTAGCTCGAAATCATGTGAATTTTTGTCGTCAATTATCCGTGGTTGTTTCAGCTTCGCGTTGGTCAGGCAAGCCTGTATCGATGGGTGCTTGTTAGCTCCGAGAATTATCGCTCAGCCTTTGTTTCACGAACTGTGCGTTGTCTCCATATTTGGTGCGCGGGTTGCGTGAGGACCGCCAAGTCAGCATGTGTCGCATCGCCATTGCGCGACCTGGATTGGCGAAGCCATCTTTGTCATTCCTTCGCAAAGTTGGTCAATCAAGTCGAGATATGTTTTTTCACAGTTGCCGCGATCGGTGTGATTTTCTGTTTTGGATGATAGCCGTGGGTGCTCATTCGTCGCGAAACCGGTGGCATTCCTTTCATTTGCTGAAAGTGAAGTGGAGCAAGGGTGGTAATTCAAAAAAAACCAAATACAAGGCATTATGGGCAGTAAAATTAATAAAAACATATATATAATAAACAAACATAATAATATTAATATAACTTATAAATAAGTACTTGAATATAATGGCGATAGAATGGTTTATCTGCTCTTTGAAATCATGGCCAGTCAATCATTGTGAGTGGGAATTCACATTTTTCAGTAGCTTATGACAAAAATTGGTCTATTATGACAAGCGAATGGCTTGTTTTTAATGCCATTAATCAAATAACAATTGGAGTAGTTATGCGTAAGTTAATGATTGGTATGGTCTCAGTTGCTGCTGTTCTGGCCGCTGGAGTCGTTGGTGTTACCAAGCTGCCTCGCGTTGATATGCAAGTAGCGGGAATCAGTGAAGTAACCAAATTGCCACGTGTGAATGGCGTTACCAAGCTGCCTCGCGTTGATGTGCAAGTGGCCGGTATCAGTGAAGTAACCAAGCTGCCGCGTGTCAGCGGTGTTACCAAGCTGCCTCGCGTAGCTTGATACGGGCTAAATTGTTGATTGTGGATAGGAGCAATTTATGAAAAGAAGATTTTCAGTTGCTGCTGGCCTGCTCTTGGTCGTAACTGCATCTGCTATCGGCAGATTGGAGATATCCGACCAGAGGGTGGAGCTTTCTAGTCCTCAGGCTGCAGAATTTGGTCGGTTGTCTCCTGGTTCCCTGACAGCAAGTCAGCGTCAGGCGCTTCAGGCCAAGTTCAAGTATTGGGGTTCTTCCGGGATCATTGCTCACAAGGCACCGATCTAGGCAGGATCGAAAGTAACTTCCTCGACCTGAGGTCAGTCGATGGCCGAGCTGGGCGGTGACTTAATTGTCACCGCCCTTTTTCTTGATCATGCCGTGAATGGCGCTTGCTCAGCCTGGATTATGTGCTGGCTATCACATCCAATCGTATAGTTGAGGCTGCACACTACCGCATGTCAGGCGGGTTGCCGGTATTTCACGACATTTTGCAATGTAAGTTGAATCGAGCCACGCTTGCTCCACGGTCAGGGTGATGCTGCAACCACCTGCTTGTATATAGGCAGCAACGAATTGCCCTGCAAAATGTGAGGAATTTGATTTATGGCAATCGCATGAGAAATCCGGTCTGCAGCCTGTCAGCGGCAAGCGTGTTGATTTATGCGTTTTGTTTGCTCTACGGGGCGAGCATCAATGCTTCGGAAATGGTTCGAGCTTCGCGCCCAGAATTTTCGATGCGCTCCCTGTCGGGGGAAGTGATCCGCCTTTCGGAGCATCGTGGCAGTGTGATCATGCTGGGATTCTGGGCTCGATGGTGTGGTGATTGCCGGCTTGCCATGCAGGCGCTGGAAAGCATAGATGAAAAATATCAGCGTGCCGGATTGATCACATTGGGAATTAATGTTGGCGATAGCGCAGAACAAACTGCAATCATGACCAAGAGTCTGGGATTACGCTTCCCGATTTTGCTGGATACAAGTAGTTCGGCCGGAAAAGCGTTTAATCTTGAAAGCATGCCATTAATTGTGTTGCTGGATCGTGATGGTGAGCTGCGTTACTCCCATCAGGGATTTCAGTCTGGCGATGAAGTCGAATTTGCGGCTCAGCTGCACAAGCTGCTGAATGAATGATCAACCAGAAACAGGGCCTTGGCAAATGAATGCGATATTTAAAAATGCCATTTTTTTCTCTCTGCTATTGACTGGTTTGCAGTCATTTCCTGCTTACTCACAGGATGTCGCGGCGGGAGCGGTGTCGGAGCCTGAATTCAAGACTATTGATCAGGATATGCAGACCTTGAAAAAGGATGTTCTGGATCTCAATCGGGAGCTGTTTGTTCTTGAAGAGGAATTGCTTTATCCGGCTGATACTCAGGTTGCAGTCTTTGTTTCGATGGATGTGGGCGCCTTTTTCGGACTTGATACGGTGACTTTGAGACTGGATAACAAGGAGGTTTCAAGCTACCTGTATACCAGCCGTGAAGCAGGGGCCTTGCTCAAGGGTGGGGTGCAAAGATTGTATGTCGGAAATCTGAAGGTCGGCGACCATGAACTGGTGGCGTTTTTTTCCGGGAAAGGCCCGAACCAGCGTGACTATAAACGCGGTGCTTCAATAAAGTTCAGTAAAGGAGTGGGGGCAAAATATCTGGAATTGAAAATATCCGATAAGCAGGTCAAAGAGCAGCCGGAGTTTATCGTGAAGGACTGGGAATAACGGCGGTCAAGATACTGTTGTATTTCCACAGAATAAAATGAAGTGCTTCTGTTTCAATACTTCTATTCTTCGCGCGCTGGTGATTCTGGTGTGCGGGATAGTGGTATGTCCAGTGAGGGCGGAGGTGCCAGCCAGTGGGCCATTGAT
The DNA here is from genome assembly GCA_903838705.1 of uncultured Pseudomonadota bacterium. GTDB lineage: Bacteria > Pseudomonadota > Gammaproteobacteria > Steroidobacterales > Steroidobacteraceae > CAILZL01. The sequence continues at coordinate 41,326 of CAILZL010000003.1, forward strand.
GAGCGTTCCCATGTCTGTGCGCGATTTGTATTACGGCGACACCCTGTTTTATTTTTTTCAGGACGACTATTTTCAATCGCTCATTCACCTGGATGCGGCAATCAGCCTTGGGCGTGTGGCAAACCATCAGGCAGAAGCTGAATTACTGAAAGGGGCGTTGTATTTGTCGCTTGGTCAGCATGTTGAGGCGGGACGGATTTTTCAGTCTCTGTTGAATAACAACGTTGATGAGTCTGTAAGTGATCGCGCCTGGTTTTATCTGGCCAAGATATGGTATCAGCGGGGTTACTGGAGCGAATCAGAGCATGCATTGCGATCTATAAGAGCAGAAAATATCGGTGATATGGAGGCTGAGCGGCAATCACTTCTGGCGCAGGTTTTGATGCAGCAGGAGCGATATGAAGAGGCATCCAGCTTATTGCAGAGGCTGGAGCTAAAGAAGAAGGATTCAAGTTGGCTGGCTTATGCCCAATATAATCTCGGCGTAGCCTTGATGCGTCAGGGAAAGACAGATTCAGCTGTGCTGATATTGAACAAGTTGGGAACTATTTTATCTGATAGTGAAGAGTTGCTGGCATTGCGCGATAAGGCAAATCTTGCTGTGGGATTGGTCTGGATCAAGTCGGGCCGGATCGATGAGGCAGAGCAGGCCCTGCAAAGAGTCAGGTTGAACGGCCCGTTTTCGAGCAAGGCGTTATTGGGGTTGGGTTGGGCGCAGTCCATTGCGGGTAAATACAATGAGGCACTGGTTCCGCTGGAGGAACTCAGGCAGCGAAGTTTGCTGGATTCAGCAGTTCAGGAGTCCTATCTGGCGATTCCATCTGCCTATGCACATCTTGGGGCTGAAAAAGAGGCGTCGGATTTCTACAAAACGGCAATTGATTCATTTCAGCTGGAAATTAAAAACGTAGACGAATCTATTGAATCCATCCGAAATGGAACCTTTCTGAAAGCGGTGCTTGAAGGTGCTCACAGTGATCAGAGCGGCTGGGGCTGGCAATTGAGTACGGTGCCTGATGCGCCAGAATCACGATATCTGTATGACCTGATGGCTTCCAATTCATTCAAGGAGGCATTGCGGAATTATCAGGATTTGCAGCTGATGCGACGAAATTTGCTGAACTGGACGCAAAGCGTTGAGGCATTTCAGGATATGGTTGATGCAAGGAAGTTGGCATTTGATCAGCGTACGGAAAAGGTTAATAAATATATTGATGGTGTTGATCTCGCTGCGATTGAAGAAAAAACAATTGATCTGGAAACCAGGGTTAATGCCATCGCCCGTGTTGAGGATGTTGTCAGTCTGGGTACAACTGATGAGCAGAGTGCATGGCGTCGTGTGAATCAGCTTGATACGGTATTGAACTCAGCTGATTCTGGTGATGCGGCAGTCATGGAAATGAAGAACAAGGTTAATCTGCTCCGGGGCGTGCTGTACTGGAATATGAGCAGCAGCTTCAAGGCGCGTTTGTGGGCTGAGCAGAAGCAGGTCCGTGAGCTGACGGTGGCTACCAAGGAAGCGCGACGACGACATACCTTGCTTGATCGCGCCATGGAGCAGGTACCGCAGCGCACGGAGAGATACTCAGAAAGAGTTGAAGAAATGGCTCCCAGGTTGCAGGCAATGCTTGCCCGTTGCAAGGAAAGTGATGAGGCGCAGCGGAATCTTCTGGAGCGTCTGGCAATTGCACAATTGGAAGAACAAAAGTTACGCCTAAGTCAGTATGCTCTACAGGCGCAGTTCGCGCTCGCTTCCATCTATGATCACGCTGCGGTTACTGATGGTGAGTTGTCTGCTCAACCTGAAGGAGCAGGGCAATGATCTATCAGCATGGACGGAAGGCTTTGCTTGTTGCGGTAGTGCTGGTTGGCTTTCTGCATCAGGTGTACGCGGCTGAAAAGAAAAGAAATGAGCCCACCTTGCAGTCGCTTTCTGGCAAGCGTATTGAGGTGGCGCCCAATTCAGTAAGCGGGATAGATCGTGAACAGGCAGCACAGGCCTACCGCCACTTTCTTGAATTACAGAGCGCCGATCCGGGTTTGCGTGTTGAAGCGATGCGTCGTCTGGCTGACTTGAATATTGAAACAACAGAAGAAAGTCAGATTGACTCACAGGCTGAAGGCATACCAGTTAGTGGATTGAATGAGTCGATTGCTCTGTATGAAAAACTGCTGGCGGTTTACCCGGATTACAGTCATGCAGATATCGTGCTTTATCAGTTGTCGCGCGCATATGAGTCCGCCGGAAAGCCAGCCAAGGCGCTGAATGCACTGGATAAGCTGGTAAAGCAGTTTCCCAGTTCCCGGTGGTACGGTGAATCCCAGTTTCGCCGTGGTGAAATACTGTTTAGCACTAAGCGCTATTCAGAGGCGAGCGATGCCTACGCAGCAGTCGTCAGGCTTGCCGCTGCTACTTCTTTCCATGATCAGGCCTTGTACAAGCAGGGGTGGTCATTGTTCAAGCAAGGCAAGGTTGATGACAGCGCCGTCAGTTTCATGGCTGAACTGGATCGTCTGTTATTGAGCCAGAATCGACTGCGCGATGATTCTTCGCTGTCACGTGCCGAGCATGAGATGAAAGACGATATTCTTCATGTTCTCGCGGTGATGGCCACAGATGAAAACGGGGCGGACAGTATTACAGCCATGTTGGCTGCGCATGGTGATACACCCTATGCTTACCAGCTCTACACAGGGTTGGGTGACTTTTACATGGAGAAGGAGCGCTATCAGGATGCGGCGCAGGCCTTTTCTGCTTATGCGCGTCTGAATCCTGATGCGCTGCAGGCGCCTGCCTTGCTGCTGCGTGCAATTGATGCTTATCAGAAGGGTGGTTTCCCGTCCAAAGTGCTTGAAGCAAAACAGGCTTTTGTTGAGGGATATGCATTTGATAAGTCGTTCTGGTCTGGCCGCAAGCCATCAGAAGCGCCTGATGTGGCAGCGCAATTACAGCAAAACCTTCTTGATCTGGCTCAGTATTACCATGCACAGTCCGGCAAGACGAAGAAGGAAACAGATTATTCTGCTGCTACACACTGGTATCGCACTCTGCTTGAATCATTTCCAGATGACGTACAGGCACCGGAGCACCGATTCCTGCTGGCGGAATTGCTGTTTGATTCCGGACGATACGCAGAGGCCGTGCGTGAGTACCTGCATACTGCGTATGACTACCCTGTTCATGCCAGGTCAGCAGTGGCCGGCTATGCGGCGCTGGTTGCCTACAAGAAGCAAGAATTGAAATTGAGTGGCGATGATAGAGACAGGTCGCATCACGAATTCATAGATAGTGAGATCAGGTTTGCTACCACTTATCCGGATGATATTCAGTCTGTTCCCGTATTGACCAAGGCGGCAGAAGATCTGTTTGCATTGAATGAATTTGATCGAACAGTGGCTCTAGCTCAACAGTTGCTTTCGTATCAACCGGCGATTGATTCGAAGCAGCGGCGTACTGCTGCTACATTGCTCGCGCATTCACTGTTTGATCTCGGGCGTTATCAGGAAGCGGAGGTGGCTTATATACAAGTCAGGCAACTGCTGGCCAGTAATGATGCTGATATGCCAGCGATCAGTGAGCGCATCGCAGCTTCGATCTACCGTCAGGCAGAGGCGAAACAGAAAGATGGCGACAATCTCGCTGCTGTTGATGATTATCTCAGGGTTGCGGTGCTGGCTCCTGCCTCAAAAATCAGTGCAAATGCTGAATTTGATGCGGCGACCATCCTGATCAATCTCGATCAATGGCCCAGAGCAGTGGCGGTTCTGGAGCAGTTCAGGCGTGAACATCCGGGGCATGAGCTTGAGGCGGAAGCAGGTAAGAAGCTCGCGGTCGGGTATCATCAAATTGGCAAAAACATGGATGCCGCGGCTGAATATGAACGTATTGCTTCTCGTGGTACCGAGACAGTGGAGGTTCGCAGGGTCGCTCAGTTGCAGGCGGCGGATATCTACTTTCAGGCGGCAGGTAAGGGAGATCAGACAGCAGGGGCGCACGCAACAAGTGTCTATACTGGTTACGTCACGCACTATCCTCGGCCATTCAGCGATTCGATCGAAGCCCGCCAGCATCTGGCAGAGCTGGCAGTTATGAATAAGGACTCTGAGAATCAGGCGCGCTGGTTGAGGGAGCTTGTGAAAGCAGATCGCCAGGCCGGGTCTGAGCGGACTGATCGCAGCAGATATCTCGCTGCGCATGCCTCACTTGAATTGTTGCAGCCAGTGGTGGATAAGTTCAGTGCCATCAGGCTTGCCGCACCATTGTCAAAATCTTTGAAATTGAAGCGAGCGGCCATGGAAGCAGCATTAACAGCCTATGGACAGGCACTCGATTATCAGATCGCTGATGTCACCACCGAAGCGACCTACGGTATGGCGGAGATGTATCGACAGATGGGTGCGGATTTGCTGGCTTCTGAGCGTCCGAAACAGCTGGATGCGGATGCACTCGAACAATACGAGGTTTTACTGGAAGAGCAGGCATTTCCATTTGAAGAAAAGGCTATAGCTCTGCATGAGACTAACCTTCATCATGCCAGTGCAGGTATTTATGATGGCTGGATCCAGAAGAGCTATGCAGCTCTAGTCAAACTGGTTCCGGCACGCTATGCACGAGCCGAATTGAGTGGCGAGTATGTTAATGCACTTCAATGATAATCAACCATTCATGTGGTGTAGTCGCATGTTGTGTACAGCAATGTTGGTTTATTCATTAGCCACCACTGGAAACGCTGCTGCTGTTTCAGAATCGGCACCAGCGTCTGTGCCATCCGCCGGGCAAGCCCAGTTTGATGAAGCCATGCGGGCCTTGCGGGCAGGGGAAATGGATCAGGCCAGTCTGACATTTCAGGAGCTCGCTCTTCGCTATCCCACCTTGGTCAGCCCCTTGATCAATCTCGGATTGATGGAGCAGAAGCAGAATCGCCATGAATCTGCGGTTTCATATTTTGTGCGTGCGCTGGAGCGGGCACCGGATTCGCCAGCTGTGTATACAAATCTGGGTGTCAGTTATCGCAATCTAGGCAAGCTGAAGGATGCGGAAACAGCATATCTCGCAGCGATCGCCGCAGATTCAAATTACCCGCAGGCACACTTTAATCTGGCCATTCTGCAGGACGTATATTTGCAGAACCCTGAGAAAGCGATTCACGAATATGAAACTTATCAGAGCTTGCTGACGGTGCCTGATACCAAGGTGACAGCCTGGATCAAGGATATTAAAGGCAGAATTGGTGAATTGAATGGTAAAGCTGCTTCTACTGGAGCTCAGCCATGAAGTTGAGAAAGCTGTTTTTTATTCTGATGCTTGCTTCAGGGATTGCCAGAGGAGCAGACATCCAGCCGCCTGTTGTTCCTGTTAATAGCAAAAGTGCGCTATCTCAGCAGAGTGAATCCGGATCAGGAAAGGGGCATTCCATCACCAGAACCAATGACCCCAAATCAGAGGACAGGTTGGTGCTGGATCCGACCCTGGTCACCGGTAACCGTGAATTGCCCAAGGTTATGTATATTGTGCCGTGGAAGGCCGCTTCGCCGGGTGATCTGCCGGGACAGCCATTCAATTCCCTGCTGGACGAGGCACTGAAGCCACTTGATCGTGAGGTTTTCCAGCGTGAACTCAAGTATTACCGGGCCGTTGCCGAGAAAGATGTGCCGGTTGCCGATATACAAAGACGACCTTCGTCTACCACTGGTGATAAAAAGTGATGATAAAAATCCGGCAGGATGAGAGCTGGATCGCGGACTGAAAATTTAAATTGGTCAGAATCTGTGGTCGCGAACAGCGGCTGACGAGGTACAAACTGTGGGCGAGCTATATACGTTTATTGTGAATTTCTTCAAGGGCGGCGGATTCTTTCTTTATCCGCTGGCTTTTATATTTGTAGTCGGTGTGGCTATCGCCATCGAGCGCTTTGTGTACCTGACCAAGGAAACACAGAAGAACAGTGCGCTATGGTCACAGATTGTGCCGTATTTGAGCGTGGGCAATTTCAAGCAGGTGCTTAGCCTGACTTCCGATTCCAAAGCCAGTATTGCTACGGTATTGAATTATGGTATTGCCAGACTGGCTCATGCCCGACGTCGTGATGATGTTGAGCGGGCAATGGATGAGAGCATGCTGGAAATTATTCCACGCATTGAAAATCGTACCCACTATCTGGCAACCATGGCCAACATCGGTATGTTGACCGGCTTGCTCGGCACCATCATTGGTCTTATCTCGGCCTTTGCGGCCATCGCTACAGCCAATCCCGCAGAAAAAGCCAATCTGCTCGCTGCCAGCATATCCGTTGCCATGAACAACACTGCTTCCGGTCTGGTATGTGCGATCACTTTGCTGCTAAGTCACATGTTCCTTGAAACCAAAGCGACACGCCTGATTGACAGTCTTGAAATTGCTTCGGTCAAGTTTCTCAATTCGGTTGTGGAGCTGCGTGGTGACTCCAGCAGCGGTGAATCGGCTGTTGCAGCGAATCGGCCAGCCACTCCTGCGCGTGGGACGGCCTGATTCATGTCCAGCAAGTCTGCCGGTCGCGTCAAGCGCAATCACATGCGCTATCGTGGGCGACATGAACTGAACGTTGTGCCGATGATCGACATGATGGTCATCCTGGTTTTCTTCCTGATTTTTTCTGCGGTATTTACCCGCACAAGCATTCTTGAGCTGAATTTTCCGGCTGCCAATGCTGCTGTGCCCGACCTGCCCAAGGGATTGCAGCTTGAAGTGGTGGTACGGCAGGCTGTCATTGATGTTACGGACAGAAATCAGGGTGTACTGAAAAGTCTTCCCAATACGCCGGCCGGCTACGATGTGCGCGGCCTTTCAGAATATCTGCTGCTGGTAAAGTCCAAGTATCAGGACAGGCAGGATGCCAGCGTGTTACTGGAACCTGATGTCAGTTATGACACGCTGGTGCATGTGATGGACGCTGTGCGTGTCTATGTGCCCAAGGAAAAGGCCGGTACTCAGACAGAGCTGTTTCCCGAAGTTTCAGTCGGAGATGCGCCTACATGATTCCGTATCGACTGAAACGTCATCGCAAGCGCCAGCATACGGGCGACAGCCATATGGCGCTGGTGCCCTTTATTGACATGCTGACAATACTGGTGGTGTTTCTGCTGGTTCATACGGCGGATGTCGATATCCTGCCCAATACCAGAAACATTTCAATCCCTCAGTCCATTTCTTCAATCAAACCACATGAAACCATTGTGGTCATGATTACCAAGGATGAAGTGCTGGTAGATGGGAAGTCAGTGGTCACGATGGCAGATGTGCTTGCCAGCACTGACAATATTGTGGAGCCATTAAAACGCTCGCTGAGTGACCAGGCAGCCCGGGTACTTGCCACCGCAGATCAGGATACTGTGGCTGAGCGTGAAGTGACTATTCTGGGCGATAAGAATTTGCCCTATACCGTTCTCAAGAAAATCATGCAGTCCTGTACTGAAGCAAAATACGGAAAGGTATCGCTTGCTGTGCTGGAACGTGACACAGCGGCATAAGGTATCAGAATGTCATTGGCTCCTTGCTACCGTCAGTATGATCTACCCTGGTCCCCGAGTGCCGAAGTAGAGCAGCGCTTCCGCAAGATCATTCGTAATTGTTTGATCGTGTTCGCTGTATTTGCGCTGGTGATTCCATTGCTGCCGCTTCCGGAAAAAGCAAAGTCCACAAAGCCGATATTGCCCGAGCGTGTGGTCAAGCTGGTAATCGAGCAGAAAATTACACCTCCGCCTCCAAAACCAGTCGAGCCTGAAAAAGAAAAGGAAATTCCACGGCCCGTAGATAAACAGGTAAATGTTGAGCCGAAACCAGCACCGGATCGCACCGAGCAGGCACGCAAACAAGCTAAAGCTGCGTTCAAGGCTTTCGATGTCCTGAATGACCTGCATGACAACACGGCTGTAACCAAGGCTCAGCAGAACCAGAATCTGAGCAGCGCGGTAGCAGAAACCCGCTCTGAACGGAATATGGTGACTTCGAATGTGGGCAAAGGTAGCGGCGGTATCAACTCCGCAGCCCTCAGCAGAGGATATGGCGGTAGCAGTGGTGAGCTGGCTAATCACACCACGACGCAGGTCACCAGCGCCATAGGAGCGGCTAACCAGCCTGAGATACAGCGTGGAACTTCAAACAAGAAGGGCTCGCGCAATGTGAGCGATGTGCTGCAGATTCTGGACAGCAACAAGGGGGCTGTTTTCGCTTTGTATACCAGAGCATTGCGCACTAACCCTGACCTGATGGGCAAGGTTGTGCTCAAACTGGTGATTGCTCCAGGTGGAGAGGTTACCAGCTGCCAGATCGTGTCCAGCGAGTTGGCAAATCCTGAGCTGGAAGGGAAGCTGGTTGTGCGTATCAAGTCAATCCATTTCCCGGCTCAGGATGTGGGGGTTGCAGAAGTGACCTATCCAATCGAGTTTTTCCCTGCCGGCTGATGCCCGCTGATTCCATCACAGCGATGGATTAGATCGCTGTCAGCCTCTAAACTTGCTGCCTTGATGGCTGCGTCAGGTTACATGATCCAATGACTCTGATTGCAGCCGCTGCAATTGCATATAACAGCGAACTATCATGGCACGCCAAACAGTCAAGTTTCCCCTTAAAGATGTCGCACTCCGGGATGACGTTCACTCTCTGGGTGAGCTGGTTGGAGAAGTTCTGCTGGAGCAGGGTGATAGCGCCCTGTTTGATGCCGTTGAAGGAGATCGGCAGGCGGCACTGAACCGGCGTGATGGCGATGCAGAGGCGGGTGTTGAACTGTCTTTACGAACCCGCGGACGTGAGGCGAGTGTGGCCCGGGATCTGGTGCGGGCCTTTTCAACCTGGTTTCAGATGGTCAACATGGCTGAAAAGGTGCACCGCATCCGTCGCCGCCGCCAGTATATAAATGAAAGCAGCAGTGGCCAGCCCGGTGGTATCGATGAAGCGCTGCTTAAACTGAAAAACAGAGGACTTCAGCTTGAAGATGTAAAGAAGCTACTGCAGGAAATCTGGATTGAGCCGGTGATGACGGCACACCCGACTGAATCCAAGCGTCGAACTATCCTGCGCAAGCAGAAATTGATTGCAGAACTATTGTTGAGCCGGCTTGATCTGCCGGTTAGCTCAAATGAAGCGCGCGTTAACTGGGAACGTGTGCGTGCTGAGGTGACGACCGGCTGGCAGACTGCTGATAACTCCCGGCAAAGGCTTACGGTTGCCGATGAGCGTGAGCATGTGCTGTTTTTCGTTGTGGAAGTTATCTACAAGATCATCCCGGTTTTTTATGAGGAAATAGAAGCGGCGGCGCTTCGGGTATATGGCGATCAGGCCATCGGTTTTGAAGCACCAGAGATCATCCGCTTCGGTTCGTGGGTGGGTGGTGACATGGATAACAATCCGGACGTCAATGCAAAAAGCATTCGTGAAACCATCGCACGGCATCATCAGTTAATCATCAACAGCTACTTTCTTGAATGTCAGCAGCTTTCGGAATTGTTATCGCAGAGCACCAGTCGCATTGGTATTTCGTCCGAGTTGCAGGCCCGCATCAATTCATACTCCGTCATGCTGGCATCAACTCACACCCTTAATTCCATACGACAGGATTTCATGCCCTATCGTGTGTTTCTCGGTCAGGTGACTGAGCGTCTGCGTGCCAGCTATGAGGGCAGGCATAATCATTACGAATCTGCCGGTGAATTCCTGCGTGATATTCAGTTAATTGCCAACAGCCTGATTCAGAACAGAGGGCAGCATGCTGGGTTGTTTCACGTAAAGCGGTTGATCCGGCGAATTCGTACATTTGGTTTTCATCTGGCAACACTGGATCTTCGCCAGCACTCGGATGTGCATCGTCAGGTGATTGCTAACGGACTGGCTGATGACACATGGCAAGAATTGAGTTCCAGTCAGCGCATCTCCCGTCTGAGTGCGGCTATAAGTAACGATGAAGGGCCTTCCAGAGCGCTGGATCCCTCTGGTAAGCGCACTCTGTGGGTGTTTGAAAGTATTTCGCAATGTCGCCACCGGCATGGCGCAGATGCGATCGGCCCGTTTGTAATCAGTGCGCCAGCTGGTGCGGATGATGTCCTCTCTGTGCTGTTGCTTGCGCGCTGGGCAGACAGTGTGGATCGGGGTACAGGTGATGTGCCTATAGATGTGACACCGCTGTTTGAAACAGAAGCTGAGTTGCAGCAGTGCGGCGAGATCATGTCCGAGTTGTTCCGGACCAGGGTGTATCAGCAGCATCTGATTGGCAGGCGAAATCATCAGTTTGTCATGCTGGGGTATTCTGCCAGCAGTAAGGAATCCGGCACAGTTACGTCTCAGTGGTCTTTACGAAGGGCGCAGGAGGCTCTGCTGGCCGCAGCACAGGCCGCAAAAGTGGATCTGACCATATTTCACGGCAGAGGAAATACCTCCAGTCGCAATGCCGGACTGGTTGAGACGCTGACGCGTACCATGCCGGATGGCATGGTACGCGGACGTGTTCGTATGACCGAACAGGGTGAATTACTGCATGACAAGTACAGTTTGCGGCCCATTGCGCTGCGGGTATTCGAGCAGGCATTCAATGCACTGAGTCTGTCGCGAGCCGGAGTACATGCAGCCGAACAGGTGGCGCCTGAATGGCGTTCAGCTATGGACTTGATGTCTCGTGTGAGTGGTGAACAGTACCGTGGCCTGGTGTACGGTAATCCGAAATTTTATGAGTTCTTCCGGCTGGCAACGCCGGTAGATGTAATTGAGCGTATGCAGATCGGATCACAAGGATTATTCCGCGAAACGCCTACAGGTATTGCCAGCACCCGTCCTATTCCCTGGGCGTATGCGTGGGCACAGTGCCGTTACATGCTGCCCAGCTGGTTTGGTGCCGGTACAGCACTGGCGGCTGCCAGTCAGCAGTTTGGTGATGAATTACTGTCGCAGATGTTCGCTCGCTGGTATTTCTTCGAGCAGCTCGTCAATCAGGTTGAAATGGGGCTGGCGCGTGCCGATCTGGGCATTGCGGCATTTTATGATCAGCTGGCAGGCAGCGAGTTCAGCCCGGTAGTGCAGCTGATTCGCGAGGAATATGAGCAGGCCAGGCAGCAGGTTTTACGTCTGAAGGGTTGTGCGTTTCTGCTGGATGCAGAGCAGACTATGCAGCGTGCCATTCGTCTCAGAAATCCATATCTTGATCCAATGCATCTGATGCAGGTGGATCTGCTGGCTCGCTGGCGTGCTACTGGCAGGCAGGATCAGGAGTTGCTGCAGGCGTTGCTGGCATCAGTCAACGGTATTGGTCAGGGCTTGCAAGGATCAACCTGACAACAGAATTAAAATCGGGCGGCAGCAGTACCGCCCGACTCGTTTAGCCCATCTGATCAGAATCGAACTGCAAGTCCCAGATTGAACACGGGATACCATTCATATTTCTTCGCTTTCTTTTCCAGGTCAGCCTTTTCAGCTGCAATATCCTGACTGAATGTTGAGCAGGTTCCGGGTATTACAGAAGTGCAGGTGAAATTCAGGTCAACTTTTGGTGATCCAGTATGAATAGCGCCCAGGTCAAGCAGAAAAGTAATACGATCTTCTTTGTCTACCGTGTTTCCCCAGCCGATACCAACATAGGGAGCCGTTGAGTCACCCATTTTGATGGTGCCGTTGGCTGAACCAATATCAGATGCCTGGTATGTGTTGCCGTTAAATTCAAAAGTACCGCTCGCTGCAGGTTTGCCAACTACATCCACCTTCGGTCCCTTTTGCACCGCGCCCGCAGAGAGGCGAAAACCACCATTGAATATATGCCAGTCTAAAATAGCAGAAGCCGCACCGATCTTGAATTTGCCATCGTAGGTAACGTCAGTGTCATTGATGGTTCTGCTCAGGCTGAAGGTGTTGTAGCCGAGCCGGACATTGACTGATTTGGTAAGTCCCACATCAAAGTCAGCGCCATAACCGAATGAGCCAACGCGCATGGCAGTTGCAAAGTTCACATCCGCCATGGCTGGACTAGATATCATGCCGCACAGCACAAGCGCTCCGAGTATTTTCAATTTAAAGTTCATTTCCGCAGATCCTCGCAGTCAGTTAATTGGATTTACTAAATAGCCTGTGGGCGTAACAATAGGCCCTTGATTGCTTGTCCTGAATTACGGCCTGTCTGGTTATAAGTTGAGAGAGGCAGGGGTGATTTTTTCCAATTACCGGGTTTTGTCAATGTCATTGAAGATAACTGTCGATCGGGTCACATGCATCCTCCGGGCTGGTCTTTTCCCGGTCCTGATCGTGCTGGCATGTGGCGCGTGCAGCATGCCGCTGCGGCCGGCCCCAGAAAATCCAACAGATCTGAATGGTCAATGGCAGTTACCAGCGGCACAGCGCGATGCCATCATGGTTTCTCTGCACGAAGAGCTGGATCAGGCTCATACCAGACTGATCCAGAAAGAATTGAAAAGCAGAAGTCGTTATTGTGGCCCGGATAGGAGTATCGCTTCTGCTGGAGATAATGCTTCGTCATCCGTATCTGCACAGTCCTGTCCATCTACTGCAATCAATAACTGGCAGGAACGCGACCAGCAGCGGCAGCAGGAGGAATTGCTAAATGCCGTAGTGCCCGTTATGAAGTTGAGAATTGTGCACACTTCTAACCGCATTGAACTGTTACCAGATTCATCAGCACCCAGACGCTTCGAAACTGGTATGAGCAGTTTGCTGGTGACCAGCTACGCCACCATGAAAGTGGAATCCGGATGGCAGGGCAATGTGTTTGTGGTTCATTCAGAAGATTCGGCTCAAGGCTTGAATATCATTGAAAGATACCAGCGTGAAGCGCCTGATAGATTATCAGTGCAAGTGCAGCTTGATATACCCGACATGAAACATAGGGTGTTATCTGTTACGTATGAAATATCCAGGGATTTGCCATGAACTCAGCAAAAGTCAGCAGTCTGTATATCTATCCGATCAAATCCTGCCGTGGAATCGCAGTTGACAGTGTTGCGGTGCTGAATACCGGTTTGGCCAATGACCGCCGCTGGATGGTGGTGAATGAACAGGGTCGTTTTGTCACGCAACGAGAGATTGCCAGAATGGCGCTCATTGAGCCGGTCATTGATGGGTCGGGTCTGGTGATTCGGGCGCCGGGGATGCCGGAGCTGACAGTATCAGGTGCATCCGTTACGCATGGATTAACGGTTACTGTCTGGAAAGATACCTGCAGTGCATTTGATGAGGGTGATCAGGCAGCCGCATGGTTTTCTGAGTTTCTGGGGGCGACGGTACGTCTGGCGCGATTCGATGACAGTCAATCACGGCTGAGTAGTCATGACTGGACCGGTGAGCTGGATGCTCCCAATCAGTTCTCTGATGGATTTCCGATTCTGGCCATCAGTGAGGCTTCACTGACTGATCTAAACTCTCGAATGGTCAATCCATTGCCGATGAATCGCTTTCGTCCCAATCTTGTTCTTGATGGCCTGGATGCTTATGAAGAAGATCGTCTTCATGAATTAAGTGGCGCTGAGTTGTCACTGCGTGTTGTGAAGCCGTGTACGCGTTGCAAGATTACGACTATTGATCAGATGACCGGTCAGATCCCAGGTACCGAACCGTTTGCGACATTGATGAAATATCGCCGCAATCCAGCGCTCCGGGGCGTTACCTTTGGTCAGAATATGATTATCAGAAGCGGGGCGGGGTCCAGTCTGCATGTGGGGCAAATCTTGAAGGTGACTTATCAGCCTTGATAGGGCTGTTGTTGAATGGGTCGCTTGCTTTGCTGGACTTCATTACAATCCACAGGCGTGGCGGGTGCCAAATTTTTCCTTTGAGGTTCAGAACCCATGTCCCATGATAACCATTCACCTGCTCAGGACGAACTGGATCGTTTGCTGCAACAGAACCGTCATTGGGCCAGAGTGACGGCCGAAGCCCAGCCGGATTTTTTTACCAAGCTGGAAAGCCAGCAATTTCCAAGATTTCTGTGGATTGGCTGTTCTGACAGCCGCGTACCTGCCAATCAGATTCTGGGTCTGCTACCCGGTGAAATTTTTGTCCATCGCAATGTGGCCAATGTTGTAGTGCATAGTGATCTTAACTGTCTGTCTGTTATTCAGTACGCGGTGGAGGTGCTGAAAGTAGAACATATTATCGTCTGTGGTCACTATGGTTGTGGTGGTGTGAATGCTGCATTGCGTGGTCAGAAGCTGGGGCTGATCGACAACTGGCTGCGCCATGTACAGGATGTATATCAACGCAATCAGACCGGCATGTTTGCCTTGCAGGATGATCGTTCACGGCTGAACAGATTGTGCGAACTGAATGCGCTGGAGCAGGCTATCAATGTTGCTGAAACCACCATCTTGCAGGATGCTTGGGGGTGTGGTCAGCAAATTGCCGTCCATGCGCTGGTGTACGACCTTCATGACGGTATTTTACGGCGGCTGGGTAATGGTATTACACAACCTGCTGAGATCGAGACGCATCGCCTGATGCTGGCGTAGGATAGGCGCGGGGTGTGTTCAGTTTGATGGTTCCAAGGTTGATCGGTGGATTGGTCATGCCTGATTTGAATCTGGGCGCCCAGCTGGTCAAAGTGGCTGAGTCACTCGATATCCGCATATTGTGAATTTCTGAACAGTGAGCGTCATCATGATTAAAAGTATCTATGTGCTGCTTATGGTATTTCTCTCATCAATATCTTTTGCCGCCACAATGGACGATGCTCGTGCAGCGCTGGGAAAGCGCGACTTCGCTCAGGCAATGCCCATCCTGCTGCAGCTGGCCAATCAGGGAGATGCCGAAGCGCAATATCAGTTGGGTGTGATCTATGGCCGGGGTAATGCTGCGGCGCCCGAAGACGATGTGGAAGCGGCAAAATGGTATCGAAAGGCTGCCGAGCAAGGGCATGAGGCTGCACAGGCCAGAACCGCCCTGATGTATGCCTATGCCTGTGGTGTTGCTCGGGATGATGCTGAAGCCGCGAGATGGTTCAAGCGAAATGCAGATCAGGGAGTGCCGGGATCCATGTTCCATCTGGGTAGACTGTATCTTGCCGGTCGGGGTGTCCCGAAGGATGTTGCCGAAGCCACCAGGTTGTGGAAGCGTTCGTCAGAGCTGGGCTATGCACGTGCACAGTATTTTTATGCCTTGATTTCCCAGCCGGATGGCGTTAAGAAGGCAGAAGCCGCCGAAGCAGAAATCAACAAGTGGTTCGATGGATATGTGAATAATGACTTTGCCAAGTCGTTGGCAGTGGTCAGACCGCTGGCCGTCAAGGGCGATGCATGGGCGCAGGCATTCCTCGGCTCAATGCTGGAAAAGGGGGAGGGTACTGCCCGTGATGACACAGAAGGTCTGAAGTGGAATATGCTGGCTGCAGATCAGGGTTATTCACTCTCCCAGTCAGGTCTGGCAACCAGATATGCTAATGGCCAAGGGGTTCCTCAGAGCAATGTACAGGCGTATAAATGGGCTAAGCTGGCTGCTGAACAGAATGATGAAAGTGCGAAGAAACTTGAGGCAGGCTTGGTGGCAAAGATGACTCCCGAGCAGTTAGATGAAGCCCGAAAATTGATTTCACAGTGGAAGAGCACACATTGAACCTGCTTTCAGTACCGAGGACATAATTTTTATGAATATAAAGTCAACTACGCTAACCGTACTCGCAGCTGTGGTCTTGGGATCAACCGTAAGCGCACATCATAGTGATGCGGGTGTGGACATGACTTCGATTGTCGCGTTCGAAGGAACAGTAAAGCAATTTGTATGGACAAACCCACATGCCTACTTCGTCGTCGAGTCGCAGCAGGGCGGAAAGGTGGTGCAGTGGGAAGTGCAGATGGGGGCTACCAATATTCTCTCCCGACGTGGCTGGTCGCGTACCACGTTATTGCCCGGTGACAAGGTGACAGTGCGTGCTCATCCCGCACAGGATGGCAGGCATTACAGCATTCTGGAGTCCGTCGATAAGGCGGGTGGATTGCAACTCGCTGCTGTTGAAGGAGTGCCTGCCACCACACCTCCCGCCACCAGTCTTGCTGGCAGATGGCTCACGGATCGTTCTACAGTTAAGAACTACCCAGGCGGTTTTGACGGTTTCTTCCGTGCCTTGCTCACTTTGAATGATAAAGGCAAAGCCGCCCAAGCAGCCTTTAACCCATTGTCTGCTGATAATCCGGAGGCGACTTGCGTCGGCAGGCCGACACCATCTGCGCTGCTTTCTTCGGGTTCTTATCTGCTGGAGTTCGAAATCAAGCCGGATGAAAAAATCATTACAATGAGAAGTGAATGGTTTAACGAATTACGCACTATCTATATGGATGGTCGCAAACATCCTGACCCCAGTGTGCGGTTTGCAACAGGTCATTCTATTGGTCACTGGGAAGGAGATACGCTGGTGGTGGATACAGCTAATTTCGCTGATCACCGATCGCCTTATCAGATTGGTGTGCCTTCTGGTGGGCAGAAGCATGTCGTGGAAAAGTACAAGTTGACAAAGGATGGCACGCATATCGATGTCGATTTTATGCTTGAGGATCCGGAATACCTGGCAAAACCGCTTTTGCATCACAGGCAATTGATTCACTCACCTCAAATGAAGATGTATCCAAGCGACTGTGATGCAGACTCCACTAAAAGATTCCTGCCTAAAAAGTAGGGCAGAACTATCGTCTTAACCAGTTGCTCAACGTGCTGCGCAGTACATGGGTAACGGTTGCATTATTCAACCGTTACTCATGTGAGCTTACTAGGCGGCACTGGCCTTTTCAGATGGGCTGGAGCTTCGGATCAGGTAATCAAAAGCTCCGAGTGCGGCTTTTGAACCTTCACCCATCGCGATGATGATCTGTTTGTAAGGCGTGGTGGTCGCATCACCGGCAGCAAATACGCCGGGCAACGATGTCTGACCTCTGGTGTCGATCTCAATTTCCCCTCGCGGACTCAGGGCAACTGAGCCCTTCAGCCAGTCTGTGTTAGGCAGCAAACCGATCTGCACGAATATCCCTTCCAGTCCAATGCGGTGTATTTCGTTACTGCCCCGGTCACGGTAGCTGAGAGCGTTAACTTTGCCGTCAGTACCATGTACGTCAGTAGTCTGTGCCGAAACAATGACGCGCACATTGGCGAGACTACGTAATTTGCGCTGCAGTACTTCATCGGCACGCAGACGACTGTCGAATTCAATCAGTGTGACCTGGCTGACAATACCCGCCAGATCAATCGCAGCTTCAACACCGGAATTGCCGCCACCAATGACTGCAACCCGTTTGCCTTTGAACAGCGGGCCATCGCAGTGAGGGCAATAGGCGACACCACGACCCCGGTACTCGCGTTCGCCCGGCACATTCATTTCACGCCAGCGTGCGCCGGTGGCGATTACCACTGATCGGCTGCGCAGACTGGCACCACTGGCCAGTTTGACGGTCAGCAGACCCTCTGAATCTGCCGGTAATAATGCCTCTGCACGCTGCAAGTTCATGATATCGACTTCATAGCTTTTCACATGTTCTTCAAGTGCTGCGGCCAGCTTCGGTCCTTCGGTTTCCTTAACCGAGATGAAATTCTCGATACCCATGGTGTCCAGTACCTGACCGCCAAAGCGTTCGACGACCACGCCGGTACGAATTCCCTTTCGGGCAGCGTAGATGGCTGCTGATGCACCGGCAGGCCCGCCACCTACAACCAGTACATCGAAAGCAGCTTTGGCGTTGATATGCTCGATCTGCCTCTGTCCTGTATTGCTGTCCAATTTGGCCAGAATTTCTTCCACCGTCATCCGGCCTTGACCGAATACTTCACCATTCAGGTATATCGTTGGAACCGACATGATCTGTCTGGACTCAACTTCGGGCTGGAAAAGTGCACCATCAATCATGGTGTGGCTGATGCCGGTATTCAGCACCGACATCAGGTTCAATGCCTGAACTACGTCCGGACAATTCTGGCAGGTTAATGAAACGTAGGTCTCGAACCTGAACTCTCCACGCAGTGATTTGATCTGCTCGATTACCTCAGCATCTACTTTGGGCGGGTGACCGCCTGCCTGAAGCAATGCCAGCACCAGTGAAGTGAATTCGTGTCCCATCGGAATGCCAGCAAACCGGATTTTCATGTCGGAGCCGGCACGGGCGATGCTGAATGAGGGCTTGCGGACTGAGGAATCATCACTTTCTGTAAGGGTGATGAGGTTCGACATGGCTGCAATATCCTGCAGCAGCAGCTGCATTTCTTTAGATGCATCACTGTCATCGAGTGTTGCCACTAATTCAATCGGCTGAGTGACGCGTTGCAGATAAGTCTGTAACTGCTGTCTGATATTTTCGTCGAGCATGTAGAATCCTCTTGTCTGAAGCGGGCGTGAAGATTCACGCCCTTTCCGGATTACAAGTCAGGTCAGATTTTGCCAACCAGATCTATCGATGGTGTCAGTGTCTTCGCGCCATCGTTCCACTTGGCGGGGCAGACTTCACCGGGGTGGCTGGCCACATACTGGGCAGCCTTCAGCTTGCGAACAGTTTCCTTCACGTCACGAGCGATGGCATTGTCATGTACTTCCATGGTCTTGATTACGCCATCCGGATTAATCACGAAAGTGCCACGCAGTGCCAGACCTGCTGCCTGAATATGAACACCGAAGGCATTGGTCAGCGTATGGGTCGGATCACCCACTAGCGGGAACTGTGCTTTTTTGACAGCGGGCGAAGTTTCATGCCACACCTTGTGCGAGAAATGAGTATCGGTGGTGACAATGTAGACTTCGGCACCGGCCTTCTGAAATTCGGCATAGTGATCTGCAGCATCTTCGATCTCGGTCGGGCAGTTGAAGGTGAAGGCGGCCGGCATGAAAATCACCACGGACCACTTGCCTTTCAGGCTGGCTTCGGTGACTTCAATGAATTTTCCGTTATGGAAGGCTTGGGCCTTGAAGGGCAGTACTTGTGTGTTGATCAGTGAGCTCATTCGAGAATCTCCAGAGTTAGGATGAAGGACACATATTGTGTGGGCGAACAGTAGCAATTCTCAGCTGGTTCGGCTAATTGATAGATAATTGGTTTTCCATAGGTTGCGTCTATTGGGCAGGGCGGCGCAGGGGTGGTCAGGACCGATAGCTAGGAACTTCATGGTATCGCCTTGGTTTGTCGGCTGATTGGGTCTAGTCTTCGGTGGCGTGGCGGACACAAAATTGTTGTCCATCTGAGTAAATCTAAGCCGATGGCACAGAAGACAGAAAAAACGTCATTCACGCGCAGCGCAAATCCTGTTAATCAGCAGCGCCGTCAATTATTAGCCGGGGCATTGGCCGGCGGAGTTATGGCTGCAGGAGGGCAGTTACGTGCTGCAGAAGCTGAGCGATATGACTGTATCGTGATTGGTGCGGGAGTTGCCGGACTGGCGGCTGCCAGAAAATTACAGCAGGCAGGCCGTACGGTTCTGGTTCTGGAAGCTCGTGACCGTATTGGTGGCAGAGTCTGGACGGATTCATCCTGGTCTGGGGCTCCGGTTGATCTGGGTGCACAGTGGATTCATGGTGTAAACGGTAATCCGGTTGCTGCCCTGACACGGCTGAATGGCATCAGAACGGTCGAGACCGATTATGATTCCCGCATCATCTATGGATCAAACGGAGTCCAGTGGACTGCGCAGGCATCAGCGCAGGCTGAGCAGCTGTTTAATCGCCTGCGGGATTCAGTTCATCAGTCACGCAAGTCGCGTCGTGACAATCACTTGCCGGATCAGTCTTTCGCCACGGCATGGAACGCCACACTGGCAGCGCAGTCGCTTGACACAATGCAGCGTGCGCAGCTGGATTTCGAGGCAAATTACGAAATTGAGCATGAGTATGCCGCTGATCTCGACCAGCTCTCTTTATTCAACTATGACCAGGGTGCGGATGATCTGGGTGGCGACGTGGTACTTCCCGGCGGATATGGACAGATACCGCAGTGGCTTGCACGTGGCATGGATGTGAGGATGAAGGAGGTTGTACGGTCGATTACCACGGACAGCTCTGGAGTGATCCTTCGTACAGTCAATCAGGTTTTCCGTGCGCGACAGGTGATTGTTACCTTGCCACTGGGTGTGCTCAAGGCCCGGTCGGTGCAATTTGACCCGCCTCTGCCTTCTGCAAAATTGGCCGCCATAGACCGGCTGGGTTTTGGTTTGATGAACAAGATCTGTCTGCGATTTGCATCGACCATGTGGCCGGATCGCCAGTTGTTCAATTATGCCGATCCACAAAGCCGTCAATTTTCTGAATGGGTAAATGCAGGCTCATTCCTGAATGCTCCGGTGCTGGCCGGTTACAATGTGGGTCGTGTCGCGGCTGAGAATGAAAAAAAATCAAACAGCGAAGTGACGGAACTTGCAATGAAGGTATTACGAACGATGTTTGGTAATAAGCTTTCGGCGCCTGTCGATGTCAGGATAACGCGCTGGGGCTCTGATCCATATGCACTTGGTTCTTACAGTTATCTACCTACCGGTGCCACTGGTCGCGACAACGATGTACTGGCTGAACCCGTAGGTGACGTACTGTTCTTTGCAGGAGAGGCGACTTATCGCAAGCATACTTCAACTGTGCGGGGTGCCTTCGAATCAGGCGAGCGCGAAGCAGATCGGATTTTGAGTGCGCACTACGCCTGACAGGTATGACTGTCGTTTGCGTATCGAGATCACGTTGGAAGCTGGCATATTTCGTTTGGGCTGCTTATGCTTCCTGAATTGCTTTCAGTCTAATTGTGGGTATTGCAATGTTATTCAAACATCGGTTTATTGTGTTTTCGGGAATGCTCGGCCTGACGGTTTTTAATGCTGTCAGTCACGCGGATGTTCTTGATCTGGGGTTGAGCAACGATCTGGCAGTGCTCTCCTATGAGATGGATAACAGGAAAGATTTCAGCACTCAGGTTTCAATTCTGCATGCGGATGTGGATGACCATCGTAGCAACTATGCAGCATTCGGGTTTGCTACCCGTCAGGACAGTGGAAAATTCCGTCCTCGTTTAGGCGCAAGAATCTTCGGACTGGATGGGGAGGGTAGCAACTCTGCCTACGGCATCGCACTGACCGCAGGTGCCAACGTGATCATCAAGCCCAAGCTGTCAATCAATTTTGACGTGGCTTATGCACCCAATATTCTGACGGGTGGTGACTTCGATCACTATTATGAGCTGGCAGCAGATTGTTCCTATCAATTGATAAAAAATGGCGCCCTTTATCTGGGCTTCAGAAAAAATCAGGCAGTCTCTCCGGGTTACGAGGTATATCAGGGGTCTGTGTTAGGGGTGAGGTTTACGCTCTGATTCAGATTGCCGTGATTGTTTGAGGCGTATCCGACTGGTGGCGCTTTTTTATTCTGTAAGCCGGAGTTATCCAATGAACGCCAGGGTCGAGGGCGGGATATGCAATTTTACAGAATCATGGAGTCGGTCGGATTGCAGTTGATACTTATTGTCAGCACTCACTTTTATAGAGTACAAGGACGCATCATGAAAAGATTAATCCGAAACTTGCTGGTCGGTGTCGTTGGCGCTGCGTTGCTGGGTATCTATACAGCGGGGGCGCAGGCGACTTATACCATTGGCGGCAATGTTAGCGGCCTTGCTTCGGGCAAGAGCGTCACTTTGCTTAATAATGGAACAAGTCCGTTCACAGTCTCCGTCAATGGGGGATTTACCTTTCCCGTGGCTGTGGCATCCGGGCCTTACTCAGTAACTGTCGCCATTCAGCCTGTTGGCCAGACATGTTCAGTATCCGGCGGCGCCGGCACGGTCATTAACGCTAATATCACCAATGTCAATGTATCCTGCAGTGATACCTATACTGTTGGTGGATCAGTTACTGGCCTCACTGCATCAGGGCTTGTACTCAGGATGAATAGTACAAATCTTATCGTTGCCAGTGGTGCTACCGCATTCAAATTTGCGACTGCTCTTGTATCTGGCGCCAACTATGCAGTGTCAGTAGGCATTCAACCTGTTGGGGAAACCTGTACTGTAAACAATGGAATCGGTACTGTCGGAATCACCAATGTAACCGGTGTCAGCGTTTCGTGCGCAAGTACCTATACTGTTGGGGGCACAGTGACCGGTCTGAGTGCATCGGGTCTGGTTCTCCGGTTGAATAATTCATCAAGTCTCATCGTTCCGAATGGTGCTGCATCCTTCAAATTCTCGACAGGTCTGGTTACCGGTGCCAGTTATGCAGTAACAGTTTCAAATCAGCCCACTGGGCAGACGTGTTTGCTGACAAATTCCAATGGCATTATCGGTAGTGCCAATGTGGTAAGTGTAGGCGTCAGCTGTTCAACCAATCCCGTGATGACACTGACCAGTTCAGTCGGCGTGAATGGAGGTACCTTGCCTTCCGCCTATACCTGTGATGGCTTTGGTGCGACGATTGACCTGGCATGGAGCAATGTACCGGCTGGTACTCAGGAATTCGCATTGATGATGACAACGTTGCCGGGCGATGGCTCTACCCGATGGAACTGGGTTTTGTATCACATCCCGGTGGGTATCACTTCCCTGGTCAAAGATTCGTTCGGTGTGGGTACATTGGGACAGGGCAGTGATGGACCAATTGTCAGATATCAGCCGCCCTGCTCGCTAGGTCCTGATGCCAAACTTTATACCTATACACTCTATGCTCTGTCAGCCATACCAGATCTGTCCGCATTCAGTGGCCCTGTGACGGGTGAGCAGCTGACTTCAGCAATAGCTGGTATTACTCTTGGTAGTGCCAAACTGGATTTGAGCTATACAAGGAATTTTCTGGGTTCTTCTTCGCCCTGTCTGAATGTAAGAAATTCAACCAATGGCGCTGTGGGTGCCAAGGCTTCGGTCAGTTGTGACGGTACTTATGCTTATGTTGGTGGTGATGCACTGGCAACAGATCCCATGATGAACGGGATTGTTGCTACCAATCTGCAGGTACCTACCGGACAGAGATTGCTGGGATTTAACGCCTGGAAGATTCCGCTGGCGCCTGTGGTGAACACGGGCACAAAGGTGGCAGCTGTCGATGGGCCGATCGGCGTAGCAGTAAATGGAGTGCCCATCTTTAATCCCTGCAAGCAGGGCGGCTGCGATATCACAAAGCCCAACAACAACGATACAAAGGTGGCCGGTGAACTGGATATCTGTAATGGTCATGCCGGTCGTGCGGACGACTACCACTATCATGCTGCACCGGCCTGTCTGATGGCTGGTCAGAGTGATCCTCATTACTGGGATACTCATCCCGTAGGTTGGGCACTCGATGGTTATGCGATTATGGGCTACAACGATGCAACGGGTTCGGTGGCAGCACGTGATGCTATCTGCGGTGGCAATACTGCAGTTCAGGCAGGGGCGGCTATCCCTGCCGGTTACAGTTATCACCTGACGGATGCTTCACCCTATGTACTTTCATGCTTCTATGGCGTGCCCAGTCCAGATCTGGCGGGGCAGGGTGCAAAGTATCAGCCTACTCTGCGTAAAGATCCGGTCAAACCTTTCCCTGAGTCGTCGATGACTCTGACGACGGACACCAATCCTTCCTCGTCTAGTTTCGGATACAAGGTGCTGCGGTTCACTTCCGGGGTTACGTTTGTAACCAATGAGCTCAGCGGTGCAACCAGTCCGCCAGTAAGTGATCAATATACCTACACACCCGGGACTTATCGAATCCTCTACAGGCAGTTGAGCGGAGCAGAGCTGGTAGCAGCAATTGCAGCATCAGGAAGTGCAACTAAAACATCATGCTGGAAGTTCAGATTTCAGACAGACAGCGGTACCCCAAGTGGTAGTCCTGCTCAGCCTGATATCACCTATTGTCACTGACGAATGATCATTATCTGAATACGAAACTGGGGATAAATGATGAAAGAATTATTCAGGGGAATAACAGCAATTCTGCTATTTGCCGCTCTGGTGTGGTCTGGTTCAGCAGAAGCACAGGTCGCCTATACAGTCGGGGGAACCATCACTGGGCTCAACGGTTCGGTTACTCTACTCAATAATGGAACAGATGCCTTGACGGTCACCAGTAACGCGGGATTTACATTCACCAATCCTCTGGCTTCAGGTCCATACTCGGTTACCGTTGCTATTCAGCCTTCTGGTCAATCCTGTGCCGTGGCGAACGGGTCGGGGACGATAAACAATTCAAATGTCACCAATGTAAGTGTCACTTGCGTTAATACCTACACGGTTGGTGGCTCGATTACTGGCCTGAACGCGGCCGGACTGGTCCTCAAGCTGAATTCAGCCAATCTGATCGTAGCCAGTGGAGCAACTTCGTACAAGTTTGCCACTGCGCTGACGACGGGTACTGCTTATTCAGTATCAGTTGGAATTCAGCCAGTCGGGCAGACTTGTCTGCTGGCGAATAATTCTGGTGTGATGGGTACTGCAAACATCAACTCGGTCAGTGTTTCATGCAGTAACACTTACACTGTAGGAGGCACCATCACCGGTCTGATAGATCCGGGTCTGGTGCTCAGGCTGAACGGGAGTGCCAGCAAAATAGTGTCGAGCGGATCGACTACTTACAAATTCTCAACGGGTTTACCTGCTGGTGCCAGTTACGCAGTGACTGTGGGTACACAGTCTAACGGTCTCACCTGCACATTGACCAATGGCGCCGGGACGATGCCGGCTGCGAATGTAACCAATGTGAATGTAACCTGCTCCAATTTCAAGCTGGAAGCCTGGGTGGATAACTGGTTCTCCGTCTATGCCGGGAACACACTTGTCGGTGAGGATGCAGAACCGATCACACAGGTCAAATCATTTAATGCTTCAACCTTTTCATTTGCGGCGCATTATCCATTTGATCTGAATTTCATTATCAAGGACTACATTCAGCTTGATTATCTGAATGGTGATACAGGTCTTGAGTACATCAATAATGTCGGTGGAACTCAACAGATGGGTGACGGTGGATTTATCATGCAGTTGACCAACACGGTCGATAACAAGTTGGCAGCTGTATCCGGCACTGCGATGAAGTGCCTGGTGATTCATAAGGCGCCAGCGAATAAGACTAATCTTACTGGCTGCATAAATCAGCATAATCCGACTACGGCCGCAAACAGCTGTGGCTTGCCGACCATTCTTCCTGAGCCACTGAACTGGAAAGACACCGGCTTTGATACATCCGGCTGGATAACTCCCAGTATCTATACTGAGGCGCAAGTTGGGGTGAAGGGAGGGTATACGAGTATTACCTGGGCGCCCTCAGCAAAACTTATCTGGAGCGGAGATCTGCAGGTTGATAACACACTGTTGTGCAAGATGACAGTGACAGCGCCACCTTAAGAAAGGATGTGCTTTCAGCACTTACAAATTTTTAGGCAGGGAAGGTGCCAAAAATATCGCCGCTTCAAAAACTGATTGCGGCTGATTTCTTGCCGGTTTCTACCCAGCGTTGTGTTGGCATGTAAGAAACGACCATTACGCGATCAAATGCTTTCGGAAATTCGATTGAAATGGATTTGATGGCCTGTTTCTGTGTGAATTCCGCGTGAATATCGAGCGGTTCTATGTGCGGCTGGACATTGACCATGGCCTGAATGACAGTCTCACGGATTGAATTCTGTACTTGCTCTGCAGCAGGCCATTGCCACTGTACCGGCGTTAATTCTGTTGAGGCACTGCTGCGTAACTTGATGCTCGACTGCCATTCTTGTTGTGCCTGCAACAACAGCTTTTGAAAATCAGTGGGTGACAGGGCGGCGTATTGCACCAGAAATTCCTGATATGTCAGGTTAGGTGCAAGTGTCCGGTATAGCGCTTCAGGATAGGAAATATAGAATGTTGCAGAAATATGGTTGTTATCGCGTAATACCAGCGTCGCGCGATTTTCCAGGAGTTCATGCGCAGGCGTATCTGACATAGCCAGCAGCATGATGATGACCGTACTCAGGCGAGAAAAGCTCATGGGAGAATGGTTGGGGCGTCTCTGTTGATATTGGCGCGTTCACAGTCGGGACAGACCAGGAAGGCGAAGCGAACAGGCATGCTAGAACTCGGCGGTGCCATAGGGAACCTGTCGTGTCAGTGCGATCTGGTCATTTTCTCCAGCAACCACAGCTAACGGATAGAAAGTCGGGTCAAAGCTGAACATGATCGTGCCTACTGGCTGGTTGCTACATGCCTGTGCATGCATCTGCATCGGCTTGGCGTGCCCCTGATTGTTGGAACCCGTCATGTAGAGAATCTGCTCTGCTTTCAGAGTATCCAGCCACAGGCGGGCTTCGGGCCATTTCCAGCCACCGAATAAGAACAGCTTGCCTTCCAGGTCGGCCACTCTGGAATTTTTTTCAACCGCAGTACGCACTTTTGCCAATTCCTTGTTGATGGTTACTTCAGACATGCTTGCGTACTTGCTGAAAAACTCGTCCCACGGAACCTGTGGTGCTGCCAGTTGATGCAGGGTTGTGACTGGCGCCAATTCAAAATCAACTGTCACACAACGGGCATTCAGCTTCTTGATAGTCACTTTGTTCTGAACAACATCGGCTGAAGCGATTTGTGTCTGGATCAGGCAGAGCACGAGTCCAGCAAGTACTGGAGCAATTACAGGAAGCTTGAGAAGCCTGTTGATCAACATATAAGAATGTATCCGATAACAATCAGAAGTACGGTGCTTTGAAAAAGATTGAACCGGGTAACATTGTCACCCGGCTCAATTATATCCCTATAAGCTGATGTTTAGAGATCAGCCAGAGCCCAGACAGGACTCGAATGGATTACTTTGTTCGGAATCCAGGGCCGGTGTAGTTTCTGCGTCAGGTAGCGTGGGCGAACTATAGATTGCCCAGAATGGATCGCTTCCAGGTGCGCTTGCGTTTGCCGGACTGCTGCATCCACCGATGTTGTTGGTGCAAGTAACCACGACACTGGTGATGTTTGAGGTGGAAACGTTTCCTGAGCCATTGGTAACAGAGCAGGTCTGACCGGCAGGCTGAGTGCCGACCCTCACAATATAGGGGCCGGCAGCAAGAGGGGTGGTGAATGTAAAGGTACCGTTGGCACTTACAGTCAAGGCGTTGCCACTGTTATTAAACAGTACAATGGATTGCCCGTTAGCCAGACCAGAAACATTGCCGCCAACTGTGTAGGTATTGGTATTACAGCTTACCAATACGTTTGTGATGTTGGATCCGGCAATTGATCCCGATGCATTGAATACCAGACAGGTTTGTCCGTCAGGCTGACTTTGCACCACAATATTGTAGCTATCGCCATTCAACATTGTATTTGACAACGTGAAATTCCCATTCGCGGACACAGTGGTCGGGTTGGCGCCATTATTCAGCAAGGTCAACGAACCGGTCAAACCGGAAACCAAACCGCCTACCGTATAAGTATTGAAACAGGTGACAATTACATTGGTGATATTGGCTGAAATGTTGGTGCCGGATCCATTAACTACATTGCAGGATTGACCGGAAGGAGCTGACGATACGGTCACGTTATAGCTGGTGCCGAATAGTTGAGCGGGGAAGTTAAAGGAACCTGTTCCCGTATTAAGGGTAATGGCGTTGAGTCCATTGTTGGTCAGAATGACTGTTCCGTTGTGTCCGCTGATGGTTCCACCGACCGTATAGCCGTTATAAGCACAGACAATGCTGACATTCGTAACACTGCCTGTGCCCATGGTGCCGCTACCATTGGTTACAGTACAAGATTGACCAGCAGGTGGCGTACCTGTGGTGACAGTGTAGGTGGCGCCTGTGGGAATAAAGGTTGCTGTTGCGCCTGAACCAAGCGCAGCGAAGGTAAATCCGCCTGATCCTGCCACCAGGTTAACAGTCGCAGTGGATGCTGTGGCACTTGAGGATAGTGTCAGAGTCATCGGACCACTCAAGCCGGCAACAGAGCCCCCCACAGTAAGTCCAGTGGTGGTTGAGCAAGTTACTGATACAGATATGTTTGCACCAGAAACTGTTCCAGTACTATTGGTCACGATGCAGGGTCTGCTGGTGTTATTACTATCTACAGGTTGCTGAGTAATCAGTACGGCATAAGCTGTGCCTGATGCGTATTTGATATCGGGAGTGAATTTAAGGTTGGCATTATTCAAGGTGCCGTATGGCACCGTCATTGTTGATGCCTGTGATCCGTTAATGTTGAGAGCCAGGTTCAGCCCAGTGCCCATACCGTTATTCAGGCCGCTCACTCTGACCTGCATGGTGTATGTATTAGTCACGCATGCGACCGTAACATTGCTTACATTAGCACTGATGTTGGTGCCAGAACCGTTTGTAACTGTACAGGTCTGTTCAGTCGGGCTGGTTTTAACTGTTACTGAATAGTTGCCGGAAGAAAGCAATGTCGGGAAGGTAAAGAAGCCATTGAACCCGTTGCTATTGGTGATAGTCAGATCATCACCCAGATTATTTTGCAAGGTAATGGACAGACCTGAGCCCAGTCCGGAAATCGTACCTCCGACTGTGTAACTGTTCGCTGCACAGATCACACCTACAGAAATCACGTTTGCGTTGCCCATTGTTCCTGAGCCACTGGTTACCAGACAGGTTTGTCCAACGGGTTGAGTGCCCACAGAAACTGAGTAAGGTGCGCCGGACACTAGGGGGGTAATGAAATTGAATATACCATTAGCAGAGATTGTCAGATTGTCACCACTGTTGTTGAGTAGAGTTACTGACAAGCCACTGGCTAATCCACTGACTGTGCCGCCAACGGTATGAGCGCTAGAGCCACAGGTTACTGTGATATTCGCAATATCAGCAGTGATGTTGCTGCCCACGCCATTGCTGGAGACAGAACAGGTTTGATCGGAGGGAGAGGAGGTCACTACTACATTCCAGCCGCTGCCATAGGCTATAGCTGGGAAGGAAAACACATTGGTACCTGCAAGGATACTGATTGCGTTTCCGCCATTATTCGTCAATGTGACTGTGCCAGTGTGTCCAGAGATTGTGCCGCTAACCGTATAGGTGTTGGCAGTGCAGGTAACGACCACGCTGGTTACATTACTATTGCCAACGTTGCCGGTGCCATTGGTGACATTGCAAGTCTGCCCGATGGGCTGATTGCTGACAGTCACTGCATAGGCGGTGCCGGTCGGTAATATCTGAGTAAAGTTAAAATTACCATTGGCAGAAAATGAGAGTGAATTGCCTCCGTTATTAAGCAGGGTTACGGTCCCATTCAGTCCATTGATGGTGCCACCGACTGCATAGCTGGAGGTATTAGGTGCCGGAACATTCCAGGTTTTATCGACGGTTTTGTTTGCTCCCTGGCTGGGCAGTACAAACGTTTTAACGTATTCAGACGTTACACCTGAGGTGGGTGATACCGTAATGCGCAGATAGCCAGAGCTGTTTGAGCAGGTTGGATTAGTTTGCAGGCAGCTCACATACCCGCCTTCCTTTGCCAGCGTCAGCATGTTCGAATTGGCTTGATAGATGCTGCTAGGCTGAGGCACTTCCTGATACTTGATTCCATCGAGTACCTGATCTGCATACAGGTGGTCATGGCCATGGAATACAGCGGTCACGCCGTAGTCCTTCAACAATTGATGTATGGGCTTGATCCAGCCAGCAGAGGCAGGGCGCATGGTGGTGAAGCCATATGTTCCATCGTAGTTATTGCCTCCCCATTCAGCCATCACAGCGGC
Organism: uncultured Pseudomonadota bacterium; assembly: GCA_903838705.1. Classification (GTDB taxonomy): domain Bacteria; phylum Pseudomonadota; class Gammaproteobacteria; order Steroidobacterales; family Steroidobacteraceae; genus CAILZL01. The sequence goes on from CAILZL010000003.1 coordinate 70,928, forward strand.
TTCAATTCCGCCTCTCATTGATCCACCCTTGTGGCCAGTGATTGGCAGACCAGTGGTCGTATCTATGTCTGGCAAGCCGCCTACCAGGTTGTGCATGAAAATGAATTTGTATTTCACGCCGGCATTGGCTGCGAGTGTGCTTTGCAACCATTGATACTGAGTGATGCCCAATGTCAGATTCCATATATCGTTGCCTGTCGCCGTGTAACTGTTCCAGAAGGGATCCAGTGCTATGAACAAGGCGTCGCCCCATTTCCAAGCATAATATCCAGAAGCCTTTGCGAGGCTGACGATGGACGCCGTCTCACCTGAGTAGAATGCGTTAGGAATCGGATTGTTAAAATAAGTGGTCCGGGCCAGCGCAGCCCAGGTTCTTAAATTCGGATCATAGTTATTATTGTTGGTAATCCATCCAAGTTCGGCGTCATGGTTACCGTTGACCAGAAATAAGGGTATCGTATTTGCAATCTTGCCGAAATTGGTGAGCTCGTATTTATATCGAGTATTTACCTGATCCTGTGTGGTGGCAGGCTGGATGACACCGGTAAAGGTGGTGTTGAATTTCTCTTCCATGAATGTGTCGCCCAGATCGATATGAAAGTCGGGCTTGTCGCCTGCGATGTTTTGCAGTGTCTGGGTGTACACATTGATATCTGATTTGTCGTCCAGATGCGAGTCAGCCTGAATAGTAAAAGTAAAACTGCTACCGGTCTGACGTGCCGTGTGGAACTGATATTCAGTTGTCTGGCTGCTACCACCGCTGGTAGGGGAGAAGTTAAGCCGGTAGTAATATTGGGTATCTGAATTTAATCCGGATAGATTGAAGGCCAAAGGCGTACCTGCCACCAATGCAGCAGGTGCGGTAGTCGTGCTATAGCTGCCGGGCGAGGTGCCATAAGAAACCGAAACGTTGCCACTCTGGTCAGGGGTGAACAACTTCATGGAGATGCTGTTTGTGGTGGGTGCACCCAGAATGATATTGGCATTCAGTGGTGTCCCGATGGTTGTACAGGTCACGCTGACGCTGACATCGGTTGTACCAATGTTGCCTGATCCGCCAGTTACCGTGCAGGTCTGGCCTGAAGGTTGGGTGCCCACTGTCACTTCATAGGGAGCACCTGAAGCCAATGCAGGTGTGAAGGTAAATGACAGGCTGCCAGATTCGTTTATGGTTACTGCGTTAGCGCCATTATTGAGCAGGGTGACCGATAAGCCAGTGCCTAGCCCTGAGATGGTGCCACCAACTGTATAAGTATTCGCTGTACACGATATATTCGCATCGGTCACATTGTTACTGATGATGCCTGAGCCATTTAGAACCAGACAGGTCAGGCCAGATGGCTGGCTCTGAATCGTAACGGCGTAGTTCGTGCCGGATGTCAGCTCAGTTGAGAATACATAGGAGCCTGCGCCATTTGAAACAATCTTGGTCCCAGTGCCATTTAATTTAAGGATCAGACCTGAAGCAGTGAGGCCGGATACTGAGCCGCCTACTGTGTAGGTTTTTTCGCAGTTCACATTCGCATTAGTGACAGAGCCACCGATAGTGCCTGTACCGTTGGTGACAGTGCAGGTATAGCCAGCGGGCTGTATGCCCACACTCACCGCATAGGCTGCTCCGTTGGGCAGTGAGGTAGAGAAGGCATATGAACTCGCTCCACTGGCAATGATCTTGGTCGCGGAATTATTCAGCTTGAGTACCAGGCCTGGGGCAGCGAGCCCGGATACTGTTCCCCCTACCGTGAAGGTGCTTGAACAGGTGACATTTACATCTGTGACATTGGAGCTGATGCTTGGTCCGGATCCGTTTGTCACTGAACAAGATTGACCCGCAGGCTGTATGACGACGGTGACTGCATATGGACCAGCAGACTGACTGTTAGAAAAGACAAAACTTCCATTTGAGCTGATTACGAGAGGGTCGCTGCCATTGTTCAGCAGAGTGACTGACTTCCCGGATAACAGACCCGAGGCACTGCCGCCAATGGTGTAAGTGGTTTGAGCCTCTGCAGAGTACGGCCCTGAAAATGTAATCAGCGCGACTGTTGCCAGGAAGCCCTTGATAAAACGCTTCATCGCAATCCCCCAAAATATTCGAATTCATTATTCTGAGTCTGGAGATTAGCCAGTCAGAGCGATGCAGGTCAAGCAGGGTCAAACAGAATATATTTAGTTAAATGCTGATGGCTTCCACAGGCAATAAGGACAAAAACGTGATTAAAAAAGGCCGGATAACTCAAGTTATCCGGCCTGATATTCAGTCTGGCTAATAAGTAACTAGCTCATTTCTAAGGTCCACCTAGGCAGGCACCAAACGGGTTGGGCAGCTCGCTAGTGACAGTAGGTGTGCTATCTGCATCCGGATCGGTTGGAGAGCTGTAGATATTCCAGAATGGATCACTGGCCGGCGGCACTGCATTTGCGGCAGGGCTGCAATTGGAGTTATTGACACAGCTTACCGTCACTGAAGTTACATTTTGGCCGGACAGGGTACCTGAGCCATTGCTGACCGTGCAGGTAAGACCCGTCGGCTGGGTGCCCACAGTCACATTATAAGAACCGGAAACCAGCGATGTGCCAAATTGGAACAGGCCATCTGAATTTAAGGTCAGAGCGTCGCCACCATTATTGAGCAGAACCAGCGTGCTGTTACCCAATCCGGTGACGGTTCCACCTATGGTGAAACTGGTAGTCGTACAATTCACAGCCACATTGGTGACATTTGCACTGCCCACCGAGCCTGATGGGTTTGTAACCAAGCATGTCTGGTTAAGAGGTTGGCTAGAGACGGTGACTGAATAAGCACTACCCGAGGCGACAGCAGTGGCAAAGGTATAGGCTCCATTAGCGGAAAGCGTCAGCGCATCGCCGCCATTGTTTTGCAGGGTAATCGATAATCCTGTACCCAGCCCCGTGATCGTACCGCCCACTGTATAACTGCTAACGCAGGTGATAACGACACTCGTCACGTTAGCTCCGCTGACGGTTACCGTGCCGTTATTGGAAATGGTACAAATCTGTCCGTCAGGCTGTGACGCTACAGTCAGCAGGTTGGTGTAAGTACCATTGATAATAGCTGTCGAGAAAGCGAAGTTTGTACCACCTGGATTCAGGCTGACAGTCTCCGCAACGGTGTTTGTAGTTGCACCCTGGGTAATCGACATATTCGCCCCAGTGAGGCCAGAGACGGTACCACTTACATAGTACTTGCTTCCTGTAAATCCATTCGGACAGACCACTGAAATTGTCACATCCGTACCAATAAGCGCCGTGCCTTTACCGTTTGTTACGACGCAGGCTCTGCCGGTTGTATTCGCGGTGATGGCTACGTTGTAAGCTGTGCCTGGGGCTAGCTTGGTGGTAAAGGCATAGGAGCCATTTGCCACTGTAGAGGTGGCTGCACTGCATGGCGTAAGAGATTCGAACCCATCATTTAACACCAGCGTACCGCACGCAGTTGACGGATTAGGCATCTTGCTGATCACAACATTGACGGTTGTGTAATTTTGACAGACTACGCTGACAGAACTGATGCTGGCACTGCTGATGGTTCCGGATGGGTTAATTACCAGGCAGAGCTGGTTGGCGGGTTGCGCGCTGACCGACACGTTGTAATTGTCACCGCTCAAGAGGAGTTTATTGAAACTGAAAGTACTGCCTGTCACAGAGACTGTATCTGTGAAGTTATCAGCCGGAATAGAGCCATTAGTTACAGTATTGAGCAGGCTGAATGAGCTGGAGTAGCCGCTCACAGATCCACCCACGCTGTAGGCGTTCACGCAAGATACGCTGACATTAGTGACATTCGCGGCCGGCATCGTGCCAGAGCCATTGGTCACAGTGCATTTCTGGGTCGCAGAGGACGCGGTGATGGCAAAGGCGGTCCCTGAAGCCAGCGGGGTCGGCAAGGCAAAGCCGGTGCCGCCTGCAGGTAACGTAACTGAATTCGTACCACTCGACAGCGTCAATGGACCGGTCACACCTGAGGCTGTGCCGCTGACATAGTAAGTATTGGCGACAGTATTTGCACAAGTGACGATAACAGTGACGGCCGAGCCTTGTACGACACCGGCCCCGTTGGTGACAATGCAGGTCTTACCCGATGAAGTCGAGACCTGCGAGATTGGCGTCACCGAATAGGTGGCACCTGTTGCCAGTTTGGTAGTGAAAGTGCCGGTTCCAGTATTGGTTTGGGTTTTGGATTCACTGCCATTAAGCGTCAGCGTAATTGACCTAGTGGCCCCGAGGCTACCTCCGACCGTGTAACCAATAGAATAGGTCGTGGCGGCACAGGAAACGGTGACATTTGTGATGTTTGCGCTGATGTTGCTGCCAGATGAATTCGTTAATGTACAAGTCTGACCGGGAGGGCTTGAGGCAACGGCAACGCTCCAGCTTGTACCCGCGTTCTGAGCCGCGAAAGTGAAGCTACCGGGCGAGGTAAGGGTCTTGGAATCTACGACCACGCCGCCCACAGTGTTAGTAAGGGTAATGGATCCCGTGTTGCCTGTCACTGAACCACCCACTGTCCAGGTAATTACATTGGTACAGTTAATGATGACATTGGTGACTGATGCACTGTTGATTGTGCCAGACCCACCACTTTGCACGGTACAATTTTGTGAGGCAGGCTGTCCGGTGACGGTCACGCTATAGGCGGCGTTATTCAGCAAAGGAGTCCCAAACGTAAAGGCATCATTTGAGGTGCCGCTGCCAGTTATAACGATAGAGTCGCTACCATTATTGGTGAGGGTGACTGTTTTGCCGCTACCAAGGCCGGATACGTTTCCGCTGACAGTGTAGGTTGTAGCATTAGGTGGTGGCACGTTCCAGCTTTTTGCGACACTCTTATTAGTGCCTTGGCTTTGCAGCAGGAAGGTCTTGACATATTGAGCAGTGACACCGTTGACTGGGTCGACCGTCACCCGTTCGTAGCCTGAGCTGGAGTCACAGGTGGGATTGAGCACATTCACGCAGCTCTGGTAACCGCCCTGAGCGCCTAGTGTGGCGAAGTTTGAATTACTTTGATACTTGGCGCTTGGCTGGGCGACTTCCTGATATCTGATACCGTCTCGGGTCTGATCGGCATAAAGGTGATCATGTCCATGGAATACGGCAGTCACACCATACTGTACTAGCATATTGTGGATTGGTAGCCCTTGGGTCACACCGTCTGCCTGAGTCCAGCCCGAAGCGGCAGGGCGCTTGGTGTTGAAACCACTAGTTACGCCATCATAGTTTTTGCCGCCCCATTCGCCATAGATAGCAGCTTCAGCGCCCCCGCGCATAGAGCCACCCGTGCTAAGGGTGCCACCTGAGAAAATGATACATCCGGTGTTACCCAGGCAATTGTTCACTGCCGGAACTGGAGAATTGGATGACGGGATGTTTTGGGCAACATCCACTGTCACGGTATAAGGCGCGCTAGTACCCGAGATGGCTGTAATTTTTGGTGACCCAGTAATACCAGGTCCCGTTAATACGTCACCCACCTGCATTGTGCTGGAGCTCGGACACTTTCCAGAAGCGCTGTACGGAGCGCTGGTATTGGTAGTAGTGCAGTAAGAAGTGCTGAGCACAGTCAAGGTGTTGCTAGTGCCATTAGTGTAAGCAGCCAGTGCTGCATGGGCAGTTGTGGCGTCCACATCAGGGAGCCCATTGGTGCTGTTGGAATTAATATTTGGCATACCGCCGACTAGATTGTGCATGAATATGAATTTGTACTTCATGCCAGCATTGGCCGCCAAAGTGGACTGCAGCCACTTATATTGGGTCACACCCAATGACATGTTCCAGATGTCACCGCTTGATGTGCTGCTGCTGTTCCAGAATGGATCCAGCGCGACAAACAGGGCGTCACCCCACTTCCAGGAATAATAAGCGGATGCCTTGCTGACAGACAGAATGGTTGTGGGTGCCTCACCTGTATAAAACGAGTTGGGTGATGGGTTGTTATAGTACTGGGTACGCGCTTCCGCGGCCCAGTTGGGCAGGCTGGAGGCCTGGCTTAACAGCCAACCCAGTTCCGCATCGTGATTGCCATTGACCAGGAACAGCGGGATTGACTTGGCGATTGCGCCGAAGTGAGGCAATTCCCACTGATAGCGGGCCTGTACCTGACTTCTAGTGTTAGCAGGATCTTGACTCGTAGCATTCGTCCACGGAGTGCCTTGTCCCGACGGTGCTGTTTGGTTGGCAAGACATCCATAGGTCCAGAATTTTTCTGTCATGAAGGTATCGCCGACGTCAATATGAAAGTCTGGCTTATCCCCGGCGATATTGCTCAGTGTCTGTAGATAGACATCAGGTACACAGTTAGACTGATCATTGAAGCTTGAATTGGCGTCCAGGTGTGAGTCGGCCTGAATGGTAAATGTAAAACTTTGACCGATGTTTCGGGCTGTATGGAACTGATATTCAGGAGTCTGACTGGCATTGCCACTGCTAGGCTGGAAATTGAGCTTGTAGTAATACTGCGAGTCTGTGTTTAGTCCCGTCAGATTAATCATTAAGGGCGTGGCAATGGCCAAGGTGACAGGCGTTGTCGTATTGCTATAGCTGCCGCTGGTTGTGCCATAGGAAACTGAAACGGTGCCATTCTGGTCAGGCGTGAAGAGGTTCATTGAGATGCTGTTATTGGTAGGTTTGCCCAGAATGATCGTGGCATCCAGTGCAGTGCCAGAATTCACGCAGGTCACAGCAACTGTACTGACATTGAGTGTGCCGATTGTTCCGGAGCCTGTGCCCGTATTCACAGTACAGGTTTGTCCTGTGGGTTGCGTGCCTACGGTTACGTTATAAGTGGCGCCTGAAGTAAGTGCAGTATTGAAGGTAAAACCTGGTGAACTGGCATTCACGGTGATTGAATCTGTGCCGTTGTCGAGCAATGTTACTGACAAGCCTGTGCCCAAGCCTGTTACCGTGCCGCTAACGGTGTAGGTGTTGTTCTGACATGTGACCACTAGATTGCTTACATTGGCTGTGATGTTGGTACCGGATGGGTTGCTAACAAGGCAGGTTTGTCCGCCCGGTGGTGTCACCGCCACTGACCAATTAGTGCCGTAGTTTTGCGGACTGAAACTGAAAGCGAAGGGGCCGGCTCCTGTTGAGGTTACCGTTTGTTGATCAGTGCCATTGTTGGTCAATGACACGGTACCTGAGTTGCCTGAAACTGTGCCACTGACTGTGAAGGTCTTGGTGGTACAGGTCACTACCACATTCGTAACGTTGGCTGTGATGTTAGAACCCGTCCCGTTGCCGGAGACCGTACAGCTCTGGCTGACTGGGCCGGTGGCGGCTACGGCCCAGTTGGTGCCGTAGTTTTGTGCGGAGAATGTAAAGCTGCCATTGACTGTGCTGACTGTTTGTTGATCAACACCGTTGTTGGTTAGGGTTACTGTCCCGGTATTACCGTTCACGGAACCACTGACCGTATAAGTGTTAGTGGCACAGGTGACGCTTACATTTGTAACGTTCGCACCCGCGATATTGCCAGAGCCATTAGTCACCGAGCAGGTCTGGCCTGTGGGCTGCGAGCCTACTGTTACACCATAGGCTGCACCATTGCTCAAGGCTGTGGTGAAAGTAAAGGAGCCGTTTGCAGAAACGGTCAGGGCATTGCCACCATTGTTCAGCAGCGTGACTGACCCGCTCAGACCTGAAATATTGCCACCCACAGTGTAGGTGGTGGGTGCACAGGATACATTGGCATCGGCTACGTTGGTCGTGCCAATGGTGCCAGCTGGATTACCAGACAGTGAGCAGGTCAGTCCGGAAGGCTGGCTTTGAATAGTAACAGCGTAGTTCGTGCCGGAAGTCAGCGCAGTTGAGAATACGTAGGAACCTGCACCAGTTGAAACAATCTTGGTACCGGTGCCATTCAGCTTGAGGATCAGTCCAGAAGCGGTGAGCCCTGATACTGAGCCACCAACTGTATAAGTCTTTGCACAGCTCACATTCGCGTTAGTGACATTGCCGCTAATGGTGCCCGTGCCATTGGCTACAGAGCAGCTATATCCAGAAGGTTGAATACCGACACTGACTGAATAGGCGGTGCCGCTGGGTAGTGATGTTGAGAAGGAATACGATCCCGCACCACTGGCAATGATTTTGGTTGCGGCATTATTCAGTTTGAGTACAAGTCCACTTACTGTCAGACCAGTGACCGAGCCAGCCACTGTATAGGTGCTGACGCAATTGACGCTGACATTGGCAACGTTGGCGTTAACGGTACCTGAGCCATTACTGACAGAACACAGCTGCCCGCCCGGCTGAACGGCAATGGTGACCGAGTAGCTGGAGCCTGAGGCGAGTGGTGTTGCAAACGTGAAATCACCATTGCTACTCAGCGGCAGAGAATCGCTGCCGTTGTTCACCAGGATAACTGTCTTGCCTGCGCCCAGTCCGGTCAGGCCACCTGAGCTGGCCGCTTCACCGCCTACGGTGTAAGTGACCTGCGCTTCGGCAGTTGAATAGCCTGCAAATGCGGCCGCAGCAAC
>CAILZL010000004.1 GCA_903838705.1 uncultured Pseudomonadota bacterium
GAAAGGCCAGCCATCATAACCAGACCGGCAATCATCACTACCTTTCTCTGGCCTTGGTTCTGCGCTTGGATAGTCATAATCAAATCTCTTCTACTTGAAACAGGTGAAATAATTCCCTTCATGCGTTATCCCTGACTGGTGCCATTTCGATGGCACCAGTCAGGATTCATTGCCTATGAATTAATAAGCAACGGTTACGGTCACGGCGTCCGCGTAAGAGCCAGGCGTTACATCCTGTTCAGCCGGGATTTTTCCATACACGTTATAAGTCGAGGTCTTCAGCAGGCCTTCACCGGTTCCTGAAACCTTATTTGAACCTTCGCCCCACAAGATAGAACGTGCCGAGTCTGAGTACAGGTTATAGTTCAAAGTATCGCTACGACCGTTAGTAGTAATGAGCAGCTTGCGCGCAGAAGTTGAGGAACCGTTTGTTCCCTTATCCATGGCAATAGTGATCGGGGTATTCAGCGTGCACCTTACGGTGAGCGTTGTATCCTTGGTGTTATCGTTTGCTTCATCAGGAACATATGCATCAAACGTGATCGCAGTGGCAGTCAGGGTTGTGCACTTGGCGGCAACTGAAGTGCCGGCATTCAATGTTGTGCTGGGACTTGCAGCTGGCGCCGCCGCCTGAACAGAACCCATAACAAGCGCAGCAGCGACCGCACCAGCTAAAACAGAAATCTTTACTACCTTCATTGCAGATACCTCTAAAAGCGATTGAGTTGTCCAGTCCTTGAATTCACGTGTTAAGGACTTGTACGTACTTCAAACTCTTTTCAGTGGCAGCAACACACCCATTCAGGTAGGGTCATCGAAGTGTAATTAAATTATGTTCAATACATGGAGCAGCTAAAACACACTTATAAATTTCTGATTGCGAGAACTTGCAACGAAATGAAGGCAGCAAAACAAATCCAATCTCGGATATTTCAGCTGCGCAAACAAATATACGAAAACGCGTTTCTTTTATAACAAGCCAGCGAGCCGGGTTATTCTCGCACTGTTCTGTTATCAGAGTGTTGCAACCACCCTGTCCAGTGCAGCAGACAGATCACGCGACAGATCATCAAAGGCCTCAATGCCTACAGATAACCGCAACAAGCTGTCGCTTATACCTGCGGCGGTACGCGCTTCGATGCTCATTGCCGAGTGAGTCATCGTGGCAGGATGCGCAATCAGACTTTCAACACCGCCCAGTGATTCAGCCAGTGAAAATAGCTGCAACCCTTCTATGAAGGCACGCACCTGTGCAACCCCTCCCTTCAAGTCAAAGCTGATCATGGCTCCAGAGGCGAGCTGCTGCTTTCTGGCCAGCTCATACTGGGGATGTGTATTCAGTCCCGGATAGTAGACAGCCTTTACTGCACGATGGCTTGCCAGCAATTCAGCAATTAACCTCGCATTCTCACCATGCACTGCCATGCGTGCATGCAAACTGCGTACGCCACGCAGGGTCAGATAGCTGTCAAAGGGTGCCCCCGTTACGCCCGTACAATTAGCCCACCATAGCATCTGTTCATGCAGCTCCCGGGGAGCAGCAATGACTGCCCCGCCTACTACATCACTGTGTCCATTGAGATACTTGGTGGTGGAATGCACCACTACATCGGCACCCAGTCTGATCGGCTGCTGCCACACGGGTGACATGAAGGTATTGTCTACCGCCACCAGAGCACCCACTTTATGGGCCTGCTCAACAATGCTGCAGATATCCGTAATGCGTAGCAGTGGATTGCTGGGTGTTTCCAGCCACACCAGTTTTGGCCGACGTAGCAGCGCAGCGGCAACCAACTTGCTGTCCTGAAAATCAACAAACAATGTCTTTAATACGCCACGCTTATGCAGGGAATCGAACAGTCGATAAGTGCCGCCATAACAGTCATGTGGTGCTACCAGCAGGTCATCAGGCCCCAGCAACTGACACAGCAGATTTACTGCAGCCATGCCGGATGAAGTAATAACTGCTCCTGCACCATGCTCAAGCGCAGCCAGTGCCTCTGCCAGTGTATCGCGCGTCGGATTGGCGGAGCGGGAGTAATCATATGCACGGCGTTCACCGAACCCGGCAAAGGTATAAGTTGAACTCAGATATATCGGGGGGACAACAGCACCATGCTGAGTATCGCTATCCAGTGCAGTGCGAACCGCTTTGGTAGCTGACTGACTATCTTCGGGTAATTTACCGCTCATATCTGGTGCTCGTAGTTATCAGGCCAATGCCTTGGCAAAGATGCCGCGCAGTGCGTCGGTCTCCTTCAGGAAAGCATCGTGTCCGTAAAGTGATGAAAGCTCTATCAGTTCACTCGGGCCAGCCAGCTGCGCATGCAATTCCTGCATGTCACTTAATGGCACCAGCTGGTCTTCGCGGATTGCGATCAAGGTTGTGGGCACGGCAATGGCAGATGGATTGACGCGATGCAGATCAATGGATTCAGACAGGCAGACAAACGACTCCGGTACATAGTTGGCTGCATAGGCGTCACCTCTTGCGAACAGATACTGTTCCACCGGAAACTGAAAACCCGATTCTGTTCGCACCGGGTCAGCAGAGAATCTTTTTTCAAATTCGGCTGGTGAACGATAAGTTGCCATGGCCAGTGCGCGTGCAAGGCGTAAGCCCTCTCCTCCTTCACCACGTACAGATGCAAAGCGGACGATACTGCGTTGAATGCTGCGCCAGGCCGTTGCCATGGGATGAGCACGATGTGCCGCACTGATAACAATCAATCGCTGCGTTAATTGCGGCATTCTTTCACCAAGCGCCAACGCCACCATCCCGCCATACGATGCGCCAATCACAGCGTGCAGGCACTTGATCTGCAGGTGGGACAGCAACTGACGCAATGCCTCCGCCTGATCGAATGCACTGATACTCGGAAAATCCCGTTGACCTGATCTGGGTCCGGTGCTCATACCGCTGCCACCGAGAAAGTCGATTCCTAATACGCGATATTGATGCGTATCCAGCGCCCTGCCCGGGCCCATGATTTCTTTCCACCAGCCGGGACGATCAGACTCAACCACATTGCGACCAGCGGATATACCGCCAAGAACCAGCACCACGGGTGCACTGGCCGCACCTTCCAGACGCCAGGCGATCTGTACATCAGAGAGCAAACCACCAAAATGCAACGGCAAGGTTGAGGCGAGCTTGAACTCGCCCTGCTGCTGACAATATTCCTGCTTCAACTCTGTAATCGACATTGAACAATCCGGCTCCGTTCAAAGCCTGACCCTGTCAGGCGGGGAATACATCCCATCGGAGCTCCTGCGGAGAACCCGCAAAGGTCGCCATGTTGACGTTTAGACAGCCTGCCAACTCTATGTCGGGTTAGGCGCCGCCAGATGTCGTGTCATAGCGCCTCATCTGTCGGTAAGTTACCGCAGGAGTTAGCACCATTCCGTACCGCCAGTGATGGCTGGTTCGTCGGTTGCCCCGGCTTCAAAGGGCCTTTCCCTCCGCCGGTCTCGATGAGTGCTAAGGAGTTTACGGAGACGAGCGGCTCAGCGTCAAGGATGACGCTGCCCATGCCTGCAGGTTGTTCACATAAACCCTGGGATCAGTCGAATGGATTCACTTTGATGATGGTTTCATTACGATCCGGACCAGTGGATATGATCGAAATCGGCGCTCCCACCAATTCTTCCAGACGACGCAGATACACCTGAGCATTCACCGGCAGCTTATCGAAGGACTTGATGCCCACAGTACTTTCCTTCCACCCTGGAAAATCTTCATACACGGGCTCGCACACTGCCAAGGCATCCGCCCCCACCGGCAAAATATCGCATACCTGTCCATGCACCTTGTAACCCGTCGCGACACGCACGGTCTCCAGACCATCCAGTACATCCAGCTTGGTAAAGCAGATACCCGACATCCCATTCAATTGCACCGCACGTTTGAGCGCAGCCGCATCGAACCAGCCGCAACGACGCGGCCGTCCGGTCACTGAACCATATTCGTTACCTTTCACACGCAGATGTTCACCCAGGTTATCGTTCAGCTCAGTCGGAAACGGACCTGAACCCACACGGGTGGCATAAGACTTCGCCACACCCAGCACATAGTGCAATGCATTCGGCCCCACACCCGAACCGGCAGCTGCCTGACCTGCCACGCAGTTACTGGAAGTAACGAACGGGTAAGTGCCGTGATCGATGTCCAGCAATGCGGCCTGTGCACCTTCAAACAGAATCTGTTTGTCCTGGGCCATGAGCAGATTCAGCTCAGCAGATACATCCGCCATCATGGGTCGCAAGCTGACTGCCATCTCCAGCGTCTGTTCCAGCGTCGTCTTGAAATCCACAGGCTCAGCTTTGAAATAATTTGTCAGCACGAAATTGTGATAGTCGAGCACTTCTTCCAGCTTGGCTGCAAAGCGCTCGCGATCAAACAGATCCTGAAGACGGATCGCACGGCGCGCCACCTTGTCTTCATAGGCCGGCCCGATACCACGTCCCGTAGTACCAATCCTCGCATCGCCCTTGGCGCACTCACGCGCCTGATCAAGCGCAATGTGATAGGGCAGGATCAACGGACAGGCTTCTGAAATCCTCAACCTGCCCTTCACATCCAGACCGGCTTTTTCAAGCTCAGCAATTTCATCGAGCAAGGCGCGCGGGGAAACCACAACACCATTGCCGATGTAACACTTCACATGCGGATGCAGAATTCCCGATGGAATCAGCCGCAGGATGGTTTTCTTGCCGTTGATGACCAGTGTGTGACCGGCATTGTGTCCTCCCTGAAAACGCACTACGGCACTGACACGATCAGTAAGCAGGTCAACAATCTTGCCCTTGCCCTCATCGCCCCACTGGGCACCAATCACCACCACATTCTTTTTCATGAAAACTTCCAGAAGACTAATTCAATGACTATGGCATCAGCCAATGTGATGGCGCACCAGATAAAGCAGAAAAACCCCGGCCAGCATGCTGAGCAAGCCGAGCATTCGCAACTGCGAATCGCTGAGACTGGCAAAGCTGGCGAGCGCCCGACGCAGACTCGCCGGACTCATGAATGGCATGATGCCTTCCAGAACCAGATACAGGGCGAGCGCAGCCAGCAGATCGGACCAACTGAACATGGCTGCTCATATTTTCCGGCGCATTAGCGTGCACCGGCCTTGTTCAGATACTTGAAGAAATCGCTATCCGGTGAAATCACCAGTACATCACCCTGCTTGCCCAACGACTCACGATAAGCTTGCAGACTTCGATAGAAGGAATAGAACTCGGCATTGCGTCCGAAAGCACTGGCGTAAATTTTTGCGGCTTCGGAATCACCTTCACCACGAATGATGGAAGCATCACGAGTCGCATTGGCCAGGGTTTCAGTTCGCTGACGCTCGGCCTCAGAGCGTAACTGGGTGGCCGAACCGGATCCCTCTGCACGCAATTGCGCAGCCTGTCGTGCGAAATCCTGACGCATACGATTGAACACCGACTCACTGACTTCATCTGGCAGATTGATCTTCTTGACGCGCACGTCAACCAGCTTTACTCCCAGTTCACCGGCATTAGCACCCGCCACTGCCAGCAATTCATTAATGAACTCAGCACGCTCAGCGATCACCACCTGCTGAATGGTGCGCTTGGCGATCAGCCCTTTCAGACCATCCTTGACGATGGCACCAAGACGACTGGCTGCAACATCTTCATCGCCATTGGTAGATTTATAGAAGGACTCAACATTGTTGATCTGCCACTTCACATAGAAATCTATACGCAGGATCTTGCCTTCGCTGGTCAGAAATTGTTCTTCAGGATAATTACGTGTCAGCACACGCTTGTCGAACTTCTTGATGTTATTCACGAAGGGCAACATGAAATGCAGCCCGGGCTGATAGTCTGAACGCAGGATGCTGCCGAAGGACATGCGCATCGCTAGTTCATTCTGTTTGACCGTAAAGGTAAACACGACGAGCAGAATGACGGCAGCAAAGGCTGCAAACAGATAGGTAAATGCACGGTTAGCCATTAGCGCGTCCCCCGGGTTCGGGCATCCTGAGCGGCAGTATCACTGGCAGCTGAAATCGTTCGACTCACACTGCCAGCAGCCGCAGCTGAACTATTTACAGTTGCAGCTGATAGTTCGGCACGACGTTGCTCAACCAGCTTGTCCAGCGGCAGATAGATCATGTTGCCATTGCCCTTGGTATCCACCAGCACTTTGGTAGAGCTGGCATAGATCTGCTCAAGGGTTTCCAGATAAAGGCGTTCGCGGGTCACTTGCGGCGCACGCTGATACTCCGGCAGCAATTTCAGGAAGCGTTCGGATTCACCAGTCGCATTGGCAATTTTCTGAGCTTTATATGCTTCTGCATCCTGAATCAGGCTGCCTGCATTACCCGTCGCCTTCGGCAGAATGTCATTGGCATATGCCTGTGCTTCGAGAGAATAACGCACCTTATCTTCACGTGCCTTGATGGCATCCTGTTGTGAAGGCGCAACCTCATTAGGCACCTTCACGTCCTTGAGATTGATGCTGGTTATTTCCAGACCGGTTTTATAACCGTCCAGCGTCTTCTGCACGAGTTCCTTGGTATTCGCGGCGATCGCCTGCCGTCCCGATTCCAGCACTGCATCCAGTTTGGAACGGCCAATCACTTCACGGATGGCGCTCTCACTGACTTCGTTAAGCGTTGCCAGTGGGTCGCGCACATTGAACGCATAAGCCACCGGATCATCCCGACGGAACTGCACTTCAAGGTCGATATCCACCAGATTTTCATCACTGGTAAGCATGCGCGTCTGGTCACTGAAACTGTCGATAGAAGAAATATTAACCACCTGCATCGACTCGATCGGCCATGGCAAATGTATGCCTGCGCCATCGCCAACTTTCCGGTTGTATGCCCCGAATCTGGAGATCACGCCTCGTTCTGCGGCGTCATTGGAATAAATTCCGGTCGCCATCCACAACGCAGCAATCACCAGCAGCACATACACAAGGAATCTGGAATCTGGCGCATTGCCCTGACCGCCACCCGTTTTACCGGAACCACCCGAGTCACCGCCTCCACCAAACAAGGCAGAAAGCTTCTTTTGCAGATTGCGCAGCACTTCGTCCAGATCAGGAGGTCCCTGATCAGGGCGTTGCCCCCAGGGGTTGCGCTTGCCGGGCGAGTTATTGCCACCGGGTTCATTCCAGGCCATTAAAGATTTGCTCCAAAAAACATCACCCATGCCGTGAAAGAGTCAAGCGCGGGACCGGGCATTGTAGAAACGTGGCGAGAGCCACACAAGCAAGACTTGCAATTCCCCTAGCCGAATTCCAGCATTGTCGGGGGGATACCCTCACTCCGGCACAACTGCTCCAGCGCCAGCGCCGGCATGGTTACATCCAGCTCTATCTCACCACTCTCCGTCGCAACTTCATGTCGAACCGCACCAACCGCATAAAGGCGTGCCCGCGCCCGCCCCTGGCTTGCACCCAGACTTGGGTTGAGGCGGATACGGCACTGGGCGATAGTCGGGCCGAGGAACTTGCCCATCGCGGCCACCAGCAGATCGGTACCCTCGCCAGTTCTTGCAGATAGCCAGATACGTCGCGCCTGCCCCTGCTCATCCAGCTCGATGCGCCCCGGTTCTGCCACCAGATCACACTTGTTGAATACCTCTATCTGCGGTAACTGACCGGCCCCTACTTCTTCCAGAACCGAGTTCACCTGTGCAATACGCGCCACGTGGTCTGGATCAGCGGCATCCACCACATGCAACAGCAAGGTGGACTCGCGCGCTTCCTGCAGTGTCGAACGGAAGGCAGCGACAAGTTCATGGGGCAGCTCCCGCACAAATCCCACCGTATCAGCCAGTAGGGCAAATCGTGCATCCGGCAGCTCAATCCGACGCAGCGTCGGATCGAGGGTGGCAAACAGCTGATCCGCAGCATAGGCGCTGGCACCGGTTAGTCGATTAAACAGCGTGGATTTGCCGGCATTGGTATAACCAACCAGTGCCACAGTGGGAATACCGTTACGCTTGCGATCCTGACGCGTGGTTTCTCGCTGAGTAATCACCTTGTCGAGCCGGGCATTGAGATTCTTGATGCGCACGCCCAGCAGTCGCCGGTCGGTTTCCAGCTGGGTTTCACCCGGGCCGCGCAAACCGATACCGCCCTTCTGGCGTTCCAGATGGGTCCAGCCCCGAACCAGACGGGTAGACAGATGCTTCAGCTGGGCCAACTCGACCTGCAGCTTGCCTTCAAAGCTACGGGCGCGTTGCGCGAAGATATCCAGAATCAGACCGGTTCTGTCCAGCACCCGGCACTTCAGCAAGGCTTCCAGATTGCGTTCCTGACTGGGTGATAACGCGTGGTCAAAAATCACCACATCCGCTTTAAGCTGCTCAACCTGATCGCGGATTTCTTCAGCTTTGCCGGTGCCAACATAAAAGCGGGGGTCGGGTACCCGTCGATTGCCGCCGATCAGACCAAGGGTGACAGCACCAGCCGAATGAGCCAATGAACGGAATTCTTCCAGTTCTTCTTCAGTGGCAGGAGTACCTATTCCCAAACGAACCAGCAAAGCCCGGTCACCGGTTTGCGGACGCTCAAACAACCCCGAACTCCAATGTCTGGTCAGGTGATTGTGCGTCAGCGCCGGATAGAGTCATTCAACTCAATCTCTGGGTGCTTCGCCTTCAACACCCTCAGCATCACCAGGAATATGTACTGCACGGGCAGGCACCACTGTAGAAATGGCGTGCTTGTAAACCATCTGACTGACGCTGTTCTTGAGCAGGACAACAAACTGGTCAAATGAATCGATCTGGCCCTGCAACTTGATGCCGTTGACCAGATAGATTGAAACAGGAACACGCTCCTTCCTTAGGGCGTTCAAAAATGGATCCTGTAAAGATTGATTGCGAGACATATATTTACTGCTTGTTGTGTGTGGCTTTACTCTGCCACGGTTCTTGACCAACTTGTATCAGGCAATCCAGCAACTTCTATTCAAGTGGACGACCCGAGTGAAGAGGAGACACGATGCGGCTGATAAAGTTCAGCTCCGCATTGCTGAAAATTCTAACACAACAGATATGCCGGAAATTGCAGGTTTTAGTTAAAACAATTGTCAATTTTCCGTTCGCACTGGATAAGGGCGTCATCAGCCAGACTATCCACCCATTGCAGTGCAGGCTCTGCACGCATCCATATCAACTGACGCCGAGCCAGATGACGTGTTGCCAGAATTCCCTGCTGCACAGCCTCTTCGAGCGAACAGGCTCCAGTCAGATGTTGCCATAATTGGCGATAGCCCACCGCACGTAGAGCGGGCAGATCGGCACTCAGGTCACCGCGCCTGTACAAATTGTGAACTTCATCAAGAAAGCCGCTGTGCATCATCTGATGGAACCTTGCCTCTATACGGGCGTACAGAGCTTCGCGCTCAACAGGGCTCAGCCCGATAGCAACGTAATCCACCTCCGGCAAGGGTGGCTGCGCCTCCGCTTGAACACTGGACATGGTTTTGCCGGTCAGCTCCATCACTTCCAGCGCCCGTTGAATGCGCTGCGCATCATTCGGGCCTATCCGCTGTGCCAGCACGGGATCGCGGGCAGCCAGCTCGGCATGCAGAGCCGGCCAGGACTCAACTGCAGCACGCGCCACCAGTTCGGCACGAAATCCGGCATCCGCTTCAGGCATCTCAGCAATGCCACGCAACAATGCCCGGAAGTACAGCATGGTTCCCCCCACCAGCAAAGGCACCCGATTACGTGTGTGTATGTCCGTGATCAGAGCACTCACATCACGCACAAACTGCCCCGCAGAATAGCTGTCCCGTGGATCGATAATATCCACCAGATGATGTGGAAACTGCTGCAGCAACTCCCGCGATGGCTTGCCAGTACCGATGTCCATTTGACGATAAACCAGCGCCGAATCGACGCTGATAAGCTCCACCGGATAGCGCTTTGCCAGTTCGATGGCAAGATCAGTCTTGCCCGCTGCAGTCGGGCCCATCAACAGAATTGCAGTTTTTTTATTATTAGAACTCATCGGCCACGCAGGAACAGGCGATCCAGTTCACTCATGGAAATCGCGGTCCATGTAGGTCGCCCATGGACACACTGATCACTGCGTACTGTCCGCTCCATTTCGCGCAAAAGTGCATTCATTTCCGGTATCGAAAGATTCCGGTTGGCACGGACTGCGCTGTGACAGGACAAACTGCCAATCACTTCATCAATGGAGCGTTCAATATGCTGTGAGCTGCCATGCTCACGCAGATCGGCCAGCACCTGCGTGAGCAAGTCATTGGCATCCCAGCGACCCAGCAATACCGGTACCGCCCGGATCAGCACTGATCCCGGACCACGCCGTTCCACTTCAAGCCCCACCCTGGCCAACACCTCAATGCTGTCTTCAATCAATGCCGCATCATTTGCTGGTAACGTAACAGCAATTGGCACCAGCAGAGGCTGAGAGGGCACCCGCCCTTCAGAGTGAGCCACTTTCAAGCGTTCATAAGTTGTGCGCTCATGGGCAGCATGCATATCCACCAGAAGCAATCCATCCTTCACCTGAGCAAGAATGTATACCCCATGCAATTGCGCGAGCGCGAAGCCCAGCGGTGGGATTTCCGAATGGACAGGAGCTTCGATGCTCGCCGGATCATGCTCAGTAACTGTTCCTGACGTGCCGGTCGCCTCATCCCGCACCGCAAAATTCCATTTCGCCTGCTGCCTGTATTCAACTGGCACTTCCCGTTGTTGCAACGCACCCTGCACCGGCCAGTAGGTATTCTCTGTAGCCGATTTGTCTGACACAAGTGAATCAGCACTGGCTGGCATCGCATGAACTGGCAGCGCACCTGCATGCGTATCGCTCAACACCCGCTTGATGGTGTGGAATACAAAATCATGCACCTGTCGCCCGTCACGGAACCGCACTTCAAGCTTGGCCGGGTGTGCATTCACATCCACCTGCCCCGGCTGCATATCCAGAAACAATAAGTAGGCGGGGTGCCTGCCCCCGTACAACACATCCTGATATCCAAGCCGCACAGCGTTGCCAAGCGTGCGATCACGCATCGTCCGGCCATTCAGGTACCAGTACTGCAAATCAGGCTGACTCCGGGCAAAAGTCGGCAGACAGAGCCAGCCACGTAACTTCATAGATTCTGTTGCATGCTCGAAATAAAGTGAATGTGACATGAAGTCATCACCCATTATCTCGGCAATGCGCTGCCCCTGTTGCTCAGCTGTTTCAGCGACCGGATAGGAAAATACGTTGCGCTTGCCAGCAGTGAGACTGAAGCTCACATCAAACCGTGATAAAGCCAGGCGCTCCAGCTGGCGTGTCAGATGCTGTAACTCGGTACGTTCTGCACGCAGAAACTTCCGTCGCGCCGGCACATTGAAAAACAGATCACGCACCTCCACCGTTGTACCTGCAGGCGCAGCCGCTGGCACCGGTTCAGAAATGGTGCCGTTATCCGCATTGACCGCATACGCGTATTCACTTTCGCGGGTGCGAGAAGTGACTCGCATGCGTGAAACCGAAGCCATGCTGGGCAGGGCTTCTCCTCGAAACCCCAGGGTCATGACTCGCTCCAGATCATCAATGTCAGCGATTTTGCTGGTGGCATGACGGGTAATAGCCAGCGCCAGCTCATCCCTGGCGATTCCACTGCCGTTATCTTGAACCCGACACAGTTTCACGCCTCCTTCATCAACATCCACTTCAATTCGGGTTGCCCCTGCATCCAGGCTGTTTTCCACCAGCTCTTTGATAACAGATGCAGGACGTTCGACAACCTCGCCCGCAGCTATCTGGTGTATCAGTTGATCTGGAAGAATGCGAATGGGCATGGGTCGTATGCAATCGGGTGACAGTCAGGGCATGAAGGATACCCTGTTACGATTGGCAACGTCGCAGGACAAGTCAGTTAATTACGCGCCTGACGTGTCAGCTTGAGCTGAGCGACTCGTGTACCGGGTGGCGAGTTGCTATAAAAATAATCACGTACGCCGGTCAAAACCGCATCAGCAATACGCGCCTGATGGAGTGGATCTGCAAGCCGCTGCTCTTCAGCAGGATTTGTGATGAACGCCGTCTCAACCAGCATGGAAGGAATATCCGGAGAAGTCAGCACTTTGAAGCTGGCCTGCTGTACCTGCTGGTGATGGATATTGCCGATATGATCCAGTTGCTCAAGCACATGACTGGCAGCCTCCATGCTGGCACTCATGCTGGCACCCTGAGTGAGATCCAGTAAAACCGAAGCAAGCACATTGCTTTTATCTTCCAGCGACACCCCGCCAATCAGATCAGCTGCATTCTCACGATCTGCCAGATACCGCGCAGCTTCGCTGGTGGCACGTTTGGAAGACAAGGTATAGACAGATGAACCGGATGGACCCGCATTCTCCACCGCATCAGCATGAATTGACACAAACATGTCGGCCTGTAGCTGCCGTGCACGATGCACACGCTCCCCCAACGGCACAAAATAGTCACCGTCCCGGGTCAGTACTGCACGCATGCCCGGCTCAGCATCAATACGCTCCTTAAGCAGCTGGGCAATGGCCAGAGTCACGTCCTTCTCCTTGGTACCGCGATGTCCGCTAGCACCCGGATCTTCGCCACCATGTCCGGCATCTATCGCGATGATCAGGTCACGTGCGTGACTCTGACTGGCAGCTGACTTCGTTGCCTGTGGTGCGGAAAGTGTCACAGGTACAGACGCTGGCGCAGCGACCGGACTCGTCTCCGCTGCTGGTGCCGGCTTCTGATTATCAATGCTGGTCGAGGATGCAGCTGACTTGCTGGCTGGCAGATCAATCACCAGCCTCGGCCCAGCTCCATTCTCGGCCGCCAGCCAGGTAACCCTTGGCGTTACCTCTGAACGAACATCGAGGACAATGCGCAGATCACCATTCTCTCGTTTTGCAGCTCGCAGGTTATTTACCAACCCTTCACCAGCAGGTAGCTTGCCAACCAAGCTGGTCGCTGGCAGATCAATAACCACGCGAGCCGGATTGGTCAACGTAAAAATCTTCTGCGCAGTGGTTGCCGTGAGTTCCAGTACCAACCGGGTTTTCTCGGGCTGACTGGCCAGACGCATGCCGGTCACGCTGGACAGCGCAGAAGCCGCCCAAGCATTCATGGCAAGCATGGCTGCCACAGTGAATTTGAACCAAGGGAATCTCATGGGAAGCAACTTTACTGCCAACTCACCAGCAAACTCAATAAGGAAATCAATATAAATTAGGCAGATAGCCTTACTTCATCGGCCAGAAATCAGAAATCCAATCTATCTACAAGCTGTTGAAGGGATTCGGAGCCGGGATGCAATACCAGCTGTCGCCCCCCATCATTTTCCGGGTAAATCAACTGAATCGACAGATCCGGAACAGGCAGGTAATTACCCGCTCTTTCAGGCCATTCCACCAGCAATAGCGCCCCCGGCTGCAAAAGATCTCGCCAGCCCAGCTCCTCCAGCTGCCGGGGATCCATCAAACGGTACAGATCAAGATGAAAAATACTGCGTCCCTGCAGGTCATAAGGCTCGACCAGCGTATAAGTTGGACTCGGCACCTGACCGGTGTGACCCAGCCCCTGCAATAAGCCACTGACCAGTGTGGTCTTGCCCGCTCCCAGCTCACCCTGCAACGTGATGAGTGTTGGCTGATTGGAGTTAAGCCCAATCAGCTCGCGCCCCAGTGCCAGACCGGCGGCACGCGTGTGCAGTGGATCATTCAATTGCCAATGTCTGGGCCTGAGAGGGACATTCATGGATTTACACAGCCCGGCAGATACTCAAAAAGATCGCTGGCCAGCAAACCACGCTCTCCGCGCCGGGCAGCCAAATCTCCCGCGACCGCATGTACGTAGACACCCGCTCGAGCTGCCAGCAGCAAGCCATCATTAAATACTTCCTGCTGCGCTGCGATACCGGCAATGATGCCTGTGAGCACATCACCCATCCCCGGCACAGCCATGCCGGGATTACCTCGATCACACACTGCAGGCAATTGCGCCTCAGCCACTATTAGTGTGCCTGCCCCTTTGAGGACCACCACGCCTTGATATTGTCTTTGAAGCTCCTGCGCAGCTTCCATGCGCGAAGCCTGAACAGCGGCCGTACTGGTATGTAACAAACGTGCGGCCTCACCGGGGTGAGGAGTCAGTACCCAGTTGCTGCGCCGGCAGGGCTGTTGCGCCAGCAAATTCAAGGCGTCAGCATCGACGATCAGTGGCCTGTCAGTTGCCAGCACGGCGGCAAACAAGTCGCGCGCCCATGCGTCCTTACCCAGACCCGGCCCGATGGCAATCACGCTGGCCGCTGCCAGCATCGGCGCAAGATCATCAGCCGACATCACACCGCGCCCCATCAATTCAGGTCGACCGGCAAGCAACGCTCCCACATGCTCCGGACGGGTCGCAACCGTGACCAGACCAGCACCTGCACGCAAGCTGGCTTCGCCACACAGTCGCACCGCACCCGGCATGCCCAGCCCGCCACCCACAATCAGCACATGCCCATGCCGTCCTTTGTGCGCAGTGCGTGAACGGCGCGGTAATGCCAGCCGCACATTGTTGCCATCCAGTCGCATGGCTACGGCACCCACCCGCGCTGCAACGGCAACTGGAATACCCAGATCAGCAAACAGGATATTGCCAACATGATCCGGCCCGTCAGCCAGATAAAAACCTTGTTTCAAGCCTACGAACGTAATCGTGCTATGCGCACGGACTGCCTTGCCCATGATATGACCGGAATCCGCATCCAGTCCCGTCGGTACATCCAGTGAAAACACCGGACAAGACGCATCATTGATGAACTGCACAATGGACCGTGTTACCACGTCCAGCTCCCGGGACAACCCAGTGCCCAGAATGGCATCAATGACAATATCTGCGTTCTGCAGGAGACTCGCATGCCATGACTTCGCCACTCCACCGTGAGCCTCAAAATCACTCCATGCCTGCGCAGCAGAACCGCTCAATTGCTCCGGCCTGCATAACGCCACCACTTCCACTTGCAGCTTTGCAGCTGCCGCCAGCCGCGCCAGCACATAGCCGTCACCCGCGTTGTTACCGTAACCACAGACAACCAACAGTCGCTTTGCCGCTGGCCATTGAGCACGCAAGGCAGACAGCGCCGCCTCACCGGCACAGGTCATCAGGGTGTAAGCAGGAATATCCAGCTGCTCAATGGCACTGGCCTCTATTGCCCGCACCTGGGAAATACTATGAATGGAAGCGGGTAAATCAGACATAGTCGCTATTATAGAGAGCATCGAATCAAGCCTGAGCAACAGTTTCAGTCATGTCCACCGTTGATACCACTGCCAATCCTCCTTATACCGGGGAGAAACTGCATGCACTGACAATGCAGATCAGGCAATGGGGACGGGAACTGGGCTTCCAGCAAATCGGTATCAGTGATCTGCAACTTGAACAGGATGAACAGCATTTACACGAATGGCTGGCCAACGACTATCACGGCGAAATGGACTACATGGCCAGGCATGGCAGCAAACGCAGTCATCCTGACGAATTGATTCCCGGCACGCTGCGTGTCATTTCAGCCCGCATGGACTACTGGCCGGGCACTGCACTCAACGCAAAACAGGCATTACAGGACAGCCAATCAGCCTATGTGTCACGTTACGCTCTGGGTCGCGACTATCACAAAGTATTGCGTAGTCGACTGGCACAACTGGCAGAACGTATCAGCGCAGCCGTGCAACCACATCATTATCGAGTATTCGTTGACAGTGGACCGGTGCTGGAAAAAGCACTGGCACGTAATGCCGGCCTGGGCTGGATCGGCAAGCACACAAACCTGATAAACCGTCAGGCTGGTTCATGGTTTTTTCTGGGCGAATTGCTGACTAACCTGCCCTTACCCATTGATACACCGGTAGAGAATCATTGCGGCACATGTACTGCCTGCATGGAAGTATGTCCAACTCAAGCGATTGTTGCTCCGTACACAGTAGATGCACGCCGCTGCGTTTCCTATCTGACCATCGAACTGCGCAGCTCGATTCCGGTCGAGTACCGCAAGGCAATAGGCAACCGCATCTATGGGTGCGATGACTGCCAGCTCTTCTGCCCCTGGAATAAATTCGCGAAGGCCAGCAATGAACCAGACTTCACACCCCGACAAAGACTCGACAGCAGCAGACTCATTGATCTGTTTGCATGGAGCGAGGCGGAGTTCCTTAACTACACCGCAGGCAGTGCAATTCGTCGCATCGGTTATGAATGCTGGCTGCGCAACATTGCCGTCGCCCTTGGTAACGCAAAACGTTCTGAAGCAGTAATCAACGCCCTTCACTCACGTCAACATCATGAATCAGATCTGGTGCGCGAACATGTCAGCTGGGCGCTTCAACAGCATTCTGATTGAGCTATCAGGCTACGCGCACCAGCAAACACAGGCGCGATTTCTGCCCAAACGTGACGCCCATTACAAGCAGGGCTAATTTGATAAAGTAACGCGATTTGCCCGATGTCGATGCAACCATAATTCATTCACAGCCAGTGACAAGGCCGCCAGGATCAGCGGGCACAGATAGTAAATAATCCGGAACGCAACCAGAGAGGCCAGCAGTCGGTCTACTGGAAGTTGTGGCAAGGCAAGAACGATCACTGACTCCAGCACCCCAAGACCACCCGGCACATTGGCGACCAGCACCGTTGCCAGCGTCAGCACATAAATAGCGAGGAATGTCTGGTACGAAACCACGACAGGTCCCGGCAACAGCACATACAGACAGGCAGCTGCCAGACACAGATCCAGTGCGGCAACCACGATTTGCAATACAGTCAACCGGATGCCCGGTAACTTCAGCTTCCATTGCCTGATCTGCAACGGCTTCAGCTGCCGACTAACCCAGACACAGTAGGCAAGCAGCAAAATCATTAATGCACTACCAGCCGTATGCAACATCACGGTAGAGATATGCAATAACACGGTGGCCTCTGCGGCCTGTGTCAAAAGGACATAGGCGATCAGGAAGGTTGACCCAAGTGCAGTTGTCACCCCACAAAATCCGCTCATCAAGGCCACCGCAGTAACCGGCACCCCCACTGCTCCATAAATGCGAAGCCGGATTGCAGCACCACTAAGAGTTGAATAGCCAACATTATGGCCGACTGCAAATGATAAGAAACCTGCCAGCATCGCACGCCATACTTTCACAGACTGATTTACATAGCGCAGTGCCAGCAGGTCATAACATGAAAGCACCAGGTAACTTGCAAGCGACATCAGAGACGCCAGTGTTATCGTAGAAACTGGAATCTCGCGCAACTGTAGATAAACATCCCGCAGATGATAGCCAGCCAGAGCCCGATGTAAAATGGTCAGCACCACCGCCAGCACCAGCAGCGAGAACACTGGCAAAATGTACTTCAATAAAGGTCTTATTTTATCCATCGACTCAAGTATGTTCTTCACTCAACTGAACCTGCCAGCCATATCCCAGCTGCAGCCTGTCTGATATTGCCATTTTCCAGGGCCTCGACATCCGCTTTTAAAGTACATGACAACGCATCAATTTCGTGCAACTAAAAATGATTACATGGCACGATGATGCCTGATCCCGAATTTAATCAGCGCCGTTTATTAAATAGTCTTAATCCGATCAGAATATTGATCGTTTTTTTCTCGCTCATTTTCAAGCCATGTTAAAAATAAGCTATCCTCACAACATGTCAGGCAAGGTTTAAATCGATGCATCTGCTGGTTATTGAAGATGATCGTCATGCAGCCGACTACCTGCTCAAAGGGCTGGCGGAAGCAGGTCATACAGCCGAACATGTCAATAACGGCGAGGAAGGACTGCGCCTCGCCACAACTGCCAGATATGATGCCGTCATTCTTGACCGGATGTTGCCAAAGGTAGATGGACTGACCATTCTGCTTGCAATGCGTGCAGCGGGCGTCACAATCCCCGTACTGATACTCAGCGCGCTAGGTGAAGTAGATCATCGAATTGCCGGCCTGCGTGCGGGTGGCGACGATTATCTGGTCAAACCATTTTCAGCCGGTGAACTGCTGGCACGTCTTGATGCCATCGTTCGACGCACACAACCCGGTCAAAGCAATGGTGAAGGCATCCTGCAGTTTGCCGACCTGGAAATGAATCTGTTCAAGCGCACCGTAAAGCGCAGCGGCAGGCTTATTGACCTGCAACCGAAAGAATTCACTCTGCTCGAATTCCTGCTACGTCACGCCGATCAGGTAGTCACGCGCGCAATGTTACTTGAAGGCGTATGGAATTATGACTTTGATCCGAGAACCAATGTGATTGATGTTCATGTATCCAACCTGCGCAGCAAGATTGATAAACAGTCAACACAACCGTTGATTCATACTGTGCGTGGTACCGGCTACCGCCTGGGTCTGGATACCGAATGATTGCCCAATGGTTCCGCAGCCCTCTGACACGACTTGCATGTCTGTTGCCGGTGCTCACATGGCTGATCCTCAGTCTGGTACTAATTCCCACCTATCATGAAGCGGTCAGTGATATTGAGGGCGAAGTTCGCAACGCAATTGATGAAGAAATCCTCGGTCTCAATCAGGTGTATCAGACTCAAGGTCTGCCCGGACTGGCAAGTGCGGTTGATGCGCGCACCAATGATGGAGTGGATCGCGCTGCACTGTATCTTCTGACCAGTTCAGACGGCAGTCGTCTGGCGGGTGCTGCCATGACATGGCCTGAGGCAGTTCCGTTACAGGACAGACAGTGGTTTTCAGTACCTGAAATGAGTGGCGGCACGCTGGAAGGCAAAGTATTCATCTTCGTTGGTGGCGACAGATTGATGGTTGCACGTCGTTCACCGATCCAGAGCTTTCGGGAACGCTTGCGAGACCGTTTGATGCTGGCCAGCTTTCTGGCTATCGCAACCAGTGGTTTACTGGCCGCGTGGGTACTGGGTCGCTACCGACTTCGACTTGCAAACATCCGGAGCAAAGCCCGCGACATACTCAGTGGCAATCTTTCACATCGACTCGAACCGGGCAAAAGCGGTGACGAACTCGATCAACTCATCCGCGAGTTTAATCAGGCCTTTGATGAAATCGAAAAGCTGATGGAAGCTACACGCCATGTTTCATCAGCCATCGCACATGACATGCGACGACCCATCGCGGCTATCCGCTACCAGCTGGAAACGATGAGCAGAAATCCACAGCTGCCCGGGTCATTACAGACCCAGATCATGTCCTTGCTAGAACAGACAGATGAATCCTTGAATACATTTTCAGCTCTGCTGCGGCTGGCCAAACTGGAATCCGGCAGTTACGGTCCGAAGAAGGATCGTATTGCCCTGCATGAGCTGGTACAGGAAGTGATCGACACCTATGCTCCCGTGGCAGCTGCCCATCAAATGCAGTTCAGAGCAGATATCGTTCCCGCCTATATGACAGGCGACTGGAACCTGTTATTTCTCGGTTTGCAGAATATCTTTGATAACGCCATCAACTATGGTGCCATAGCCATTGAAGTGCAACTTTCGATAGAGAAGGCACAGGCTGTCATCGTGATTCGCGATCATGGCAACGGCGTAAGTGAATCCGACCTTTCAAAAATTTTTGACCGATTCTACCGTGCGAGCAGCGCCCGCACTGCAGGCGGGTCAGGAATCGGGCTGGCCCTGGTCCGAGCTATTGCCGAGGTTCATGAAGGCAGCGTCAGTGCCAGCAATGCACATCCCGGACTGGCTGTCACACTACGGCTACCTCTATCAAGATCAGCCTGATGATCAGCAAAGGGCAAGAGCATTATGCAGCCCTCACCTGCGATGATTCATGTTGCGAATGCAGGCATAGTTATCACAACTCCACCTGCACATTGTCGATAAGCCGGGCGCGACCCAATCGGGCTGCCGTCAGCACCACCAGTTTTTTTGTCAGATCACCAGGCTGATACAAGGTGTCTGCATCACGGATGGCAACGTAATCAGGCTTGAACCCTGCTGCTCTTAATTGCTCATCGGCCTGTTGCTCAAGTGCCGCAAAATCACGTCTTCCGTCCAGCAACTGTTGCTTCACCCCGCTCAGAGCCGCATAGATTCGAGGTGCAAGTTGACGCTGCTCATCACTCAGGTAGCGATTACGTGAACTCATGGCCAATCCATTTGTTTCACGTACAGTCGGGATGCCAATCACCTGCAATGGCATGCACAGATCAATCACCATGCGCTTGATGATGGCAAGCTGCTGAAAGTCTTTCTCACCAAACAAGGCAACGTCCGGCTGCACTACATTGAACAACTTGGCCACCACCGTTGCCACTCCGACAAAATGCCCCGGCCGGACCACACCACAGAGGATGTCGGATAATTCCGGCACCTGAACCATCGTGTGATGCTGCATGCCATGCGGATACATGTCACTGACCTCCGGCACAAACAGCAGATCGGCGCGATAATGTTCCAGCAGCATGCGATCCTCATCCGGTGTGCGTGGATAGGTCTGAAAGTCTTCGTTCGGCCCGAATTGCAGTGGATTAACAAACACACTCACCACAACACGATCGGCATGCTCACGTGCCTTTGCTACCAGCGTGGCATGACCTTCATGCAGATTACCCATGGTGGGCACCAGTGCCACACGTAAGCCTTGCCTGCGCCAGTCGCGTACACGTTCCAGTATCGCTGCTGGACGCGCGATGATTTCCAGACTGTTATTACTCAATGAAGGATGCTCTGACTGTCGACCGGGTATCAGGGAATTATCAGCGTGACTGACAAGCTCAGAAGCAATGTTCCGGCGCAGGATAGGATTTGTCACGCACTGCTGTTACATAGTTCTTCAAGGCCTGCAATGGACTATCCACCCCAACCATGAAGTTCCGTGAGAATCTCGGTTTGCGGCCGGTAGTGATATCCAGCAGATCATACAGGACCAGAATCTGACCGTCGGTATCGGGACCGGCACCGATGCCGATGACCGGCACATGCAGCTCTGCAGTAATCTGCGCGCCCAGCGCCGCAGGAATGCATTCGAGCAACACCACATCTGCACCGGCCTGCTCAAGTAACTTGGCATCATGCATCATCTGCTCCGCAGCCGCTTCGTTCCGGCCCTGCACACGAAAGCCACCGGCCTTGTGTACGGATTGCGGCTTCAATCCAAGATGTGCACACACCGCAATATCGTGATTGGCGAGAAACTCGACTATCTCCACCTGACTGGCACCGCCTTCCAGCTTGACCATCTTGGCGCCACCCTCCTGCATAAGCCGCACGGCATTATTCAATGCCTGCTCAGGCGACGCATAGGTCATGAAAGGCATATCAGCCATCAGGAAGGGTCTGTACAAACCACGACTCACAGCCTTGCAGTGATAGATAACATCGTCCAGCGTCACGGGAACCGTCGTGGCATGTCCCTGAATGACCATACCCAGTGAATCTCCCACCAGCACCAGATCTGCATCCGACTCATCAACAAGAGCCGCGAAACTGGCATCGTAGGCGGTCACACAGGCAATCTTCTGCTGCTCTGCTTTCATCCTGGCGAGCGTACTGATCGTGACCGGTGGCCGCGTCGCATAGCGCTCCTGCAAATGTGTGTACATAAATCCGCCTTATCAATGGTAATCGAGGCCTGACCGGCACCTTAATGATATGACCAGTAAACATCAACCGGCCAGACTCTGAACCCGCCCAGTTGCTAGTAAGCCGGGTTGAAATACTGCCGCCCGGTACGGACACGGGCCAGCTCAGACAACAACTGCTGATAATCCTGCTCGCGATTAACAAAGTCGGCCTGTGCGGAATTCACAATCAGCAATGGCGCGGCGCGATAGTCATGAAAAAAACCGGCATAGGCGGCATTCAGCCTTTCCAGATAGGCACGCTCAATCTGCTGCTCATAACGAATCCCCCGTCGGGCAATCCGTTCCAGCAACACATCCGTTGGCGCTTGCAGATAAATCACCAGATCCGGCTTCGGAACATCCAGTGCCAGCCGGGCGTATACCTGTTCATAAAGAGCCAGCTCGTCCGCATCCAGATTGATACCCGCAAACAGGCGATCCTTGTCAAACAGATAATCCGATACATGTGTAGCAGCAAACAGATCCTGCTGATGTAATGACTCCAGCTGTCTGGCCCGCTGAAACAGGAAGAACAGCTGCGCAGGCAATGCACCCTGACGCGGATTACGATAGAAACGCTCAAGGAATGGATTTTCCTCCGCCTGCTCCAGCACCAGACCCGCTCTGAAACTTTCGGACAATCGTCTGGCAAGACTGGTTTTTCCGACACCAATCGTTCCCTCGACCACAATGTAACGGGGCGGATGCAACTGATGAGAATTCATGTTGCGATGCGCTCCAGCCCAACCGACCCCAACTGCTTCGCACAGTTAGCGGCCGTCATGCCATCAGGTATTCGCAACTCAGGTGCAATGTCGGCCAGAGGCTGCATGACAAAATTTCGCACCAGCAGCCCAGGATGAGGTAATTGCAGTTGCTCGGTATCACTGCGCTGATCGCCATACATCAACAAATCCAGATCAATGACCCGCGGCCCCCATCTCATCGCAGATGACTGCTTGCCCATACTACGTTCAATCTGCTGCAACGCATCCAGCAATTGATGCGCATCCAGCTGCGTCAGGAAACCCGCCACCGCATTGATATAAGGCGGCTGATCTGCCGGCCCCATCGGCGCTGATCGGTACAGACTGGAAGTATGATGTGCCGCCGTTACAGGAAGCTTCGATAGATAAGCGAATGCCTGTTGCACCTGCTGCAGCGGCTGTTCGAGATTGCTCCCGATCGCAATATAGGCAGGCACCCACACAGTTGAACTCATCATCAGGCATCCGGTGCAGAACGAGGCTTGCGGCTCCTGCTGCGTCTTCTTCTTTTTCGTACTGGGGCTGCTGGTGCATCACCCTGCTGTTCACGACCCGTCAGTTCAACCTGTGCAGCACGTGCTTCAGCCGGCATGACCTGAATTTCAGTCCACCAATCCGCTACTGACTGTTCGACTTCCCCTGCCGCTGCACGCAGCAACAGAAAATCATATGCCGCGCGAAACCGTGGATGCTCCAGCAGTCGCAGACTGCGCCTACCCGACCTAATATCAAAACGCGGCTGAAGGGCGATCACCTCGCGCGCACTCAGACTAAACCGTTTGGGCAGAGCCACACGTCGCTGCGCACGTGCCGAAATCGTGTCCCAGGCATCCTGCAATGCCTGAATCGGCGAATCAGCCATGGCTTCAAACTGCTTTGCCTGCCGGCTCACTGCCGGCCACAGCAATACAGCAAACAGGAAAGCCGGGGTCACTGATTTATCAGACTTGATGCGATCATCCGTACCACTTAATCCCAGCTTGACCAGCTGCTCTGCGGTGTCATCAGTGGCTTTCGAAAGTACGCCAGCTAATTCGGGAAACAGATGCGCAAGCAAGCCGAATTCCCGCAACAGTTCAAAACTGCGCAGCGCGCTGCCTGAAAGAAACAACTTGGTTACTTCATCAAACAGACGCGCCGCCGGCACTCCGTCCAGCATGGAAGCCAGCTTTGCAATGGGTCTGGCCGTGGCGGGATCTATCGTGAAATCCAGTTTGGCTGCGAAGCGGATCGCTCTTAACATCCGGACCGGATCTTCGCGGTAACGGGTTTCAGGGTCACCAATCAGTTTGAGCACGCGTGCCCGGGCATCAGCCACACCGCCCACATAGTCCCAGATCGAGAAATCCGCGATGTTGTAATACAGCGCGTTAGCCGTGAAGTCGCGCCGCCACACATCCTCATCAATCGCACCATAGAGATTGTCCCGCAGGATACGCCCATGGTTGTCGAGCACCCGACGGGAATCTTCATCCACACTGTTATCTTCATCAATCAGGGTATGTGCAGCGCGGAAGGTCGCCACCTCGATGATTTCCTGCCCGTAACGGACATGGGCGAGGTGAAAACGCCGGCCTATCAACCGGCAGTTGCGGAACAGTTCCCGCACCTGCTCCGGATGAGCGTTGGTGCCGATATCAAAATCCTTGGGCTGGCGACCCAGCAAAAGATCGCGCACGGCGCCGCCCACCAGGAACGCCTGATAACCTGCATCCTTCAGCCGATACAACACCTTCAACGCATTGGGCGAGATGGAACTTCGGGAAATCGGATGATCGGCACGCGGCACCACGCAGGGCGCAACCGGATTTTCACTGGAAAAATCAGACACTGGACGACCGTTGGCTTAGGGGTTTTGCTTGAGCATTATTCATGACCCCGTATAATAGCTCACCTTCGCAACGGCGTTCGCCGTAATCGCAATACACGCTCCCATCGTCTAGTGGCCCAGGACACAGCCCTCTCAAGGCTGGTACACGAGTTCGAATCTCGTTGGGAGCGCCATAAAGTCAATTACTAAGAAAAAGTAGCGCCCCTAAGGACGGAATGGTCATTTCGTTGGACTTCTTTTCACTCAGCACCAACCTGCATCACCGTTAGCCCAACGTACGCGACTGAGCAGACCGCTACCGCCGCCCGCTAGGAGCTAGGAGCCGCTGCAAGAATCAAAGTTTGTAGGCTGGAATGCAGTTAAGTGTAACCCCATGCTACCGAGCTTAAAACCCTGGGGGCGTCGCTTCGGACCTGCGGGTCGGCGACACCCCTTACTGATTAATGATTTAGAGCAACACCTAACACTAAAAGACATATAGCAAAAAAAGTAGCAATCACAATAAGAATGAAATAATCCGCATTCTTTTCTTTCTCTTGCAATTCTGTTCTTGTCTTGAATTCTGGAGTGCAATGGTCCTTCTTAATTTTTTGAATAATTCGGTTGGCATCATTAAATGATCCTATGACCATTATCGCTCTATTTAGAGCTAGAGCTGCCCTCCTGTTTTTTGCTGCTATTAGATCTTTGGCAAAAGTTAGAATTTCCTGATTGGTGCCAAAATATGACTGTAAAAACTTATTTTCTATTACATTTTCTATTGCCTCAGCATTTTCAAACTTCTTATTTTCCAACAGTGCGGCTCTGAATGAATAAGCCAGCCTCCAAGCAATATCCTGTAGCCTGCCGTTAATTTTTATGAGCTCTGGAAAGTACGAAACCACAACAGACCATTGCTCTTCTAATGGGTCATAATCGGGTTCCTGAGAATCAGCCCCTTCATCAAAGTAACTACTGGAGTCTCCAATGTCTGCACAGCGTTTGTCATCATAATTTGCTCTCTTCAGTGGATCGCCAAGTACGGAATAAGCTGCATTTATCTCTTGCATCCGAAGAGATGCTTCAGCTGCAGACCCCGTAAATTTATCAGGATGATAACGCTGAGCTAATGCTTTATATGCCGCCCTGATGACAACATCCTCGGCATTGGGAAGAACACCAAGAATTGCGTAGTAATCAACTTCTGGCATATGCTTTTTTATCAAAGGAATATATTGAAATGCTGTTGATAATATCACGAAGCCTGGGCCAAGCCTGCGTACCCCAATATCATCCCTTACAAATCAATCTGAACTGTCGTTGATTCCCAGAACACCACTCTATCCCCCTATCACTACCCTTAAAGTTCGCAGGGTGCTATCTTCGGGAATATACAAACACTCCACGTCAAACACTCAGATTCAAATTCAAGCATAGAGAGTCAGACCATGAAGATATTCCAGCTGAGCTTCCAGAAGATCAAACACTGTCTGACGGCCTTGTGCGTCATCGCACTGACCGCCCTGACTCCGTCTTCCGCCGCACTGGCGAACACCATCGTTATATATGGCGCAACCGGCAACATCGGCTCAAAAATCGTGGCAGAGGCGCTGGATAGAGGTCATAAGGTTATCGGTGTGAGCCGCACACCAGAAAGTTTCAAGATCAATAACCCCCGGTTTTCAGCGGTAAAGGGCGATGTCAGCAATCTGCAGTCGATGCTGGAGGTAATTAAGGGTGCTGATGCAGTCATTCTGTCGGTACGTGGCAGTGGCCCCAATAACTATCCTGAAGAAAGTCTCGACTATGTAGCTTCAAAAGTCTTTATCCAGGCCGCACGTCAACTGGGCAAGGATGCACCACGCGTGATCCAGCTTGGTGGTGGCTCCACGCTTTATACAAAGGGCGTGCTGGGCCTTGATGCCCGTCCTTCTACCGAGGGCACAGCACAGCATGGTCTGGTCTGGGGACACTGGCTGGCCTTGCAGAATTATCGCGCGACCACAGCAGTTAAATGGACGGTTGTCTGTCCTTCAGGCGGTTATGACGCTGAAGGCCCACGAACTGGCAAATACCGGCAGGGATGGGATGAAACGCTGGTCAGTGAGAACGGCCCATCTAAAGGAATTTCCCATCGCGACATGGCGGTCGCTGTGATTGATGAAATCGAAAATCCGAAGGCAATCAAACGCAGAATGACTGTGGGTTACTGACCTGTCCTCTGAAGAGGCTTCACGAGTAATCGTGTTACCTGCATCACCCAAGCTGCAATAATTTTGAAAAGCTGAGTCATAAAATCCTGCGGACAATTTAGTTTCCACACTATCTTATCCGCTCGACCAGCGCATACCGACGGCCCAGCGGTAATTCATATCGCTTGACCAACTGCCCTATTTGGGCATCCTGAAGCTCTTTCACAATCCCATCTGATGAATGTTTCGGCCGGTAAAACCTATGAACAAGCGGCTGCAATGCACCTGTAACGGTACCAGGCAACCGGACCAACAGTAACCCGTCCGTTGGATGCGCATCAAACCACTGTTTAGCAAGGGCAAGCGCATCCTTACTTTCTTCGTTGAGCAGAACCATTGGTACACCCGACCGATAATCCATCATGGCAATGGTGGTTTCATCAGGCTGCAAGAGCGCGAGTGGCCTATTGCTGGCATCCTGCCTGATAGCCACGGCAATAGAAGGCAAGTTTTGCACTTGATCGAGTACCGGGAACAATGTCAGACCTGCCATAACCATAGTCAGAGTGTAGATGGCATAGCACCATCCGATACTCATGGGCGATCTTTGCTTCTCGGCAAGCTTCGACTGCTTCATCGTCCACGCTGTCGCAGCAATCAGGATCAATGCGACCAGCACAAACCCCAGCCAGGATAGCGAGCTTGAATCGCTATATCCGGTTATCGCCAACAGACATACCAGACAGAAGATAATCACCACGAAGATAGCTACTAAAATTCGAGTAATACGAACAGCCCACACATCGACTCGATCTGAACCATTAAGGAATGCAGGCACCCACAAACCCACCATCACTGCTAATCCGAGTAGACTCGGGGCAGCGTAGATTCCGCGTGCCGTTGTCGCCATGGATAACAACATAAGAAAGGGCAATGACGCCGCAACCGCAAATCGCCAGCAGGTGCCTTCTCTGTTTTTCAATCGTATCCGCGCCCACGCACGATAGATTGCTGCACCCACCAGCAAGGTCCATGGAAACAGGTAGTACGGTAATTCCAGCCAGTACTTACCTGGCCAGTTCTGGTGACCAGATGCGTAGTCAAGCGCTCCTGATGCATGAATATCCGTGAACCGGCCCGCGAGGTTATTCCAGAACAACACGGCCAGTGCATGAGCACCTTCCGGCAATCTCCAGACGGAATAAATCCACAGACCGATTGCAGTCACTTGCAGAATCAATCCTGCCCACAACTGCCAGAGGGTGAGCTCGATCCAGCGCCTCTCCCATAAAAGCAGCACGAATAACGTCAAACCGGGAAATGCCCAGCCAACCGCACTCTTGGCCATGAAGCCGATCAGCGCGCCAGCATGCATCAGTGTGTACCAAAGCAATTTTTCTCGGCCAGAGACAGCTAAATAGCCTCGGTACAGACCCAGCAATGATACTGCACAGCCCGCAAGTAAAGACGCATCCGGTGCCAGCCACATAGCTACTTGATAAACGATACAAGCCGAGCCTATGAAGAGCGTGGCGAATGAGGCAGCCACCGCACCAGACATCGCGTACACAAGCAGCCAGACAGAAATCGAGGTCACGATGGCATAAATCAGATTAGGTGTGCGAGCCGACGCCGGAGTATCACCGAACATATGCATGGCAGCTGCTGACAACCAGTAACTTAGCGGGGGTTTTTCAAGAAATAGCTGGTCTGCAAGCTGCGGCAGGGTTTTATCCGACTGGATGCTCATGCGCCAGGCAATATCGGCTTCACGTGGTTCATCCGGCGTCCAGTACCCTCGCCCAAACAATCCGGTCATCCACAAAGGCGCCAATGCAACCAGCACTATCAGAATCCATTTGGAAGGCGCCAAACCATCATTAGACATACTTACACCTTTGAGCATAGAGCTGCACTACGCGCTGTTGACTGATGGCTGCCTAATTCGAGACTGGGATGAATACTTAGCGCCATAAACGTGGTGCCATCAACGATGGAAACCCCATCAAATTTGATCCACTCTACTGAACTCAAACGCAAAATGCGTATGAATTTGCTCCATTCCCGTCGCCATGAGCCACCCATCAAGCTCATCGTCTTGCAAGTCATCAAAGCCCGAATTAACCAGACGCCCTGGGTCGCCCAGCTGCTCGACCATTACCCAATAAATGACCGCCATTCAGATCAGCACCGACATTCAATCCCAAATTATATGGAAAAGTGTTTATAATTAGCAGGTTAATACGTTTCAAAAAAAGATGTTCTTGCCAGGCGTTCAATCAGCGACTGCCATTCAGTTATCTTAAGAATTTCACGCAGGTTCTGCCCCAAGCCGGACCTACTCTACGGGTCATAGTGATAGATGTCAGAATCGCCAATACATCCCGCCGCATCATCCGCAGAGTACCGGTTAAGACTGGTGTTCACGATGCTGGTGGTACTGGTCTCCCTTGCCTGGTTTACTACACTGGGCACACGACGTCTGCTTGAACCCGATGAAGGACGCTATGCGGAAATTTCCCGTGAAATGGTGGTCACGGGTGACTGGGTAACTCCGCGCCTGAACGGCATCAAATACTTTGAAAAACCTCCGCTGCAGTACTGGACGACAGCAGCCGCCTATGAAGTACTGGGTCAAAACGAATTTGCCGCCAGGCTCTGGACCGGGCTGACCGGATTCGCTGGTATCGTTCTGGTCGCCTTCGCGGGTCAACGACTTTTCAACCTGCGCACTGGTTACGCTGCCGCCGCCATCCTCGGCAGCTGTCTTCTATACATCATCATCAGCCACATCAATACTCTGGACATGAGCCTCAGCTTCTTCCTTGAACTGGCCATCTTCAGCTTCCTGCTCGCACAGACTTCACCCCCGCACTCACGAAGCGAAAAATACTGGATGTACCTTGCATGGATGGCCACTGCACTGGGATTCATGAGCAAGGGGTTGGTGGCGTTGATACTGCCGGCACTCACATTAATCGCATACACGGCAGCAACGCGGGACTTTTCATCCTGGAAGCGACTGCACCTGCTGCCAGGCATGGCACTATTCCTGCTGATTTCAGCCCCCTGGATTATTGCTGTTTCGCTGAAAAATCCGGAGTTCCCGCAATTCTTTTTTATCCACGAGCATTTCGCACGCTTTCTGACTACCGTGCATGAACGTGATGCACCATGGTGGTATTTCCTGCCTTTACTTGCGCTGGGAGCATTACCATGGACATCTATCGCCTTTCCCGCGTTTCTCGCCAGTTGGCGCGCGGATAGCAATTCAGGTATTCAGGTACGTCGCTTTATGTGGATCTGGGTTGTGAGTGTGATCAGCTTTTTCAGCATATCGCATTCAAAATTACCTCCCTATATCGCACCCGTTTTTCCCATGCTGGCCCTGCTGATTGCTGAAGCATTACAGCGCATAAACGAGCAGCGTCTGCGGGTTCACTTTTTAATTATTGGTATTTTTGTAGGAGCGCTGACGCTAACCATTGCACTCTTGCCTGATGACATTGCCGGTCAACGCTCAGTCGATCTGGTTATCACTTTACGTCCTCGACTTGCACTAAGTCTGCTGATTATCACACTAAGCGCATTGCTGGCAGCTCACGCAATCAAACGTATAGGACTGCACACCGCAGTTGCAGTGCTGGGATTGGGATCAATCACCGGTCTGTGCGTACTGGTATATAGCGCCGATGCGCTGCGCAGCACCCGGTCAAAGTACGCATTTGCTCAACAACTCAAGTCGCTCATACAGCCTGACAATAAACTGTATAGCGTCCAGCAATACTCGCAAACCCTCCCTTTTTATCTGGGCCGCACCTTCACTCTGACAGGTTATCGTGGCGAACTGGATTTTGGCCTCTCACAGGAACCAGCACTGGGTCTACCGGATATAGAAGCATTTTTGACACACTGGACCACAGACACTCATCCTGTGGCAGTAATGGAAACGCAAGTCGCCGAACAACTCAGGCAGCGCGGTATTCCAATGAGCGTACTCGCTTCTGATAGTGATCTGACAGCAATTACCAAACCACAGGGACACCCATGACACCCATCGCATTTGCACTGGTACTCACGGGCGTAATGCTGAATGCCTGCGCACAACTACTGCTCAAAGCTGGCACCAACGCTATAGGGCATTTTGAATTCTCAGGTCGCGAAATATTTTCTGTCGCGCCCAGATTGCTGTTTGAGCCACATATTATGGCGGGACTGGGATGCTACGCCATCAGCGTCGTAGTGTGGATTGGTGCCTTGTCGCGCACACCAGTCAGCATTGCCTACCCGATGTTATCAGTTGGCTATGTTGTTAATGCCTTAGCTGCCTGGTATTTGTTTTCAGAAGCACTGACTCCAACAAAAATCATTGGGATCACGCTCATAATCATTGGCGTCGTCCTTGTCTCCCGAACATGAATGCCCCATGAGTGCACAAGACCGCATCCCCTTGACTCGGCCAACAATTGACGACGCTACGATTGCCGGCGTCGTTGAAGTACTGCGTTCCGGGTGGATTACCTCCGGCCCCAAGGTGAAGGAGTTCGAAGCACAACTATCGCAATATTGCGGGGGACGACCAGTGCGCGCCTTTAACTCAGGCACCTGCACCATGGAAATCGCATTACGCATTGCAGGTATTGGCCCCGGCCATGAAGTAATCACCACGCCACTATCATGGGTTTCCACCAGCAACGTAATTCTTCAAGTCGGTGCCCGACCTGTATTCGTAGATATTGACCCGACAACTCGTAACATTGATTTATCACGCATCGAAGCGGCCATTACACCCGCAACACGCGCCATTATTCCTGTGGATCTGGCAGGGCTTCCTGTTGACCGCGATGCGCTTTATTTGATTGCGAAAAAACATCAGCTGCGAGTGATCGAAGATGCCGCACAGTCTTTTGGCAGCAACTGGCACGACAAGCCCATCGGCACCACTGGTGATTTTGTCTCCTTCAGCTTTCACGCTAACAAGAATATCACCACCATTGAAGGTGGCTGTCTCGTTATGAACACCGAACCCGAAAGTCGCCTTGCCGAACAATATCGCCTGCAGGGCGTCATGCGCTCAGGCTATGACGGTATGGAAGTGGATGTGCCTGGCGGCAAATTCAATCTGACCGATGTTGCAGCACGTGTGGGACTTGGGCAATTACCTCATCTTGATGAATTTACCGAAAAGCGCCGGGCACTGGCGCAACAGTATTTCAAGCTGCTGAGCTCACATCAGGAACTGGGTTTACAGCTGCCGGTTGCCGACTTTAAACATAGCAACTGGCATATGTTCCAGATCGTGCTGCCTGAATCCAGACTTAAAATTAATCGAGCGCAGATCATGGCCTCACTGGATTCGGCCGGTATTGGCAGTGGCGTGCACTATCCTCCAATCCATCTATTTGCGCTGTATCGGCGTTCAGGCTGGAAAGAGGGCGATATGCCACACGCCGAATATGTTGGCCGAAATATTCTGACTCTGCCCTTATACCCCACCATGACCACCATGGATGTCGAGCGTGTAGTAAACGCACTCGTCACCATACTGCAAGCAAACATACGATCAGATTAAGCAGATAACGCATATGAATATCGACCTTTCTATTGTTATTCCAATTTTCAATGAAGCCGCCGGGCTGGATTCACTGTTTGCCAGGCTGTATCCGGCGCTGGATAAACTCGCACGGGAATTATCTCTGAGCTATGAACTCATTCTGATAGATGATGGCAGCCGCGACCAGTCTCCCGCCATGCTGCGCGAACAGTTCACCAAGCGACCTGATGTCACGCGAGTGGTGCTGCTGGCTGTCAATGCCGGTCAGCATATGGCCATCAAGGCAGGGTTTGAAGTTACTCGCGGCACAACGGTAGTCACACTTGATGCAGACCTGCAAAATCCGCCTGAAGAAATCGGCAAGCTCGTGGCAAAAATTAACGAAGGCTATGACTATGTAGGTGGGTACCGAAGGGAACGACAGGACTCTGCGTTTCGAAAATATCCATCGCGCCTGCTGAACCGCATTCGCGAACGTACAACCCGCATCCGCATGCGTGACCAGGGCTGCATGTTACGCGCCTATAGCCGTCCGATCATTGATGCAATAAATCATTCCAACGAAGTTAATCTGTATATCCCTGCACTGGCTTTTATCTATGCACGAAACCCCACCGATGTCGAAGTAGCACATGAAGAAAGAGCAGCGGGTGAATCAAAGTATCCGCTTTCAAAACTCATTCGACTTAATTTCGATCTGATGACTGGCTTCTCACTTATGCCGCTACAGATGTTTTCAATGATCGGCATGATTACCGCAATTATTTCCACTGCCGCGTTCATCTTCCTGGCCATTCGACGTATGCTGCATGGCGTCGATGCAGACGGTGTGTTCACTCTATTCAGCTTCACCTTCATGCTATTGGGCGTTGCCTTATTCGGCATGGGTCTGCTCGGTGAATATATCGGTCGTATCTATCAGCAAGTGCAGTCTCGCCCACGCTATCTGATTCAAGCCATCCT
The DNA here is from genome assembly GCA_903838705.1 of uncultured Pseudomonadota bacterium. Taxonomy (GTDB): domain Bacteria; phylum Pseudomonadota; class Gammaproteobacteria; order Steroidobacterales; family Steroidobacteraceae; genus CAILZL01. Next base: position 32,872 of record CAILZL010000004.1, read on the forward strand.
CGAGCAGAAATCGACTGACGCAACCCCAGCAACAACCACCAGCATCACTCACTCATGAATACTGCTGTCGTCTTTGCTTACCACAATGTGGGCGTACGCTGCCTGTCCGTGCTGCTTGCACATGGTGTGGATGTACTCTTGGTGCTAACTCACGAAGATGATCCTGCAGAACAGATATGGTTTGATAGTGTCAGCAAGCTGGCCGCCCGAAATCACCTGCTGTATGTCAGCCCTAAGAATCCAAACGAAAAGCAATGGCTGGATCAAATTGCCAGTCTGCAACCTGACTTCATTTTTTCTTTCTACTATCGCCACATGTTAAGCCCTGAACTGCTGGCTTGCGCACGCCGTGGTGCATACAACATGCACGGTTCCCTGCTACCCAAGTATCGAGGCCGCGTGCCAGTCAACTGGGCCATCATCCATGGCGAACGACACACCGGTGCAACTTTGCATGAAATGGTTGCCAAACCCGATGCAGGTGCGATCGCCGGCCAGCAAGCAATACCGATCCTGCCCGACGACACGGCGTTCGATGTATTCAAAAAAGTGACTGTTGCCGCGGAAATGGTGCTGGATCAGGCGCTGCCTTCCATTCTTTCCGGGACGCTCAAGCTACAAGCTCAGAATCTGACACAAGGTTCGTATTTTGGCGGACGCAAACCTGAAGATGGACGAATCAACTGGCGTTCCACAGCCACTCAGATTCACAACCTGATTCGAGCCGTCGCACCACCTTATCCGGGCGCCTTCACTGAAATACAGGGCAAAATCCTTAAAATTCTAAGCAGCCGCATCCTGCATGAACACCGCAACAAGGAAGGGGCTGGATGTTTATACTGGCAGGGTTCGAGCCTGCGCGCAGTGCTGCACGACGGCAGCATGATGGAACTGCTGGAAGTCGAACTTCAGGGTAAATTGCTGTCCAAATCCGCCTGGGAGGACGCATTTGGGCAGTCACCCCTGCTTCTGACCTGAATTCATGATTTAATTGCCATATTGAATATCCTGTTAAGCATTTGTTAAGCATTGTCACTTCGGAACTTTCTAATGAAAAAAGTACTTATTATCGGCGTTAATGGATTCATCGGCCATCACCTTGCCAATCGCATCCTGAGCACTACCGACTGGGAAGTGTATGGCATGGACATGAACTCGGATCGTATCGATCATTTGCGTGCTGATAAGCGTTTTCACTTCTTTGAAGGTGACATCACGATCAATCGGGAATGGATTGCATACCACATCAAGAAGTGCGACGTAATCCTCCCACTGGTTGCCATTGCCACACCAGCCACCTACGTGCAGGAGCCATTGCGCGTATTTGAACTCGACTTTGAAGCCAATCTGCCTATTGTTCGGGCTGCAGTCCAATACAAAAAACGCCTCATTTTCCCATCCACTTCCGAAGTCTATGGCATGTGTGATGACGAAGCCTTCGATCCAGAAACCTCCAACACAGTCTATGGCCCAATCAATAAACCACGATGGATCTATGCCTGTGCAAAACAGATGATGGACCGTGTGATACATGCCTATGGTCAACAGCAGGGTTTTGACTTCACTCTGTTCCGCCCATTCAACTGGATCGGCTCAGGACTGGACTCAATCAACACCGCCAAAGAAGGTAGCTCGCGAGTTCTCACCCAGTTCCTGGGTCATATCGTGCGTGGTGAGCCCATCAAGCTGGTGGACGGAGGTCAGCAAAAGCGTTCATTTACTCATATTGAAGATGGCATTGATGCGCTGATGGCTATTATTGAGAACAAGAACGGTATCGCAAAAGGCAAAATTTATAACATCGGCAATCCGGCCAATAACTTCTCAATTCGTGAACTGGCGCAGAACATGCTAGCTCTGGCCGCCAAGTATCCTGAATACGCTGAATCCGCAAAGAAAGTGCAACTTATCGAAGTACAGGCGAAAAGCTACTACGGCGACGGCTATCAGGATGTAAAAAACCGCGTACCCAAGATTGAGAACACCTGTGCCGATCTGAACTGGAAGCCGCGCGTCAGCATGGAACAAGCTCTGGAACGTATTTTCGAGTCTTACCGCACGCATGTCCGAGATGCACAGGATCTGCTCAATTAACGCATCATTCGTGGCGACCTTCTGCTGGTCTATCCAGCAAAGCCCCATCAGCGACCATGCAGCTTGCACTGAAAATTGACGTGGATACCTACCGTGGCACACTTGAAGGCGTGCCACGTCTTTTGAATTTGCTGGACAAACACAAAATACGGGCCACTTTTCTGTTCTCCCTCGGCCCTGATCACACCGGACGCGCGCTGAAGCGGATTTTTCGTCCCGGTTTTCTCAATAAGGTCAGCCGCACCTCTGTACTCAGCCACTATGGCATCCGTACGCTTCTGTACGGGGTATTGCTACCAGGCCCGGATATCGGCAAACGCTGCCTGCCATTACTTCGAAGTGTGCTGGATAGTGGTCATGAAGTCGGCATTCATACCTGGGATCATATTCGCTGGCAAGATGGCGTCGAATACGCTGATGCACACTGGACCTCCGCAGAAATGAATAAAGCAGCACAGCGATTTCATGACATCTTCGGCAGTGCAGCAAAAACGCATGGTGCCGCCGGTTGGCAGATGAATGACTATGCCTTCGAGCTAACCGAAACACTTGGATTTCAATACAGCTCTGATACCCGGGGACACTCCCCGTTTCTACCCTGCGTGAATGGCAAGATAATACACTGCCCGCAACTACCAAGTACCCTGCCTACTCTCGATGAGTTACTGGGCATTGGTGACATAACCGCCCACAATGTTGCCGATCATGTTCTACGGATAACTGCACCACTTCCTTCATTTCCACCTGTCTATACGCTCCATGCTGAAATGGAAGGGATGCAGCTGTTACCGATACTTGATCAGTTGCTGGCGGGCTGGCGAACTCAGGGCTATTCGCTGGGCACATCTCGCAACATTTTTGAAAACCTTGATCTGAAAAAATTACCCGCCCACCACATCACTCGAGGCACAGTACCAGGACGATCTGGCACGCTAATGCTGCAAGGACCTGCTGTCGCACAGCATTCTGTTATGGGTTAGCACAATTACCAAAAAGAGTGCCTACTGGAATTCCGCCCTGTTATTCATAACAATGCGAGTATGCAAAGCATTAAAAATATCGATTTAGAAACAGACCCACTGGCACAGCGATACCAGAAAAACGAAGTCGTGATAGTCGCCTTCGCCAAACAGGCAGGTGTCATCATCAGTCGTGAAGGTCCAAATCACTATTCCGAAGGCGACGCCCTCATTACCGGATCCACTGGCGATAGCTGGAGCGTCACGCGCGATCGTTTTGATACCAAGTATCTACCCGTTGGAACGATCAAATCCGGTGAGAACGGATCGTATAGAAATATACCCACTCCGGTTCTGGCCAAACAGATGCATTGTGATTTCCAGATACAACGCACCACTGGAGGAGACCTGATCACAGGACAGGCGGGTGACTGGCTGATGCAATATGCCCCAGGCGATTATGGAATCGTCGGTAATTCGAAATTTACTCAGGTCTATAGAATGTTCAACGAGTAACCCTACACGTATCTGGAGGCAGCATGACAGCGTTTAGCAGCCATTTTCCTGACACTGATTTCCGACTTAATTTGCAAAAAGCCCTACTGGTTTTAATCACGATCCTCACCGGGCTCATACCGCTGATGGTGAGAGCTCAAAATGCTCCACCTGCAAAAATGAAAATCGGCATTATTGGTTCTGGCCGGGTGGGCAGTGCACTCGGTGGGGCATGGATAAAAGCCGGCAACGAAGTCATGTTTTCTTCCCAGCATCTCGACACCGATAAGGCACTCGCCGCGAAACTGGGGCCTAATGCTCACGCCGGCACTCCACGCGAAGCGGCTGCTTTCGGCACAGTCCTGCTGATCGCCGTGCCTTACACGGCACTTCCGGGCGTCGGTAAGGAAGTGGGAGATCTGATCAAGGGCAAGGTCATCATTGATGCATGCAATCCCATCGTCGCCCGCGACGGAGACATGGCAGTAGCGGCGCGCGAAAAAGGAGTCGGACTCATGTCACTGGAATTTTTACCGGGCGCTCGCATTGTCCGCGCATTCAATGCCATCCAGGCTGCAAAAATGGGCGAAGCTGCCAGCAACAACGCGACGGTCGGAATGCCACTTGCCGGTGACGACTCGAATGCAATCAACATTGCTTCAACCCTTATCCGGCAAGTCGGCTATGAACCTGTACTGGTGGGCACACTGGCTACGAAGGGCAAGTACCTGATGCCCGGCACACCACTGGCCGGTGAACACTCTGCGGACGAGATCAGGAAGATTGCTTCTGAACTGAAGTAACTTTTTTATTACCCGTACCCCCAGTTTTTTATGGCATTTCCATTGGCCGGTCAATAAGGACGGTCACGCAGGTGATACCTGTATAAAACCTTCGAGAGCAGTATCTCAAGAATCAGGAAAATCACCACCAGGATAACAATGCTCACAACTGATAATGAAAGCATCGAACGGCATGCCAACAGTGGCAACAGGGATTCCGGAATCTGATCGAGGCCGGTTGCCTTGCTGCTTGGCGCCAAATACAGTCGCCTCTTCACAAAGCTGGATAAAACATCACCAGCCATGGCATAGCCGCTCACCAGCAGACCGACCCTTATTTCCAGACCTAGCAGAATTGCGCCAACCGAAGTCACGACGATTGAGGCAACAATCCCACGTAGCGTCTTTGATGACCCCAGCAATGGCTTCCGATCAAAAAACCGCAGATTTCCATCAAGCGGAAAAGCAAAACGGCTGCCAAGCATATTCTTTGCCAGGACTGGCGCACCATTGGCCAGCGCCAGCAGGATTAGCAGCTTCAGGAGCAGGAGTGAATTCATCATGATTCAGATACAGACCCTATGATTTATTTATATCTGGCAGATGGATTTTCAGCGGTGCCACCTGCTTCACGGTGCGCAACAGATTAACAGGCATAATACGCAACATAATAGGAGCGTTTATGACCCCTGCAGACAAGCGCGTGCTGGAGCTGCTTGATCGCTGGCTGACCAGCATTGAGCTGCACCTTAAGTATGTCGATCTTGATGAACCAGGCTACCAGCAGGTTCAACCTTGGCCCGTTCATGAACGTCCGGCAAAGTGGATGCTGGAACTCGCCCAGCAAAAAGTATTGCAGCTCAAGGCACTGTGTAAAACCCAGTTCGCCAATCAGGATCCTGTATTGGCAGAATCGCTCGAGTTGATGGCATTTCTGGCCAATCTGGTCGGAGCTCAGAATATCCGCCGTTTCATCCCCCTTGCCGATCCGGCCAATGAGCAAAAGGCTCCCCCACCGCCTGTCACTGCCCAGCCTGCAAATACGGGTTCTGCAATCCCAATCGACACGCCTCAACCGACATCTGCGCCGCAAATGGACGTTACGCGTGAAATGCCACAAATCAGTACAAAGGCTGCGAGCGCAGCAAAATCAGAAGTTGAACATACCCGGGAGATGCCAAGACTGAAACTTCCGGTGAAAAAGCCCGCTGCAGTGCCGCATCGTTCTCCAGCAAGCAGTCAGCACAAGCCGGCCTCCGGCAAACCCATAGCACGCAAACCTTCTGCAATTCCTGCAGCTGACATCCAGCTGATAGAAGAACTGGTTGTTTCAGACGCGATACGGTTGCTCAAATGGGGCAAGCAGTGGCACGAACTGGCTGAATTGATCGCTCGCATGGCTGAAAGACCAGCCCTGGCAGAAGTGAGACGGATATTACGCAGCAATAAGCAACGGATTGAAGCTGAGCAAGGCTCGTAATTTTTCTTTTAACCCACTGAATTCAGGGCAAAAAAAAGGCCGGGTTTAACTACACCGGCCAATCAGGGGGATTCGAGCAATAAACAAAATCGCGAGAAGGAAAAACTCACCAAACTCAAGGCTGAAATCAGCATCTATACAATCTGACCAGGCTAATTAGGAAAAGTTCCTGCCAAAACAGCAATCACTTTTTTACAATATACAAACACTTATTTGCCTGAACAACAAGTACTTTTACATACTGCAACTAATTAAGAGCCGTAACACCTTGAATTAACTGATAGGGAAATTATACCAGCCTAGACAGCCATTGTGCAAGTCTTTTACAGCTCTGGCAGCAATATTAGCCTGCTGTTGCTCAACCGATCGTACCAAGTCAGCCTTTCGGGATTTGTATACATCACCAATACCCCTGCTAAACCCAGCAAAATCACCCCGGCCCCTGCTGCTTTTAAAAAGGTTGAATGCATCTCCTCAGCCATGTTGAAAGCAACCATTGAAATCGCCCATGGTGACAGGGCCAAAACCCAGCGCCTGAGAGAGACACTCCAGGTCAGCAGCCTGCCTTCACAGGTCTCAACTTTTATGCGCCACGCGCGCATGCCGATTGTCTGCCCACTGCGTCGCCAGAAATACCCGAAGAAGCCGAAACAAACAGAAAGCAGTGTCAGAAAGTAGAGTCCAGACCAAAGCCAGCCCACTTCTGCAGGCACCATGGCATTTTTGCCCAGCTTGTGAAGAATCGGTACGAAAATAATGAGGGTAGTCAGCGCCAGCAAGCCAAACATCACCAATGAATCGGAAAGAATGGCGCCAAGACGACGCAGCAATCCGGCTGGCTGACATTGCTGATCGATAGCCGGCATGCCTGACATAACTTTCATCGTACCCGTGACAATGCAATGCCGGTTGTTAATGCAAGGACCCCCGTTGGCCCCCAAGCCACGACCAGCGGATCAAGACCATATACAGTTCTTGCATTACCAAGCAGTTTTGCCAGCAGGAAGAATGTCGCACCTACCAGTATCCCGATGACAATTCGCGCCCCCATACCAGAAGAACGCATCGGTCCAAATGAAAATGGCACTGCGAGAATTACGATCACCAGCAACGTACAAGTACGTGCCACTCGCGTCCAGAAGGCCGTACGGTATTCATCTGATTCAAGTTGATTTGCTTCAAGGTAATTCACATACCTCAAAAGCTCGTGGCCGGTGAGTGTTTCGGGATCAGCCACAGCAGATCCGAGAAATTCAGCAGACAACCTGGTCTTGAGCTCTGCAACAGATGCCTGAGAAGCGACGGATCGATCTGCCTCAAAGCGGGTTTCACTGTAATCATGCAATTGCCATATCTGCGAATCATTCAAATTCGCAGTATCAGCGTGTCCCACACTCAGCAATCGATGCTGATCGTCGAAACGGATTACCTGAATTCCACCCAGACCGTTCGTACCTGATTGTCTGCGCACCGACACAAACACATTACCGTCCTTGGCCCAGATTGGCTGATCATCCTTCGCAGGAAGCTGATCGGTCTTGGCAAGCGCCTTGTATTGATTGGCAAACTGTGCCGCGGGTGGGGCCAAATAGTCACCAGTAAGCCAGGTCACTAAAGTCAATATTGCTCCAGCGACTGCCACCCATCCAGCCAGCCGGAATACAGATGTCCCAGAAACCCGCATGACAATCAATTCACTTGAGCGAGCCAGACTTCCCAGGGCCAATAAAGACCCCATCAGAGCAGTTACAGGAAATAAAGTGAATGCCTGCTGTGGTAAGCGGCATACCACCACCACCAGAGCATCGAACACTCCATAACGGCCGATTCCCAGCTCATCCGTCTGTGTAAGAAACAGGTACAAACCAGTCAAAACCAGCAGTACAGCCATGACCAGCGCGGTATACCCCAGCACTTCACGAATAATGTAACGCGATAATACCGACATCAGTTACGTCCAGAATTTCAGCGATGAAGTCTTTCCATTGGAGTACCAAAGCCATCCAGCAAGCAACACACCCAGCCCATGTACCCACCACATCCCCATCCAGGAAGGTAACTGACCGTTAGTCATTGCATTACCGGCAATCACAATCAAGCCCGAGTAAAACAGGTAAAGCAGAATAAAGTAACCCACCTTTGCGTAGCGTCCCTGACGTGGTTTCAACTTTGCCAGAGGCACTGCAAGCACGGATAAAATCAGCACCATCAGAGGACTGGATAGTCTTCGCTGCAATTCGGCGCGTAGCTGCAAATCTTCAGAACCTAATAGACTGGCTGAATCCTTCATATCCGTACTGGCACCCGATTCAGCAACTGAGGGCAACCCCACAGGAATCCCGCCTTCTGAAAAGTCGATGATCCGAAATTGACTACTTCCGGGTACACCCTCATAACGTTGCCCATCGAAGAGCAGAAAGGTTTGCTGTTGTTCACCAATACCCTGCTGAATGGCGCGTTTTGCGATCCAGATTTCAAGCACATCTCCGTTGGCACGTTCAGCATAGACGTTATGCAGCACTCCCTGCCCATCAATACTTTCCGCATAAAACACAATGCCACCATTACTGCTGAAGGTTGAAAACCTCCCAGGCTCCAGACTGGAAAACCGAGCCTTGCGTAACTCTTCACTACGCAGCTGAACAGCTTTCCTCGCAGCAAAAGGGGCATGTTCAAATGACAGCCATACCAGGATAGCCGCAGCCAGCATGGCCAGCCACAGCACAGGCTTCAGCACCTTCCTGTTACTCAACCCGCAGGCCTGCATCGCCGTCAATTCGCTTTCATGACCAAGCCTGCCAAGTGCCAGCATGATCCCCATAAATAAACCAACAGGGATCAACACTACAAATTGCTGAATTGCCGTCAACCACAACAATGTCAATACTACTTTTCCGCCGAATCCACCTTGGACAGCGTGAGACAATACGGTAGCCAGTGAGTTGGACAGCAAAATGACCAGCAATACCAGCGTCACCCCGAGCCAGTTCTGTAAGACCTCACGAAATATGTATCGCTCGATTATTCGCATTTACTCTTGAATCCCGCTCCACTGACATACATCACCCAACACCACAATCAGCAAACAGATGGGCTAAACTGCCGGTTCAGGTTGTACACAACCATCAGTTCATCTGGCCAAGTTTAGCGACGCTTTCACCAAGGTAAACAAGATTATGGAATTGCATGCTATTGCTGCTGATACATCCCGCCATCGTACCGACTGTGCCATCGTAGGTGTATATGAAAAAGGCCTGCTGAGCACTGCCGCTGCCGATCTGGATAAGCAACTAGGCAAGCAACTGACGCGACTGGTCAAACAGGGAGATGTTTCCGGCAAACTGGGCGAAACGCTTCTGCTCCCTGAAGCCAAGGGCAGCTTTGCGCGGGTTTTGCTGGTAGGCATGGGCAGCAAGGACAAGTTCGGCCGCAAACAGTATCGAAAGGCGCTGCACGCAGCATTGAACACCGTAAAGAAAACCGGCAGCAGCAATGCCACCAGCTATTTGTCTCAGGAAACTGTCGCGGCCACCAATGCCTACTATGTCGGCCGGACCACTGCTGAAGTGGTTGCACAGATCTCCTACCGCGTACCTGACCTGAAGACATCAGGCAAACCAGCACCTCCTGCACTGAAGAAGCTCAATATTGCCATTCTGGGTACGCAGGAGCGCACTCAGGCTGAAAAGGGTTTACATCATGGGACTGGCATTACCAGCGGCATGGCACTGACCCGTGATCTGGGCAACCTTCCTGCCAACATCTGCACACCCACCTATCTGGCCAGCACCGCTCAGGAACTGGCACGAACTCACCGTAGTTCGATCAAGGTAAGGGTGCTGGATCAAACCGAAATTCGCAAACTCAAAATGGGTTCGTTCCTGTCAGTCACCGCCGGATCAGCGCAACCGCCCCGATTGATTGTGCTGGAATATAAAGGTGGCAAGACCAAGGCTGCGCCCATCGCACTGGTTGGCAAAGGTATCACCTTCGACACCGGTGGTATTTCGATCAAACCAGCGGCAGCCATGGACGAAATGAAGTACGACATGTGCGGTGCGGCCACGGTGTTAGGCGTATTCAAAGCTGCCGCCAGCCTGAAACTGCCAGTCAATCTGGTAGGGGTAATTGCAACCTGTGAAAACATGCCCAGCGGAACTGCCACCAAGCCCGGCGATATCGTCAAGAGCATGTCGGGTCAGACCATTGAAGTACTCAACACTGATGCCGAAGGCCGGCTGGTGCTCTGTGATGCCCTGACTTATGTGCGCCGACACACTCCCAAAGTGGTCATTGATATCGCCACACTTACCGGCGCATGCGTGGTAGCACTGGGTAACCAGTATTCCGGCCTGTTCAGTAATGATGCTGAACTGAGCGCAGCATTAACCAATGCAGGCAAACGTGCTGAAGACGGTGCCTGGCCGATGCCTGTGGATGAAGAATATGCAGACCAGCTGAAAAGCAATTTTGCCGACATGGCCAATGTTGGCGGACGTGAAGCCGGAGCCATCACCGCCGCCTGCTTTCTGGCCAAGTTCGTGCATGGCATGAAGTGGGCACATCTGGATATCGCCGGCACCGCCTGGGTCTCAGGTGCAAACAAAGGTGGCACAGGTCGCCCGGTGCCATTGCTGATGGACTACCTGATCAACAGCAAGTAACCCATGCCGAAGGTTGAATTCCACATACTCAGCAGCGCAGGTGATGATGTCCGCCGGCGTCACGCCTGTCAGCTTGTAGATCAGGCTTGCCAGCAAAATAAACCAGTATTTGTCCGCGTGGAATCTGACGCTGATGCGCAGAACCTGGATGAACTGCTGTGGACTTTTCGTGATCAGGCCTTCATTCCACATGAAGTCATGACTCCACAATCACCTTCACATCCGCGCATCATGGCACTGATTGGCCTGAACGAATCCGTACCTGCGAGCTTTCAATCCCTGCTGATTAATCTGAGTAACGACATACCCGTACAGATTGATGATGCATTACAGGTCTTCGAAGTAGTCGATGCAGACCCTGAGCACAAGCGACGAGCCCGGGAGCGTTACAAAGCGTACAGGGAGCGTGGTTTTACACTGGAGACAATTAATCACTAGATTGTTAACAACGGCTCTCCGGCAGATTGCGACTTCCTCGTATAGGATAGCTGCACTCACCAGCCGACAATGTACTATGCACAAGATACAACGAGCACATCAACACATGCGTCAACTAACTATTACCCTCCTGCTACTTGCTTGCATTACCAATAGTGTTCATGCAGCTGATTACACCAGTTACTCGGGCGCACAGCTCTTTCAGCGCTTTTGTGCAGCATGCCATGGAGCAGAAGCCAGGGGAGATGGTCCGGTCGCCTCATCACTCAATGTGCAAGTTCCCAATCTGCACCAGCTGAGTCAACGTAATCGCGGTGAGTTTCCTGCTGCAAGAATTGCCCAGATCATTGATGGCAGAACCGTACTCAAACCACATGGCAGTCGTCTGATGCCCGTATGGGGTGATGAATTTCTGCGCTCCGAGGCGGGTGATCCTGTGGCTGAACGGGAAACAGCTGACATGATTCAGAAAATCGTTGAATACCTGCGCAGCATCCAGAACATGCCGGTCAAATAGCCACTAAATGCAATCAGCAGACACAGCCCTGATAAAGGGCTGGTTACTTTGCAGGGTCGCCCGGAAATTTAGCGAACATGGCGGCCACCACAGCATCAATACGCTTTTGGGCATCAACGCCCGTCAGATAGCTCAAATCCTGCTCAACAGTCGCGTGCCAGATCGGTTTGCGAGTATTTGCATCGTAAAAATCAATTGTTATCCGCCCTTCGCGATAACTGTACTGGCCATCATTTGAAAAAAACACTGAGCTGCCGAAACCGGGACTCCACGTACCAAAGCCGAACCCGACCCGAACGGGAAATCGATCATCACGTTCGATGGAATGACGTGTACCGATAGCCAGGGTGACATAGCTGTCTGGTGGTTCACCCGCAGCAGCCAGTTGCAAGTTTCGCGCTGACAATTGCGCTTCTACCGCCTCACGTAACCGCTGTTCATTGAGCGGATTATCAAAAGCCGGCCCACCAGGCGTGGCTTCGGTTGCAGCCTGCTCCCACACATAGCGATGGTAATTGGCGATATTGATTTTGGCGTCATAGTCATAACGCACCTGCGGTGTACTGCATGCAGATAGCAGTAATACAACGGAGCATGACCAAAGACTGAAAATGACGCGCTGGATATTCATGGGCGGGTTCCCCGACAAAGCCACTGCTATAGCATAACCCCAGTCAACGAATTGAATGAATCTGCAGGTTAGTTCATGTTACCGGCCAGAAGTTCGGTAAACGTCTGCATGAAACAGAATTAAACAGCTGGCGTATGCGGTATACGCCAGCCGTTGATTCACTGCTGTTACTTACGGCCCCGAGGCGGTCCTTTACTGAAAATCTTCTTGGCACCACCGGTTCGAGGCGCAGCGCCGCGACCTCGCGGTGCACCACGATCCGGCATGCTCAAGGTACTTCTGGGCCGTTCATCAGTACGGTCGAATCGTTTGATTTTGCTGCGCTCGGGGCGTGCACTCTTGGCGGGATAACTACTGTTCTCGGTACGCACTTCCGGCCCGCCCGGACGCTTCAAAGTAATGCGCAATTCCTGACCGGCCACCCACACCTTCTTCAGATGTTGCAGGATTTCACGCGGCATTCCTTCCGGCAAATCCACAAGACTGTAGGTATCGAAAATCTCAATTTTGCCAATGTGTTTGGAATCAATGCCTGCTTCATTGGCAATCGCACCGACAATATTACCGGGCTTGACCTGATGCTCATTACCCACTGCAACCCGATAGGTTTCCATGCCCACTTCAGTAGCGCCTGCGCGTGACGGCGCGCGGGTATGAGCTAACTCACGGCCTGCATCGCGGCGCGTTTCACGACGATCATCTTGCGCTGCAAACCGGTCTTCACGTACTGCGGGCCGACGCTCGCGTGCCGGTGGAGCACCCGATTCCACATTGAATTCTTTATTTCTTTCACGACGCGCCGGACGCTCCTCCTCAGGGGCGGCCTCACGTGTGAATGCTGGTGCACGAGGTGACGGGGAACGTTCCTGATCTCGTGCTGCACGGCCTTCCTGATGGCCTTCAAATCGCGGCTCAAACTTCGCCTCAAAACGCGGCTTTGATTCACGCGAAGGTTCTCGATCTGCAGAACGTTCACGCGGACCGGTGCGAAGTAGCAATGGCGTTTTTCCCTGCGCCATCTTCGCCAGTGCAGCGGCAATCTCAATCGCAGGAATATTCTTTTCCTTCTCGAACTGCTCAATCACTTCACGGAACAATTCCAGATCGCCCTTCTCAAGCGTCTCTGTAATACGTGATTTGAACTTGACGATGCGCTGATTGTTAACATCTTCAACCGTCGGCATTTCCATATGTTCAATCGGCTGGCGTGTGGCGCGTTCAATTGCAGCCAGCAGGCGTCGTTCACGAGGCGATACAAACAGAATGGCTTCGCCACTGCGGCCTGCACGGCCGGTGCGGCCAATGCGATGTACATAGGATTCGATATCCAGCGGAATATCGAAGTTCACCACATGACTGATGCGTTCCACATTCAAGCCACGTGCAGCAACATCCGTGGCGACCAGAATATCCAGCTGACCATCACGCAGACGTTGAACAGTACGTTCGCGCTGCTGCTGAGGCACATCACCATTCAGTGGCGCCACGGCATAGCCGCGCGCTTCAAGTTTGGACGCCAGTTCTTCAGTACTGACCTTGGTACGCGCAAAGATGATCATGGCATCGAAGCTTTCCACTTCAAGCATGCGGGTCAACGCATCCAGCTTATGCAGGCCACTGACCATCCAGTAGCGCTGACGGATGTTCGCAGCAGTAGTGGTCTTGCTGCGGATCAGGATTTCAGCAGGATTATTCAGATAAGTTTGTGCAATGCGCTTGATCTGCGCCGGCATGGTGGCCGAGAACAAGGCAACCTGACGCTGTTTTGGCATCTGCTGCAGAATCCATTCCACGTCTTCCAGAAAGCCCATGTTCAGCATTTCGTCGGCTTCGTCCAGCACCACCATGCTCAGCTCACCGAGGTTCAGTGTGCCCTTCTTCAAGTGATCCATGACACGACCCGGCGTACCTACCACCACGTGTGCGCCCCTGCGCAAGGCATTCAATTGCGGCTGGTAACTCTGTCCACCATAGATCGGCAGCACGTGAAAGCCCGGAATGCGCACTGCATACCGCTGGAAAGCCTCAGCCACCTGAATTGCCAGCTCACGAGTCGGCGCCAGTACCAGCGCCTGCACGGCACGATTGGCCACATCAATTCGCGACAGGATCGGCAATGCGAACGCAGCTGTCTTGCCGGTTCCGGTTTGTGCCTGACCCAGCAAATCACGCCCCGTCAACAGCGTCGGAATCGTCTCCGCCTGAATCGGCGAGGGATTCTCATACCCGACCTCCGCCAGGGTCTGGAGCAGGTAGTCAGGCAGGTTCAGGTCACTGAAAGTAATGGGTGCAGCGGCAGATTCTTGATCGGACATAAGGCCTCAACATCACCCGAAGACGGGGGATCGGAAAAGGGGGCGACTTCTACGCTGTTGTACCGCAAAAGTCACGCATTAATGTGTTCAATAGCCGCAGCCGGACAGGTGAAAACCTGGAAACACGAACCGCTAATGATCAGACCGGGGCTGATCTGCCGGTCACAAAACGTCACATGCCGGAGAGTTCCACACTGCGCGGCGCTCCTGTCAAGCCCGCTCAACCTGTGAGGTGCCCCACGTCCAGCAGGATCACCAGCCCCAGAATGGCAAACAACAACGCGCAGACAAAATGAATTTTACGCACAGGAATGCGCTGAACGATCCATTCACCCAGCAGCACCACCGGTACATTGGCAATCATCATGCCCAGCGTAGTACCCGCCACCACCCAGACCAGTGAATGGTACTCGGCAGCCAGGGCTACCGTGGCAAGCTGCGTCTTATCACCCATCTCGGCCAGAAAAAACGCCACCAAGGTTGCAGTGAACACGCCCAGTTGATTGGACTGTGGAGCATCCTCATCCAGCTTGTCAGGGATTAGCGTCCAGATCGCCATCGCCAGAAATGACCCGCCCAGCACCCAACGCAGAATGTCCGGACTGATGATACCGGCCACCCAGGCACCCACTGCGCCTGCAAATGCATGATTGACCAGCGTCGCCACCAGCATGCCGAGAATGACAGGCACGGGACGACGGAACTGCGTACTCAACAACAGTGCGAGCAACTGGGTCTTATCGCCCATTTCCGCCAGAGCGACAATACCCGTCGAGATCAGTAATTCATGCATCATTGCTATCAGGCCACATCTACTGCATCAGCATCAAAACCGAGATTCGGCTGTAACCAGCGCAATGTCTGTTGCAGGCTCATTCCTTTACGCCGTGCATAGTCCTGCACCTGATCCAGATCAATCTGACCGAGCGCAAAATACTTTGCTTCCGGATGGGAGAGATACCAGCCACTCACCGCAGCCGTGGGCAGCATCGCGAAAGATTCGGTGATGGTTATACCCGTGTTTTTTTGCACATCCAGCAAGCTCCACAAAGTAGCTTTCTCCGTGTGATCCGGACAAGCCGGATAACCGGGTGCCGGACGGATGCCGCGATAGTCTTCATGAATCAGCTCATCATTGCTCTTGCGTTCGTCGGGCGCATAGCCCCATATCTCGCGACGCACACGCTCATGCAGCCGTTCAGCAAACGCCTCAGCCAGACGATCTGCAATGGCTTTGAGCATGATGCTGGAATAGTCATCATGCGCAGCTTCGAAACGCTTCACATGCTCTTCAATACCAAACCCGGCTGCAACCGCGAATGAACCGATATAGTCACGCACTCCACTGGCTTTGGGTGCCACGTAGTCAGCCAGACAGCTGTGCGCATGCCCCTCAGGCTTCTCACGCTGCTGACGCAGGAAATGAAGGGTTGTCAGCACCTTCTCACGCGTGTCGTCAGTATAGATTTCGACATCATCACCAACGCTGTTGGCCGGGAACATACCCACCACACCACGCGCATGCAGCCAGTTCTCGCGCAACACCTTGCTGAGCATGGCCTGCGCATCCTTGTACAAGGTGCTTGCCTGTTCACCAACCACCGGGTCAGTGAGGATCGCCGGAAACTTGCCCGCAAATTCCCAGGCATTGAAGAAAGGCATCCAGTCAATGTAGTTGACCAGATCTTGCAGAGGATAGTCTTCAAACACCTTGATACCCAGATGACGCGGTACGGGCGACATATAGGCTTTCCAGTCGATCTTGAACTGATTGGCACGCGCCTGAGCTATGGTGAACTGCGGTGCCTTGATCTTGCGACCCTGATGCTGCTCGCGACGGCGTGCATGTTCTTCCTTGATCGTGGCATGAAACCCCTGTTTCACACTCGGAGTAATGAGATTGCGACAGACACTCACTGAGCGCGACGCATCCTTTACATAGACCACTGAACCCTGATAACCGGGATCAATCTTGATGGAAGTGTGTGCCGGAGAAGTGGTCGCACCACCAATCAGCAGTGGTTGCGTGAAGCCCTGACGCTGCATTTCCTTCGCCACATGCACCATTTCATCCAGCGACGGCGTAATCAGTCCTGACAACCCGATGATGTCGGCATTTACTCTCTTCGCTGCTTCCAGAATCTTTTCACAGGACACCATCACGCCCAGATCAATCACTTCAAAGTTGTTGCACTGCAGCACAACGCCGACAATGTTCTTGCCGATGTCATGCACATCGCCCTTCACTGTCGCCAGCACAATCCTGGCATCGGCCTGCCGCTTGCCACCTGCACCCAGCGTAGCCTCAATGAATGGAATCAGATGTGCGACTGCTTTTTTCATCACACGAGCAGATTTCACCACCTGCGGCAGGAACATCTTGCCCGCACCGAACAGGTCTCCCACCACATTCATGCCATCCATCAGCGGACCTTCGATCACTGACAACGGTTTGTCTGCTTCGAGCCGCGCTGCTTCTGTATCTTCTATCACGTACTGGTCAATGCCCTTCACCAGCGCATGCTCAAGACGCTTCTTTACCGGCCATTCGCGCCATGCAAGATCCTCTGCCTTCTTGCTGGCCGCTTCACCCTTGAACTGACCTGCTATTTCCAGCAAACGCTCGGTTGCATCTTCACGACGGTTAAGAATCACATCTTCAACACGTTCCTTGAGATCAGCAGCAATATCTTCATAAATCGCAAGCTGACCTGCATTGACGATACCCATGCTCAAACCGTTTTTAATGGCGTGATACAGAAACACCGAATGCATGGCCTCGCGAACCGGTTCATTGCCACGGAAGGAGAACGATACGTTACTGATACCGCCACTGATACCCGCATTCGGGCAAGTACGTCTGATATCCGCACAGGCTTCAATGAAGTCCAGCGCATAGCGGTTGTGCTCTTCAATGCCGGTAGCCACTGCAAAGACATTGGGATCAAAGATAATGTCTTCGGCTGGAAAGCCAGCCTGTTCAGTCAGCAATTTATAAGAGCGCTGACAGATCGACACCTTCCTGGCCACCGTATCAGCCTGGCCCTGCTCATCAAATGCCATCACCACCACAGCAGCGCCATATCGACGTATCTTGCGGGCATATTCGAGAAATGGCGCTTCGCCTTCTTTCAGGCTGATTGAGTTAACAATACCCTTGCCCTGAATACATTTCAGGCCGGCCTCAATGACCTCCCACTTGGAAGAGTCAATCATTACAGGAACACGTGCAATATCAGGTTCGGCAGCAACCAGATTAAGGAACTTCACCATGGCCGCTCTGGAATCCAGCATGCCTTCATCCATGTTCACATCGATGATCTGTGCACCACTGGCCACCTGCTGCTTGGCGATATCCAGCGCAGTACTGTAATCATCGGCTTCAATCAGTTTGCGGAACTTCGCTGAACCCGTCACATTGGTACGCTCACCGATATTCACGAACAGACTGTCAGCTGCAATGTTGAAAGGCTCCAGTCCACTCAGGCGGCACTTCACTTCCACTTCTGGAATTTTTCGTGGTGCAATATTCGCCACTGTATCGTGCATGTGGTGAATGTGATCAGGTGTGGTGCCGCAGCAGCCACCCACAATGTTCACAAATCCCGCTTCAGCAAACTCACGTATATGGTCGGCCGTCTCACAGGCCTGCTCATCGTATTCACCGAAGGCATTGGGCAGACCGGCATTCGGATAGGCGCAGATGTAGGTATCAGCAATTCTGGATAACTCTTCGATATACGGTCGAAGCTGTCTTGCACCCAGCGCGCAGTTGAAACCAATCGTGATCGGCCGGGCATGTCGAACCGAGTTCCAGAACGCTTCGGCTGTCTGGCCGGACAGGGTGCGGCCGGATGCATCGGTAATCGTGCCGGAGATCATGATGGGCAGATCAAGCTGTAACTCATCCAGCACACTGCGCACAGCAAACAGGGCGGCCTTGGCATTGAGCGTATCGAAAATCGTTTCGACCAGCATGATGTCCGCACCGCCTGCAATCAGACCGCGCGCTGCCTGACTGTACGCGTCAACCAGCTGGTCGAATGTCACTGCGCGATAACCGGGGTCATTCACATCCGGAGACAGGGAGGCAGTGCGATTGGTAGGGCCGAGTGCACCTGCCACCAGATGGATTCGTCCTGTACTTGCCTCTACTTCATCCGCAGCATCACGTGCCAGCTTCGCGGCCGCCACATTCATTTCATAGGCCAGCGATTCCATGTGGTAATCCGCCTGCGCAATGGAATTGGCACCAAAGCTGTTGGTCTCCAGAATGTCAGCACCTGCCTTCAGATACTGACGATGGATCTCGCTAACGATATCCGGACGACTCAGCACCAGCACATCATTGTTGCCCTTGAGATCATGCGCCCAGTCCTTGAAGCGCTCGCCTCGATAACCGCTTTCATCCAGCTTGTAGCGCTGCACCATAGTGCCGAATGCACCATCCAGTGTCAGGATTCGCTGTTCCAGCAAGCGCTTGAATTCAGCAATACGTTCAATACGGTTCATCATTTTTATTTCGCCTGAGGGCGTATGCCCAATGCATGACAGATTGCAAAAGTCAGTTCAGAGCGGTTCAAAGTGTAGAAGTGAAATTCGTTGATGCCATGCTGTTGCAACTTTTGCACCTGCTCAATGGCGAATGCGAAGGAAATCATCTGGCGAGTCGAAGCATCTTCATCAAGACCTGCAAACCGTTCCGCCAGTGAGGCGGGTACGCTCGCACCACAACGCTGTGCAAAGCGCTGCATCTGCGGGAACCGGGTAATGGGCAGAATTCCCGGAACAATGCTGGCGGTGATACCCGCGGCAACACAGCGATCACGGAAACGCAGATAGGTGTCCGTATCGAAGAAGAACTGCGTAATGGCACGGGTCGCGCCCGCATCAATCTTGGCCTTCAGATAATCCAGATCAAACTGCGGACTGGGTGCTTCGGGATGAGTCTCCGGATAAGCGGCTACGGATAATTCAAAATCACCGACAGTCCTGAGACCTCTGACCAGATCTACTGCATAGGCAAACCCATCCGGGCGTGCCGTGAACCGCGTTCCCGGTGCCGGATCGCCACGCAAGGCCACCAGATGACGGATACCCTGATTCCAGTATTTTCCTGCAATCTCCAGTACTTCATCCCTGGAAGCATTCACGCAGGTGAGATGCGGCACGGGTGTCAATGCCGTCTCCTTGAGAATGCGCGTGACTACATTGTGCGTGCGTTCGCGGGTCGAACCATCCGCTCCATAGGTCACCGAAACAAATCGCGGCTTGAGCGGCGCAAGACGCTGAATGGACTCCCACAGCGTGGCTTCCATTTTTTCATCATTGGGCGGAAAGAACTCAAATGACACCTGAACGGGGGCACTGATTTTGCCCATGCTTTCCGCGATGCGATCTTTTATAGCTTGTTCTGACATGAAGGATTCCAGTTAATTGTATTGCCGCCGTTACTGACGGCTGGCCAACCCCAGCAATAGTTGTCTGTCATTCGTCCGAAGCGCTTTGAGCTTGTCACATTGCATGCCTGAGCGCTCCAGCCAGCGACGCAGTAGCGCCTGCGGTTTGTCTGCCGCCAGTTCAGCCAGCCGATCACTGTCTTCAACAATGATAATGCGCCCACCCTGCTTCAATACCCGCAAAGCTTCTTTCAATGCCTGACCGGGCTTTTCCGCAATGGACAGTACCTGATCAAAACTGACCGCATCGAAACTGCCCGCAGGAAAAGGCAGCTCGTACATGTCGCCCCGCTTGAACACACAGTGATTCAGTCCTGCACCATGCACTTTGGCCCGTGCCAGACGCAATGCCTGAGTAGACATATCCAGTCCGACCGCATGCGTGGCACGCCCTCCCAATACCCGCAACATGCTGCCGCTGCCGGTTCCAATGTCGAGCAACTCACCCAGCGAATCATCCTCATTCCTGTCGAACACTGTTTTCAACACATCCCTGACCAGCTGTGCATCACTGTAGGTGGATTCAGCCGACCGGCGTACATCCGCCCAATGGGCACTGACATTACGGACTCGCCTGTCACGCACCAGTACCAGCTGCCGCCGATCCGCAAGCAGAGTCTCATCTGCATCATCCAGATGAGCCAGTACCTGCGCCACCAGCACAGCCGCTTTGGTGCCACTGGTCAAACGGTAATATATGCGCTGCTCTTCACGAAACCGCTCCAGAGCAGACACATCACTCAGCAACTTCAGATGTCGTGAAATTCGCGGCTGGCTTTGTCCAAGTACTTCCGCAATTTCACCCACTGTCAATTCACCCTGACTGAGCAGAGCCAGCAGCCTGCAACGGGTTGGCTCCGCCAGAGCACGCAGCAGATCTATCGCCGGATTGAATTTGAGAGCAGAGCCTTTCATTTGTGTATTTCATTATATAAGTTTCTCTTTATATAAGAAAACTTTATCTTTGTCCGCTCAGTCGTTCCTGCAATGCCACTCACTAACACTCTCCCGGCACAAACCTGCTCCCCGGAAGTCATGCAATGAAATCCCTGACACACTGCTTGGTCATGCGAATATTAGGGTAGGCTTGTCATCGGACATGACACCGGGCGTAAAGCAGACGGTGGACCTGCCCTGAAACACCCGAGAAATGGATCAGCAAATGGCCTTAGATCAGAACGCACTGAACAGTCTGCGCATTGAACGTAATGCAGCGCCTCCTACCAGCACCCCACAAAAAGGCAAGTATGCGGTGATTGCCCTTATTGCGACTGCGTTGCTGGGCGGCGCAGGCTGGTGGCTGTTTGCCGATCAACCCTTTGAAGTTGAGCTGACCCAGGCAACCAGTGCACGCACCGGAGGAGCAGCAACCGTACTGGATGCATCCGGATATGTGGTGGCCCGCCGTCAGGCAACCGTGTCCGCCAAAGTCACCGGCAAAGTAGCAGAGGTGTTCATTGAAGAAGGCATGCGCGTCAATGAAGGTCAGATTCTGGCCACTCTGGATGCCAGCACCGGGTCCA
This sequence comes from uncultured Pseudomonadota bacterium, assembly GCA_903838705.1. Classification (GTDB taxonomy): domain Bacteria; phylum Pseudomonadota; class Gammaproteobacteria; order Steroidobacterales; family Steroidobacteraceae; genus CAILZL01. The sequence goes on from CAILZL010000004.1 coordinate 54,229, forward strand.
GGCAACTGGAGCTTTCCAGACAACAAGCCATGGCAGCACGCGCAGACCTGGCACAGGTCAGGGTTCGTCTGGCAGAAGCCCAGCGCGCGGCACGACGGGGCGAGCAATTACGTGCAGACAAGCTGATCAGCGAAGCCGAATTCGACACGCTGCAATCTTCAGTTGCCGCTCTACAGGCACAGCTTGATGCACTGCAATCACAAACTGGAGTTGCAGAGGCCAATGTACAAGTTCAACAACAGAACATCAGCGACCTGACTGTACGCGCTCCCTTTGCTGGAGTGGTGATTTCCAAAGATGCGCAACCAGGCGAGATGATTTCACCCATTTCTGCAGGCGGCGGTTTTACACGCACCGGCATAGCAACCATTGTCGACATGGATTCCCGCGAAATTGAAGTCGATGTGAATGAGGCTTTCATCAATCGCGTCAATGATGAACAGAAAACCGAGGCAGTACTGGATGCCTATCCTGAGTGGACCATACCCAGCCATGTCATCAGCATCGTCCCGACTGCTGATCGACAGAAAGCCACAGTGAGAGTGCGTATCGGATTCGATCAGCTTGATCCGCGCATCCTCCCAGACATGGGCGCGAAGGTTCGTTTTCTTGATCCCGCCTCCCCAACGCAAGCCACGGCCGCACGCAGCTCAGTTGAATTACCCAGCAGCGCCGTCTTCAGTGCTGATGGCAAGCACTATGTCTGGCGTGTATCTGACAATACGCTGGAACGGGTTGCAGTCAGTACTGGCAATGAACACGGCGGACTTATCGAAATTCTCAGTGGTGTCAATGCGAGCGATAGCGTAGTGATTCAACCCACGGAGAAACTACAGGATGGTGGCAGGATAAAAGTAAAAAGCCAGTAATCATGGCTGACTGTTTCGCCTGATTCAGGTCACTCTGTGTGCTCAGGATATGCAGATATATGTAGTGCATGCAGATGAAAGCCAACATTGTTACCAGACCGGATATTCCATGAGCACACTGGTTCGCATTCATGAACTGACCAAGAACTTCCAGCGCGGCAGTGAGCTGGTACAGGTTCTGCAGCGGCTGGATCTGGAAATTCCGCAGGGTGATTTTCTGGCACTGATGGGCCCTTCCGGCTCAGGCAAATCAACACTGCTGAACCTTATCGGCGGACTGGATCGTCCCACCTCCGGCAGCATCGAAGTGGCCGGACACGACATCAGCAAGCTGAACGACACGGCACTGGGTCGCTGGCGAGCTGACAATGTCGGATTTGTGTTTCAGATGTACAACCTTCTGCCTGCACTGACTGCGCAAGGCAATGTGGAACTGCCACTGCTGCTCACGTCGCTGTCGGCAAGTGAACGCAGGCAACGCGCAGCAGCCGCATTGCAGCTGGTGGGACTGAGCGAGCGGGCCCAGCACAAACCACGCGAGCTGTCCGGAGGGCAGGAGCAACGGGTCGGTATAGCACGTGCCATTGTGTCTGATCCGACTCTATTGCTATGCGATGAACCCACCGGTGACCTGGATCGCAAGTCGGGCGATGAAGTGCTGGATCTGTTGCAGGCACTTAATGATCAGCAAGGCAAAACCATCATCATGGTCACGCATGACCCGCGTGCAGCTGAACGCGCCAGACGCGTGCTGCATCTGGAAAAAGGCCAACTTGTCAGAGAATCAGTCTGATGTGGTCGCTCCTCTGGGCCAACCTCGGTCGCAAACGCTCGCGCATGATATTGACGCTGGCCTCTATTACGGTGGCCTTCATCCTGTTCAGCCTGGTTGAAGCATTGCAGTACGCGCTGGTCGGCGGAGTAGATCTTGCCGGCCAGGATCGCCTGATGAGCATGCATAAGGTTTCATTTACACAACCCCTGCCCCGGAACTATCTGGAACGCGTGCGTGCAGTTGAGGGCGTGCGTTCGGCCATTTCGCTGAACTGGTTTGGTGGTTATTACAAAGACGAACGTACTCAGGTTTTCAGTTACCCGGTGCTGGGAGAAGAAGCTCTGCACGATGTCTACCCCGAAATTGTGGTTGATCCGGTACAGATGAACAGCTGGATGACTGAACGTACCGGTGCCTTGATTGGTCGCGCCATGGCCGACACCATGGGCTGGAAGGTGGGCGATGTGATCCCGATCCGATCAGCCATCTATTTCAAGAAAGACGGCACCAACACCTGGGACATGAAAATCATCGGCATCTTTGATAATCCCAACGGCGACACCAACGGGCTGTACTTTCACTTCGATTATTTCAACGAGAGCATCCTGAATCAGGACAACATTGGCTGGATTGGCCTGCGCCTGAAGGACAAGAATCAGGCCGCTCAGATTGCTGCAAAGATTGATTCGATGTTCGCCAATTCATCGGCGGAAACCAAGACCAGCACCGAGAAAGCATTCGTACAGAGCTTTGCCAATCAGATGGGCAATATCAGCTCCATCGTCACCGTGATTGTTGTAGCCGTGTTCTTCACCATGTTGCTGGTAACTGCCAACAGCATGGCGCAATCGGTACGCGAGCGAACCAGTGAAATCGGCGTGATGAAAACACTGGGCTTCAGCAGCGCCAGAGTCACCGGCCTTGTGCTGGCAGAATCACTGCTGATCACCTTCATCGGTGGCTTGCTCGGCATGTTGCTGGGCACGCTGGCGGTCAAGGGCGTGGCACATGCCGTAAAACAATTTTTACCGCTCATGTCAGTGCCTTCTTCAGCTTATGTACTGGGTCTGATCTGCATGACAATCCTCGGCGTACTGTCCGGCGCACTGCCCGGATGGCAGGCATGGCAATTGAGAATCACCGATGCATTGCGACGCAGTTAATCAGCCTGACGCCAGCGCAGAAATTAAACTCCGGATGGAAACCGTCCAATCATGAGCAATGGGTTATCACAGATCATCACCATCACGGCCAGCAACCTGCGCAGCGTCAGTGAACGCAAAGCGGCCTCGATCGTGGCCGTTGCAGGCATTGCCGGGGTAGTAGCGATTCTGGTCGGTGTACTTTCCATGCGTGAAGGCTTTCGCGCCACACTGGATCAGGCCGGTGCAAAGGATGTGGCCATTGTATTGCGCAGCGGTTCCGCCGCTGAACTATCCAGCGGCCTGACTCTGGACCAGACACGCATCATCAGTGGCGCCAGCAGCATCGTGCAGAAAAATGGTGTACCGGCAGCTTCGCCAGAATTGTATGTGATAGTTGACGTACCCATGCGCAGCACCGGCACAGAAGCAAATGTGCCGTTACGAGGTGTGGGCGCTCAGGCCACCAGGGTACGCAGCAAATTCAAGCTGATACAGGGCCGAATGTTTACCCCGGGTCGTTTTGAAGTGATGGTGGGCCGTGGTGCGGCCTCGCAATTTGCCGGTCTGGAAGTCGGCAAGAGCGTACGCTGGGGCACCACCGACTGGGATGTGGTGGGCATGTTCGAAGATGGCGGCAGCGTATCGGAGTCGGAGATATGGACAGATGCCACTGTCTTGCAGGGTGCGTACCGTCGCGGCTCATCATTTCAATCAGTAAGAGTACAACTCGGCTCGCCCTCAGCCATCAAGTCATTCAAGGATGAGCTGAGCGTCGATCCACGCCTGAATGTGCGTGTACTAAGCGAATATGAATATTTCTCCGAACAATCAAAAAGCCTTTCGACTCTGATCAATGCGGTTGGCTATACCGTCGCCTTGCTGATGGGACTTGGCGCTATCTTCGGTGCACTCAACACCATGTACTCGGCAGTGTCGGCACGCACACGTGAAATCGCCACATTACGTGCACTGGGCTTCGGCGCATGGCCCGTCGTCAGTTCAGTTGTCACAGAGTCCATGCTGCTGGGACTGCTGGGTGGAGTAATAGGCTGCCTGATTGCCTATCTGGGTTTCAACGGTATCCGTGCTTCGACATTGAACTTCGCCAGCTTCAGCCAGATCACTTTCGCCTTCGCTGTTACACCGGCACTGCTGGCAAAAGGTTTACTCTATGCGCTGGCGCTGTCCTTCATCGGCGGCATCATGCCCGGCATCCGAGCCGCCAGATTACCCATCACCTCAGGACTGCGTGAGCTATAGAAGCAGCCGCGACCACTATGTCGTCGGAGTCAGTCCACAATGATTTGCCTGGCTACCTGACACATGATTTAAGTTGCAGACTTCGCACTGACTCCACCCAATGCATCGGTTTCGCATTGCTCCTGCCATGCAGGCGTGTCCACAACTGCCACTTGAGTGATGTCTTCCTTTTTATGCGCAACCAGAACGGCTTTCTTATCATCCTTTGAACCAAGTATGCAGGTCATCACCCTCTCCACATTCCAGTTATATGGATCTGGAAAAGCGTTACTGACTTCCTTCATGCTTGTTTTAAGTTTCGGCCAGCTAACTCCGGCATTACTCAATTCATTCCTGATCAAATCCGGCGAAAGATATTCAATAAGGCCAAAGTACATATGCGCATAGCGCTGACTTCCCTGCTTATCCTTGGTCTTTTTTACCACATTGCTTACCCAGTCCTGAGCCAGTTCCGTCATTCCATACCATTTTGGCAAATAAAACGAAAATACAGAACCTACAGCCGGACCATAATCCGGAGCCGCTTCCAGAATTTCATCGGCGATCGGTCCAGTACTTTCCAGCCCTTCATTCAATGCCATGGCCGCTCTGACTCTGAGCGCGTACCATTCCGGACTACTCAACCGGGTCATCTTTTTTGAATCCAGAACTGATCGTGATTCCTTGGCCAAGGTAAAAAATGGATCCCAGCTGGCAGTTACCACATCAGGGGCGTAACCAGCTCCTCTATATGCCCATGCATGCGCCTGAAGAATCGCGGCCCGCAGCAGGATAGCCGAGCTATTGTCCGGCTCTCTGTTCAAAAATTCCTGAGAAACAGCCTCAACCTGATTCCAGAGTGGGTTTTGCACTGCTACACGATCAAGGTTACCAATAGCCTCATAGACAAGAGCATATTCAGAAGCACCGGCGGGTGTTAACGCATTTGTAGTCAGAAGCTCCGTGGACCATTTATCAAACACTTCGGTATTGCCGCCTATCACCAACTCCAGTGCTCTCTCCATGATCACCTTTCGCACAGCGAACTCATCTGCACTGGCACTGCTGGATACAAAAAGAATCAAGCCTGTTACCAGCAGCATTCTGATCAACTTATCCATATCACTTCCTCAACTTGTCCGGTCGGCATGACAAGCAACACGCCACAATGTTCATCTATTCCAGTGTGCCAGCCATCACTTTATCAAGGACATCACATGCTGCCTGATACTTCTGATTACATGCCATACGAGTGTATGTAATTGCCATTTCCTGATTGCTCATCACGCCTTCACCTTTGTAGTACATCATCGCCAGGTTATAGCAACCTTTGTTATGACCACCCTCACAGGCCTTTTTATATTCTTGCACCGCCTTGCTGAAATCTTGCGCCAACCCATCTCCAATATAATACCTGTCTCCCAATCCGCTGCATGCATTTGATGATCCGGCTGCACAGCCTTTCTGATACAAATCCGCGGCTACTGCCATATCCTGTTTGACACCCTCACCATTCCGGTATTTGTCTGCCAGGTTATCGCAACCTTCGCCATGGGCAGCATTTACAGCACAAACCCTTCTGTATAACTTTACGGCCTCGACAAAGTTCTGCTTGAGACCTTCGCCTCCATCGTACATCCATCCCAAATTGTTGCACCCTCCGAGATCACCACCATCACATGCCTTTTTAAGAAGCTCCGCTGCTTTGATGAAGTCCAGCTGAACCCACTGACCAGTTCTATATAACTCTCCCAAGTTAAAGCACCCTTTAGCAGCACCGCCATCACATGCCTTCTTGTACATCGTAACCGCATTATCGAGGTCCCGTTCAACACCTGATCCAACTTCGTACATCCGTCCCAAGTTATAGCAGCCCTTGGCAAAACCACTATCGCAGACACTTTTGAGCAGGTTCGTAGCCTTGTCGTGGTCTTTAGCGACCCCAAGCCCGCTGATATAACTGACACCAAGGTTTAGACAGGCATCTACTTCACCTTTCTCGCAGGATTTTTGGTACAACTCAGCTGCCTTGAAGTGATCCTGCCTTATTCCTAGACCACTGGAGTAAGCAACTCCCAGATAAAAACAGCCTTTGGCGATACCGGCATCACAACCAGTCCGCAACAAGTCCACAGCTTTGAAGTAGTCCGGTTTGAACTTTTCCCCTTTAAGGTAAAGCACACCTAACTCCGTACACGCAGTGGCCTTACCCGTTTCACACGAGTTCTGATAGTTCTCCACAGTAGAAACGCAACCACTTATGAGAATAGACAATACAACCAATAATATTATCTTCATTGGGCAACGACTTTATGAAGGGTGCTACAACTGGAATATACTGACAATCACTTCCCTGAATTCAACTTGGCGTATTCACTACACCCCATTTGGTCTTTCTGATCACAGGCTTTGCCAAAATAGTTGAGCGCCTCTGTCTTGCTTTGCTGAAAACCCTGACCATTTAAATACATAAAACCCAGAGCAGAACAGCCAAGGGCAACGCCACCATCACATGATTTCTGAATGAAAGGAGCCGCCTTGATGAAATCTTGAGTGACCCCCTTTCCACTGACATACATCATACCCAAATCATAACAGTTGATAGCACTTCCACCATCACAGCCTATCTGTGACAATTCCAGAGCCTTGGTATAGTTCTGCGCAACCCCCAGACCTCCGGCATACATCAATGCCAAATCACTGCAACCCATCGCATTACCACCGTCACATGATTTCTGATACAAATCCGCAGCTTTAACGAAGTCTTGTTTGACTCCCTCACCCCTTGCGTATGCAGTGCCTAAGTAAGTACAGCCAGCATCATTTCCACCATCACATGACTTTTTAAATAGTTCTACCGCCTTTAATAGATTCTGTTTTGTGCCGCGCCCATTTCCATACGCAATACCCAAGTTAGCGCATGCTCTCGCATTGCCATCATTACAAGCATCCTGAAAAAACTCTACTGCCATTGAGGAATCCTGTTTGATGCCTTGCCCCTTCTCATACATCCAGCCAAGGCTAGTGCAGCCTTCGGCGTAACCACTGTCACAAGATTTTCGATACAAATCGACGGCTCTCATGTCATCCTGAGCCACACCACGCCCACTTTCGTACTTCCGCCCCAAGCTATAACAGCCTTCTGCGTCACTCCCGTCACAGGATTTTCGAAACAGATCCACAGCTCTCATGTCATCCTGACTGACACCACGACCATTTTCGTACATTATTGCCAAGTTATAGCATCCTAATAGAATGTCACCATCACAGGCCTTCTGATAGAACATTGATGCTTGTGAGTAGTCCTGTTTGATGCCCGGAGCGATGTCATACATTAATCCCAAGCCAGCGCAGCCTTCAGCATCACCCCCGTCACAGGACTTTCGATACAGATCCACGGCTCTCATGTCATCCTGACTGACACCACGACCATTTTCGTACATTATTGCCAAGTTATAGCATCCCAATAGAATGTCACCATCACAGGCCTTCTGATAGAGCATTGCTGCTTGTGGGTAGTCCTGCTTGATGCCCTGTGCAATGTCGTACATTATTCCTAGGCTAGCGCAGGCAGCGAACTGATCCCCCTCACATGCCTTCTTATAGAATTCTGCTGCTTGCGAGTAGTCTTGCCTGGAACCCTCACCATTGGCATACATGTCTCCCAGTTTTTTTTGCGCCGCAGCATTGCCCTGACCAGCCAACCTGTTCAGTATCGGCAAGGCAGTTGAATAATCTTTCTTTTGATATGCGGCAATCGCTCCATACAGGGTATCCGCAGCACGAGCTACAGACAGAGCCTGCACGAGGAAAAGCGCTGTCAAAACTGCGGTGAATACTCTCATGGGACTGATCCTTGATTTCTTGAGTTATATTTCTGACGAAATCTGCCAAGCCAGCTTTACGCGAACCCACCATAACCATACATGGCGAAATTCGGGAATTCAATATCTGGGCTTTCCACACGCGGATGGATTTTCTATTGCACAGCTCAATCAACCTGATTAGTCTTGCCTGTAGCGAATCGAACAAAGAATTTTCAAAAGATAAATTGCGAGGAAACGCATATGACCACATGGATATCTGGATACCGTCAGTCGATCGCAGCTCTGCTGCTGACTTCATGCATCACCCTTACCCCTGCCATAGCCGCACCCAGCCTTGATCACGCATTGGCGATATATACCTCTGGCGATTTCAATACCGCTCGTGACGAACTGACTGAACTTGCCCAGTACGGAATCGTCGCCGCCCACTACAATCTTGCCGTCATGGCCATGAAGGGGCAATCATTCCCAGTTAGCCCCGGACTGGCACTCGGTTTCCTGAAAACAGCTGCACAGCTGGATGCAAAGATTGACCAAACTCTGCTTACCCAGGCGGAACAGTCGGCCGTTGCGGCCCAGCAACTCCCGATGGCAGAGAAAGTTGTAACGCAATTTGGCAGGCAACCAATCATAAATGGACTAATCAATGCCTATGAGAAATGTTCGGGACGGCAACTATCTTTCGAAAGCCCTTTCAACCCGCCTTCATTCACATCAAATTCCTTCCATAAGGCTCAACTTGTCCCCGGACAGAAACTGCCACAGCCCTACCCTACTAGCAGCATACTTAAGGGACAACAAGGAATCATGGTTGCCACTGCCTTAATTGACGAGCATGGCAAGGCCTTGGACCCAAGGATAGATGCCATCATCCCACAGCAGAACAACGACGGCTTTTTGTCCGCGGTAACTGAATACTTTCAAACCGCAAAATTCGTTCCGATGTCAGTCAATAATCTGCCCGTACTGTCCAGATATCGTTTTATAGCTCGCTTCAAAATCTATGAAGCAGGTGATACTTTCTGGATACCTGAACAACTCAGACAGTTTTCAAATGCAGCATGGAGGAACGAGCCGGATGCACAATATGCGGCCGCCTACATCAGTATGATTGACCCTGCCACTTCCCAGATATTCGCACTGAACACTCAGCGACAGAAGATTGGCATGCTGCTTTCTGCAGCACTACTGGGAGTAATGGATGCACAGCTCGACATCAGCAATTTCTTCAACTCAAGCCGTTGTTCCGAGACACAGGATATTGGAAACGTCTGGCTGGAACAAGCAGCCAAAAGCGGTCAAGCGCGCGCGAAATTACTGCTGGCAAAGCAACTGTTGCAATCGGACGATCCTGCATCAAAGGCCGATCAGATTCGAGCTTTGCTGTCCGCAGCAAGCATCAGTGAAGATCGCTACACACAAAAGCATGCAGCTTTTCTGCTGGCCACCAGCACTGTTCCAGGTGTCACCGCTCCTGAAACAGCACTTCAGGGCGCACTTAAGCTCAAGGGGGCCGTAAAAAAAGCTCAGGCCTATCGAAGAACTTATTACATGCCAGCACCGAGTTCATTGCAGACGGCCCATGAAATTGAGGTCTCATATGACTACGCCGATTCCTCCGACCCGGAGCAGGACATTGTGCTGGCTGCCGCTTATGCAGCAAATAACAATTACGCTGATGCCATCAAGATACAGCAACGCGCTATCAGTAAAGCAGGGAAAATCGGCTGGGATACAGCGGAACTAGAGACCATGCTTACTGAAATGAAAGGAAAGCATATGCCTGATTACAGCCAGTTTTTCCTGAGCTGGACGACTGACAAGCTGAATCATGGCAACGAGCCAAGACAATAATGCTCAGTAAAGTCAGCCAATGACAAATCGCTTAATAAGAATGCCGCAATGCCCTATATGGCAATTAAGGCCAATCAACAATTTAGTAACGATCTTTCAAGCTGCCCGCTGATCTGGCTGCCAGGCCAGCCAGATCAGGGTCAGGACGCAAAACACCGCGCCCGCGTAGAACGTATATGAGGCACCCAAGTGTGTCCATAACAAACCTGCCACGGTACTTGAAACCAGCATCGCAATACCACTCATCAGATTAAACAGTCCATAAGCCGCACCACGCAAATCCGGGGGCGCCGTATCTGCAATCATGGATGCCAGCAGACCTTGTGTGATGCCCATGTGCACTCCCCACAGCATTACGCCGGTCAACATGAATACCCAATGCGCATAATGAGCCAGCATCAGATCAGCGAGGATCAGGACAAGCAGGCCCGATGCAAGCAAACCCGTGTGACTGACATGATCTGAAAGTCTGCCGAACGGGTAACATGCAGCCGCATAAACCACATTCATTGCCACCATCACCAGAGGGATCAGCGCCACAGGTATTCCAGCCTGTTGCGCTCTTAACACGAGGAATGCCTCACTGAATCGGGCCAGAGTAAATAGCGCGCCAGTCACTACAACCCACCAATATCCCGGGCTCAGGCGCCTGATGTTCTCCTTGCGGATGGGATTGATCCGTACTGAAAGATTCTGACTTGATGGCTCATGTACGCCAAACATCAACAACGCCACTGCCAACACTCCCGGTATAACGGCAAACCAGAATACCTTTCTGAAATCGCTTACCCATAGCAGCATCAGCCCCACTGCGATAAGGGGACCCAGAAATGCCCCAACCGTATCCAGTGCCTGGCGCAACCCGAACGCAGCACCTCGTAAATGGGCAGGTGCCAGATCCGCAACCAGTGCATCGCGTGGTGCACCACGCACCCCCTTACCGACTCTGTCCAGAAGTCTTGCACTCAGGACAAGCCCCACACTGGTAGCCATGGCAAACAGTGGCTTGCTGAATGCACCCAGCGCATACCCGAACAAAGCGAGTCCTTTGCGTTTGCCAAGGTAGTCACTCAACGTGCCTGAAAAAACTTTGATGACAAGGGCAGTTGATTCAGCCATGCCTTCAATCATTCCGATAGCCATGGCACTTGCACCCAGTGACGTGACAAGAAACAACGGCAGCAGGCTATGAATCATCTCTGATGATACATCCATCAATAGACTGACAAAGCCAAGCAGCCAGATTTCTTTCGGAATCTTGTCAGGCCTGTGGGGATCGGTTGTCATTCGCTACGGCGTTAAAGAAGCCACATAAGCCACTACAGCCACGATATCGTCTTCTGAAAATCGTTCCGCAACGGGCTTCATCAGTGCTGCTCCCGCCCCGTTTCTCACACCAATTTTGAAGGCATACAACTGTCGCGCCAGATAAGACGGCGAGCGACCGGCAATACCGGGCACCAATCCCACACCATGTAAATCGGCCCCATGACAAACCGCACAGGCCATAGCTGGATTCGCCTTGGACTGAACGATGGCCAGCCCCTTTTTCAGGCTACCAACCGGAACATAGGCCGTGAATGTTGCACGTGGATCATGTAATTCGTATCGCTCAACGTCATCAGGCAATTCAACAATGCGCCGACCCAGCGGCTCCTTGCCTTCACCCTGGCGTGCATAAAAATATCGAATGATGGTCGTTGCCGGCGCTGTATCCGACTCAACAACTCGCATTACCGGCTTTGGTTTCAGTTCAGAAAAATATTTAGCTGCCGCCTGAATTTCCTCATCGGTTGCGACTTGCGCTGCCAAGGTCATAAGATTTTCAGGCGGACGTGACTGGAGCGCCGACTGTCTGGCACCACTTTTGAAATCGGCCAATTGCTGCACGATATAGACTGCAGGCAATCCGGCGAGACTTGCACTGTCTGCGCCAGCCGTGCCTTCCGCACGATGACACCCTCCACAGGCGCGTAAATCAGGTTTTCTACCCGATTCAACTACCGCAGGCATTAACGGATGCGCATCTGGAAACCAGTTTGCCGCAAAAAACATGTTGCGCGCCTGTTGCACGCTGTATTGCATTGTACTGCCGGGTATCTGCACCGGCTGAGGATCAGGTGGTTGACTGTGTACAGAATCGTTCCACAAATAAGCCCAACTTAGCCCAGCAGGCAGATCATTCGCTGTATTGGTTTGCGCGAGCAACTGATCACAACTCGCTACCAAAGCAAGCAAGCCCACTATGACGTGGCGAAGATCACGCATCTATTCATCCCCTCACGATCACACAAGTATCCAGAGTTTCACATACAACGAATGACAGCCAGACGACTGTTTACCCGTAGCACAACATACCCTCGCAGAGAAGATAACGCCACTGCCGCACGCTGGCTGCCAAGCGTCACTTCAAGAGTCGAAACTTCCAGACTGGGATGCAGTGAAACGTAATCCCAGCATTCAGAAATCAGGGTGCTGGGATGAAACCCCAGCCCGCCTGACTTCAATTGCTCAATGCGGCGACAGTTTTTCATTACCACTATCGTTGGGCTTCGCACCCTCAGCCCAACCTACCGCACTCTGTGAGTAGATCAATGGGTCACGCTTCGGGGTGTGCCCGTGCCATTTCATGTCACAAATATGGCACAACCCGTAAAACAAGCATCGAATGGAATTGATTAACTGTTTGTTTTTATTGGCGCGGCTGGAGAGACTCGAACTCCCGACCCCTTGGTTCGAAGGACGATTCTGGTATCTATAGGTTCAATAAATTCAATCACTTGTATCGCTTGCCAACCTCGATCCAAGCCTCACCATGTCACAATTACGGCACAGCCAACCTGACCTTGGTACATTTTATCCCGCCTTGTGCAAAAGCTTTACAGACACAGGACCCAATGCTTCACGAATAACGTCATCAACTTTGTCACAAAACACAAAATCAATTTCTTTACGAACACTCTCAGGAACATCTTCCATATCCTTGCGATTCCTGCCAGGCAACAACACCTTGTTGATGCCGGCACGATGCGCAGCAATGGTCTTTTCCTTGACACCACCAATCGGTAGCACCAGTCCGCGCAAACTGATTTCTCCAGTCATTGCCACATTATTGAAAACCGCACGGTTAGTTAGTAATGATACCAGTGCTGTATACATTGACACTCCGGCACTCGGCCCATCCTTCGGTATGGCACCAGCGGGAACGTGAATATGAATATCGCTTTTTTCAAAGAGTGACGAATCAATTCCCAGAACCTCTGCCTGTGATTTTACTAGCGAAAGAGCTGCCTGAGCGCTCTCCTTCATTACTTCCCCGAGCTGGCCGGTCAGGATCAACTGTCCTCTACCCGGCACTCGCGTAGCTTCTATGAACAGAATGTCACCGCCCGATGGCGTCCAAGCGAGTCCAGTTGCGACACCGGCCACACTGGTGCGTAACGCAACCTCACTTTCAAAGCGCGGAATACCTAGTATTCCATAGAGATCTGCCGCATTAATTTCCTGCTGCACTCTGGAACCATCCGCAATCTGTACTGCAACATGTCGCAATACTGAACCAATTGTACGCTCCAGGTTACGGCATCCTGATTCACGGGTGTAATCGCTCACCATATGGTGCAGAGCATCATCCGAGATAGTGACCTGCTGGGCTGTCAGGCCATTGGCTTCGAGTTGTCGCTGGATCAAGTAGCGCTTTGCAATCTCGACTTTCTCTTCTTCGGTGTAACCAGTCAGCTCGATGATCTCCATGCGGTCCCGCAATGGTCCAGGAATCGTATCAAGCTGGTTGGCGGTGGCGATGAACAGTACCTTTGACAAATCCAGACTCACGCCAAGATAGTTGTCACGAAAGCTGTTGTTCTGTTCTGGATCAAGCACCTCAAGCAGGGCGGATGATGGATCACCTTGCAGTCCCGCACCGAGTTTGTCGATTTCATCCAGCATCAGCACGGGATTGCGCGTGCCCGCTTTACGCAGTGCATGGACGATGTTTCCAGGCAGGGCACCGATATATGTACGACGATGCCCACGAATTTCTGCCTCATCATGTAATCCACCCAGGCTAATTCGCGAGAACTTGATACCGAGTGAACGCGCAATACTCTGCCCCAGAGATGTCTTGCCTACGCCGGGCGGGCCAACGAAGCATAAAATAGGACTTCGACCCTGTGGATTCAGCTTACGGACAGCAAGGTACTCGACGATGCGGCGCTTTATCTTTTCCAGACCGTAATGATCAGCGTCGAGAACCTGCCTGGCCCTGACAATATCTATATTTTCGATATCAAGCTTTGTCCAGGGCACAGCGATCATCCAGTCCAGCCAGGTTCTGAGCATTGAGTATTCGCCAGTGGCTTCTGACATGCGCTCCAGTCGGCTGAGCTCCTTCTGCGCCTGCTCTTTTGCCTCTGGCGACATGCCGGCATCTTCAACAGCCTTCTTCAGCTCCTGCAATTCTTCTGATGAACCGTCTGCCTCACCCAGTTGTTTCTGTATCTGATGCATCTGCTCACGGAGCAGAATTTCCTTTTGTCGCTCGTCGATCGCTTCACGGGTCTGTGACTCAATCTGCTGTTGCAGCTTGAGCACTTCAATTCTGTGCGATACCAGTTCACTGACACGATCTAGTCGCATTCGCAGATCAAGCTGCTCCAGTAGCTTCTGCTTTTCTTCCGACTTTACGTCCATGAAACTAGCCACGAGATCCGCCAATGCAGAAGGTGACTCCATTCTTTGTACTGCATTGGACAGCTCAACTGGCACCTGTGGCAGCAGCTCAACAGCTTGTGCCGCCAGACGCTTGAGATTAAGTGCTCTGGCTTCAATTTCGCTATCCACGTGCTGCTCAGGCAAATACTCCACACGCGCCAGCGTAAATGGCAGCCCTGACTGGAAATCCAGCACACGAAACCTGCGCTCGCCCTGAACAATGAGGTCATGAGTTCCATCTTTTTCTTTTTCGTAGCGAAGAATACTGGCAACAGTGCCAATCTTGTATAAGTCCTCACCCGCCGGCTCATCAGTTGCCGGGTCCATCTGTAACAGGAAGCCTACCGGACGTTTTGTCTTGATGGCTTCCTTCGCTGCCGCGACTGTACGCGCACGTGTTGCCGCCACAGGGATTACGACCCCTGGAAAAAGCACCAGATTACGCATCGGCAATATGATAAGCATGTCATCTGATACCGACACGTATTCTCCCTCTTGAATCATACTTGTTTCGCTCATAATGCCTCTAGCAAGAATCGAATGGCCCGCCACCTGCCGCGAAGCCTGATAATTTGAGTCCCCACATATACTTTTTCTAAAATCAGAACACCTGCCCATTAAAATACAAACAGGTGCCAATGCCTTAATTTTGCCTATCAACTTATATTCAATACCGAGAACACAAAAGTTTTCCTTCACCAAATCATGTTCAATGAATAAACCATACCTCAATACGAAGTAACACTTAATTTTATAAGCAAGGGCATTTATATCTACAGCAGCGCGAACTCGCATTCGATACTCACGCCGACTTGCTGTTGACGAATAATATTTCCCACATCAACACACGCAGACACAGCAGGTTTCTGCGATCGGCAAAATGATAATTACATTAATGCGATTGATACTTACAAAATAAGGACTAATCGCAATAATCATTTCTGCCTACTTAATTTAATCTGGCAACGCTTCCGCTGCTGATGTTACTAAGCATATTGACGGTCAATGACCATCTTCCCTGCTTTTGAGCATTACCAATTTCTTGTTTGCATGCTCTTTTCAATAAACTTCTATTGAGCAATTTTTTATGCAGGCCAATCAGGTAATGACCACCAATGTGGTTACCATCACTCCAGACAAGGATCTGACTTATGCTGCACGCCTGATGCGTGAGCATCATGTAGGTTTTCTCGTGGTTACAAACCAGGCGCATCACGGCCATCCTGTTGGCATTATCACCGACCGCGACATAGTGATTGAGGTCGTCGCTGTCGGCATAGATCCATCTACCATCAAGACTGCTGATGTAATGAGTACAAAAGTAATGATCGCGGTTGAAAACGAGGATATTCTGAGCATCACATCCAAAATGCGCAGCATGGGAATAAGGCGCGCCCCCGTCATCAGCACATGGGGGAAACTCGTCGGTGTCATCACGTTCGACGATCTGCTATCTCTTGCGAACAGCCTGCTGAACGACATGACCGGCTCTATCATTAATCAGATAGCCATTGAAAAAAGGCTGCGCGGGCATAGCTGAAAACAGCATCCTTTCTGGCAGCCTAACAAATTCAAGTAACCTGATACATCAATGTAGATCGTCACCCATACAGGAATACGGCATGAATAGGATCACCTATTTACAGCAGAGACTTGCGATGGTCGAGCATCACATTGCTGCTCGCGGCATCAATTCTCAGCTGGTACTCGGTGCAATGCAGAACGTGCCGAGAGAAGCATTTTTGCCGGCGCATCTTCATTCACATGCCTATGAAGACAATCCGCTGCCAATTGCTGAGGGACAGACCATTTCGCAACCCTACATCGTAGCTCTGATGACAGATGCACTACAGCTTGCAGGTGGTGAAAAAGTGATGGAAATCGGCACTGGATCAGGTTATGCGGCAGCGGTGCTTGGTCAAATCGCCAGTGAAGTCTATACCGTTGAACGCATTGGTCAGCTTGCTGAAAAAGCAGCCACAGTGCTGACCGGTCTCGGGTATCACAACATACACGTACTCCATGCCGATGGCTCACTGGGCTGGCCAGAGCACGCACCCTACGATGCCATCATCGTCGCCGCAGGAGGCCCGGAAATACCAGAGTCTCTGAAATCTCAGCTTGCCATCGGCGGTCGTCTGGTCATACCTGTTGGACGCGACCGACAGACACAGGAATTGGTACGTGTCACCCGATTATCCAGGCTCGAATTCAAGACTGAAGATATTGCAGATGTCCGATTTGTGCCTCTTCTGGGTGCTGGAGGATGGCCAGTAACCGCCGAAGACCCCGGGACGCTGGCAACCAGACCCATAACAGAAAATGAGAGCTATCACATATCTGACCTGATAAGAAGCTCCTGTGAGTCGTTTGCAACAATCGCCGATGCCGACCTCGCACCGCTTCTTGACCGGATTGGAAATGCACGAATTGTGCTGCTAGGCGAATCCAGCCATGGAACTTCTGAATTTTATCGCATGCGGGAGCGCATCTCGCGTGAACTGATTGAATGCAGAGGATTTTCATTCATAGCGATTGAGGGCGACTGGCCTGATGCGGCACGCATAGACCACCATGTAAGACACCTGACCTATCCTGCTTCAGAGTGGACTGCTTTTGCCCGCTTTCCGGTCTGGATGTGGCGAAACCGGGAAGTGCGTGAGTTTGTTGACTGGCTCAGAAAGCGCAATGGACTGGTGAAACCGGACAAGCGGGTGGCATTTTATGGTCTCGACTTATACAGCCTGTTTACTTCAATACGTGCTGTGCTCAGCTACCTTGATACTGTTGACCCGGATACTGCTGAAGTAGCACGCGAACGTTATGGCTGCCTTTCTCCATGGCAATCTGATCCATCCATATATGGTCATGCCACCCTGACTGGCGCTTACACGACATGCGAAAAAGAAGTGGTCAGCATATTGAAGGAGCTGCTGCAAAAACAGCTTGCTTATGCCGGATATGATGGCGAACGCTTTCTGGATGCAGTGCAAAATGCAAAACTGATTGCAAGCGCCGAACAGTATTACCGCATCATGTACTACGGCTCACGCGCCTCATGGAATCTGCGTGACAGCCACATGTTTGATACTCTGAAAAGTCTTTTGAAGTTTCATGGACCAGACAGCAAGGCAATTGTCTGGGCTCACAATTCCCATATCGGCGATTCTGCTGCCACTGAAATGTCAGCTCGGGGTGAATACAATATCGGACGTCTGTGCAGACAGGAATTCGGCGATGCAGTCTATTCGATTGGCTTCGGCACACACACTGGTACCGTTGCTGCCGCTTCCAGCTGGGATGCCCAGATGGAAATTAAGCGCGTACGGCCATCGCTTTCCGGAAGTTACGAAAGACTCTGTCATGACGCCGTCATACCCCGTTTCCTGCTGCCACTCACGAAACCGCACGCTGCCAGCCTGATCAGGGGATTATCGGAACCACGTCTTGAGCGCGCTATCGGCGTGATCTACCGGCCAGACACTGAATTACAAAGCCATTATTTTCGTGCTGTCCTGCCTAAACAGTTTGATGAATACATCTGGTTTGATGAAACCGAAGCTGTCAGCCCTTTTCAGACAGGGGAACTGGACGGGCTTCCCGATACTTACCCATTTGGTCTGTGAGCACAGGTAATCCGCACATGTCGCAATCCAGCGAGTTTTCTTATGTCACAGAAAAGCTCAAGTGGATGCGTGCGGAACGCATCTGGCCCAATGGTCAAAGATACCTCTGGACCGATGCCTTCGGACTGATCTTGCTGGTATCTCTGTACACTGAATCAGGCAATGCCAAGTATCTCGACGAAGCAGAATGGCTGGTTGCTGAGGTGGAACGGGTGCTGGGACGTCCACGTGGGATGCGGATTGGCGAAGCAGCGGACCGTGACGGACAGTATTTTCATTACCTTGCCATGTGGCTATACGCTCTAGCAGTACTCAGTCGCTACATACCTGATTACAGGGACAAGGGAATACTGCTGGTCAGACAGATTCATGATGCCTTTGTTCTTCCAGGCCGGGGCGTAATCTGGAAAATGAAAGAGGATTTGAGCGCACCCTACCCGGGATCAGGGTTAGGCGCACTGGATGCCTTTGATGGCTATATCAGCTACCGATTGCTTGGTGAAACACGGCTGTCTGACGAAATTGATGAAATGCACCAGCTGATAGAAATCACCGCACCACAATTAGTGATCACTCAGGATCTGGGACTCGGCATGATGCTCTGGATGTCGCATTTCTTTCCAGATGAACCGTGGCCTGTGATACAGCTTAATCGCTGTCTATCGATCCTGGACGGGATGTGGATTGATGAAAGCTATTTTTGCCGCGAACCGGACTATCCTCAAGTCAAATTCGCCTTCACAAACTATGGCATTTCAATAGGCTTGCAATCAGTGAATGCAATGCCAGACAGGGTGTATAAATTGAATGGTTTTTTCGCCAATTATCATTCCGGTGACAGATATGATTTTGATGCAATCACGCATGTCATGGCCTGCTGCTCACACTTTCCAGGGCACTTGATCAAGAATTTCGGTTCATAAGTCATCCTGTCTGATACCTGGCAGGCTAGCTACGTACCTCATCAGTTGCCAGATAAATAGACCAGTCGATTATCTATATCGCGGTTTTCCATCGAAGCGGTCGGCGGCACACGGAATATCGCCTTTCCAGGAACAGCCCTGCGGACTATCCGTAACCTGCTGCGTAATGTACCGCATTCAGATATTCACGATTATGACCTGAAATACGAAATACCTTCTGGCACTGCATTCGGGATCGTCTCATGGCGCACAAAATACTGACTTTTCGATCAGCGGCACGTGAAAAGATTTTACGTGGCGCAACTCAGCTGGCAGATGCTGTGCGCATCACTCTCGGCCCGAAGTCAAAGTCGGTACTAATACAGAAGCAATGGGGCAATCCTGTCGTGTGCAACGATGGCGTTACGATTGCCAAGGAAATTGATCTTGAAGATCCAGAAGAGAATCTGGGAGCACAGATGCTACGCCAAGCAGCTGAAAGGACGGGTGAAGTCGTCGGAGATGGGACCAGTACGGCAACAGTACTAGCACATGCCATTCTGGCAGATGGCATTCGCAATGTAACCGCTGGCGCCAGTGCCGTCGACATCAAACGCGGCCTCGACAGGGCGGTAAAGGTTGCTATCAGTGAACTGAATAAACTGTCGAGAACAGTAAAAACCAGCAAGGAGAAAGCACAGGTTGCAACTATTTCTGCGCATAACGAACCGAGTATCGGCGAACTGGTAGCGCAGGCAATGGACAAGGTTGGAGGCGAGGGAGTTATTACGGTCGAAGAATCAAAAACCACCGAGACCACACTGGATGTTGTCGAAGGCATGCAGTTTGACCGTGGCTATCTGTCTCCCTACTTTGTTACGGACACTGAGAATATGGAATCCATTCTCGAGGATGCGTACATCCTTCTGACTGACCGCAAGATCAATATCATGAAGGACCTCATTCCCTTGCTCGAACAGACTGCGAAAACGGGGCGGCCTGTCCTGTTTGTGGCCGATGACATTGAGAGCGAAGCACTTGCCACCCTGATCATCAATCAGGTTCGCGGTGTTCTGAAGAGCGTTGCTATCAAGGCCCCTGGATTTGGCGATCGCCGCAAGGCATTACTTCAGGATATTGCAGCACTTACTGGTGCTCAAGTGGTTTCTGATGAGCTAGGTCTGCGCCTTGAAGATATGAAGCTTGAACAGCTAGGTCACGCCCGGCGGGTAATCGTAGACCGAGACTCCACTACCATTATTGGTGGCGCCGGTGACCGCAGTTTGATCACAGCACGCATCAACCTGATCCGGCGCGAAATTGAAAAGACCACATCCGACTATGACCGCGAAAAACTCGAAGAACGTCTGGCCAAACTCTCCGGAGGTGTGGCCGTTATTCGAGTCGGTGCACCTTCAGAGTCGGAGATGAAAACCAGAAAAGACGCACTGGATGATGCAATCAGCGCCACCAAGGCTGCAATCGCTGAAGGCATCGTTCCGGGAGGGGGGCTGGCTTTGCTCAGGGTCACGCAGTCGATCAGCCAACTGGAGGCCCAATGCAATGGAGACGAACGTACTGGCGTACAGATATTCAAACGTGCACTCGAAGCACCAGCCAGGCAGATAGCTACCAACTCTGGCGTAGACGCTGGCGTCGTGGTCAGCAGAATGCTCGAATCAAAAGACAGTGTCGGCTTCGATGCCGCCAACAATCAGTATGTTGACCTTTTTGAAGCAGGAATTATCGACCCGACTAAAGTCATACGCGTGGCACTGGAAAATGCAGTTTCTGTAGCAAGTGTGCTGCTGCTGACTGAAGCCACGATGACAGAAAAACCCGCACCGAAACAGGGAATGCCCGTCACTCCGGAAATGACCATATAGCCAGACTGGCTATTAATTTATTTATCTGCAAAACCCGTGAACAAGATCGATCCGAAGCAGAAGTTTTCACTCTGGTATCTCATCGGAGTCGCAATCATCGTCCTTGCCCTGCAATATTGGGCAAGAACTTCGACGTTCGAAACATTGGCATACAGTGACTTCAAAACCCTTTTGCAGGCAGGCAAGCTAAGTAATCTGACTCTGAAAGATACCACCATCTCGGGTACGATTGATCTGCATGATACGCAGGCACTGCTCCCGGCTGATACGTGGAAGTCACTGACTCGCAATAATCAGCTCACACATGATTTCATCACGGTACGGGTAGAAGATCCGGATCTGATAAATCAATTGCAGACCACCAGGGTACGCTACACAGGCATCATGGATAGCCACTGGTTTACCACGCTTCTGTCGTGGGTGATTCCCACCCTGGCCTTCGTTGCGATCTGGAGCCTCGCCGTGCGACGCATGGGCAGCAGCGGTATTGGCAACCTGATGAGTGTCGGCAAAAGCAAGGCAAAGGTATTTGTACAGAAGGATGTCGCTGTCAGGTTTTCCGATGTAGAAGGGATTGATGAAGCCAAGCAGGAACTCATGGAAGTCATTGAATTCCTGCGCACGCCTGAGCATTTCCAGAAACTAGGAGGTCGAATTCCGAAAGGAATATTAATTGTGGGTGCACCCGGAACAGGTAAGACGCTACTAGCCAGGGCAGTGGCCGGGGAAGCACAAGTTCCTTTCCTGTCCATCAGCGGTTCCGAGTTCGTAGAAATGTTTGTCGGTGTCGGTGCTGCAAGGGTACGCGACCTGTTCAATCAGGCTGTACAACTTGCTCCGTGCATCATTTTTATCGACGAGCTGGATGCACTAGGCAAAGTACGTGGGATCAGCGGTCTGACTGGCAATGATGAGCGTGAGCAAACGCTCAATCAGTTACTGGTAGAAATGGATGGATTCGATAGCAACCGGGGGGTCATCATCATGGCGGCCACTAACCGGCCAGAGATACTTGATCCTGCGCTGCTAAGGCCCGGTCGATTCGACCGTCATGTCGCCATTGATCGACCCGACCTAAAAGGCCGCGAAAGAATATTGTCACTGCACGCAAAACGACTGATTCTTGCTGCTGATGTCAGACTCGATATCGTAGCCGCTAAAACAGCTGGCTATGCAGGTGCCGAACTGGCCAACATTGTCAATGAAGCAGCATTGCATGCCGCACGTGAAAACAAACAGGCGGTAGAGATGAGTGATTTCGAGGTAGCCATTGACCGGGCAATCAGCGGCCTTGAAAAGAAAAATCGCGTGATGACTGCAAAGGAAAAGGAAACAGTGGCCTATCACGAGGCCGGACACACGCTAATAGCTGAATTCAGCAAAACTGCCGACAGAGTTGCCAAGGTAACCATCATACCGCGCGGCATAGGTTCACTGGGATTCACTCAGCAGCTGCCCACTGAGGACAGATACCTTCTGAAACGCAGCGAACTGCTTGACCGGCTCGATGTATTGCTGGGTGGACGCGGTGCAGAACTGATGAAATTTGGTGAACCATCCACCGGAGCACAGAATGATCTGCAACGCGCTACTGATCTTGTATGGCACATGGTTACTCAATACGGCATGAGTGAAACGCTGGGCCCCGCCACACTGGACAAGCACCACAAACTGGCCAGCATTCCTGGTTACAGTGAAACAACTGGAAATGAGTACAGTGAACTTACTGCACAGAGTATTGATGCAGAAATTCACAAGCTCCTGCAATGCTCGGAGGATCGAGTCAGAACCCTGCTCACCATTCATCAGCAGGAACTGGATTTACTTGCACAATTACTGCTCAAACAAGAGACAGTTGATCGTGAAGAACTGAGCAAGATCCTTGCCATGAAAAAGGATGGACTACACCCTGCTTTCCAAACATCTATAACTTGATACTTACTGTCCGGCAGGGATTTCACGCCATGAGATACCTTCCCGTTCAATCATGCTTATTAAGGGCCATTATTTGTGACTGCCATGTCTGATTACATGACTACTGGTGGCTACGTACCTGAAAACGGAAATATCTGATGGCTACAGAATTTCATTCTCCATATTGTGTCTTCCCCTTCCTCTTATTTTCAAGGTGAAATCATGAACATCATGCGCTGGGAACCACTACGTGAATTTGATGAACTGTTCAATCGCTATAACTTTCTTACAACAAGAAACATGTTGCGCAGCGATAACGAAGAATGGACCCCTTCTGCTGACATTAGCGAAACTGACAAGGAATATCTGATTAAAGCCGTACTGCCAGAAGTGAGACGTGAAGATGTCAAGGTCGAACTGGAAAATGGCGTGCTGACCATCAGTGGCGAACGCAAGCAGGAAAAGCAGGCAAAGGGTGAAAATGAAATCCGGATTGAAAGCTTTTACGGCAATTTTTCCCGTAGCTTCGCTCTGCCGGAAAACATCGATGCAAAGAATGTGCGGGCCGAATCAAAAGATGGTGTTCTCAAGGTGCATATCCCAAAGACAGAGACAGCCAAGAGCAAGGCCATCACGATTAATGTTCAATAATTGAAGCTATCAGCAGGAGGCTGAACACCAGCCCCCTGCACTTAGATACATCTGACAACTGGAGGATTTATGCGAGACTCAGTACAAACCACCAAAGCCGCTTCAAGCAGCAGAAAACATGCAACCGGCAAAGAAAAACGTGTGCAGTATCCGGTTGCGACCGTGGGCAACACCGGTTATTCCGCAAGCTCACACAGCCACGACACCCGTACTTAAATGATCGCCAAGGTCGCCTACCAGCTGGCCGAACAGCGCGGCTTCGCTCCCGGTCACGAACTGGATGACTGGCTTGCTGCGGAATTTGAAGTAAATCAGCGTCTCATGGGAAATGGGTTTATGTAGGCCATGAACAGACCTCACGCAAGTTTACCGACGATTGCAAAAAGGGTGCTGATTGCTCTGGCTGTTGCGTTGCTAGTAGTCTGGGCACCCACACTTGCACAGGCAATCTATAAGTTGTTCATGCATTAGTGTCCAGACATGGAAGCACAGCCAATGAAATCTGCACCTGTTGCTGACTGAGCCCAGTCAGCATCCATTTAAGTCAGACAGATGCAAAAAGTCTGGCGCTTAAGATATGTCTCGCAGATTGACCTGATCACATCAATAAGTTCGTGATCAGCCATACGGGAAATTCCGACCTTCAATTCACTGCCGCACAACGGAAGGTGCTTTCTTTTCCAACAAGAGGCGATTGACCTTGGCCAGGAATTCCAGTGGCTCAACAGGTTTACCAAGCAATTCACAATCAGCGGTGAGCGATACAGCAGACGAGGTACACCGCGTAGTATCTCCCGTTACCAACACTGCCGGAACACTCCAGCCTGCCAGCTTGCGTATTTCTCCGATTACATTGATCCCGTTATCCCCTGCACCCAGCTGGTAGTCAGATACAATCAGATCAGGCAGGCACTGCTGTGAGTGAAGCAAATCCAGCGACTCACGCGTACTGGCTGCGGCAACCACCTGATGTCCTTCCAGCTCCAGCAACATTCTGGTTGCAGTAGTCACACCCGGATCATCATCTACCAGCATGATCAGAGCGCTGGTGGCATGTGGAGCCGCCTTATCTGTAAAAGCGGGCTGAGCCAGTTCATGCGCAAGGCCGATGGGCACTTTGACCGAAAAGGTAGACCCCTTACCGGGAAATGACTCTAACTCAACAGGACAATTAATCAGTTGCGCAATACGACGCACAATACCGAGCCCCAAGCCCAACCCATCCCGTTTCTGGCCTGCACGGGAGTCGACTTGATAAAAATCATCAAAAATCGACTGCTGCTGATCAACTGGTATACCAATTCCGGTATCACATACATCAATACGCACATGTGTACTGTTCAGCAGATACTTGATCTCTATCAATCCCTTGCGGGTATAGCGGATAGCATTCGCCACCAGATTCTGGATGATCTGCTCGAGAAGACTGCTGTCGGTATGCACTACGGCATCACAATTTGGCACAACAAGAGTGAGCCCCTTGGCATTGGCCTGCTGCTCGAAGGATGCCCTGATATGCTGGAAAATAGCCTGAACAGAGCAGTCTTTAATATCAGGCCTGATAGAACCAGACTCCAGCTTGCTGATGTCGAGCAATGCATTGATCAACTCAGACATCGAAGCCAGTGACTGCTGCTGCGTATTGACCGCGGAACGTGCAATAGGGTCGGTAGTAGTCTTCTCAAGAACAGAATTGAGAAGATTCAAAGTCTGCAACGGCTGGCGCAGGTCATGACTGGCGGCGGCAAGAAACTCGCCTTTGGCATGATTAGCCTTGTCAGCCTCAGCGCGAGCCTCTTCGAGCTGATGCAGAATCTGCTTATATTCTGTGATGTCACGAATCACACTTGATATCAGCAGACCATGCCCAGTCTCAAGCGGGCACAAACTGATGTCCACTGGAAATTCCGAACCATCACGTCGGCGGGCATAAAGATCCAGCCCCTTACCCATGGGACGAACAAGAAGGCTGGCAGCATATTTGCATCGATGTTCGGGATGGACTGAACGCAACTGTTCTGGCAACAGAACTTCAATCGTCTTACCCAGCAATTCATCGTGGGAGTAGCCAAACATATCTTCGGCACGGGCGTTCACAGAGACAATCTGACCGCTTTCATCAGCGACCACGAGCGCATCTGGCATGACATCAAACAGCGTCCTGACCTCTTTATCGGTCAACTGATCCATATTGCACGCACCTGAAAGATTTTTATTCTTTCTGAATTGAGGGACTTATTGCTGAATTACATGGATAACAGCGTTTTTAAGCCAAGACAATAAAATTTACATTTAAAGCATAAATTCAGGGAATGCCTTACATGATCATGCCTTACCTGAATACTTAAGTGATTGCGAAATTCACGTATCTGTAAAAGCAGCAGAAATAATTATCATGATCAGATCATGACTAGCACTCGTGCCTCCAAGTCAGATCCAATTAAAAAAGACCAGCCTCCTCTGCTGGCAGTACACAACGAAGACATCGCGCTTGCATTTGATGAAATAGCCGATTTACTGGCTCTAACTGGCGAGAATCCATTCAGAATACGAGCCTATCGCCGTGCCGCTCAGGTTGTACGCAGCCTGCCACAGGAGCTGGCACCACGCATTGCCGCAGGTTTTGACCCTGACCTGCTGCCGGGAATCGGAGCGGATCTGGCAAATAAAATTCGCGAACTGGTCAGCAGCGGTCACTTTCTGAAACTCGATCAATTACGAAGAAGTGTTCCGGCTGGCTTGCGAGAATTGTTAGCACTTCCTGGTATCGGCCCACAACGCGCACGCGCACTACACACAGCTCTGAACATCCAGAACCTCAGCGATCTGCGTCATGCACTGGCTTCGCATCAAGTTCGCAAGGTTGCAGGATTCGGTGCAAAGTCCGAAGCACGACTTCAACAGGCGCTGGATCAGACAACGCTACGTCCATCTCGCATCCCCAGGCATATTGCCCGACAGTACGGCGAGGCCATTACGCATTACCTTACTTCCTTGACAGGAGTAACTCAGGTCACTCTGGCAGGCAGCTATCGCCGCGGCTGCGAAACAGTGGGTGATCTGGATATTGTGATGTGCGCTGACCGGGAACTGGATCTGTCGTCAGCATTATCCAGGTACAGTGAAACCTCCAGCTCACTGGTCACAGGTCCGACGCGTTGCACTATCTTGCTGCGCTGTGGTCTGCAGGTAGACATACGTCTGGTGCCCCCTGAAAGCTACGGTGCCGCACTTTATTACTTCACCGGCAGTAAGGCACATAATATTCACGTGCGGCGTCTGGCCAGTTCATCAGGACTCAAGATAAATGAATATGGTGTGTATCGTGGCAGGACACGTATTGCAGGTGACAGTGAAATATCCGTATTCAGTGCGGTTGGCCTGCCATTCATTGAAGCGGAGCTCCGCGAAGATCGAGGTGAAATTGCCGCAGGACTCGCTGGCAATCTGCCAGCATTGATCGAACGCAGCCAGCTGCTTGGCGACCTGCACGTGCATACCGGACGCACTGATGGCACTGCGACCATTGATGCAATGTCAGAGGCAGCACAGCGTGCCGGACTGCAATACATAGCCATAACCGACCATGCCAAACATATTGGTCTGTTGCACGGACTGGATGCCACGGCACTGACCCGCCAGATTGACGAGATAGATGCCTATAATGCCAGTCAGAATCAATTGACAGTATTAAAGGGTATCGAAGCTGACGTCCTTGCGGACGGTACACTTTCACTGCCAGATCATATATTGAAGCAGCTGGACCTGGTGGTTGCTGCAGTACACGATCACTTCGACTTGCCGCGACGAAAACAGACTGACCGCCTGCTTCGCATGCTTGATAATCGTTACATCTCAATACTTGCTCATCCATCCACACGCCTGCTCACGCAGCGTAATGGTATTGACTGTAACTGGAATGAGATATTCCTGCGTGCTGCACAACGACCCTGTTATCTTGAACTAAACAGTCAGCCGTCAAGACTCGACCTTGATGACATACAAGTCAGAGAAGCAGCAGCCCAGGGTATATTGATAAGCATCGCCAGTGATGCACATGGCATCACTGACTTTGCCAATCTCGACTACGGTCTGATTCAGGGAAGACGTGGCTGGCTAACCTCCACACAGGTGCTCAATACCCGTCCCCTCACCCAGCTGCGCAAACTGCTTCGCAATACTTTTCTGTAACATCACCTGAACTTGACTGGACAGCCTCAAGACCACCCGCTCCACACACCAGACTGTGAAGCGGGCGGTCAGGTATGCGTCAACAGTACATCAGGCTCTTATAATCAGATGATCTTCCACCTTTGAAACGCCCGGTGCCGACCAGGCCGCTGTTTCTGCCTCCCACCGCTCCTGCCACGTCGGCACCTCACCTTCAAGCGTCACCGTACTGCCAGCTACAGCTACTCTGATCTTCTGTGCATCCAGATGCGCCTGCCGCTGAAAGGCACTTTCGATTTTTGATCTTACCTCTACAGATGAAACCTGTGCTTTCGGAGGACTGATTTCGATACTGTTGGAAATGCCGCGCACGCCACGCAAATAGCGTATTGCTCTCTCAGCGATATTTTTCTGGTACCACCAGTCAACCTTACCTCTGATCGTAATCCATCCGTCATGCACAGTCAGTTGTAACTTGTCCACTGGAATGGACACATTCGACTTGAGCGCCGCTGTCGCAGCGGCAGCAATATCCGTGTCGCTTCGCTTAGCATCAAGAGGAAGGTTGATCTCGATTTCATTGGCCACCGCTTTAACACCTGCGACTGCCAATGCTGCCTTCTGCGCGGCCCAGCGATCCGGAAAAGCACCAACATGACCACTAAGTGTCACCACACCGTCCTTGACAGCAACACCGATCTTGCGGGAATCGAAACTTGGGTCCCAATCCAGCGCAGCTTCCACATCATCTCTGATTTGTCGATCTGATTTCATGGCAATGTCCTCGTAAGTGAAATATGCACCACATCAACGAATTTATTAGATAGCCAGTGTTCATGTACAAACACCACTACCCCATTGCATTTTTATACCACCGACAATTCCAGAACATTATCCGAACTGATGCCTAACCAGAATCCAGTTGTACTTAAGTAAATACCGGTAATTCTCTCCTGCACTCCCATGAAGTTTTCAAGGCAATAAGAGCAGTGTCGCCATGAGGTCGCGAGCTTCAAGCAGCGTCAGACAGCCGGGGTATTCCTCATGCAGCAAGGTTACTTGCTGTCAAAATATTCACCATATTGACGGGTCAATTATCACAATCCTGCACAAATATTAGATAGGATAGCCACCACAATAGTTGACCCGGTGAATTGCTGAATCCCGGGTAAAAGTCAGTCAGGATACAAGGCAGATACATGGCTCGTCAGAAGAACTCCAACAGCTCCAACGGTTCCACCGCCAACCTCGGGTTTGAAGCCAAGCTCTGGCTCACTGCCGACAAGCTGCGTAACAACATGGACGCAGCCGAGTACAAGCACGTGGTGCTGGGGCTGATCTTCCTCAAGTACATCTCGGACAGCTTTGAAGAACACCGCGCCAAGCTGCTGGCCGGTCAAGGCGACTATGCTGGTGCCAATCCTGAAGACCCCGACGAATACAAAGCCGAGAACGTGTTCTGGGTGCCCACCGATGCCCGCTGGTCACACCTGCAAGCCAATGCCAAGCAACCCACCATCGGCAAGATCGTGGACGACGCCATGGTCGCCATCGAACGCGACAACCCGCGTCTGAAAGGTGTGCTGCCCAAAGACTACGCCCGCCCTGCGTTGGACAAACAGCGTCTTGGCGAACTCATCGACGTCATCGCCACCATCGAACTCACTGCCGCCAGCGAAGGTGAGCAATCGCATCGCTCGGTAGACTTACTGGGCCGCGTCTATGAATACTTTCTCACCCGCTTCGCCAGTGCTGAAGGCAAGAACGGCGGTCAGTTCTACACGCCTTCCTGCGTGGTGCGCACGCTGGTGGAAATGCTCGCACCCTACAAAGGCCGCATCTACGATCCTGCCTGCGGTTCGGGTGGTATGTTTGTGCAGTCCGAGAAGTTCGTGGAATCACACGGCGGCAAGCTGGGCGACATCAGCATCTACGGCCAAGAAAGCAACGCCACCACGCGCCGTCTGGCCGTGATGAACCTCGCCATTCGCGGTATCGAAGCGGACTTCGGTCCGGAACAAGCAGACACTTTCAAGCGCGATCTGCATCCTGATCTGCGTGCCGACTTTGTCATTGCCAATCCGCCCTTCAACGACAGCGACTGGTTTCGCAAAGACGACGACGTGCGCTGGCAATACGGCGTGCCGCCTAAGGGCAATGCCAACTTCGCCTGGGTACAGCACTTCATTCATCACCTGGCACCCAATGGCTATGCCGGCTTTGTGTTAGCCAATGGCACATGTCATCCAATCAATCCGGTGAAGGCGACATCCGCAAAGCCCTGATCGAAGCCGATCTGGTGGACTGCATGGTCGCGTTACCAGGTCAGTTGTTTTACAGCACACAGATTCCGGTGTGCCTGTGGTTTGTCACGCGTAACAAACACGATGGCAAGCGTCGCGATCGTCGAAAACAAACCCTGTTCATCGATGCCCGCAAACTCGGCACTTTAATAGACCGTGTGCATCGCGAACTGACCGAAGACGACATCAACAAAATCACCAGCACCTATCACGCATGGCGAGGTGATACCCAAGTCGCACAGACTTATGAGGACATCGCAGGCTTCTGTAAATCCGCCACACTGGAAGACATCGCTGCACATGGCCACGTACTCACACCAGGCCGCTATGTAGGAGCAGAAGAAGTTGAAGAAGATGGCGAACCGTTCGAAGAAAAGATGCCGCGCTTAGTTACTGAACTGAATGCGCAGTTTGAAGAATCAGCCAAACTGGAAGCACAAATCAAATCCAACCTGAAGGGATTGGGTTATGGCGGGTGAGTGGCAACACCAAGCACTCGAAAGAGTTGCCGAACTGAGTGGGGGTTACGCATTTAAAAGCGATGACTACTCGCAAGAAGGACGATTTGTCCTTCGTACTTTGAATATCAAAGATGACGGCTCAATCAATCGAGACGACGCAGTATATATACCGCTAGAACAATGTAGCCAGTACCAACGCTTTGAGTTGGAAGAGCATGACACACTGTTTGTAATGGTTGGAGCAACTCTTGGAAAGGTTGGTTATGTTCGCCGCGAAACACTTCCGGCCTTGTTAAACCAAAACATGTGGCGCATACGTGGACGAGAGGGTCTTTGTGACAAACGATATCTACAGTATGCGTTCCGTTATTCCGTTTCTAAGAATCTTGGATGGGCTTCAGGCAGCGCTCGCGATTTTGTCCGACGTGATGACTATAGGACCATGGAGATTCCAGTCCCTACTCTACCTCAACAAAAAGCCATCGCATCAATACTCGGCGCATTGGACGACAAGATCGAATTGAATCGCAAAATGAACGTGACGCTGGAAGCCATGGCACGCGCACTGTTCAAAAGCTGGTTCGTGGACTTCGACCCCGTCCGCGCCAAACTCGATGGCCGCAAACCCATCGGCATGGACAACGCCACCGCAGCATTGTTTCCTGACTCGTTCGAAGACTCCGAACTTGGGCATATCCCACACGGTTGGCAGGTGAATAGCATTGATCAACTCGCTGAACGAGTCGCCATGGGACCATTTGGTTCAGACATCAAAGTCTCCACCTTCGTCCCCGAAGGCGTTCCGGTAATCAGTGGACAGCATCTTCGCGGCACGCTGCTAGATGACTCTGAGTTCAATTTCGTCTCCGTCGAACATGCTGACCGACTCAAGCGAACCAACGTACAAAGAGGCGATGTCATCTTTACCCATGCCGGCAGCATCGGCCAAGTCGCTTACATTCCAGAAACATCGCGATACGAACGCTACATCGTCTCCCAGCGACAATTCTACATGCGCTGCAATCGCGCCTTGGTCTCGCCGTTCTACATCACCTCGTATTTCCAGACGCCCGAAGGCCAGCACCGCCTCCTTGCCAACACTTCATCCACCGGCGTGCCGTCCATTTCTCAACCCGTGACTTACCTCAGACAGTTGAAGATGGTCGTGCCGCATCCAGCATTGCTGCAAGTCTTTGATAAGACGGTCGGCCAGATTCATCTCAAGATGGCGGATAACGACCACCAATCCCGCACACTTGCCACCCTGCGCGACACGCTGCTGCCAAAGCTGCTGTCAGGAAGCCTGAGGGTTGACAGTAATCAGCTATTAACAGGATGAGCAAAGAGGGAACCATGTCGATTAACCACGTTTTTACCAACCTACAAAGTGCACAGTCATTGTGGGGGCAGCTCTATGACTCGCTACGGCGACTTCAATACGATACGGCATCACCAAGGCAGGTAATAAGTGAAGCGTCAGTAGACATCATGCACCGCAATGCACTATTGTTTTTCAATACATTGAATGCCATTCGTCCAGCATCAGAATCAGACCATAGCTGGGGGCTAATCGGGCTGCGTTCAGCTGAACTGAATTCAAACCTTTCAATGTTTATTTCTAATGTACAAGCTGTAATAAACCAGCTCAACTCATATCAGCGCGAGAAACTCACTATCCGCGATGGCAACAACAACTTTTCTTGGCAGTTTTACGATGGACAGACAAGTCTTGCAAACACAGATGTCTCTACGCATTTTTCATCTGCCAATAGTGCTTTGCTCGCATTACTATCTATCGTTTCTATGCTACTACCGTTATGCAAAGCAAAATCAGTTGGGGACTTATCCGAACGGGCGCAGACTCTGGCAAGCACCGTCAGCGAGATAGAGGGCTACCGAAGTGAAGCACAGAAGCTAGCCAAAAGCACATCCACTGCCAATGAAAAAGCGAATGCATTCGCTGAGAAAATTCATGAATCACTTGTAACCGCTCAAACAATTCAATCATCCATACAAGCCGCCCAACAACAGGTGGATAAGGAAAGTGCAGCAATAAATGCCTTAATAGCTCAAATTAAGAGCACCGGATCTAGTTCAGACACCTTGGAACAGCAGGTTGTTGGATACAAAAGTAAGTTCGAGGCATTCCAATCTCAGTTGGATGAACGACAGAAACAGTTCGCCAACTTCGAAACAAACATCAAAATTTCTGAAAAACTAAATGTCACCCGTGAAGCCGAAATCAACCGCCTCATTCAGAAGGCTGACTCAATGATTAAGGGAGCCACAACAGCAGGGCTTTCAAACAGCCTTGAAGAAACAAGAAGCATCTACGCTCGACGAATGTGGGGCGCTGCAGGCGGGTTTATCATTTCCATCTTTTTGTTGGCCGGATCAGCTATTCCACTCGCCGCACATTTATTGCCCGGGCTGTTTGGTGACTGGATAAAGATTACCTCGATTTCCCAAGAAGCAAGGGACTCTGCAGCAACTATCATCGGCAAAATCGTTCTGCTTTTGCCTTGCTCGTGGCTGTGCATGTTTTTCAGCAAGTCATTTAGTGAATTTTTTCACTTGGAACGTGAATACGCACACAAAGCCGCACTTGCAAAATCAGTAGAAGGATTTAAGCGTGAAGCTCCGGACTTTGAGCAGGTAATTACTACGGGAGTATTCGGTGAAATTCTGAATAACCCATCATCACGGAAGAGTCCAGAACCTGCCACCCACCCTATCTATGAAGCTCTTACTAAACGCCTAGATGGATTCCTTTCTAAGAAGGTCACAGGCGAAAGCTAATGCCCATCACCGAATCCATCATCGAAGACGTCGCGCTCGAATGGCTTGCTGAGCTGGGCTATGCCATCGGCCATGGTTCGCACATTACTACAATTGCAATTAGCTTCGCGGATACCACAGCTCAATTCTGCCTGGTGCATCTGGATGTTCTAAAACCTTAGTTGCTGATGGTCGATACACCTTAGCGATTAGCGGCGGATGATGCAGCGCCAGAAAATCCAGAATGCGCTTGCGGGTGGCGACGAAGGAATGGGCAAGCTGCGAATAAGGCACATGACCAATCATCACCAGCAACGTCACTTGATGTTCGATCACTGCCGCCAGTTCGTTCGGCTTGTAACGGATGCGGCCGTCGTGAGTGACAGCTACCCAACCGCGTTGGCCGATTTCTTGTAACCAGGTTTCGTCGGGGCAGTCCGGTGCAAAGTGATCGGCATGGCGTTCAACTTGCAAACCGGCGGCGGCCAGTATGTCCGGAAAGCGTTTACCGAGGTCCCTATCGGTAAAGAAGACTGTCACGCAGCGTGCTCGTACAGTACGGCCTCTTCAATCTCGCGTTCGCTTAAGCCGTAGTCATCGGCGAGTTCGGCGGCGGTTTCGCCGGCATCAATCCGCTCGGCGATCGCGCCCGTGCTGATGCCACGGCTGGCGATGACAGGCCGACCGAAGGAGATTTGCGGATCAATGGCGATGGGACGGTTGTCGGTGAGCACGCTGCCGGAAGCGAACGGATAGAGCCGCACCGGGAACTTCCATTGATCCCATTCGACACGGGCTAGGTGCTCGTTGAAGAGGTGCCGCATGGCGATCTGGCCGGAGGCCGATAACTCAATCAGTTGACCATAGCGTTCAAGTAGCAGCTTGCCTGCATCGGTGCGCAGTTTCGGGCTGAGCAGCAGGCGTTCGATTTGCAATTGCTTTTCGGCGTAGCTTAGCGCTTTGCGAAGGGCATCCATCGATACGCCGTGCTCGGTGCGCAGCGAACGCAGCACATGGGCTTCGATCAAGTTCCAGAACGATAGCGATGCCGGTTGCTTGATCGCGGGGTGAATCAACGGGCGAAATTGGGCCACGCCATCCGCTTTGGGATAAGCACGCCCGACCACCCATGAGCGCAAGGTAGCCGGCGCCACTTTCACATAGCGCGCCGCCTCCGACAGGGTGTAGGCAGGCTTATTGCGGATGTCGTTCTTTTGCATGTTGAACCGGCTCACCTCGTGGTGGTACCCGTCAGACAAGGCGGGTCTCGTCGACCCTCTACGCGCTAATAATAGCATCAGACAAGTATGCGGTGGAAACTGGGTGCTGATCATGAGACCCTCACCAACCCTGGGGTATCCTTCGCTAAGTAATCAAGGACATACGGTTTCATGACCCTGAACGAATCCATCATCGAAGACGTTGCGCTCGAATGGCTTACTGAGCTGGGCTATACCATCGGCCATGGGCCACACATGGCACCAGGCGAACTGGCGGCGGAGCGCACGTCATTCAGTGATGCGGTGCTGGTGGTGCCCCTAGTCACCGCCAAAGCCCGACTCAAACCGACTCCTAGATACGCTCGCCTTTCTGTTCTCAAATAAGCTACAATTGTTCTCAATATGAGATCAAGGCATATTACTTCTACTGCACCGCAACTGGTGGAAATCCTTTTTGGTGCGTATCGCCGCCAAATTCTGGGGCTATTGTTGCTGCGCCCGGACGAAACCTTTTACGTACGTGAGATCGCCCGACTTACGGGTGTTCCAGCAGGGTCGTTGCATCGGGAGTTGACACTCCTAAGTCAGGCTGGACTCCTAATACGTACATCAGCAGGTAATCAGGTTCGCTATCAAGCAGATATGGATTGCCCTATCCATGCCGAGCTGGCCAGTATTTTTCGTAAGACTGCCGGACTGGCGGATGTGCTACGTGAGCTACTGGGTCCGCTGCAAAAGAAGATCTCACTGGCGCTGGTGTTTGGTTCAGTGGCTCAAGGTAAGGCACGCACTACCAGTGACATTGATCTGTTGGTGGTTGGCTCGGTGCCATTTCCTACGGTGGTTGAAGCCTGCCACACAGGCACGTTACGACTGGGACGTGAGGTCAACCCGGTAGTAATGACTAAAACGGCATTTCAGACAAAATTGAAACAGGGTGATCGTTTTATATCTAGAATCGCAAAGGAGCCGAAAATTATCGTGCTTGGAGACATCAGTGAGTTTGGCAAATCTACTGAAGATCGGACAACTTAAGCTGCATCCAACTGATGCTGAAGAGATTGAGCGGTTGCTAATTGCAGCACAGCGTAATCTGCGCGATGCTCATGTCACGACCATTAGCGCCGAGACTCGCTTCGATGCGGCTTACAAAGCAATTATGCAATGTGCATTGGCGGCGTTGATGATGCACGGCTATCGACCAGATACGAATCGCCCTGGCCATCACATGACAGTCGTACAGAGCTTGCCGTTGACTGTAGATATTGAAGCCAAGCGCGTGGTGGTTCTGGATGCGCTACGTCGGCAGCGTAATGTGGCCGATTACAGCGGTGATGATATTGACGAATCCACGGCTGAACATTGCATTACTGAAGCTGAGAAATTGATTGCAAACGTAATTAGTTGGCGCGCAGCACACAGGCCTTCACTGATCTAAAAAAAGATAATCACCGGAAAGCATAGGACCGCACAGTGATAAACGCATTGAACGAATCTATAGTTGAATATGCCGCGTTGGAGTGGCTTGCTGAGCTGGGCTATGCCATCGGCCATGGGCCACACATGGCACCAGGCGAACCGGCAGCGGAACGCACGTCATTCAGTGATGTGGTGCTGGTGGAGCGTCTAGGCACTGCCATAGCCCAACTCAACCCCACTATTCCCTTCGATGCTCAGGAAGATGCACTGCGTAAGGTGCTGCGCATTGCCACGCCGTCGCTCATTCAAACTAATCGCGCATTTCATCGCATGCTGCGAGATGGTGTGGAGGTGGAATACCCGCGTGCCGATGGCAGCATTGCCGGCGATCATGTACGGCTGGTGAACTTTAATGATGTTGCCGCCAATGACTGGCTGGCGGTGAATCAATTCACGGTGATAGAGGCGCAGCACAACCGGCGGCCAGACATCCTGGTGTTTGTGAATGGCTTGCCACTTGGCGTCATTGAGCTGAAGAACGCAGCTGATGAAGACGCCACGATCTGGACAGCCTATGCCCAATTGCAGACCTATAAATCAGAAATTCCCTCGCTGTTGCAATACAACGCGGCACTGGTGCTGTCGGATGGCCTTGAAGCACGTATCGGCTCGCTGACCGCCAATCAGGAATGGTTCAAGGTCTGGCGCACGATTGATGGTGAAGGTGACGCACCTAAAAGCGCGTTAGAACTTGAGGTATTGATAAAAGGTGTATTCGCCCGACACCGCTTTCTGGACCTGCTGCAACACTTCGTTGTGTTTGAAGAAGACCCAGATAGCGGAGCCATTCACAAGATCATCGCCGGCTATCATCAATTTCATGCAGTGAATGCGGCAGTAGAAGAAACCGTGCGCGCCAGTGGCATGCACGATATTCAGGATGAACGCGGCGAATACTGGGCCGGACGCATGCATGGCGGCAAACCTGGGGATCGTCGTGCCGGTGTGGTCTGGCACACGCAGGGCAGCGGCAAGAGCTTCTCGATGCTGTTTTATGCCGCACGGATGGTACGCCATGCTGCTATGCAGAACCCTACGCTGGTGGTGTTGACCGACCGTAACGATCTGGACGATCAATTATTCGGGCAGTTCCAGCGCTGCCATGACATGCTTGGCCAGACGCCCATACAGGCCGCATCTCGCGACCAGTTGCGTGATTTGTTGTCCGTCGCCAGCGGCGGCGTGGTGTTCACTACCATTCAGAAGTTCCTGCCCCCAAAGGTCGATGGCGTGAGCGGCAACATGCCGGCCCTATCCAATCGTCGCAACATTGTGGTGATCGCTGATGAAGCACACCGCAGTCAGTACGACCTGATTGATGGTCTGGCCAGACACATGCGCGATGCCCTGCCGAATGCCTCGTTCATCGGTTTTACCGGCACGCCCATTGAAAAGAATGATGCCAATACCCGAGCAGTATTCGGTGACTACATCAGCATCTATGACATCCAGCGTGCAGTGGCCGATAAGGCGACGGTGCCAATCTACTACGAGAGCCGCATTGCCAAGCTGAGTTTGAATGCCAGCGAATTGCCCAAGCTGGATGAAGAATTCGAGGACATCACCGAAGGCGAGGAGGACAACCGCAAGGAAAAGCTCAAGAGCAAGTGGGCCGCACTGGAAGCACTGGTAGGTGACCCCAAGCGTATTGCGCTGATTGCTGCTGATTTAGTCACCCACTTTGAAAAGCGCATTGAAGCCATGAATGGCAAGGCCATGGTGGTGTGCATGAGCCGCCGCATTTGCGTTGACCTGTATGAAGCCATCATCAAGCTGCGACCTGACTGGGCCAGCAGCAAGGATGACGATGCCGAATCTGAGAAAGGCAAATCATGTATCGCCAAGGTCATCATGACCGGCAGTGCCGATGATGGCCCTGATTGGCAGCCGCATATTCGCAATAAAGAAAAGCGCCGCAAGCTGGCGAATCGATTCAAGGACAGCAAAGACCCGTTCCGTATCGTGATCGTGCGCGACATGTGGCTGACTGGATTTGATGCCCCGTGCCTGCACACTATGTATGCCGACAAGCCCATGCAGGGGCATGGACTGATGCAGGCCATCGCCCGTGTGAACCGTGTGTTCCGCGACAAACCAGGTGGACTGGTTGTCGATTACCTGGGACTGGCGGATCAACTCAAGAAGGCACTGGCTACCTACACTGAAAGTGGTGGCAGGGGTGATCCTACTTACGATACCAAGCAGGCCATTGCGATCATGCTGGAAAAGCACGGCGTTGCAAGCGACATGCTGCATGGCTTTGACTGGCAGGGGCTGGTGAACCAGCCGAAAGCACTTCTGTCTGCATTGCCCCCAGCCCGTGAGCACATTCTGGAACAGGAGGATGGCAAGCAACGCTTTGTAAAAGTGGTGACTGATCTATCCAGTGCATTTGCACTGTGTGCCGCCAGTGATGAAGCCACAGCCATTCGCGATGAAGTGAGCTTCTTCCAGGCATTACAGGCAACGCTGAGCAAGCAAAGCAGTGCCAGCCGTAAAACACCTGAACAGATCGATGCTGCCATCCGGCAACTGGTCTCCAAGGCCATCACTACCGATGGTCAGGTGATCGATGTATTCACAGCAGCCGGATTATCCAAGCCCGACATCAGCATCCTGTCAGATCAGTTCCTTGCCGAAGTACGCGGCCTGAAGCACAAGAATGTGGCGGCTGAACTGCTTGAGAAGCTACTCAAGGATGAGATCAAGGCACGCTCGAAGCGAAATCTGGTACAGAGTCAGCTGTTCAGCGAGAAGCTGAAGAAGACACTCAATGCGTACCACAATAGAGCCATTGCCACGCAGGAAGTCATTGAGGAACTGATAAAGCTGGCCAGGGAAATGAACGCCGCCACCCAGCGAGGTGAAGACCTGGGACTCAATGAGGATGAAATCGCGTTTTATGATGCATTAGCCAGTAATGAAAGCGCCATCAAGGCCATGGGTGATGACAAGCTCAAGCTGATTGCCACTGAGTTGATCAGCCAGGTTCGCAAGAGTGTCACGATCGACTGGACTCTCCGCGAAAGTGCCCGAGCCAGAATTCGGGTGATGGTCAAACGTATCCTCAATAAATACGGTTACCCACCTGACCTTCAGGAAGAAGCAGTGAAAACGGTATTGCAGCAGGCAGAACTGCTATGCGCAGACTGGGTGTAGCCATGTTTATCCATTCTGGATATCAGTGGCAGCAAAGGGCAATGGCAATAGAAACGGAATTGAATGTCAGCTCTGCGATCAGCTACTAATCTGCACTCGAGTTCATAAGGATTCATTGCTCATTTTCTCTGAGCATACAAATCAATTTATGGTGAGCAACCCCAGTTTTGGCAGCATCTGAACTGCGCGGCGCTGTCTATTTTTTACGCAGAGTGACCTCATTGAGGAGGCTACCTTTATGTCAGTTTGGATGCTTATTTGCTGGTGACTTTTTGGTGACGTAGAGCAAGCCGAAATACTGGCAGTTCACGCAAGCCTTTGATTTCATGGCGCGGCTGGAGAGACTCGAACTCCCGACCCCTTGGTTCGAAGCCAAGTGCTCTATCCAACTGAGCTACAGCCGCGTGATTGAGGGACGCAGTTTAACAGCACGCCCGGATATCGGCACGACATTGTGATGCGATCTGTCTGGCAGATGCTTGCTTCAAGGTGGCGACAGACCATGCAGGGCTCCCTCGCTGCACCACAAAGTCGTATGCTAAAAGGTAAGGCACATTCCAACCAGATCACGGGGGCAAGCGGCATGGATTTCATACTTACTGAAGAGCAGCAGATGATCCAGCAGGTTGCCCGCGAATTTGCGCAACAGGAAATAGTGCCCGTAGCTGCAACATTCGATGCATCGGGTAACTTTCCACGCGACACCATTGCCCGCGCCGGCGAACTGGGCTTCATGGGCGTGGAAGTGCCGGAACAATATGGCGGCTCGGGCCTGGATACTGTCTGCTATGCACTGGTGATGGAAGAAATCGCAGCGGCAGATGCTGCTCATTCCACCATAGTGTCAGTCAACAACTCGCTGTACAGCACCGGGATTCTTGCGTACGGAACTGAAGAACAGAAGCAACGATTTGTTACACCTGTGGCAACAGGCAAAGCCATCGGTTGTTATGGATTGACAGAGCCACAGTCCGGCTCCGATGCCGCCGCCATGCGTACCCGTGCAGAGCTGTCTGCTGATGGATCACACTACCTGATCAATGGCAAGAAAGCCTGGATCACTTCAGGACCGGTCGCTGACTACATGGTGATGTTTGCTGTTACGAATCCTGAGAAAAAAGCCAAAGGCATTTCTGCATTCATACTGGATACACATCAACCGGGATTCATTCGCGGCAAAACCGAACCCAAGATGGGTATCCGCGCTTCGGCCACCTGCGAAATTGAATTTGAAAACTTCCGTTGCCCTGCAGAGAACCGACTCGGTAAGGAAGGCCAGGGATTTGCCATTGCGATGGACATACTGGATTCGGGCCGTATCGGAATTGCAGCGCAATCGGTAGGCATTGCCCGTGCAGCGTACGAGGCCTCATTGCAATATGCGCGTGAGCGCAAGGCGTTTGGTTCAGCCATCGGAAGTTTCGAAATGATCCAGCACAAACTCGCTGATATGAAATGCAAACTGGAAGCCGCCCGGCTGCTGACACTGCAAGCGGCCTGGAAGCGCTCTCGCATCAAGGGCACCAGCGAACGCTGCACGCTGGAAGGCTCGATGGCCAAACTGTTTGCATCTGAAGCAGCCATGTTCTGCGCCCACGCAGCAGTGCAGATACATGGCGGCATGGGCTATTCAAAAGAATTGCCCATTGAACGCTACTTCCGGGATGCCAAAATCACTGAGATATACGAGGGCACCAGCGAGATTCAGCGTATGGTGATCGCGCGACTGGAAACCGGACTGCGGTAAGTTGCGACCATAATACTGGTGAGACTGACGCATATTCCGGCTGATTGAAACCTGCCAAGGGTTTATCATGGCCGCCCCCTTTTCAGCAGGTCTGTAAATGTCATTTGCCGCCCTTGGCCTGACGCCTTCGTTAGTGCGCGCTGTAGCTGACAGTGGCTATGCAGCCCCTACTGAAATTCAGATTGCAGCGATTCCAGCCATATTGAAAGGTACTGATGTACTGGCCGCTGCACCCACCGGCACTGGCAAGACTGCCGCATTCGCCTTGCCGATCCTGCAAATGGCAATCAAGTCCACACCGTCTGCACGATCCCCGCATGCGTTAATTCTGGTACCCACACGTGAACTGGCAGCACAGGTTGGTGAAGTACTGCGTAGCTTTGCCCGATCCATGACTGAACAACTCAAGATCGTGGTGGCTGCGGGTGGTGTGTCAATCAACCCGCAAATGCTGGCGCTGCGAGGTCAGACACATATTGTGGTTGCCACACCGGGCCGCCTGCTGGATCTGTCAGATCACAACGCGGTTCAGCTCAGTGAGGTACACACTCTTGTGCTGGATGAAGCAGATCGACTGCTTGATCTCGGCTTTGCTGATGAACTTAACCGCATTGTGTCCATGTTGCCCGCCAAACGTCAGAATCTGCTGTTTTCCGCCACATTCCCAGCTTCGGTACAGGCTCTGACTGAGCAACTGCTGCACGATCCATGCGTTATTAAAAACGAACCGGCAGCCAGCTCAACACCGGCGATCACGCAGCGATCAATCATGGTGGACAAGGAAGCCCGCACTCCACTGTTAAGGCATCTGCTGAAAACGGAACAATGGCCAAGGGTGCTGGTGTTTGTTGCTACTCAGTACTCAACGGAGCACATAGCCGACAAATTACGACGCAACCACATTACCGCTGCCGCTCTGCATGGTGAACTCAGCCAGGGCGCGCGCAACAAGGCACTGGCAGAGTTCAAATCATCACAGCTGCAGGTGCTGGTTGCTACTGATCTGGCAGGACGTGGAATTGATATTGAAGATCTACCCGCAGTCGTGAATTACGATCTGCCACGGTCAGCGGATGATTACATACACCGTATCGGGCGTACCGGCCGCGCCGGCGCAACCGGTACAGTAGTCAGCTTTGTCAGCGCCAGTACCGAAGCGCATTTCAGACTGATTGAAAAGCGCCAGAACTTCCGGATACAACGCGAGCAGATCACTGGCTTCGAACCGTCTGAAGTCACATTAAACCCCATTGATAAAAGCGGCGGCATCAAAGGCAAACGCAAAAGCAAAAAAGACAAATTGCGTGAAGCAGCGCAAGCAAGTGCCGAAGGTGACGCAGTACTCGACAGCAAACCCTTAAAGCAGCAATCAGGTTTTGTCTGGCCAGCGCGGCCAGCCAGGACTGACAGCAAACTTGATTAACAACTCGCGCTCATGAAACCGGCCTGCACTCAAGTAAGTTTGAATCAACTCAGCGAGCTCTGGATCCACACAGGTACCGCCTGCAACCTTGAATGTCCGTTCTGTCTGGAAGGCTCACGCCCCGGCGATACCAGACTGGAACGCATCAAGCTGAATGAAATCAAACCCTATCTTGATGAGGCTATACAGCTGGGCGTGCAACGCTTCTGTTTTACCGGCGGAGAACCGTTGATCGTCAAGGATATCGTGAAGATTCTGGAATATGCGCTCAGCCTGAAACCCTGTCTGGTACTGAGCAATGGCACCGCACCACTGCTGAAGCGCATCCACCAATTACAGCTGCTGAAACAGCAACGTCACCCGCTGTCATTCCGCATCAGCATTGATTATCCGGACCAGCAACGACATGACTCGGCCCGTGGCTGGGGTAATTTCCAGCGCGCCATTGAAGGTTTGCAGCTGCTGCATGCACAGGGCTTCGATATCTCCATCGCACGGCAGATGGATAGGGATGAAGACAAAGATGCCGTAGCAAAAGCCTACGCTCATCTGCTAAACAAGATGAACCTGCCAGAGGACACTCGCATCGTTGCCCTGCCAGAACTGGGCAAGCTGGGCACCGAACCGGCATTGCCAGAACCGATTCAGCTGAATGACACTGCGACACAACTGATGTGCATGCACAGCCGCATGCTGATCAAGCGCGAGGGGATGCTGCGGATCCTAGCATGCGCTTTTACAGATGATGATTTGAGATTTGAGCTGGGCAACTCACTTGCCACAGCCACGCGGACTCCAGTGATTCTGCAACATCAACGATGTCAGCAATGTCTGGCTCGTGGCGCCAGCTACATCGATAAATAAGCGAAACCACGACTTCACCTTCCTCAGCGCTGAGGAAGGTGAAGCAAGAAACATTAGCCGTATCGTAAAGCTTCGATTGGATCGAGCTTGGATGCACGATATGCAGGATACAACCCGAATGCCACACCCACAAAAGCAGCAAAGCCGACTGAAATGATCATGGTATTGGTTGATAGAGAGGTATTCACGTCGAAGAAGTGCTGCAAAACATAGGCTCCGCCGACACCAAATACCAAGCCCAACAAACCTCCCATCACACAGATCATGACCGACTCAGCCAGGAATTGCAGCATGATGTCTGTACCACGCGCACCCACCGCAATTCGCAAACCAATTTCCTTGGTGCGCTCGGTTACTGCCACCAGCATCATGTTCATGATGCCGATACCACCCACCAGCAGACTGATTCCGGCAATGGCACCTAACAGCAAGGTGAACGTATCTGTAGACTGGGAAACCAGATTGATCATGTCCGACTGGTTACGAATAGTGAAGTCATCTTCTGCACTTTCAGCGAGACGGTGAACATTTCGCAAATCCGCAGTTA
Organism: uncultured Pseudomonadota bacterium; assembly: GCA_903838705.1. Classification (GTDB taxonomy): domain Bacteria; phylum Pseudomonadota; class Gammaproteobacteria; order Steroidobacterales; family Steroidobacteraceae; genus CAILZL01. The sequence continues at coordinate 97,781 of CAILZL010000004.1, forward strand.
TTTCATCCTGTAGCGGAGTCATGCTGGGCTTGTCTACAGCCTTGATCCATATCTGACTGACATATTGAGTACCGGAAAGCCTGGCCTGCGCTGTTGTATAAGGCACCAGTACCAGATCATCATTATCCCCACCAAAGCCTGAACCAGAAGCTTTCAGCGTACCAATTACAGTAAAAGGAACGCGTCCTATCCGGATCTGTTCACCGACCGGATCTTGCCCGCCAAACAGCTCTTCCACCACGGTCTGCCCTACTACAGCCACTGTCGCTCGGCTCTGTACTTCGGCTTCAGTGAACATCGCACCGGTGTCAATCTGGCGATTACGCACATCGAGATAATCAACGCTCACACCATTTACTGAACTGGAATCATTGGTAGCACCCCAGATCAACTGTCCGGTGGCGTTGACAATGGGTGTCAAGCCACTGGCAGTGGACAATGACTTTCGAAGAAAATCCACATCAGTGATAGTCAGCGTACTGCGACTGGCCGATGAACCACGACCAAAACTGACCCCCCCGGTACGTATGGTGTTTGAATTGACGATCAGCAAATTACTGCCCATTGCCGCAATTCTTGCGACCACCGTATCTTGAGCACCCTGCCCCACTGCGGTCATGGCAATTACCGACCCTACACCGATCACGATTCCGAGCAGAGTGAGCAGGGTCCGCAACCAGTTCAGGCGAATGCTCTGAATGGCAGTCTTGAGCAATAACCAGTACGTCATGCTGCCACTCCCGGATGCTCAACCTTGGTATCACCAATTACCAGACCATCCTTGATCTCAATCTTGCGATTGGTATTTGCCGCAATATTCGGGTCGTGGGTAATGATCATGACTGTAGTACCCTGTCGATTAAGTTCCTTGAACAAGTCGAGAATGTCGCGCGCAGTACTGCTATCAAGATTTCCCGTCGGTTCATCTGCCATCAGCAGCGATGGCTTGTTAACAAGCGCACGCGCAATAGCCACACGTTGCTGCTGTCCACCTGACATCTGGGTGGGTCGGTTATTCACTTTATCCCCGAGGCCAGTGCGCTCAAGGGCACTTATCGCAGCCGCACGCATATTGGGTTGTTTGCGCAGATGATCATAACCGAGAGGCAGCATTACATTTTCAAGTGCTGTCAGCCTTGGTAACAGATGGAAACTCTGGAATACGAATCCCAGCACCTGATTCCGGACTGCAGCAAGATCATTCAGGCTCATCTTGTTGATGTGATGTCCAGCCAGCCAGTAATCCCCCCCAGTAGGACGATCGAGACAGCCCAGAATATTCAGCAACGTTGATTTACCAGAGCCAGATTGACCGATGATGGAAAGCAGCTCTCCTTCAACAATATCAATGTCCACACCTCGTAAGGCCCAGAAGTCCTCACCCAGGTGATACATTTTGGTCAGGCCGCGCACACGAAGCAGGGGCATACCCGCCTCGCCTGCATTTTTGAATGCATTAGACATGTGTGCCCCTAGGAGTTATCTGCCACCACCACCCATGCCTGTGTTGCCACCACCTCCGGCACCAAATCCACTGGTGGCACCAAAGCCCTGGAGTGCACTGTTACTCTTGGAAGAGGAAGTTGAGCTGGAACTATTTGGATTAACAACCCGGGTCACAATTTCATCACCTTCTTTCAAGGCATCCGGTTGCAATGGCTCAACTGCTGAACTGGTCAAATCACTTGCAATGACTCGCACAGGCACTGAGTATGCCTTGCCTTCAGCATTGACCATCCATACAGCTGTTCGGCGGCTTCGTCCGCTCTTGCCTTGACCACCATTCTGTCCCATCTCTCTTGGACCAGACATACCGCCACCACCAGCACCCGCCGGGGAACCGCCGAGTTCGCTGCCCTGAACTCTGTCACGACCTGACATGCCACCACTGGCAGCACCTGATGCAGAACCACCATCAGCACTTGCCACGCTTGGGCCAGCATGATCGCCGTTCTGTCCGCGATCCCTTTGACCGGACATGCCGCCACCACTTTCTGCGGAAGACCCAGATCCATCAGCACCAGCGTGCATTCCACCTCCTGTGTGATCACCATTCTGTCCCCTATCTCGTCTGCCTGACATGCCCTCAGCGCTGCTATTGGCATCTACAGCAGCAATACTGGTCTCTGCTCTGGCCATCATGCCGCCGCGATCACTATTCTGCGTTCCATCTCTCTGGCTGGCCATACCAGCTGCGCTGCTGCTGGAAACGGAAGAGACACTTACAACTTCAGCACTGGCTGCTTTTCCATCAGCATGCTGAGTCCCTTGTCCAGTCGAGAGATCGTCCTTGGCTGAACTTGATTCAGAGCTTGAGGAAGCCACCCTCATATCAACAGGTATATTGACCCGCAGTGCTGTATTTGGAATCAGCAGCACATTTTCATGGCTGGACTGAATGAAGCTGATGGTTGTAGTCATGCCTGGAAACAGCAGCAAGTCCGGATTTTCCGCATCCAGCACAACGGTGTAGGTCACAACATTATTGGTAGTAGTCGACTTGAGACGCACCTGACGAACTGTTGCATTAAAGACGTTGTCTGGAAGACCGGAAACCGTGAAGCGAGCCTTCATTCCTTCTTTGATCAGAGGAATCTGCGTTTCATCCACAGTGGCCAGAATTTTCATGGTACGCAAATCAGAAGCCACAACAAACATGGTTGGCGCGGTCATGCTGGACTGTACCGTATTACCGGGATCCACGTTGCGGTTGGAAATAATTCCATCTATCGGCGCGCGAATTTCCGCGTATTTCAATTGAACATTCTGCTTCTCGAAATCAACTTTAGCTGCATCAAGCTGCGCCTTCGCTGTATTTACAGCCACCTGTAATGTACGGATATCCTTGTCAGACAAATAACCTTGCGCATAAATCGGCTTGCTTTCATCCAGCTGCTGGACTGCTTCCTTGTAGGCGGTTTCACGTTGAATCAGTGCCGCACGGGATGAATCTACCTGCGCCTGCAATGTCTGAGGGTCTACCAGAGCCAGCAAGTCTCCTTTTTTAACGTAATCGTTAAAATCCACCAATACCTTGGTGACAATGCCAGATACCTGACTACCAACTGTTACCTCCTCCAAAGCGGAGAGTGCGCCGGTAGATGATATGGATTCAATCAGGTTTCCCCGTTTGACAGTGGTTTTATCCAGTGTAATGACATCTGCTTTCTTGGCCTGCTTCGACCAGTAGTACACACCCCCAGCAGCAGCCAGGGCGACCAGAATCCATACACCATAACGGCGTGGGCGAGAAATTGCGTTCATGTGCTATTCGCTATGAAGAAGAATCAGCAAGTATAGGGGGTTTAACGGTCTTAATGATCGCAAAATGCACTCACCAGTAATCGTAATAAGTGCAAAGTTGCGTCAAGCCGTAATGGATAATTGCGTTATCCAGCAAATCAGCTTGCGGGGCATGCCGCCAACCAGAAAGACCTGCGCGCGATTATGTTCGCACTAATGCAGACTCTGATTACCAAGCCCGCTTGTTGCAGCAACAAACAATTGCGCCACATCCACCGCATCAAAAACGTAGGCCCGATTACAGAAGTCGCAATTTACTTCAACCTGTCCTTGCTCAGCCAGAATACCCTGCACCTCTTCGGAACCCAACGCCTGCAACATGCTGCTCACCCGTTCACGTGAGCAACGGCATTTGAAATAGACAGGTACTGAATCAAACAGACGCAGGTCATCCTCACTGAAAAGCCGCCGCAGAATTTCTCGATCCGCCAGCCCCTTTAACTCATCAGACTTGAGGGTATCGGCAATCAATTGCACGCGCTGCCAGTCATCTTCCAGCTGCTGCTCAACTTTCTGCTCAAGCCCGACATCGGTATCCGGCTCCTCAGACCTCTTTGGAGTCGGCAGACGTTGTAACAGCATGCCTGATACCCCCTGCTCATCAGCATGCAGCCAGAGACGGGTTGGCAACTGTTCGGATTGTTCAAAATAGGCTTCCAGACACGTTGCGAGACGGGCACCCGACATCGGCACCACGCCCTGATAGCGCTGCTGCAGATCTTCACTTTCAAGTGTAACCGTCAGGTTGCCTTCGCCGGCCAGCTCCTGAACTGAAGCCTCTCCCACCGGCAGTTCATCGGAACGATAACGCGCCAGACCACGCACTCCCAGTCCGGAAGTACATTGCGCCAGCAGCAGATGCATGGGACCTTCGCCTTTCAGCTGGAGGGTCAGCTGGCCATCAAACTTTACCGAGGCGGCCAGCATCACCGATGCCACCACCGCTTCACCCAGAATGGTACGGACGGCCTGCGGATATTCACGATGCTCCAGCAAGGCCATCCATGAAGCATCCATGTGGATCAGCAGGCCACGGATAGGCAAGTGTTCAAAGTCAAATCGATGCAGACAATCAGAATCGTGCAAGTCAGTCATCAAGATCAACCTGCCAGCTTCGATTTCAACAGTTCATTTACCTGTGCCGGATTGGCCTTGCCAGCCGTCTGCTTCATCACCTGTCCGACAAAGAAGGCAAACAGCTTGTCCTTGCCTGACCGGTAATCTGCAAGCTGTTTCGGATTCGCGGCAATGATGTCATCAATCACCTTTTCTATGGCGCCGGTATCAGTGATCTGCTTCAACCCCTTTGATTCGATGATTGCATCCGCACTACCGCCTTCCGCCCACATCACTTCAAACACTTCCTTGGCCAGTTTGCCGGAAATGGTTGAGTCATTGATGCGTGACTGCAATCCAGCTAATTGTTCGGGAGTGACCTTACTTTCAGTAATATCCAGATTTTCTTTATTAAGAGAGAAAGTAAGGATATTAGTTACTGTATTGGCAACCGCCTTAGCGTTACTTTTACGATCACCACCTACAACTATGCTTACTGTTTTATCGTAATACTCTGCCAACTCGCGCGAAGCAGTCAGGACACCTGCATCGTAGGGAGATAAGTCGAACTCCCGCACAAGGCGGTGGGCTTTTTCATCAGGTAACTCCGGCAGTGTGGCGCGAATATCGCTGATAAAAGCATCATCAAGTACCACCGGCAACAGATCAGGATCAGGAAAATAACGATAGTCGTTAGCTTCTTCCTTTGAGCGCAGCGCACGGGTCTCACCTTTGTCCGGATCGAACAGGCGCGTCTGCTGCTGAACCGTTCCACCGCCTTCAATCAACTCTATCTGCCGTGCAACTTCGTAATTGATTGCCTTTTCAATGAAGCGGAATGAATTGAGATTCTTGATCTCGCACCGGGTTCCGAATTTTTCAGCACCAGCTTTGCGCACCGAGACATTGGCATCACAACGGAATGAACCTTCCTGCATGTTGCCATCACAGATTTCCAGATAGCGAACCAGCGTATGAATCTTCTTCATGTACGCCACCGCTTCTTTTGCCGAACGCATGTCCGGTTCAGAAACGATTTCAATCAGGGGTGTACCTGCACGGTTCAGATCAATGCCGGTATAGCCCTGAAAATCCTCATGCAGCGATTTGCCTGCATCCTCTTCCAGATGTGCGCGGGTAATCCTGATGGTCTTGGTACTGCCATCTTCCAGCACGATATCCATCTTGCCATGTTCAACAATTGGCAATTCATACTGGCTGATCTGGTAACCCTTGGGCAGGTCAGGATAGAAGTAGTTCTTGCGGGCAAACACCGATCGTTGTGCGACCTTTGCGCCCACCGCCAGACCGAATTTCACCGCCATCTTTACGGCATTCTGATTGAGCACCGGCAGTACGCCGGGATATCCCAGATCAACCAGATTGGCTTGCGTATTCGGCGCCGCACCGAAGGCTGTAGATGACCCTGAAAATATCTTGGTCCGGGTCGCCAGCTGTGCGTGGATTTCCAGACCGATCACTGTTTCCCAACTCATAGCATCACTTTGCATATTCATGATCACGCGTATCGTTCAGGCATGCGCTTGTGCCAGTCAGTGACTTGCTGGTACCCGTGCGCAACATTCAGCAATTTGGCTTCTGCGAAATGACCACCGATGATTTGCAAGCCCACTGGCAATCCGTCAAGAAAGCCGCAGGGAATCGACATGGCGGGCAATCCCGCAAGGTTGGCACCAATCGTGTAAATATCATTCAGATACATGGTGACCGGATCATCCACCTTGGCACCAATATCAAACGCAGTCGTCGGTGAGGTTGGCCCCATCAGAACATCAACCTGCTTGAAGGCATTGGCGAACTCTTCGGTGATCAGACGCCGGATCTTCTGTGCGCGCAGATAGTACGCATCGTAATAACCCGCAGATAACACATAGGTACCTGTCATGATGCGTCGCTTGACCTCACTGCCAAACCCTTCACCGCGGGAACGTGTATACAGATCCTGCAGATCGCGTGGATTGTCACAGCGATAACCAAAGCGCACCCCATCAAAGCGGGACAGGTTGGAAGAACATTCAGCCGGTGCCACCACATAATAGGTAGGCACAGACAGCGGCAGATTTGGCAGACTCACTTCTACCAGCCGTGCACCCAGCTGTTCGTATACGGCCAGCGCCTCCCGTACAGGCTTGGCATTCTCATTACTCAAACCTTGTTCGAAAAACTCTTTAACCAGACCTATCTTCAGCCCCTTGAGAGACTGGTTGAGCGTGGCGCTGTAATCCGGCACCGGCGTATCCACGCTGGTGGAATCCTGCACGTCAAAACCCGACATGGATTGCAGCAATAGCGCTGCATCTTCAGCGCTCAGGCACATCACCCCTCCCTGATCCAGGCTTGAGGCGAATGCAATCATGCCGTAACGGGATACACGACCATAGGTTGGCTTGATACCTGTTAATGATGTAAGCGCAGCAGGCTGCCGTATTGATCCGCCGGTATCAGTACCAGTTGCAGCAGGGGCAATACGCGCTGCCACCGCAGCGGCGGAACCACCTGATGATCCTCCCGGTACTTTGGCCAGATTCCAAGGATTCTTTACTGCGCCGTAGAAACTGGTTTCGTTGGAAGAACCCATGGCAAATTCATCCATATTGGTCTTGCCCAGCATGACCATGCCAGCCTGCTTCAGGCGCGTCACTACTGTCGCATCATAGGGCGATACGAAGTTGGACAGCATCTTTGATCCACAGGTAGTCAGCACTCCATCCGTACAGAAAATGTCCTTGTGTGCCAGTGGCAATCCCGTGAGAGCAGAGGCAGTCCCTGCTGCAATGCGTGCATCTGCATCAGCAGCCTGCGCCAATGCAAGCTCCGATGTCACCGTAATAAACGCATTCAGCTCGGCATCGTACTTGCTGATGCGCTCCAGAAAATGCCGCGTGAGTTCCACACTCGAAAATTTTCCAGCACGCAACCCTGCGGCGAGCTCAGTCAGAGTCTGGGCATGCAATTCAGCCATTATTCAATCACCTTCGGTACCAGGTACAACCCGGATGAAACTTTGCCTGCATTAAGCTGGAATTTTTCATGTTGATCGGTTGCCGTGACTTCATCGGCACGCAACCGCTGCACCAGCCCCGCCAGGGGATGCGCCATTGGCTCGGTTGTCGAAACGTCAGCGGCATTCAGCTGTTCGACCAGATGCAGAATCCGGGACAGGCTATCTGCATACAGGGATGCTTCTTCCTCGGTAATGGCCAGTCGCGCCAGATGCGCAATGGCTTCAACATCTTTTCGGGTCAAGCTCATCGATTTTGACTCATTGAATTGTTCAGCTGATGCAAATTCCAACTGCACCGGTTATCGGGTCGAACATGATACACGCCGACAGTTTGGGTGTCGCATCCAGAAAACACTGTTTTGTCGACTGCAACCCGACATCACCCCTGAGAATCGCTGTCAACAATCTGGCTTTGTCCCGTCACTGACGCCATTTACCAACTTCATCAGGATAATTTGAAGTTTGAAAACAGCATTGAAATAGCACATGTAAACTCATAGAGTAGCGGCTTATTTTTGCTTACCCACTTCCCTGAAAAACCAAACATGTTCAAGAACCTCCGGGGTTACTTTTCCAACGACCTCTCCATCGACCTGGGTACGGCCAATACACTGATTTATGTGCGCGGCCGGGGAATCGTCCTGAATGAGCCGTCGGTGGTCGCCATCCGTGAGGAACCAGGACGGGGGGGCAAGAAAATCGAGGCCGTGGGTGCTGAAGCCAAGGGCATGCTGGGCCGTACTCCCGGACACATCACGGCTATTCGCCCCATGAAAGACGGCGTGATCGCTGACTTCACCATTACCGAAGAAATGCTCAAGTACTTCATCGGCAAGGTGCATGGCAATCGCATGATTCGCCCCAGCCCGCGCGTATTGATCTGTGTACCTTACGGTTCCACCCAGGTGGAACGACGCGCCATTCAGGAGTCAGCCGAAGGCGCCGGATCGCGCTGGGTACGTCTGATTGAAGAACCCATGGCTGCGGCCGTGGGTGCCGGATTGCCCGTGCATGAAGCCTGCGGCTCAATGGTGCTGGATATCGGCGGCGGCACTTCTGAAGTCGCGGTGATCTCCCTGAACGGCATCGTGTATGCCTCTTCCGTTCGTATCGGTGGTGACCGCTTCGACGAAGCCATCATCAACTATGTACGCCGCAACTACGGCATCCTGATCGGTGATGCAACAGCTGAACGGATCAAGATTGAAATCGGCTCTGCCTATCCCGGTCAGCAAGTGCGTGAAATGTCAGTGAAGGGTCGCAATCTCTCAGAAGGCGTGCCACGCAGCTTCACACTTAATTCGAATGAAATTCTGGAAGCACTGCAGGAACCGCTGTCAGGCATTGTCGGGGCTGTCAAAGTGGCCCTCGAACAGACACCGCCGGAACTGGGCGCGGATGTGGCCGAGCGCGGCATTGTCCTGACCGGCGGTGGCGCGCTGCTCCGGGATATAGACAAGCTGCTGATGGAAGAAACCGGATTGCCGGTAGTGGTGGCCGAAGACCCTCTCACCTGCGTAGCGCGTGGTGGCGGACGCATGCTGGAATTGATTGACGAACACGGCCCTCAGCTGTTCAACCTGGAATAACTTCCAACCCAGACCTTGCCGGTGGGGACGTGGCAGGGTCGGATGATTCTGCTCAACCCGTCCCCGCCAACTATTATCAAAGGCACGCGTGGCACGTTTCGGCTCCGATACCCGCCCGATCATTGGCCGCGGCCCCTCGCTGGTCGCACGCTTCCTGCTGCTGGCTGCAATCAGTATCGGCCTGATGGTTGCCGATCATCGCAACAACTACCTGACAAAACTGCGCAATATCATGTCGGCGGGGATATATCCCGCACACTGGCTGGTCGATGCCCCATTCAGAGCTTCCAGCTGGCTAATGTCCAGCTTTGCTGACAGGGATCAACTGCGCAATGAAAATGCCAGACTGGCTGCTCAGGTCCGTGACCTTCAGGTCAGTGTGCAGAGGCTGGCGGCGGTAACTGCCGAAAATCAGAGGCTGAGAGAACTGGGTGAAGCTACCGAGGACATCACAAAGAAACGGATGGTTGCCCAGATCATGCATGTCGATCTGGATCCATTGCGACACCGGGTATTGCTGAACAAAGGTCAGTCAGATGGTGTATTCAAGGGTCAGCCCATTCTTGATGCCCATGGCGTATTCGGGCAGATCACTCAGGTAGGTCGCTATACATCGGAAGCCATTCTGATCTCTGATCCTGAACATGCCATCCCCGTGCGAGTAAACCGCAGTGGACTGCGCACTATTGCTGCGGGTACAGGCAACCTGAACAAGTTGAATATGCCGTTTCTGACCGGAGAAGCGGATATCAAGGTTGGCGACCTGTTGATCTCATCCGGCCTGGGTGGAATATTTCCTGCGGGCTACCCGGTTGGCATTGTCACCAGAATGGAACGCAATCCGGCTGAGACCTTTGCAACTGTGGAAGCCAGACCTCTTGCCAAACTCGACAGTGATTATGAAGTGGTGCTGATCTGGTACCAGCCACCTTCAATTGAACCCGCCATCACACCGGCCACTATCACGAATACCCCCGTATCGGTGGAAGCTCTGGAGTCTGGCGCCAACTCAGATCAGAAACCTGATGCTGCCAGCAGCAGTACGACGGGGACACCTGCCGCCAAACCTAAAGCCACCTCATCAGGCACCGGCTCAAGTACCAGGCCGACCCCATGAACTTCCTGTCAGACATATCACCATGAGCAGTCGCACCGGGTTTCTGCACATCCTGTTGACCACGGCCATTGCCTTGTTACTGACCATCGTGCCCCTGCCGCAGGTGATCAACATGGCTCGCCCGGACTGGATGCTGTTGCTGGTGATTTACTGGTCACTTAACGCAGCGTTCCTCACGGGCCTGACTTACGCATGGCTGTGCGGTCTGACTATTGATGCACTGGTTGGCGGCCTGATTGGCCAGCATGCCCTTGCGTTTGTGCTGGTTGCGACAATTGCGCAACACTTCCAGTTTCGTATCAGGGTATTCCCGGTACTGCACCAGGCATTCGTTGTACTGCTGCTGGTAATAATTTACAAATTCATGCTGTTCTGGATTGACGGCATTGTCGGTGCCGCCACGACATCATGGTTACGCTGGTTGCCCGCCCTCATCGGTGCACTGCTCTGGCCGTTGCTGGTTGCAGTGCTGGATACAAGCGCTCGTAGCGTTCGTTAAACCGTGCTCAAGAAAAAAAAGCGCATCAAGGATCATCATGGTGAACAGCGCATGTTCACTCAACGCGCTGTTGTTGCGACCGGCCTGATTGCGCTGGGTATTTTTGCACTGATTGCACGGCTGGTCTGGTTGCAGGTGGTTCGCTATGAGTACTTTGCTGAACAGGCACAGGGCAATCGGGTACGCATTGAACCCTTGCCACCGGGACGCGGATTGATCCTTGATCGTACCGGTGTTCCGCTTGCTTTGAATGCACCCTCATTCCAGCTGGAAATCACCCGCGAACAGGTGCCCAATCTGGATGCCACTCTGGCCGGTCTGGCAGCATTGAACCTGCTGGATCGTGAGAACATTGCCAACCTGAAACGCGACATCAAGCGACGCCGCAGCTTTGAAGGTGTTCCAGTCAAACTGTCACTCAATGAGGAAGAACTGGCGCGGTTCGCGGTGCGGCAACAGGATTTTCCGGGTGTCGAAATCAAACCCCGTCTGTCACGCAAATATCCATTAAGCGCCAGTGGTGTTCATGCGCTGGGATATGTCGGCATTGTCAGCGAAGCTGATCAGAAGATCCTGGACAGCGATGAATACGCCGGCACCACGCTGGTAGGCAAAGCCGGAGTGGAGAAGAGCTATGAACAGGAACTGCATGGCAAGACCGGTTATCAGCAGCTACTGGTAAATGCCCAGGGTCGTCGCGTTGATACGCTGGGCGGCAAAACCTATGCACTTGAACGAAAGGAGCCTACCGCAGGCAATGACCTGTACCTCACGATAGACGAGCGACTGCAAAGCGCTGCTGAAGAAATGCTGCACGGTGAGCGTGCGGCTGTAGTAGCGATAGATCCGAATAACGGCGATGTACTGGCACTGGTCAGTACACCCGGATTCGATCCCAATCTGTTTGGCCGAGGATTGTCACATGCACAGTATCTTGACCTGTATGAAAACCCTGAACAGCCCATGTATGACCGGGCATTGAAAGGCGTGTATCCATCAGGCTCCACCATCAAGCCATTCATGGCAATGGCAGGTCTTTATTACAATGTAATCGCACCGCTGGACACCAGAATGTGTCCCGGTTATTTCCGCCTGCCCGGAGTCAATCGCCCCTGGCTGGACTGGGAAAAAAAGGGCCACGGCAGCGTCAACATGGTCAAAGCCATCAAAACCTCATGCGATGTCTATTTCTACAGTCTGGCCAATACACTGGGCGTTGATCGCATACACGACTATCTGACCAGCTTCGGCTTCGGTCAGACCACTGGAATTGATATTGAAGGCGAGAAGAAAGCCACCCTGCCCTCTACTGCCTGGCGACGTCAGGCCTTCAAGGACAAGGCCATGCAAACCTGGTATCCAGGCGACACGATCAACATTGGTATCGGTCAGGGTTTTCTTACTGTTACGCCTATGCAGCTCGCACATGCAACCGCAACCATGGCCATGCATGGCAAACGCTTCCAGCCACGACTGGTGCATGCCATCCGCGATGCTATTACAGGTGAAAAGCGCGAACTTGCTCCGATTGTTCTTGATGATGCCAAGAGTAATGACGCCAGTAATTGGGATGTAGTCATCAATGGCATGCAGGAAGTCGTCAAACCTGGCGGTACGGCAGTGGTTGCGTTCTCGGGCGCTCCATACACAGTTGCAGCAAAAACGGGCACTGCTCAGGCATTCAGTCTTGCCAAGGGCCAGAAATACAATGCCGCACAATTGAGCAAACGAATGAAGGACCACGCGCTATTCATTGCCTTCGCACCTGCCGAGCAGCCAAAGATCGCAATCGCTGTTGTGGTCGAGAATGGTGGACACGGCGGCTCAACAGCTGCGCCCATCGCACGACGATTGTTTGACTTCATGCTGTTACCCCCCGAACAACTGGCCGAACAGGAGGCCAAGAGGGCAGCGAAAATGCAAAAAGCCCAGGTGGCAGCCACACCGGGTGACGAATAAGATATGGAACTGGACACATCTCACGCCCAACGCACTCTGACCTGGACAGCCAGATTGCTCTCCGCACTGCAACTGGATGGGCCGCTGCTTACCGGCATCGGATTGCTGGCTGTTGTCAGTCTGGTGATTTTGTACAGCGCATCCAGCGCCAGCTGGCCGGTCGTCGGCAGTCAAGCCAGCAAGTTCGCTCTCGCACTGGTGGTCATGATCATCGTTGCGCAACTGCCCAGCCGACTGCTGATGTTGGCGGCCCCTTGGCTATATGGACTTGGGCTGGTGTTATTGCTGGCCGTCATGGTGAAAGGTGAAGTTTCACTCGGCGCACAGCGCTGGTTGAATCTTGGATTCGTCCGCTTCCAGCCATCCGAAATCATGAAGATCGCCGTGCCTTTATTTTGCGCATGGTATGTACACGACCGACCACTGCCACCTTCATTATTTAATATTGGGGTATTGGCACTGGCCATATTGGTTCCGGTCGGAATTATCGCCAAGCAACCCGATCTGGGCACGGCATTGCTGGTTGGAGCTGCAGGCGCCATGGCATTACTCTTGTCCGGCTTGCAGAAGCGCTACATCTTTGGAGTGTTTGCTGCACTGATCCCCACCGCATGGATTGCCTGGGCATACTTGCTCCATGATTACCAGCGACAACGAGTTCTCACCTTCATGGATCCGAGCAATGATCCACTCGGGTCGGGTTATCACATTATCCAGTCACAAATCGCGATTGGCTCCGGCGGCATCTTCGGCAAGGGCTACCTGAATGGCAGTCAGGCTCAGCTTGCATATCTGCCAGAACGATCCACTGATTTCATCTTTGCGGTGATCGGTGAAGAGTGGGGCCTGATCGGTCTGGTGATAGTACTTTTTCTGTATCTGTTTGTTATCAGTCGTTGTCTGTTTCTGGCAACCAGCGCCCAGGACACCTTTGCTCGAACTATTGCCGGTAGCCTGGGACTGACCTTTGCCGTTTACGTATTCGTCAACACCGGCATGGTGACGGGCTTGTTGCCGGTGGTTGGAGTGCCGCTACCACTGATCAGCTATGGTGGCACATCAATGGTGACCTTGATGGCCGGCTTCGGCATCCTGATGGCCGTCAATGCCAAACGCCGACTGGTGGGACATTGAACATTTTTTCAACCCGACTCTCAGATTAAGCGAACAGGGAACGACCTGATGAAACTGCAACTCCTTACTCAATGTATTGCTGTATCTGGCCTGAGCATAGCGCTCAACAATCAGGCACAGGCAATAGACATTGCACGTCCAGAAGTTCGTACTTTTATCGACAAACTGGTCAACACACATCAGTTCAACCGCGCAGAAGTTGAACGGGATCTGAAATCAGCAGAAACCATTCAGTCGATACTTACGGCCATCAGCAAGCCCGCTGAGAAAACCATTCCGTGGTTTGAATACCGTGAGCGTTTCCTGATTGAGAAACGCATCAATCTGGGCAAGTCATTCAGACAGGAGCATCAGGCCATACTGGAGACGCTGGCAGCACAGGGGGCACCTGTTCCGGAAATTCTGGCCATACTGGGTGTTGAAACTTTTTACGGTCAGAACACCGGTCGCTATCGTGTGCTGGATGCACTGGCCACACTGGGTTTTGACTACCCACCCCGCAGTGATTTTTTTCTTTCGGAACTGGAGCAATTCTTTCTGCTCAGTCGTGAACTGAAATTAAGCGTCACCCAGCCCCTGGGCTCTTATGCCGGCGCAATGGGCTCACCACAATTCATGCCGCACAGTTATCGTCAGTTTGCAGTAGATGGCAATGCCGATGGAAAAATTGATTTGTGGACCAGCTGGGACGATGTGCTGGCCAGTATCGCCAATTACCTCAAACAAAACGGATGGCATTCAGGCGAACCGGTGCTTGCCGAAGCACAATTGAGTTCATCCGACACATCCCCCTTTACCATTGGCGATGTGACTCTGAATGAAACCGTCCATTCGCTGAGAGCCAAAGGTGTGCGCTTCAGCACCAGCATGCCAGACAGCGCACCAGCAGTGTTGATCGCCCTGCAAGGCAAGGACGGAACAGAATACCGGGTTGGCTTCAATAATTTCTATGTGATCACGCGTTATAACCGCAGCCCGCTCTATGCCAATGCTGTCTATGATCTTGGACAGGCCATCACTGCCGCAGAAGCAAATTCGGCGCGATAGTTATGATTTCCTGCCGGCACGCCAACTATATATGCATGCTGATTACTGTCAGCATCTTGCTGGGAGCCTGTCAGAGCCCCCCTCCCGTCACGCAACAGCCAGCTCCCGTCAGCAAAAACATACCAACTGATCTGTTATCCATCCCCGATGCAATACCTCGATTCGAGCCCCTCTCAAAATTGGGCAATCCGGCGTTTTATGATGCACTGGGCGAGCGTTACTTCATAAAATCCTCGGCGGCAGGCTATGTGGAACGCGGTGTTGCCTCATGGTACGGCCCGGGGTTTCATCAGGTAGCGACATCCAATGGTGAGCCATACGACATGTATGCCATGACCGCGGCGCACAAGACCCTGCCATTGCCATGCTACGTACAGGTCACCAATCTGAGCAATGGCAAACAGGTTGTATTGCGTGTGAATGACCGTGGGCCGTTCAAGGCAGGACGGATTATTGACCTGTCCTACACAGCAGCCGCCAAGCTCGACATGCTGCGTGACGGTACTGCACTGGTTGAAGTACGTGCCATCACACCGGGTGAAACTGCTGATAATTCATCGATGAACACAGTCAGACCACTGTATGTTCAGGCAGGTTCCTTCGCCAGCGCCGGCAACGCTGACAAGCTGGTCACACAACTGCAAAGCAATGGTTATCCGCAGGCGAAAGTACACAGCGAACTGGTAAATGGTCGCAGCCTGTATCGGGTATGGATCGGTCCGATTGCCAGCGCAACTCTGTTTGACCAGGTGGTTGCCCAATTAAAAACACTGGGGATTGCCGATGCCCGGCTGGCCAGTGATTAGCTGCACCCGATACGCAAATGCACTGGTAAACTATCTGCAATGAATTCAATCCGCAGCACACTTAACGTGCTGCGTTCTTTTTTCGGAGCCAAGTTGATGAATAAACTCAATGTGATCTGTCTGCTGTGCTGCACGATGCTGACCATGTCCGGATGCAAGAAGTCCGAACCCGTAGCAACAACCAGCAGCGCTTCAAGCAGTACAAGCACCGGCTCTCCTCTGGAAAGTTTCAGCAAAGCTGAAGCCGTTCCTGCTGTCGCAACCGCTACGCCTGTACTGGCACCCGGCATGCCGGTTCCGCCTGCACCCACACTGGAAGCCAGCAGTTACGTTCTGATGGACTTTGCCACTGGCAGAATTCTGGCTGAAAACAACAGCAATTCCCGGCATGAACCCGCCAGCCTGACCAAGCTGATGACCAGTTACATTACTTTCGATGCACTGCGAATCGGCAAGCTCAAACTCACAGATATGGTCACCGTGAGCGAGCATGCGTGGCGAGAAGGTGGCGCGGGTACAGATGGCTCGACCAGTTTCATTCCGCTCAACAGTCAGGTTCCGGTCGAAACGCTGCTGCTGGGCATGATCGTGCAATCAGGCAATGATGCCAGTATTGCTCTGGCTGAACACATCGCAGGTAACGAAGACACCTTCGCTCAATTGATGCGTACATATGCTCAAAAACTCGGCATGACCAATACCAGCTTCGGTAATGCCACGGGCCTGCCTTCACCGCTGGACTACACCACGGCGCATGACATGGCCTTGCTGGCACAGGCACTGATCCGTGACTTCCCGCAGTACTACCATTATTTTTCGGTGAAAGAATTTACTTTCAATAACACGACCCAGCATAACCGTAACGGACTGCTGACCCGTGATCCGACCGTAGACGGTCTGAAGACCGGCCATACCGATGGTGCGGGCTATTGCCTTGTTTCATCCGCCAAACGGGGCGACATGCGTCTGGTCAGTGTCGTGCTGGGCATGGCATCCATGAAGGCGCGTGAAGAAGGCACTTCCGCGTTACTCAACTACGGCTTCAGTTTTTATGAGGCCAAGTCCATGTACAGCGCCGGTCAAGTGCTCAAGACTGCCCGGGTACGCAAAGGCCAGGCAGAAAGTGTTCAGGTAGGCCCCAATGCGGCAATCCAGGTCACAACTCAAAGAGGCCGCGGTGATGCAGTTCAGGCCAGCATAGAACTACCTACTGCACTGGTTGCACCACTCAAGCACGATACGGCTGTTGGCAAACTGAAGTTGACTCTGGACGGCAAGGAAGTTGGCAGTTACCCACTTTACCCATTACAGGATGTGGCTGAAGCAGGATTTTTCGGCCGCACCGTTGACAGCATCAAACTCTGGTTTGAATGAGGGTGGACTGATGCGCAGCGATACCCTGCTGGAATTCCCCTGTGACTTTCCCCTGAAAGTCATGGGACGCAACAACGATGAGTTTCGCAGTATTGTCATCGGCATCGTGCAGAAACATGTCGGCGATGTGGACATGACCAATATCGAAGAACGTCCCAGTCGGGATGGCAACTATCTGGGCATCACCATCACGGTAACGGCCACCAGTAAAGCTCAGCTTGATGGCTTGTACATGGAACTCACATCCTGTGAGCGGGTACTGATTTCTCTGTAGACGACCATTCGACTGGCCCCTGCAGGGCAAGCGCATCAAGCAGCTTGGGCGCCATTGTCTGTGCCACCAGCTGCACGGTACTGGTCACACCCAGCGTTGTCAGATCAACGACTTCCAGCCCCTGATAGCCGCAGGGATTGATACGCTGAAAGGGTTGCAGATCCATATCCACGTTAAAGGCAAGCCCGTGGTATGAACAGCCACGTCTAATCCTCAGACCCACACTGGCTAGCTTGCGGCCTGCAACATAGACTCCGGGAGCACTACGACGCGCTTCAGCCTTGATTCCCCAGGCTGACACGGTGTTGATGATGGCGTTTTCCAGTGCCATCACCAGTTCACGAACACCCAGCTTATGACGACGCAAATCGAGCAATGCGTACACCACTAATTGACCCGGCCCGTGATAGGTCACCTGACCGCCCCGATCAATCTCTACTACGGGAATTTCACCTGCAGCCAGAACATGCTCAGGCTTGCCGTTCATGCCCAGCGTAAAAACGGGTGGATGCTCCAGAAGCCATATCTCATCGCGTGTCTGATCGTCACGTTCGTCAGTGAAACGCTGCATCGCACGCCAGGTCGTTTCATACGGCACCAGTCCAAGATACTTGAACACGGGCGAAACACAGGATGATTCCGGCATGGCTTGAATCAACAGGTTCAGCCACTCAATCCGGCATTGTTGCGTTCGAGCGCGCGTTCGGCACGATAACTTGAGCGTACTAACGGCCCCGACACACATTCCAGAAAGCCTTTGGCCAGAGCCCACTCACGATACTGGGCAAATTCTTCAGGTGTTACCCAGCGTTGTATCTCAAGATGATTCGGAGTGGGTCGCAGGTACTGACCCAGCGTAAGGATGTCCACTCTGGCGGCTCGCAGGTCATCCATGGTCTGACTGATCTCCTCATCGGTTTCGCCCAGTCCGAGCATCAGGCTGCTCTTGGTCAGGACCGCAGGGTGAAACTGCTTTGCATGCGCCAGCACCTGCATGGTCTGTTCATAACTGGCGCGCGGGTCGCGTACCGGATGCGTGAGACGCTTAACCGTTTCTACATTCTGCGCAAACACCTCAAGACCGCTGGCCACAATTGTTTCCACATCCTGCATTATTCCCTGAAAATCGGGCGTCAATGCTTCAACTGCCGTATCCGGACTCAGCTTCTTGATTTCTCGCACGCAGGCTGCAAAGTGAGCAGCTCCACCATCCGGCAGATCATCACGATTCACCGAAGTAAGCACAACATATTTTAGCTTCATCAGTTGCACTGTACGTGCGCTGTTGACCGGCTCTTCTGCATCCAGCCAGCCTTTTGGGTTACCGGTATCAACAGCACAGAAGCGACAGGCGCGAGTACATACCGCCCCCATCAGCATCAGAGTCGCGGTACCGGCATTCCAGCATTCACCGATATTGGGACACTTGGCTTCTTCACACACAGTCGCAAGACGGTGTTCATGTACGACATCACGTACCGAGTTATATCCATTGCCGGCTGGCATGGGTGCGCGTAACCAGCGAGGCTTCTGACCCGGTACGAAATCTGTCGCACCTGAACTGGCCTTGATGCCATCCTTGATGGCAGAGAACCCCTGTGGTGTCTGATATTTTTCACCACTTTTCAGCCCGACAGGGCGAGGGCTGCCCTGAGAAACAATCTCGATACCTTTGAAACTGCTCACTTCGACTCACAATGGCTGATTCTGGGAGTGCGTATGGTACCGGCAGCATATGACGCTGTCATTCAGGCCCAATAAAAGAAAATGCCCGACTGGCAGAACCAATCAGGCATTTCTTCAATAGTCAGAATCGAGCGTTACTTGCCACCGGCATGCAGCGACCAAAGTTCGGCTACGCGATCAAACTCCGATGAATCAGGCACCTTCTGGAAGGTAGCACGAGCTTTGTCAGCCTGATTACTGTTCAAGTAGGCGATGCCCAGTGCAATTCTCGCAGTATCCGGGTTCTTGAAGTTTCCCTTCTTGATACCACGGTCAAGTGCTTCAATTGCCTGAGGATATTGACCATAACCCAAGTAAGTTTCACCCAGTGTGACATCTTCCTGCCCGGTAGGTGCAGACTTGGCCTTGGCCTCTAAAGCAGCCAGTCCAGCCTTATTGATTTCGACTTCTTTCGCAATTGAAGCTTTGAGACGGTCTTCGCGATCCTTGCCCGCACCCACACCGATAATGCTGGCCGTATAACCCTTATCCAGCACACGCTGAGCTTCCGCTGGATAACCAAAGTTTCTTGCCAGCTGTGCCAGCTCGATGAAGTCATTAGGCGTCTTCATGACACCCACCGACAAAATCAGACGATCCAGCTGAAAGCGGGACATGTCCGACATACGCTCCTGCTTCAAACCTGAGAGCAAACCCTGCCAGTAGTTAGGGCTTGGATAGTAACGCACCAGTTTCTCAAGAACACTGATAGTGGCTGCGTCCAATCGCTTCGGCTCGTTCCTGTTATCTCCACCCTGCGGCTCTGAACCCATACCAGGAGGAGGTGGCGGTTCCATTCCTTGTGGTTCCATACCTTGCGGCTCCATGCCCTGTGGAGGACGGCCCGCCTGCATTCCCTGGGTTGATCTGTCATCGCTTAATTTGTATGCGATGCTGTACATGAGCTTCAGCCAGTCCTCTTTAGGCCGTGCCCCAGCTTTCTCAGTTACCCTGACCAGCTCGGTCAGTGTATCCATGGACTGCCGGAATTGACCCGCCTGAAATTGCAGCTGCGCCAATACCGCCGTCATGTCGGTATCACCGGGATGTGCCTTCAGCCAGCGTTGCAGATAATCGGTTGCCTTACCATTATTCTTGACCTGCATATAAAGCTGGGCAGTCATCTTGGTATATTGATCTTTCTGCGCATCAGACAGATAAGGACTGTCCAGCAGTTTTTCGTAAATAGCGGCGGCTTCACCGTATTTTTTCTGACCGGAATAAGCTGCCGCGTACAACTGGTTGATCATGAACTGATCGTAGGCAGTCTTCTCTCCGGAAGCATCGGCCTCGCGCACCCTCGCCAATGCCTGATCCCATTGCTTGCTCTGTAATGCACGATTTGCATCAGTTAGTGGCTTACCGATTTTGGCACTGACCTTACCTTCATCGGCCGCAAATGCAGATACAGCCGGCAAGCTGAGCATGGCAGCCAGAACAGCGAGATTCATTACTACAAGACTGGCGCGAATTTTTTTCATGATCATCATCGCTGAATAAAAGCTGTTCACAAGAAAACTAAAGAAACAGTGGGTCAATAATCAGATCAGCATCAGACTCTGGAGTTCCATAGACTGATTAGAGGGCTGATTACATGTACTGTTCCATACCCACCACGCCCAGCTTGTCCATTCGTCCACGCTGTGCAGCGGCCAGAACTTTGGCAACAGCGGCATACTTAGACCACTTGTCAGGACGGATATGCAGCTCAGGCTGAGGATCCTTGCGGTGTTCCACTTCAAACATCGCTTCAATTTCCTCCAGCGTCTTTTGCTGGCCATTCCAGTAATAGGTACCGTCAAAATCAATCACAAGATTGATAACTTCCGGTGGCTTGGTAATGGTTGAGGGATGATTCTGCGGCATGTCCAGCTTGGTCGCATGTTTGACCGGCGGGATCGTGATAATGAACATCACCAGCAACACCAGCATGACGTCGATCAAGGGCGTTGTATTGACATCCATCATGGGTTCATCGCTACCCGAAGAGCCGACGTTCATACCCATTTAATTAACTCTCCAATCTGTGCTGTCATGTACTGTTATTTCTGAAAATCATCGCCTGAGGTGCAATTCTCAGATGGCGTCCTGATTCTGCCCGGTATTCGGCTGCGACATGAATCCTACCGTGGCAATTCCGCTACGCTGGCACATCACCATCACCTTGCCGATATACTCGAAACGAACTTCCTGATCACCCTGAATGTGGACTTCAGGCTGGGGTACTTTGACCGCTTCAAGCTTCATTCTTTCCAGCAATTCATCAGCTGTCATTGGCTTTACATTCCAGTAAATCTGGCCTTCCTTGTCCACTGAAATGATGATGTCATCAGGCTTGGCAATGGAAGGCTGATTCACAACATCCGGGAGTTGCAGTTTCACGGACTGAGTAATGACCGGAATGGTGATCAGGAAAATGATCAGCAACACCAGCATCACGTCCACCAGAGGGGTGGTATTGATGTTAGACATCACCTCTTCTTCACCACTGCCGCCGCCTACATTCATGCCCATCTGCTTCTCTCCCGGCTACTGCTTACGACCGGCCAATTATTTCTGTACGCGTGAACCGCTGACGAGCATGGCATGCAGATCCGCCGTGAAATAACGCACCTGTTCCATCAGCTTCTTGTTATTGCCCAGCAGCACGTTGTAACCCATTACCGCCGGCACAGCGACGGCCAGACCGATTGCAGTCATGATCAATGCTTCACCCACGGGACCGGCCACCTTGCTGATGCTGGCATCGCCGGAAGTACCGATGGTGGTCAATGCATTCAGAATGCCCCACACGGTACCGAACAGACCCACGAAAGGCGCAGTCGATCCTACGGTTGCCAAGAAAGACAAACCCTTGGCAAGGCTGGAATTAATCTGTTCCTGTGAACGTTGCAGAGACATAGTCACCCACTCATGGAGCGGAATCTGGTCAGTAAGCGCACCATCATGATGCTCTGAGGCACGCAAGCCATTTTCAACGATCATCTTGAAAGCATTATCGTTGCCCTTCAGGTTATTGGCACCATCACGTACTGATCCGGCTCCCCAGAAATTCTTTTGAACTTCCTTCTGCTGGCCTGCCAACTTGCGCTGATCCAGCCACTTGGTAAACATGATGAACCAGGAGATAGCCGACATGAGCATCAGAATGCCAAACACTCCCATGGTAACCGGACCGCCGGTCTTGAGCATGGCCATCAGGCCAAAAGGATTTGCAACTTCGACTGTTTGATTAGGTTCCATGGAACATCTACCCCTACAAATGAAAGAAATTGAAATAAAACAAATAAACCAGAATCAACCAATAGCCGCGACTAAATCAGTGCGTCACTGTGAGCTTGAAAGCAACTCTGAACATATGGGTCATCGCCACAGGTTTACCATCTTCTGTACCCGGAACAAACCTGACGCCCTGAGTTGCATACTTTATGGCAGCCTCATCAAGCCGTGGAAATCCACTGGATGTATCTACCGATGGGTTAGTACATTTACCATCCAGACCCACATTACACTTGACCACAACAAAACCTTCTTCCTTGTCATTTCTTGATCCGCTCGGATAGAAGTCATTCGCTGGCCTAGTTAGCTTTGGATTGATTGCAGGCCGAGTGCCTGGAATACCAGGCGGCGCCGCCGGCGTAGGAGGTGCCATGACAGGTGGTGTCACAGGTGGCGGAGTCTCTTTTACTTCTGCAGTAATAGTGTTGACCGGGGGCGGCAACTGAACCTGCACCTCAACGGGCGGGATGTAGGGTGGCGGTGGCGTTGCATCGACTGGAGGCGGCGGTGGCGGAGGCGGCTCCTCAGGGGGCTTTTCTTCCTCGATGATCTTGGTCTCAACAGGCGGCGCCACCATTTCGATGATGGACCTGGACAAACCACTCTCCACAACCCACAGACCAATCGCATGAACAGCGATCACCACAATCAGGATCGTGCCGCGCTTGGATTGAGATTCTGCCGCTGCCGTTAAGGCCATGCCATCCCCGCCTGAATATCTTTGTTCCGGGCTCAAGCCCCGTACAATGTTTAAAACCCTTTACTCATCCACCTGATAACTGAAATCAGTCATCAAGGTTGTCTACGCACCAAATCTGCACCAAATAAGGACTTTCCGTAGCACGAATTCCAGCAACCTGCTTAACCCTCGTAAATTATCCAGAAATCCCACCGCTGGCAAGACAAACATTCACGAGACCACGACATTATTAACAATTCTTTTATAGTTTGTTTTTTTAAGTTAAAGCCCCGCCCGAAATGACAACCTGATTCCCGATCATTTTCTCAGCTCAAGCGAAAGGCAGAACTATTTTATTTCTAAAATCAGCTACGGAGCAGGCCTTCTCAACGCACTTCATCAAGCGTTGAGATTAGACAAGATTTATTGTTTTCTACAAATTGCCAATGAAACTTGCCCTGCTCGTCGTTACACTGCCGCCCCGCAACAGGGCATCAGATTAAAAACAAACACCTCATTACTAATGAATTCACCCACTTCCAGCCCACGTCGCGCTTACTGGCTCAAAACTCTGCACGAGTGGCACTGGATCACCTCCGCGATTGCCCTGATTGGAATGTTGTTCTTCAGCATTACCGGCATCACGCTCAACAATGTGGCGGTACTGGAGTCAGCGCCGGTCATCACCAACAAACAGGCGCAACTGCCAGCCGCGCTGAACACTCAACTCGCCTCCATGGCAGGGGAAATGGCAGATGAAGACTCTGCTTCATTACCAACTGCATTCCTTGACTGGACCAGGACTACGCTGAATATCGACACCCGCCTTGCGAAACAGGAATGGTCTGACCGGGATCTGAACCTATCTCTGCAACGACCGGGCGGTGACGCCTGGATGAGCATCAACTTCAGTAATGGCGCCGTCAAATTCCAGGATACAGATAACGGCCTGATTGCGTACCTGAATGACCTGCATAAAGGCCACTACACCAGCACAGCCTGGGCATGGTTTATCGACGGAATGGGTATCAGTTGCCTGATTTTTGCGCTGACTGGTTTTTTCATACTGTTCCTGCATGCCAAAAACCGTCCTGCCACTTGGCCGCTGGTCGCCCTCGGAATGCTGATTCCGGTTTTACTCGCCTTGCTTACGCTTCATTAAACATCCAACAGGAAAGTACCCATGCAAAAGCGCTATTCGATCCCGCTCGGTGTCACGCTGGGTGCCGCTGCAACACTGCCAGCCAACGCTAGCGAACTGACCGTGAAGGTACAACTGCCGGAATTCACCACCGGACAATATGTAAGACCCTATCTGGCCGTCTGGCTTGAAAAGGCGGATGGCACATTTGTTCAGACACTGGCCCTGTGGCATGAAATCAAGGACAAGCGAGGCAATCCGCTGACCAATGGCGACAAATATCTGAAGATCATGCGCAACTGGTGGAGCAAAAGCGGTGCCACCCCTGACATGAAATTTGATGGCATCAGCAGCGCCACCCGCCCTTCTGGTGAATATGAACTGGTTTTCACCGAAGGCAAAGCACCACTGAATGCCCTGCCCCCCGGCAAGTATCAACTGATGCTGGAGGTGGCGCGCGAGGTCAAAGCCGGACGGACAGCCGCTCCCAATGCCAAACCGGAAGATCTCGATCAAAATGGTCGCCCGAAGAAAGTGGATGTCGATGAACCACAAGCGCCTATCAGCTTCGAGTGGCCGGCCAAGCAGGTCACAACCATCGAATCGCATGGCAAAGTCGAGATGGGCAAGTATTCACTGGTTGTTAAACCCTGAACACTTCCACTCAATCAAGCTCATGGGTACCGCATTGATCATCCCGGCGCTGTTAATTACAGCGCCGGCTCCAATCCTGAGTTATTAATTCTTCATCATGCGGCGCGTGCTGGTTCCTCACCTTGTCTCAGGGCAGGCACCCGCTGTGGATCACTCCATCCACCAGCTACACGGCCAGACCATGGGCACCAGCTGGTCAGTCAGCCTGGTCGCCGCACCAGCGCGCTCTCTCGAATCCATCAAGACTGGCATCCAGCGCCAACTGGATACGGTGGTTGCACAGATGAGCACATGGGAGAACGATTCCAACCTGAGTCGTTACAATCAGGCTGCGGCTAATACCTGGCATACACTGCCTGACGAGTTTTTCTACGTATTACGATATGCGCTGGAAGTCGCACAGGAAAGCGAAGGAGCGTATGACCCGACCAGCGGGCCATTGGTCAATGCCTGGGGCTTCGGCCCTGCAGCCAGACTAACGCAGCGACCTGAACAAGCCATCCTGAATGCAGCCCGCGCGCGCGTCGGCTGGCAGAGAGTTACAATAGATGCGAATCACAAGCGTGCCCTGCAGCCGGGTGGTATCTACCTTGATCTGTCAGCCATCGCCAAAGGCTTTGCTGTTGATCAGGTGGCGCGTTATCTGTCTCAACAGGGTATTGCCAGCTATCTGGTTGAAGTGGGCGGCGAACTTTGCGGCACCGGCATCAAGCCCGATGCACTGCCATGGTGGGTAGTACTCGAACAGCCACTTCCACTGCAAACACAGGCAACAAGTTTGACCGAAACTGTCATCGCCCTGCATGGACTGGCAGTCGCCACATCCGGTGACTACCGGCGTTATTTCACGGTCAATAATGTTGCTGGACCAACTCAATACAGCCATACCATTGATCCACGCAGTGGCGAGCCCATACAACATGGTCTGGCCTCCGTCACAGTAATTCACCGTGACTGTATTACCGCAGATGCGGTTTCTACCGCCCTGAACGTACTTGGCGCTGACAAAGGCATGGCCTTCGCAACCGCACGCTCCATTCCTGCCCTGTTCATCACGCGCACGCCATCCGGCTTTGTGGAACAGATGACACCTGAATTTTCAGCACTGATGCAATGATCCGGTAACCGCCATGAATTTTGACAACATTAATAATCGATACCTGGCTGCCGCCTTCTGCATTGTTCTGTACCTGATGCTGTGTGGCTGGGTAGTCTGGCGCGAATGGAAAAAACGCCGGCTTGCAGCAAAGGCCGCCGCCGCGCTGACTCCTGCGATGGCCGGCACCAGCAGCTGGCTGGTGGCCTATGCCAGTCAGACCGGCAATGCCGAGCAACTGGCCTGGCAGACTGCACGTACATTGCACACAGCAGGTATTCCGGCGCGTATCAGCCCCCTGTCACAACTGAATGCGGACGATCTGCAGCAATGTGAACGCGCCCTGTTTATTACCAGCACCTATGGCGAAGGGGACCCTCCGGATAACGCAACCCTGTTCGCCCGCAAAGTCATGAGCACCTCGCTCAACCTGAGCCAACTGCACTATGGCGTGCTGGCGCTGGGTGACCGCGAGTACAGAAACTTCTGCGGATTTGGCCGCAATCTGGATGCATGGCTGCAAGCACAGGGCGGGCAAAGTCTGTTTCCGCGCATCGATGTCAGTAACAGCGATGCGGCTGCACTGGAACAATGGCGCCATCAATTAAGCCATGTTGCCGGCACCGATGATCTGCCTGACTGGCAGGCGCCTGCGTATGAACACTGGCGATTAGCAGCACGTCAGCATCTGAATCCCGGTAGCGCCGGAAACCCAGTGTTCCATATTGAACTTGAACCACAGCCAGGAAAGCCATTACCTGCATGGCAAGCGGGTGATCTGGTGCAGATTCTGGCTCCCGCTGATCGTGAGCGACCACGCGAATATTCGATTGCCTCAATTCCAGGCGACGGTCGCATCCATCTGCTGGTGCGACAGGAACGTCATGAAGATGGCACCTTGGGCGTCGCATCCGGCTGGTTGAGCGCACAAGCAGAACTGAATGCGCAGATAGAATTGAGAATACATCCGCATCAGAACTTCCGACTCGAAGGCAATGCCGGCCGCCCATTGATACTGATTGGTAACGGCACCGGGCTGGCGGGTCTGCGCGCCCACCTGAAAGCCCGCATCGAACAGCAAGTCAGCCGTAACTGGCTTATTTTCGGCGAGCGCAATGCCGCGCACGATGCCTATTATCAGGATGAACTTGCAGCATGGCAGGCGCAGGGGATGTTGCGTGTGGATCGGGTCTTTTCACGCGATCAGCCAGAACGTCGCTATGTACAGGATCAACTGCGCGATGCAGCGAATACCGTACTCGAATGGATCAACAACGACGCAGCAATTTATGTCTGCGGCAGTCTTGAGGGGATGGCCAGCAGCGTGGAAGCTACCCTTGTTGATATTATCGGCACTGAAGGCGTTGAGCGCCTGATCGAAGCCGGACGCTATCGCAGAGATGTGTATTAGGCCTTGAGCATCAATTTCTGATCCAGCATCCTCAGCCGATCCGGCGTACCAATGTCATACCATTCTCCGGTATGTAACTCGCCACTGACTCGACCGGCTCGCGCAGCGCTGAATAACAACGGTGCAAGCTTGAATGTACCCAGCGTGCAGCCTGCAAAAAGTTCGGGATGATAGAAGCCGATTCCAGAAAAGGTATGGCGCTCTGCTGCATCTTCAGCGATGCGCCCATCAAGCAAACCGAAGTCCCCTTTGAGGTTGTGAGCAGGATTGCTCACCAGTACCAGATGGGCGAGTGAATCTGACCGCCATTGCCGGGGCAATTGTGGCCGGGAAACCCGCCAGTCCGTCCAGACATCGCCATTGACCACCAGAAATGGCGCGCCACCCAGCAAAGGCAATGCCTTGAATATACCTCCGCCGGTTTCCAGCGCGGGCCAGCCTTCATGGCTGTACTGGATGTGCACACCCCAGCGCGAACCATCTCCGACATAGACCGGTATCTGCTCTCCCAGCCAGGCGGTATTGATCACAATGTCACGGAAACCACCGGCAGCCAGATTCTCCAGATGATACTCAATCAGCGCCTTGCCTCCTGCCTGCAACAGCGGCTTGGGGTGAACATCCGTGAGTGGCTTCATGCGTTCGCCACGACCCGCTGCCAGAATCATTGCGCGCATGCGCATACCCCCCCCGTCAATGCCTTCAAAACGTATAGCCCACTTGCGCCTGCCGGCCTTCAAGTTGATCGAGCAACTTCATCAATGGCCGAAGATCGTCGTAGCGCTCGCCTACCTGTCGCACATAAGTCAGGAACCGTGGTGTATCAGCCAGATATTTGGGCTTGCCATCGCGATAGTTGATACGGGCAAAGATGCCGAGCACTTTCAGATGTCGCTGCAACCCCATCCATTCAAGGTCACGGTAGAACCGCCCGAAATCCTCCGGCACAGGCAGATCTGCATGACGCGCGCGCTGCCAGTAGCGCGCAGCCCAATCAATCACCCGCGCCTCCGGCCAGCTGATAAAGGCATCACGGAACAACGACGCCACGTCGTAGCTGATAGGACCATATACCGCATCCTGAAAATCCAGCACTCCCGGATTGGGATTGCTGACCATCAGATTACGTGGCATGTAATCGCGGTGCACAAACACACTGGCCTGAGCAAGATTGTTACGGACAATGAGTGCAAAAATTTTTTCCAGCGTAGCGCGCTGTGCCTCATTCAACTCAACCTGTAAATGCCTGGCAATGTACCAATCCGGAAACAGGTTGAGTTCGCGCCGCAATAACGCTTCATCATAGTCAGGCAGCACGCCGGCCTGGCTTGCCTGCTGCCATCTGATCAACGCATCAATTGCGCTGGAGAACAATTGATCGGCATTGCTTTCGCTCAAAACATCAAGAAAGGTTTGCGTACCCAGATCAGAAAGCAGCAAATATCCATTCGCCACATCTTCCGCAATGATCCGGGGTACATTCACCCCTGCAGCCTGAAGCAGGCCGGCAACTTTAATAAAGGGTCGCACATCCTCCTTTTCCGGAGGTGCGTCCATACAAATGAAGGTTTCATTGCCTTTGCAGATTCTGAAATATCGACGGAAACTGGCATCGGCCGAGGCGGGGGCTATTTCCAGTACATCTGTTCTCAAGACCTGTCGGGTCCATTCGCCAAGCTTGTTCAGCCGGACATCTTGCAACGCTTGATTCATGCTTTTCCAGTTTCAGTGAGTCGGTCATAAACTTGCACAAGCAGCCAGTGCACGGCGGTGATTATAATCACGGCTTTCTTACGTCGTACTTGAGTCTGTCAGGCCCCAGCCCAATCCATGCATTATCGGTTCCTCTACCTGACCTGCGCACAGGCTGTCCTGTTGATGCTGACCATGCCGGGGCAGGCAGCGGCACAGGCTCTGACATGCTCGAACGGTAACAATAACAGTTCCAGCACACCTCACCCTGCCGTCACAACCGGCAGAATCAATATTTCGGAATTGCCGGTTGAGCTGTTTTCCGGTGGCGCCGAAGTCGGCACCGATGGCTGGAGTACATTGAGTGACAAGGTGAAAGTCACTCAGGGTGACCGCAAGATCGGCACCGAACTGCTGCGGTACAACACGCAAACCGGAGAGATGATCGCCAGCGGTGCGTTCAGTCTGGAAGATACGAACCTGTTCCTGTCAGGATCCAATGCCAGTATGGACAGCACAGGCGGCGCCAGAGTCGACAAAGCGGGCTTTCTGCTCAAGAGCAACGCGGGCCACGGCACAGCAGACAGCATCCAGCTCAATTCCGCAGGCAACCTTTCGCTTGATCAGGTGAGCTACACCACCTGCCCTACAGCCGATCCGGCCTGGGAACTTAAACTTTCGGAACTTGATATCAATCAGGCGATGCGTACCGGCACAGGGCGAAATGTACGCCTGCAATTCAAAGGTGTACCGATCTTCTATACACCCTGGATTTCCTTCCCGGTCGGCAATGAACGCAAAAGCGGCTTTCTGTTTCCGAGCCTTGGCGGCTCCTCACGTGGCGGTAATGCACTGTCAATTCCATGGTACTGGGATATCGCTCCAAACTACGATGACACAATCACGCCCAGTTACGTCACCACTCGCGGTGTCAAATTCGACAACGAATTCAGATATCTCAGTTCATCAGCCAAGGCTACTCTGGTCACAGGGTACCTGCCGATGGATAAACGAACTGGGCAATGGCGAGGTGCAGCCAGCCTGAATTACCGCAATATCCTGAATGACAATCTGCTTTTTGATATCCATGGTAATTCAGTAAGTGATCATGCATGGTTTGAAGACTTTGGTACAAGCAGTGCCATTACAAGCCAGGTATATCTGCAACGTGCTCTCGTCGTTTCAGCACAATCACAACGCTGGCATGCCGAATTGCTGGTCCAGAATCTGCAAACACTGGATGATGATATCGCGCTGGCGGATCGTCCTTATACACAATTACCAAGACTGAGCATCAATGGCCAGCAGTCACTGCCGCTTGGAGTCAACTTTTCACTCGACAGTGAATTGGGCTACTTCACCCGTGGACTTGTTGACACAGTAACCAACACACGCAGCATTACCGGCACCCGCCTGTATATGAACCCGACACTCAGCATGCCCATGAACCGGCCCGGCATGTTCCTGACACCCAGCATGGGCTGGCATTACACGCATTACCAGCTCAACAATACGATTAACGGTCAGGCTGCAAGCCCTTCCCTGTCCGCACCTTTGTACAGTGTAGATACCGGATTGGTGTTCGAGCGTCTGGCAGGCAGTCAGCAGCAACGCATGTATACATTTGAACCACGACTGTTGTATGTATATGTGCCTTACCGTGATCAGAGTGATCTACCGGCTGCATTCGATACCGACATTCCTGATCTGAATCTGGTGCAATTGTTCAGACCAAACCGGTTCATCGGTCCCGATCGACTGGGAGATACCAACCAGCTCAGCGCCGGGATCACCACCCGGCTGTTGAGCACCCAAGATGGCAGTCAGTATATGTCGGGCACTCTGGGACAGGCTTTCTATCTCGACACCCCCTGCATCACCTCTCTGACCCAATCCCAATGCAGCACTAATGGGAACAGCACACGATCTTCTGATATGATCGGCGAACTGTCGCTATCGGCCTACCGGAATTTCAGCGTGAGTCTGGGGACCCAGTGGAGTCCGGCCGGGCAGCGCACACAACGTGCCGATGCTTTCATTCAGTACCGCTCAGACAACAGCCATATCATCAACCTCGGTTACCGCTATGACAGGAGCTCGGTGGAACAGTGGGAGTCAAGTTTTGCATGGCCTTTGGGTAGCGTCTGGAACGGCTACGGCCGGGTAGTCTATTCGCAGCTGGACGGCAAATTTCTGGACCATTTTGCTGGGCTGGAATATCGATCCTGCTGTTTCAACATTCGTGCCGTGGTCGGTCGGGCCATCACCACCCGCAGCGGTCAGTACGATACTCAATACAAGTTGCAGCTTGAACTCAAGGGTTTATCCAGTGTCGGAACCGCAGATGCTTTCCTGGCAGGCGGAATTACCGGATACTCCGCGCGCGCCACGACCAACTAATTTCCTAACCGTGCAAAAATGAGCTTCATGAAGTACCTGAATCAAGTTTCGGTTCTGCTATTGATGAGCTGCCTGCTTTTCTCAGGCGTAACCCAGTCTGAACCGCGACAGCTATCCACACGGGGTGATTCACTGGATCGCATCGTTGCAGTGGTCAATGATGGGGTCATCCTGAGCAGCGAGCTGGACAAGGAAATTTCACGGATCACAGCCCGGCTCAGGCAACAAAAGACTGAACTTCCCAGCCAGACCATACTGCGCACACAGGTACTGGATCGCCTGATCCAGCAGGAGCTCCAGCTCCAGCGTGCTGAAAAGGGCGGCTTGAAAGTTACTGATGACATGCTCAACAGCATGCTCAACGATATAGCAAACAGCAATGGCGTGAAATTCAGTGACCTGCCAGCAACTATCGAGGCACAGGGCCAGTCCTATGCGGCCTATCGGGAAGACATCAGGCGGGATATCGCCCTGCAGATCATGCAACGTGATGTAGTTTCGAATATCAAGATCACACCACGTGAACTCGAACAGGCGCTTGCCAGACAATCCCGCACCCCCGATGCCAACGCAGAATACAACCTTTCGCACATTCTCATTGCGGTAGCCAGCAACGCCACGCCGGAACAGCTGGCACAGCGGGAAGCGCGTGCCAATGAAGTTGTCAGCAAGGCAAAAGCCGGCCAGAGCTTTGCAGAGCTGGCAGTCAGTTACTCAGATAGCAGTACCAATGTGGATGGCGGCAATCTGGGCTGGCGCAATGGCACACAACTTCCTTCCATCATTGCAGATCGCATTCCCGGACTGAAAGCAGGGGAATTGACCGAGATTATCCGTTCACCCAGCGGATTTCATATTTTCAGGTTGAATGACAAACGCGGTGGAACAGCCAGTCAGGAACTTCAGTCGCAGGTTCATGCACGGCACATCCTGCTTAAAACAACAGAAGTTGAGGATGACAATACCGTCAAACAACGCCTTGAGAAAATTCGCGCGCGCATTCTGGCTGGCGAAGATTTCGCAGCTATTGCCTCAGTAACTTCACAGGACCCCGGATCAGCCGTGCAGGGAGGCGACCTTGGCTGGGCCGGCCCCGGAGTATTTGTGGGTGAGTTTGAAAAGGCAGTGGACAAGCTCGACGAGAATGAAATCAGCGAACCGTTCAAATCGCAATTCGGCTGGCACATCGTACAGTTACTGGGTCGTCGAACCCAGGATGTCAGCGAAGAAAACAGGCGGAACAAAGCGTATGCCGCGCTACGCGAGTCCAGAGCCGAAGAAGCCATCAACCTGTGGATACGTGAATTGCGCTCCAACGCTTATATTGAAGTCCTGCTGTAAATAGCAACCGCAATAGCCTATTCATGCTGCCACGCATTGCGTTGACCACTGGAGAGCCAGCCGGTATTGGCCCGGATCTGACGTTAGCCATTTCGATGCGGGAATGGCCGTGCCAGCTGGTAGTGATCGGCGATCCTGAGTTACTCAAAACTCGTGCACAACAGCTGGGCTATTCGATTCAGGTAGTCTCATACCACCCCGGACAATACACGCCACACTCAGCAGGCGTGGTTACCTGTTTGCCGGTCAAACTGAACAGTTCTGTTCAATCAGGCAAACTGGACAAGGCCAATGCCCGCTATGTGCTGGAGCTACTGAATCGTGCATGCAGTGGCTGCATGGATGGTGAGTTTTCTGCAATGGTGACCGCTCCCGTACAGAAAAGTGTGATCAATGATGCGGGGATTCCCTTCACCGGCCACACTGAATATCTGGCCGAACGCTGCGGCGGCAATCTTCCGGTCATGATGCTGATAGCGGGTACACTCAGGGTAGCGCTGGCAACGACGCATTTGCCACTGTTGCAGGTGAGTGCAGCAATCACACCCGCGTCTTTGCAGCGAACTTTGACAATCCTGCACCATGACCTGCGCACCCGTTTTGGCATAACCAATCCGCGCATCATGGTACTGGGACTTAATCCGCACGCTGGCGAATCTGGACATCTGGGCCGCGAGGAACTGGATGTGATCGAACCCGTCATCAGACAGCTTAGATCACAAGGGATGACCATCGACGGACCGCTGCCGGCAGACACAGCGTTCACTCCATTACACCTTCAGCATACTGATGCAGTACTTGCCATGTATCATGACCAAGGTTTGCCGGTACTCAAGTATGTCGGATTCGGCAATGCAGTAAATGTCACATTGGGCCTGCCCATTATCCGCACTTCCGTAGATCACGGTACCGCACTTGATCTTGCCGGCACCGGCAAAGCCGAATCAGGCAGTCTGAGCGCGGCCCTGCAACTGGCCATTGAAATGAGCAGGTCTTCATAGTGCACCCGATACGGAAACGTTTTGGACAACATTTCCTGTGCGATCAGGCGGTGATCGATCACATTGTCTCTGTCATTGACCCGCAACCCTCCGAGCATCTGGTTGAAATCGGCCCCGGCCTTGGCGCACTCACCCTGCCGGTTCTGGCACATGTACATCAGATGGATGCGATAGAGATTGACCGTGATGCAATTGCAGCACTGAAAGTCAGCTCAGCAAGCACAGGAACATTACGGATACACGAAGCAGATGTACTCAAATTCGACATAGGCAGTTTACGTCACGATGAAAAATTACTGCGGCTGATTGGTAATCTGCCCTACAACATCTCCACTCCCCTGATTTTCAAACTGATTGAACAACGGACTCACTTCAGGGATATGCACTTCATGCTGCAAAAGGAAGTTGTGGATCGAATGGCCGCCTCACCGGATACTGAACACTATGGGCGTCTTACTGTGATGCTGGCGCCGTGGCTAAAAGTGCAACCCCTGTTTGACATCGGTCCGGAAGCCTTCCGGCCGCCACCGAAAGTGATATCCACTGTCGTACGCTTAACCCCCTATGACAAACCGCCATTTTCCATCCACGACTATGGCTTGTTTTCTCGCGTGGTGATGGCTGCATTCTCACAGCGCCGCAAGACACTCCGGAATGCCTTGCGTACGCTCATGACCAGCGAACAGATTGAAGCGGCCGGAATTGATCCGGGCCTGCGTGCAGAAGTACTGCCTCCGGAAAGCTTCGCGACACTGGCGTTACAACTGCAATAACAGACAGATAATGCTCTGTGCCCGGCATGCCGCCAGCGGGTGAACACTGGTATAGTTCATCACATTCCACTGCCCGCTCTACCACGCGCCATGAAGACCCAGACCGTTCACAAGATTCGCGTCGATGTCAGTACCAGCTACATTGAAGATCAGTCGCGTCCGGATGAGGGACGGTTCGTGTTTGCCTACACCATCACCATACACAATGAGGGAACCATTGCAGCTCAGCTGCTGACCCGGCACTGGATCATCACTGATGCGAATGGCAAGGTGCAGGAAGTCCGGGGTGAAGGCGTGGTAGGTGAGCAACCGCATCTGCAACCCGGGCAAGGCTTCCGCTATTCAAGCGGAGCAGTTATTGAAACACCGGTGGGCGCAATGCAGGGCAGCTATCAGATGCTGGCTGATGACGGTGCGCACTTCGATGCCGACATTGCCCCCTTCCGTCTGGCAAAACCCGGCCTGCTGCATTAATCAATGTCATGGCCATTTTCGCCATTGGTGACATTCAGGGCTGTTGCGACGAATTCGAGCTACTGCTGGATCGGCTGCGTTTTAACCCGGCAAAAGATCAGCTCTGGCTGACGGGTGATCTGGTCAACCGGGGCCCACGTTCACTTGATACGTTGCGGCTGGTGAAATCTTTTGGCTCAGCAGCCATTACCGTACTGGGCAACCACGACCTGCACTTGCTTGCTGTCGCATCCGATCCACAGGCCAGACGCAGGTCGAAGGATACGCTTGATGACATTCTCAATGCACCCGACCGGGATGAGTTACTGAACTGGCTGCGTCATCAACCCATGCTGCACCATGATGCGCAGCTTAAACTTACATTGATTCATGCCGGCCTGCCGCCGCAATGGGACTTATCGCTGGCCAGTGAATGTGCCCACGAGCTGGAAACAGCGTTACGTGACCCTGCCCAGGCGCGCACATTGTTTCAGAACATGTATGGCGATCTGCCGGATCGCTGGGATGATCAGCTACAAGGTACAGAGCGACTGCGTTTCATTACCAATTGCCTGACCCGACTGAGAGTCTGCACTCAGGATGGCAGACTGAAGCTCAATGCCAAAGGGTCGCCAGACAGTCTTAAAGCCGGACTGTATCCATGGTTCCGGGTACCCAACCGCCGCAGCCGAGGTGAACGTATCGTCTGCGGTCACTGGTCAGCACTGGGATTTCATGATGCCGATAACGTCCTGTCACTGGACACAGGATGCATTTGGGGTGGCAGCCTGTGTGGAGTCCGGCTGGATAAGGCTGCTGATGCTGTCCACATCCCTTCAATTTCCGGCGGTCTGCCAATTGAATACTGACTCAGGGCAAGCAACAGCAAGATTACCCCGAATCAGTTGCGGTAACAGCAGCACTGCGGCAGAGTTAACGCAGTTGTCCTGAGAATCACCATGAGTCATCTGCAAGCCTTCAACTTCCGTAAATGGATCGATGAAAATCGCGAATTTCTCAAGCCGCCGGTAGGTAATCGCTGCGTATTTCGCGATTCAGAATTCATCATCATGATAGTAGGCGGACCGAACATCCGAACGGATTATCACGTTGATCCAAGCGAAGAGTTTTTCTATCAGCTGGAAGGGGATATCACCCTGAAAACCATACAGAATGGTGAGTTTGTGGATGTATCGATTCACGAAGGCGATGTGTTCCTGTTACCTGCAAACATGCCTCATTCTCCCCGCCGTCCCGCCAATACGGTCGGACTGGTCATTGAACGCACCCGCAAGCCAGATGAAGTAGAAGGCCTGCTCTGGTTCTGCGAACAATGTCATCACAAACTGTATGAAGAATTTCTTCACATCGGTGATATCGAGTCGCAATTGCAGGCCGTGTTCGAACGATTTTACAGTTCAGCAGATCACCGCACCTGCAAACAGTGCGGCAACATCATGCCCATTCCGGACAGTCGCCCCTGATGAATACTCTCTGTGTAGAGATTGCCGGAAAATCATATCGTGCTGCGACAGATTCAGCCTGCGATATCTCGATACCAATCCGGTTCAATGCAGATCAACTGCAAGCCTATGGCGCACCTGCAGCACAGGCTGATGTTTACTGTGCTGACGGTTTCATCGGCGATGTGAATCAGGGTGGCAGCTGTAACTGCCAGCGTTATCACCTGACACCCCACTGCAACGGCACTCACACCGAGTGTATTGGTCATCTCACTCAGGAACTGATTGGTGTAAATACACTGGTGCGGGAGAGCCTGATGCTGGCAAGACTCATCACGGTTACTCCGATAACCGTCAGCATCAGCGAACATGAAACAGATCTGTTGATCAGCCTGCAATGCCTGCAAACACAGCTCTCAGCGACGCATCGCCCTGCGGCTTCTGCCGTGATTGTGCGCACCTTGCCCAACTCGGATAACAAGCTGACACGCAATTACGATATGGGTAGCAGCCCCGCCTATTTTGAACCGGCTGCACTGGCCTGGTTAGCTGGAACCGGCGTTGAACATCTGCTGGTCGATCTGCCTTCTGTCGACCGGATGAATGATGG
Organism: uncultured Pseudomonadota bacterium; assembly: GCA_903838705.1. GTDB lineage: Bacteria > Pseudomonadota > Gammaproteobacteria > Steroidobacterales > Steroidobacteraceae > CAILZL01. The sequence continues at coordinate 134,682 of CAILZL010000004.1, forward strand.
TGGAAGGTTACTGGCGCACCGTGCTTTCTGGGGCATGCCAGCGGGCACTACGCATGCCACACATGCAACCCGGCCAAATGCAACTATCACCGAACTGATCTATGTTCCTGAACAGATACCGGATGGCCTGTACCTGCTAAGCCTGCAGGTCGCACCCTTTGTTGCCGACGCCGCACCCAGCCGTCCGTTACTTTATCCTCTTCTGCCAACATGACCACCCGAATCGCTGCCACTGCTCATCTTGAAGAAGCCTTGGAGCGCGATCGTGCTGATCCCTTGTCAGCCTGTCGCGAACAATTTCATATTCCTCTTACTGCAACTGGTAAACCGCAAAGCTACTTTTGCGGGCACTCACTCGGTCTGCAACCCAGGAGCACCGCAACCCTCATCGATGAAGAGCTGCAAGCATGGAAAACCCAGGGTGTTGCCGGTCATTTCACAGGCCCCCGGCCCTGGCTGTCCTATCACGAACTGATGACGCCAACTCTGGCTGACCTGTGCGGTGCACTACCCATTGAAGTAGTAGCAATGAATTCTCTGAGTGTGAATCTGCAACTACTGCTCATCAGCTTTTACAGACCCACCCCGCAGCGACACAGAATATTGATAGAGGCCAGCGCCTTCGCTTCAGACCGGTATGCCGTCAGTGCACAACTGAAACTGCATGGTTACGACCCAGCGCAGGCGCTCGTGGAACTTTCTCCTCGCCCCGGTGAAGACCTGCTGAGAACAGAAGATCTGCTATCAGTTATCGAACGGGAAGGACACAGCATTGCCACCATACTATTACCGGGTGTCCAATATCTGACCGGCCAGTTGTTCGATATGCAGCGCATTACCCGCATAGCCCAACAACATGACTGCACCATTGGTTTCGATCTGGCGCATGCTATTGGCAATGTTCCCTTGCAACTGCATGACTGGAATGTCGATTTCGCAGTGTGGTGCAGCTACAAATATCTGAACAGCGGGCCGGGCGCAATTGGCGGCGCGTTTGTACATGAACGTCATGCACAAAATCAGCAACTACCACGATTGGCAGGCTGGTGGGGACATGACAAGAAAACCCGTTTTTCCATGCCGCATGACTATTCGCCATTACCGGGTGCAGAAGGCTGGCAGCTGTCCAATCCATCTGTATTTGCCTGTGCACCACTATTGAGTTCACTCGACATCTTCAGGAAGGCTGGCTTGCAGGCTTTACGCAGCAAATCAGTACAGCTCACCACCTATATGTATTCCCTGCTGCAGGAATACAGCCCGCAAATCAGCATCATCACGCCTGCCGATCCACAACAGCGAGGCTGTCAGTTGTCACTGCGACTTCCAATGACACATACAGAGTCAAAACTCATCCATGAACAGTTGATCAATCAGGGAATGATATGTGACTGGCGGGAGCCGGACATTATCCGCGTTGCGCCCACACCATTGTACAACACCTTCGAAGATGTCTGGAAACTGGTGCAAGCTTTACAGGGATTGCTGAAGTGAGCGCGCATCAACCGGTAACAATCGCCGGTGCCGGGCTCGCAGGTTGTCTGATGGCCATCCTGCTTGGTAAACGAGGTGTGCCGGTTCGATTGATTGAACGTCGCCCCGATCTGCGCAAACACTCACTGCCTGCCGGACGTTCGATCAATCTCGCGCTGGCAGATCGTGGCATTCATGCACTGAAGCAGGCAGGGGTATTTGAAGCCGTCGAACCATTGCTGACTGCCATGCCCGGCCGCTGTCTGCATGATGTCAATGGCGGCACACAGTTCTTCCGATACGGTCAGCGCGAGCATGAAGTCATTTATTCCATCTCTCGACCAGGCCTTAATCAACTGCTACTGAACCATGCCGAGCAACTACCTGCTGTTGAAATTCAATTTTCAACTGCCTGCAATCATGTCGATCTGAAGCAGCGACAACTAACACTCCAGAATTCTGAAACATCACAAACAAGCGTGGAGGGTTACTCGACTCTGATCGCTGCTGATGGCTCCGCCTCAGTAGTCAGACAGGCAATTTCGGACGGCCGACAGTCACATACAAGCATCGACTTCTTACCACATGGTTACAAGGAATTGTCCTTGCCTGCCACCCCATCAGGGCAGCATCAACTGGAACCACATGCACTGCATATCTGGCCACGCGGTGGATTCATGTTGATTGCCCTGCCGAATGTGGATGGTTCATTCACCGTCACACTATTCCTCCCTTATGAAAACACTGAAAATCCCGCTGAATGCTTCAATGGTCTGCATGATCAGAATGTAATTCAGGCATTCTTCAAGAAACACTTTCCTGATGCACTGTCATTGATGCCTGATCTGGCAGAAGAATTCCTCACTCATCCCACCGGCAGAATGTCGACAGTACGCTGCTCCCGCTGGACGGATGGGCAAAGCGCATTATTAATCGGTGATGCGGCACACGCCATCGTGCCATTCCATGGCCAGGGCATGAACTGTGCATTTGAAGACTGTGTAGAACTGGACGCACTGATGCAGCAGTACACACCCGCCAGCGCCTTCACCAGATTCGAAAAACTGCGTAAACCCAACGCCAATGCCATTGCAGATATGGCACTGGAGAATTATCTTGAGATGCGCGATAGCGTGCGTCATCCCAGATTCCTTCTGCAAAAGGAACTTTCGTTCAAACTGGAACAGGCACATCCGCAGCGTTTCATTCCACGCTATTCGATGGTGATGTTCCACCATGAAATTCCGTATGTCATGGCTTATCAGCGCGGAAAGATACAGACGGAAATTCTCGATGACCTCACAGCTGATATTCATCATCTGGATCAGGTGAACATGAGCCGGGCTACAGCGATGATCAATTCAAAACTGGACCCGGTCCGGTAATGTACCTGTACGTACCCTCAAGATGCTGCCGGATCAATTGCGGTAACTTAGCATCAGGAGAGTCAATTAATGACCTTATACAAGCGTTCATCGAGCGGACTGCCTGTCTTCGGTTCCAGTTGATTGCGGAATGAACGCGTATAATCTGCGGCCATATTCCGCATGTATGAAGCATTATCCTTCCAGACTGAAACCAGCGTGAAATGATTGCTGCGTGTATTTCCCTGCAGAACATTGCAGTACACGTTGCCCGGAGCCGATCGACTCTCCTCTGCATATTGCTGAAGGAGACTGTCCATCCCTTGAGCTCCACCGGCAATATCAACATGAGTCAATACCAGAACAGCAGTTTCTGATACTCGATTCAGCTCCACATCCATCAACAGGGAATGATAGGGCCGCTGGTCATAACTGCCTGTTCGCAGCAGACGTAATTTATCCTGAAGGTTCGCATAGGTTGCACTGCCCAGATGTCCCTCAAATGCAGCATTACTCTGCCATTTCTCAATGATCGCGAGTCGACCCGCCCGATCGAGCTGCTCCAGCAGCGTGATGCTGCCGTATCCAGCCTGCGTATTGCTGGTTTCGCGATACTGTTTTAATGCAGCAAGTGCACTATTGACGGATTCAGGCAGTACATCAACATACGTGACGGCATGAACGGCCGCCGATTCATTAACTTGTGAATATGCCGGAACGCTCAGCAGAATCAGCAGACCATTCAGCATGAAACATCTGCAAATCACACGTAGTTGATGCATTCCGCTGCTTTTCCAGAATCTCATGGGTGCAAATTACTTAATCAGCTTAAGCTATTTCTGCTTTGCTCTGGCTGCATCAACCAGCAATACAACCTTACCCTCAGTACTACCTTCATGGTTTTTATCCTGAGCAATCGCCGCCTGCTCCAGCGGGTATGTCGCATCCACATGCAACTTCAGCTTGCCGGCCTGAGCCAAATTGCTAATCTCAGCCAGCAATTCAGCATCAGTCAGTGCGCTGGCAGCTGAGGCGCCGCTGATCGCTATGCAGGTTACGCCTGCCGCTGCACAGGCTGCTGCACCGGGCACACCTGAAACACTGGTCATCACCCCGCCCTGCTTCATGATTTTGAGTGCCCGGGTTGCAGTTTCGACACCCACGGTTTCAATCACTACATCCACGGGTTGTCTGACCACTTCTTCAAATTTGACCTGCTTGTAGTCAATGGGCTCGTCCACCCCGATAGACCGGAGATAATCATGATGAATGCTGGATGCCGTGCCCAGTACATATGCACCGCGTGCCTTGACGATTTGAGCAACTGAGCTGCCAATGCCACCGGCAATGCCATCAATGAACACGCGCTGACCTGCTCGGACATTGGCCTGATTGACTGCACGCAGAGCAGTAATGCCCACTGTTCCCAATCCTGAGGCCTCTGCATAGGTCAGGCCGGTGGGCTTAGCCGCCACCCTGCTGACTGGCGCGATTGCATATTGTGCATATGCACCATTCAGTGAGCCGCCCTGACCGGAATTGATCTTGGCAAAAACAGCATCCCCGACTTTAAAGCTGGTGACACCTGCACCCACCCGGGCCACCACTCCTGAAAAATCCAGACCGGGAACACTTTTCGCTATAGCACCCTGCGCAGGAGTACCACCCGCGGCGCCAGCCTGAGCCGGGCCAGCTGCCATTCCTTCTCCTCCTGGCACTGGCCCTGCCGCCATCCCGGCTGCCATGCCGCCTCCCTGCCGGTTGCGCCAGTCAATAGGGTTGATCGCAGCGGCATAAATCCGGATCAGCACCTGTCCCTCGCCCGGCTCCAGAACAGGTATGGATTGCAGGCTCAATACTTCAGGGCCGCCATTGCCTGACTGTACGATTGCGCTCTGCTGTGATGGTATTACCAGCGACTCTGCCTGCCGTTCCGCACCGGACTGCCGGCTGGTATCCGGACTGATACTGCATGCAGCCAGCATTGTCAGACTTACTGTGATCTGCACAGCCACAGACAGGTAATATTTCATGATCCCACCTCAAGGTTTGTAAATCATTATTCAATACTATAGTGCGTTAACCGAGGACTCAGACAGATCCAGTCTGCAATGAACCCCGGAACCCTGTACGAATTTTTCAGCAAATCAGGACGGCACTTTCCCACCCTGAACGATAGAATGGCTCCACACGCCAGAACCATACACCATGCACATACTGCTTGTTGAAGATCATCAGGACATCGCTGAAAACATCAGCGACTACTTTATTGCCAAAGGATATCAGGTCACACATGCCAGTGATGGCATTCAGGGCCTGGCACTCGCACGCGCCAGCCAGCATGATGTGATCGTGCTGGATGTCATGCTGCCGGGCATGAGCGGCATCGAGCTTTGTCGCCAGTTACGCAGTACCCACACCGTTACCACGCCTGTGCTGATGCTGACTGCCAGAGATATGCTGTCGGACAAGGTGGCCGGCTTTGATGCAGGGGCGGATGATTACCTGATCAAACCCTTCTCTCTGGTGGAACTGGAGATGCGTCTCAAGGCTCTGACGCGACGTCACGCGCCTGCCACTGCGGCAACCACCCTTACAATCAGCGACCTTACCTTTGATCTGTGTACGCTGGAAGCCGAACGAGCCGGTCAACCCATCAAGCTCAACCCGACCACTCGCCGGCTGCTGTCCATACTGATGCAGAATACGCATCGGGTCGTCACCCGCATCGAACTTGAACAGGCCATCTGGGGTTTTGAAACCCCTGAAGCAGATGTGCTACGCACTCACATGCACACCTTGCGGACGGCCATCGACAAGGGATTCACCCCACGCCTGCTGCATACCATCCATGGCACGGGTTATCGATTGTTCGTTGACCCGGACGACTCACAATAATGTTGCGCTGGCCGGATATTGAAGTAGCCGGAATCAATCTGGCACATATGAACCTGCGACAGCGGATCGCAGGCACCATGCTGGCGCTGGTCACTGCCGCTGGTGTGATTCTGGCGGTATCAACATTAGTGGCCAACCGTCGACTCGAACAGAACGTCACCTACGACCTGCTTTCCGAAGAACTCAATCACTATCAGCAGCGTCTGCATCAGGATCCGGGCATTGAGCCGTTGCACTCAGCACAGCTGAACATCTACCGGTCACGAGATCTGGCAGAGCTGCCTCCTGAAATTGCGCGCTATGCACCCGGGCAGTATGGCCCGGTGCGTATCAACAATCATTACCTGCGTATTCTGGTAAGAGATACGGAATTCGGTCGCCTGTACATCACTTATGACATCAGTACACAGCTTGTTTATCAACGCATCGTTGCAACGATTCTCGCAATTGGGCTGATCGCCACGCTGATCCTCACGGCTTGGGTGGCCTATGCCCTGTCGGGCCGGCTGGTGGACCCGATCAAACAGCTGGCATCTCGTCTGAATGCCATTGATCCAGGCGAGCGACAGTTACGCATCAGTGGCGACTTTCATGGCAATGAACTGGAGCCCATCGCCAGCTCAGTGGATACTTTCCTGGAACGGCTGGATGGATTTGTTGAACGGGAACAGTCATTCACCTCCACTGCCAGTCATGAGCTGCGAACACCACTGGCCGTTATTCAGGGAGCGGTTGAATTACTCGAGGATCAGCACGCAGGCAAGCCCCACTCGCAAAAGGCCCTGTCGCGTATCCAGCGTGCCGTACGAGAAATGGCAGACTTCACTGACGCTTTGCTGTTGCTCTCGCGTGAAGAGCGTCAGGTCAATGCAAGTGACACGATTTGTGATCTGAACACGCTGATTCCACGTATTGTCGAGGATCAGCAGATCACCTCGGCGCACCAGTCTTTACAGTTCAACCTCGCATCCCGCCAGCCAGCCAGAGTTTCTGCACCGGACAGTATGGTGACCATGGTCGTCAGTAATGTCATCCGCAATGCCCTGCAACATAGTGAAGGGCATCCGGTGCAATGTCGCCTTGAGGGAGCGGAATTCACCGTCAGCAATCATGGGCAGATCGCCGCAGAACAGCTTGAGCACATTTTCAAGCGTGGGTACACCACTCGCAGTGGCGGCCACGGCATGGGACTGTATCTGGCAAAACGGATTTGCGACCGCTATGGCTGGAAAATCACCGTTGCCAACAAGGATGACCATGTCGATGCCCACATTTCATTTATTAATAACGCATAAACACGGCGACGGGTGATGCGCTCCGTTAAACTGCCTGTTTATATACATCCAGACTGACCCGTCCATGACTGAACGCGAACAGATGCAATACGACTACCTGGTGGCAGGTGCCGGCCCGGCTGGTCTGGCCAGCGCTATTCGTCTGAAGCAATTGCAACCCGATGCGGCAATTTGCGTACTGGAAAAAGCGGCTTCACTGGGCGCACATTCAATTTCTGGTGCGGTACTTGAACCCGGCCCACTGAATGCACTGCTGCCTGACTGGCGAAACAATTATCCGGGCATGGTTGTAGTGGCCGTTGAAGATGAGTTCCGTTACCTGACTCGCCGCAAATCTTATCGGCTGCCTTTGCCACCGCCCATGCGCAATCACGGCAACCTGATCGTCTCGCTGAGTCAGCTTACTGCCTGGCTGGGTTCACAAGCAGAAACACTGGGCATTGATATTTTTCCGGGTTTTGCAGCGTCCCTGCCACTCTACAACGAGCAAGGCAGCGTGATCGGGGTACAGATCGGCGATATGGGACTGAATGCCGACGGTACTGAAGGCGCAAACTACTCTCCGGGTGTAGAAATTATCGCTGGCACCACACTGGTGGCTGAAGGATGTCGAGGTTCACTGGCAAAGCAACTGATTCAACGCTTCAAACTTGATGCAGATAAATCCCCGCCCACATTCGGTCTGGGCTTCAAGGAACTCTGGCAGTTGCCACCAGGTCGGGTAAAACCTGGACTGATCCAGCACAGTGCCGGCTGGCCACTGGACAGCAAAACTTATGGCGGCAGTTTCCTGTACCACCTCGACAATGATCGTGTGTACCTTGGATTTGTAGTAGGTCTGGATTATCAGGATCCACGCTTCACTCCTTTTGAGGCATTCCAGCAATTCAAGCATCACCCTTCAATACATGGCTTGCTGGAAGGTGGTGAAATATTGTCAGCCGGAGCACGCACCATCGCTGCAGGCGGCTGGCAATCCTTGCCCAAAATGGAAATGCCGGGTGCGCTGTTGATAGGTGATTCGGCCGGTACCTTGAATGTTGCCAAGATCAAGGGCATCCACCAGGCAATTCGTTCCGGTGTGGCTGCTGCCGAACATCTGGTGACACAGGGATCTACAGCCGGCTTTGATTCATACTGGAGAAAATCCGCCGGTGGCAGTGAGCTGTTCAAAGTTCGCAATATCAAACCCGGATTCAAACATGGCTTCTGGGCCGGGCTGGTAAACGGAGCACTGGAAACGTTTACCGATGGCAGAACACCCTGGACCCTGCAAAATCATGCTGATGCCACACAACTTAAAACACTGACCGATTACACATCGCCCGAACGTCACTGGCTGGAACGTGACCTGCCCCCACGCGACCGGCTGTCCTCCGTATTCTTTGCGAATAACGCGCATGAAGAATCACAACCTGTACACCTGAAGGTGAGCGACACCACCATCTGTGCAACCAAGTGCGCAAATGAGTTTGGCAATCCCTGTGAACGCTTCTGCCCTGCCGGAGTATATGAGATGGTCACAGATGATTCCGGAAACAGGCAGCTACAGATAAACGCCGCCAACTGCGTGCATTGCAAAGCCTGCGATATCAAAGACCCGTACGGCATTATCACCTGGACTCCACCTGAAGGGGGATCAGGCCCCAATTATCAGGATCTGTAAGTACCATGCCCGGTAATCAGGACCCACAACTGCATTCACAAACCCTGCTACAGGCGCGCCAGATCGACTCGCTTGTCGCGCACTATGAAAATGAATTGATTCGATTGGGGCACCAGGCCGATGCGACACAGCGCCATGCTGTTTTGCAACTTGATGATCTGCGTCGACGTCTGCTGATAAGCACTCAGCCCAGAAGCTTCTGGCAACGCCTGCTGCCGCGCCAGAACACTGAAACACAACTGGAGCGTGGCCTCTATTTCTGGGGTGGTGTCGGCCGCGGCAAAACCTGGTTGATGGATCTTTTCTATCACAGTCTGCCCTTCAAACAGAAACAGCGCAGCCACTTCCATCGCTACATGCAGTTCATTCATGAAGAACTGAAACGACACCGCGATCGCGCCGATCCACTGGACATCATCGCTGAACAGATCGCGCATAAAACTCGCGTACTGTGCTTCGATGAACTGTATGTCTCAGACATTGCCGATGCCATGCTGCTGGGCAACCTGTTTCGTGGTCTGTTTGATCGCGGCGTGACACTGGTGGCCACCTCCAATTGCGCACCCGATGAACTGTACAAGGACGGGTTGCAGCGGGTGCGCTTCCTGCCCACGATCAAACTGATCAAGGAAAACACTCAGATTCTGAACATTGACAGTGGCATTGATTACCGCCTGCGGCATCTGGAGCATGCACGTACCTGGTTTGACAACCAGCAGCCCGGCACTCAACAGGAAATGCTTTCCCTGTTCATGCATCTTACGGAAGGTGCAAGCTCAGAGAACGGTAGCCTGGAACTCAATCATCGCAAACTCAAGGTAAAGCGGATCAGCAGCAACGCGTTGTGGTTTGAATTCAAGGAATTGTGCGATGGTCCGCGTGGCTCTGCGGATTACATTGAGCTGGCACGTTGCTACCACTCTATTTTCATTTCCGGTATGCCGCAATTGAATGCCAGCACCGACAATCAGGCCCGACGCTTCATCAATCTGGTGGATGAATTTTATGATCGGGGTGTAAAGCTGTTTGTATCGGCAGCCACACCACCAGAAGACATTTATCAAGGCACGCAGCTCGGATTTGAATTCCGGCGCTGCCTGAGTCGTCTGACCGAAATGCAATCCAGAGAATACCTTTCCCTGCCACACAAGCCTTGAACCTGCAGTCTGACTATTTGTTACTCATTAAGGAGACTTCCATGACTACCATATCCATGTATAACGCATCTGTTCCAGTTTTCATCAAGATGCTCAACAATCTCAATGCAATCCTCGGCAAGGCTGAGACCTGGTCAGAAGCAAAGAAAATCGATGAAAAATATCTGATGACAGCGCGAATCGCCCCGGACATGCTGCCTTTCACCAAGCAGATCCAGATCGCCACCGATGGCGTAAAAGGCTGTGCTGCGCGTCTGGCAGGTATCGAAGTTCCAAAGTATGAAGACAACGAAGCCAGTTTCGCTGACTTAAAAGCGCGTGTTGCCAAGACCATTGTGTTTCTTGAAACCATCAAGCCTGAGCAGGTCAATGGTTCTGAAGACAAACACATCGAACTCAAATTCGGCCCCAATTCCTTTTCATTCAAGGGCCTTGATTACCTGCTGACCTTCGTCAATCCCAACCTTTATTTCCATTTCACCACTGCCTACGCAATCCTGCGTCACAATGGTCTGGATATCGGCAAGAAGGATTTTCTCGGCGGTTGAGTCTTTTGAATCACGAGCGCGACTGACTGGTCGCGCTCTGTTTACTGCTCAATTATTTTCCCTGGAATCGAACAAGTCACTGTAGTGATATTGCTTCACTACCCTAGCGCTTGATGTCCATACTGCCTTTCTTGCCGTAATAGACGCGCGCCCAGCCCTGCTTCCCTTCGCCGCCATCGCGTGCACCCACAACAATGTCGGGCGCACCATCACCATTCACATCACCTGCGGGAAAGAGACCGAACCCGATAGCGTTGGCGCCATCGTCAGCATTCAGAACCATCGGCTTGCTGCCCCAGCCTTTTGCGCCACCAAAGAAAACGTAGATACCCGCGCCTTTATCTGCTGTGCCCACAGGTGCACCAGAAATGAAATCCTGAAAACCATCGCCATCAAGATCTCCAGCAGGCGCCATTGAGCGCCCCACACCTCCCGACCCTATTCCCACCGCTGTCCAGACTCTGTCAGCGGATAATCCCCTGGGCCCGCCCAGATAGGCATATACCTTGCCTGCGACACCTGTGCCGCAGGCATAGTCGCGCGCACCGATTGCCACATCAGCAATACCGTCATGATTAATATCACCGACCGCAAAGAGTCCTTCACCCAGATGTCCCTTGGGAAACTCACCATCAAACTTCACGCTATATGTTTGTGGAAAACCTTTGGCAGTTGCATAAAACACATACATGGTGCCGGGCACCGTGTTTTTTGAGTTATTACCGCCTGTCCCGCCGGTTGCACCGATAATCAGATCCGTGAATCCATCACCATTGACATCCGCACCCGTAATCGAACGACTGAATTCGTCATTGGCCTTTTCACCGGTACTTGTGAAATACGGCTTTGGATCAACGCCCGTTCTGGTGCCCAGAAAAACATAAGCCTTGCCCTGATTAGGCAGTGAACCTGCAAAGCCCGAAGCACCGAGCAGTAGATCATTGATTCCATCCTTGTTGATATCAACAATATCGAAAGTGCGGCCAAATTCACTACCCTTCACTTCGCCCAGCAAAGTTTGCGAAGGCGTTGCTGAAATTCCTTTGGGTCCGCCCAGGTAGATATATACCTTGCCTTGATGTGTTCCAGCACCACCATTAAACCCATGCGAACCTACTATGACGTCAGCATAGCCGTCGCCGTTTATATCACCGGCAATCAGCGTACGGCCAAACTCACCCTTGGCCTGTTCACCCTGCAACACAATCGCGGGCGTAGTAGATAATCCGGCTTTAGAGCCTTTGTAGATATACACCATGCCCTTGCTGTCACCTTTAATGACATCACCACGGGCACCGACCACGATGTCGGTAAATCCATCGTGGTCGATATCTCCCGATGCCACTGCCACACCGTACTCATCACCCGAATTCTCGCCTTTGAGATGAGTAAACTCAGGTTTGAACACATCCGTTACTGGCCGGGTCGAAGTGATTTGATCCACACAAGGCGCAAGCGGAGCTGCAGGCACAGAGTTAACTTCGGCTGCAACTCTTTCCCGGTTGCCTGACGCATTCTGAGCCATGCCAGATTGAGTCGCTCCCTGGAATGCAGTTGCAATGAGCAATCCGCTCACTGCGACAGATACAATCCTGAAAGGAATTTGATTACGCATGGCATTCCCTCTGAATAACAGCACTGGAGTTTATTTCGTGACAATCAGTAACCGATGCCGATTCGTTTTCCAATGGCTTTCGGATGTTCCACTTCATCGATGAAGGCAACAGCAAAGTCTTCCTGCGATATCCCAGTCTCCTTACCGCTTTCATCAGTCAGGACGTCATCGCCACCAATACGATATTTCCCTGTACGTTTGCCAGCTGCTATTCCTCCCGAAGGGGACAGCACAGTCCATTTCAGACCCGGCACTGCCTGATAGTTATTAAGAACAAGCTGATGCGCCATGACGCGCCCGTAAAATGCAGTGCCCTCTTCATATTTGCCACTCTTGAGGCCCTGCACTCCATTCCGATACAGGGTAGCCTGATTGCCCACCTGAAGCACTCGCGGTGCCTTGCTGCCCAGCTTTTTTGCGGCCGCAATGTAGGTCAGTGATGCCTTGTTATCGACTTCTTCCTCCGCAGAGTTATCCGCACCATTGCCACGAATTGACATGATCACGGCATCCGCACCCGGGATGATTTCCAGCATTGAGTTCAGATCTGTTACATCTCCCTTCACAGCCTTGAAGTTGGGGTTAGTGATGGTCAGCGACTCGGGTTTACGGGAGACGCCAGTGACCTTATGACCACGGCTAAGGGCTTCCGCGACGATCTTGGAACCGATATTGCCACTGGCACCATAAATGACCAGATTCGCTGCACTGACGCTGAATGATGCAAGCAGCATGCAGCCTGCCAACATCAAGCCGGCAGTAATTTGACGGGCCAACAGACCTTCCACTGCTGATAAATTGAATTTACTCATTATGGCTCCCCTGAGATAGTAATCTGATCAACAAGCAGAATAAGCGGCTCCACTGAGTTCCGCAACGCCGATCATGGGACCTGAATACCTGGCGATTCAATCACCCTTCTTTACTTCCGTTCCTTCCGCCCTTTTTTATTTTGCTTGGCGTGAGCATCTACACACAATTTCAAAAGCACAACCGTTCAAGTCCCGGCTGTGCGATTCCTGTACGCAAACCATACAAAGTCAATCAAAGCAATAGCTGTCAGCAGCCAGGACAGTATATAGACAAGTTGCACGTAGACCTGATCCTTGAATCCGATCGTTGCATCAAATAGCCAAAGCAGAAAAACCACCATGCCAAATCTTTCATACCACACAAAGGCCGGGCGACTTTTACGAATCTGAAGTTCTTCCATGTACTTGTGTAAAACATGGCTCCAGTTGATTTTTGGTAATTCCATAATGAGAGATATTGTTATTCAGCCCGTAACGATCATGATCAATCGACCTGACCGTCATTTTAGTCAGGCCAGCTAATGTCAGCGACAATTGTTGAGCTTATTTGTTAACGTCTCAGGAAATTCTTTGGTCAGTTTTGTGAAGAAAGGTAATTACAGCCGCTTCACTACACATAAGTACCCTGCTCAGGGCTTCTACATCGATTCCTGGAATACAAGCTCAGTAAAGCTAGGAAAGGGAGCACCCATCCCGCCACCCGGAGGATCATCACCCACCTCTGACTTGATCTCCTCCAGTGACTTGCCCTGCTTGACCAGCGCCTGAATCTTTGCCCGCTTAGCTTCTGTCTGTTTCAGCTTGGCCTGAATGTCTGACTTGCTCAGCACCATCCCATGCCCGGGTACGAACTGATCTGAATCCAGATGCAACATGCCTGTAGAAGTAGTGATCCAGCCCAGTGTTGTGCCGCCCTTTTCACTATGAATGCGAGGATCACCATTCGCTGTTAAATCGCCAGTAAAAACCACCTTCTCCTTGGGCAGATAGATCACCAGATCACCGCTGGTGTGCGCCGGGCCCCAGTGGTAGCCCTCAAATTTGACACCCTCTATCACAAAGCTTTCCTTGTTCTTTGTTAATACTTCGGTCGGCAAATGACCCACGGGTGGCGCGCCTCGGCCACCTGCCGCCAACGCCTGCTCCTGTTCCTTCCTGTTGTTCTCATGAGCAATGATCCGTATACCCTCCGGAAATGAGGCGAGCCCGTTAACATGATCGCCATCGCTATGAGTGAGGATGACCGCTTTCACAGGTTTGGTTGTGATCTTTGCGATTTCTTCGAGTAATTGTTTGCCGCTTTCGGCGCTGATCTTCGCGTCGATTACGATGACACCCTTATCACCGATAATCACGCCACTGTTTCCACCACCCCCGGATATCCAGAAAATATCAGGTTTCAACTGGTTTGTTGCCAGCGGTGCCGTGGCAGGGGCCTGCGCGAATGCCAGAACGCTGATGCTCTGTAAAACAATGAGCGATACCCACATACGAGTTCGTGAAAACATGACATCTCCCCTGTCTATCAGGATGGACTATGAGCAAGCAATGCTTATCAGCATGCCATACACAGTCGTAGCGTCATCAGAAGATTTGTCAATGATGAACCGGCGTACCGATTTAACTCAGGGCTTACAGAAATAATTACAAGCCGCTGCCGCAACCGGGAATCCGTTGGGCCATATTTATCTGTATTTCAGTCGTTTAAAGACCCAGTGACTCCATCACGCCAGCAATTTCTTTTTCAGACTCGCTGACAAGCTGCCGGCATTGTTCGGCTGAAATACCGAATCGTGTCAGCACCTGGTTGGATGACATGAGCATATCAAACTGCTCCGGATCCTGTATCTCGTCAATCATGACTGTACTGAGATACAGAATGCCCGTAAGGTTCAGTTCAACATGTTCCGCATCGCTGTCGAAATATTCATACTCACTCACTGCCTCTACAATGGCAGGTGGTAACTTCCATTGTTCAAGCAAGGCACTTGCAATGGTTACGTGCCAGTCACAAGCCAGTTCAGATTGAGTTGAATCATCTGCCAGCACTTCTGGATGCCGGCTTGACTTGATCAGCAGGTAGAGCTTGCCTACGCTGTGCAGCAACCCTGTGAGCAAAGCAAGATCCGGATTGACCTTGCTGTGATTTCGCGCCAGGGCACCACACAGTGCAGCCACAACCACACTTTTCTGCCATAACTCACGTAGCGGTTGAGCAACCACCTGCAATTCCCTTGTAGCACGCAATTGAGCCATAGCGTAGGACGCGACTGCGCCACGCAGCTGATTAAGACCCATGCGCCTGATCGCCGACGCCAGATCAGCCACCGGACTGCCACGCGGATTCAGTGCCACTGAATTCGCCATACATAGAATGCGACTGGTCAGAACCGGCTCAGAACCGACCAGCCTGACCAGTTGCTGCGTGCTGACATTTTCATCCACAAGCGCACGCTGAATGCGCACCGCAATATCCGGGTAACCCAGCAGAGTGATTGTGTCCTGACCGAGATCATCAGTCAGCTCGGACACCACGCTGGCATAAGGACTTGGGGATCCAGCACCACTTGCAGCATCAGACATTACATTGGCATGCGACATGAACTGATCTCCATATAACAGCTCGACACAAACTTCCCACCCTCTCGCAAATCATATTGTCGGCCGCGATGGCTCCGACTTAAGTTCAATTCAGAACAGTTCGACATCGCCGCCCTTCGCCTCATTCTCGACATTCTTGAGGTACATGCGTTCACGCTCGAACAGAGTGTCATTGCGTACCGCAGCCAGTTTCTTCACCCTGATCTTGCCGGTGTCCGGAAAGTACTGCACCTTGCGCGGGTAAATATCGCCAAGATCCTCACCCGAAACGTCAAACCCTTCATCCAGCATGTACTTACGAACGAACTCAATGTTACGCGCACCGATATCCATAGCCATCGCTTCGAGCACCTTGCCGCCGCCCACCAGTTTCACTTCAAGCTGATCCCGTCGTCCTCCCAGCTTCAGGATGTCGTTAACCAGCCTTTCCATCGCCACATTTCCGTAACGGGTCGCAGCACTGGCTGCCGCACCCCATGAACTGGTTCCCTGTGAGGTATCCAGCGGCAACATGAAATGATTCATGCCGCCCACGCCGATCCGCTTGTCGCGTACGCACGCAGACACACAGGAACCGAGCACCGTCGTGATCATCTCGCTGGACGTGGTTACGTAGTATTCGCCCGGCAGCAGACGAGCAGCAAACACGGAATTCTCACGATCCCAGTAGCGGCTGACGTGCTCGAACTGCGGCAGGGCACGCGGCGGTGTTCTGGGCGACGCACCGGGCGTTGCCACTCCTGCCGAATCGGATTGTTGTAGCGTATATGTCATTCCTATCCTTAGAACAGCTCGACATGACCTTGCTTGCTGTCGACAGATGAGCTGCTTTGCATCACTACTTTATCTGTAGGCCAGGCCAGAATCTGATCAAACAGCATCCGTTCATCTTCCATACTGAACTGATTACGCACTGATCGCAGAATATCGCGCCAGTCATTCTGGCCCACATTAGATGTCAGAGCTTGTTGTAACTCCGACAATGCATCGCGCACATGCGACAGGCGCTGCACCATCTGATCATGATACGGCATAGCCATCATTGCCTCTCTGGCATGGGTGCGCAAAGCAACGCCGTACTCTTTCATAGTGGGCGGAAACTCTGCTGTGACCAGCGCGATTCCTGCCACTGCATCAGATAGAGTACTTACCTGTGAGTCTGCATTGCGTAATGCAACTTCAATTTGCATTGCCGCCAGTTGCAGGATTGCGCTGATTGGTGATGGATTAAATTGGCTCACGCGTCAAACTCCGTTACAGCACGCGGGCCATGGTAGCCAGCAGCTGATCGGGATTGAACGGCTTAACTATCCAGCCGGTTGCACCCGCGCGCTTGCCCTCCATTTTTTTCTCCTGACTCGATTCGGTAGTCAGCAGCAACAACGGTGTCAGCCGGTAACTGGGTAATGCACGCAGCTCACTGACCAGGGTGATTCCATCCATGCGCGGCATATTGACATCAGTAATAACCAGATCAACGGAATTTTCACGCGCATATTCCAGCGCTTCCTGCCCATCTGCGGCTTCAACAACGCTATACCCGGCAGACAGCAGCGTGGCTTTCACCATCTGCCGCATCGAGGCCGAGTCATCCACCGTCATGACCGTTCTTGCCATCATCAAACTCCAGAAATTCTCAAACCGAAAGCTTTGGCTTACCTATCTGCCCGTACCGGACTTCACTGATGAGATAACAGGCGCGCCCACACTATCTGCCAGTTTCAGCAAGGTGGCAGCCACACGTCCCAGAGGCACAACTTCCTGAGCCCCGCCCAGCTTAACCGCAGCACCGGGCATACCCCAGACCACACTGGTAGCTTCATCCTGAGCGATGGTTGGTGCGCCAGCCTCAAGCATCTCCTTCAAACCGTGAGCACCGTCATCACCCATTCCGGTGAGAATGGCGCCGACTGCATTGGGTCCGACGTTCTGCGCAACCGACCTGAACAGAACATCGACACTGGGCCGGTGACGATTCACTGGCAGACCATCGCTCAAACGACACAGATAGCGCGCACCATCGCGCTCAACCATCAGGTGCTTGTCACCGGGTGCGATATAAACATGGCCCGGCAAAATATACTGTCCATCATGCGGCTCACACACTGACATGGCGCATAGTGAATCGAGTCGACGCGCAAACGGTCCGCTGAAGGCAGCAGGAATATGCTGCGCAATCACAACGGCCGGAGTATCAGCAGGTAATCCCATCAGCACATCGCGCAAGGCTTCTGTGCCGCCCGTGGAAGAACCGATGGCAATAATGCGATCGGTAGTCTTGAGCATGCGCTGACCGCTGACTGCGGGTAGTACCGCATCAGCACTCAGCTTGGGCTGAACCTTGGCCATCGCTTCGTTGCCCGTCCAGGCACGCACTCTGGCACCCGCAGCAATTCGCACCTTGGCGATGATCTCTTCTGAAAAATCGTTGAGCGTTCCAGCGAGATCAACCTTGGGCTTGGACACGAAATCCACCGCACCCAGTTCCAGTGCCTTGAGGGTGGTATCAGCTCCCCGCTCGGTGAGTGAGGAAACCATGATCACCGGCATCGGTCGAAGACGCATCAGATTGCTGAGAAATGTAAGCCCGTCCATACGCGGCATTTCAACGTCCAGCGTCAGC
This sequence comes from uncultured Pseudomonadota bacterium, assembly GCA_903838705.1. Taxonomy (GTDB): domain Bacteria; phylum Pseudomonadota; class Gammaproteobacteria; order Steroidobacterales; family Steroidobacteraceae; genus CAILZL01. The sequence goes on from CAILZL010000004.1 coordinate 152,734, forward strand.
ATATCAGGATTCAGTGCCTTGATCTTGTCACGGGCAATGTAAGGATCTGCCGCAGTACCTATCACTTCAATATCTGATGCCGAATTCAGAATTTCTGTCAGCATCTGACGGACCAGCGCTGAATCATCCACGATCAATACGCGTAACTTCTTCATGATTAATCCTCCACGCGCCGGTAGATTGTCCTGCCAATCAGTTCATAGCGATCAGTTACACGATGCAGACTTTCGGAATGCCCCAGATACAGAAAGTCTCCGGGACGCTGCAATTCCGCCATGCGTTCAAACAGTATCTTCTGTGTGGGCTTGTCAAAATAGATGATCACGTTGCGACAGAAGATCACATCAAACGGTCCCCGCATGGGCCAGTCATTCATCAGGTTCAGCTGCTTGAAAGTAATCAGTTCCTGAAGTGAAGGGGAGACCTTCACCTTGCCCTTCACGCCTTCACTAAGCGTCTGGAAATACCTGGCCACTCGCGCCTGTGACACTGACTCAAGTCGCTCCTGTGCATAGATGCCTGCGGAAGCTGTTGCCAGTACCTGCGTATCCAGATCAGTCGCCAGAATTCTGGCATCTATCCCGACCAGCAGTTCCTTCTGTTCACGCAGCACCATGGCTGCGCTGTAAGGTTCCTCACCCGTTGAACATGCACAGGACCAGATGCGCAACCGCCCTGATCCTTGGGCACGCCGCGATATTGCCGGCAGCACTTCTTTGGCAAGATGATCAAAATGATGCGACTCGCGAAAGAATGAAGTCAGATTGGTAGTAACTGCGTTGATGAACTCTTCAAGTTCGGCTGTATCTGACTTCTCCAGCTGTGCAATGTAGGGTGCGAATCCGGACAACCGCAGTGCGCGCAGGCGACGCACCAGCCTTCCGTAGATCATTTCACGCTTCGATTCGAAGAGCGCAATCCCGGTATGCTCGCGCACCAGTTCGCAAATACGCTTGTACTCTCCATCAGAAAGCACAAAGTCACTTGGTCCATTACTGGACACCGCCACGGCACCGGATGTATTCACAATCGTTTCCCTGTTAATTCCTATGAATTCAGCTGACCTGATGCACCTGCTTCAACACATTCAGAAACCAGCGAATCAATATCGAGCAGCATCACCATCTTGTTGTCCACTGTAGCAATGCCATTGACACAGTCACTGTCAATGCTGCCACCCAGATCCGGAGTCGGCTTAATCGCATCGCTGACAAAGCTGTACACCTCTGACACGGCATCCACAACAATGCCGACCGTCTTTTCACCCTTGGTACCTTGCACCCGCACGACAATGACCACTGTAGAGGCGTCGAATTCACGCTGCTCAATGTTGAACCGGGCACGCAGATTGATCACCGGCACAATCATGCCGCGCAGATTCATCACACCGAGCACATAGGCAGGCGCATAGGGCACTCTGGTAACCTTGTCCCAACCTTTTATCTCCAGTACTCGCATGATGTCGATGCCGTACTCTTCACCTGCACACACAAAGGTCAGATACTGAGCGCCGCCGGGTGTGCCCACGGCATTCGATGAATCAGAAGCTGCTGTTGCTGTCTGTGTCATGGTGATACTCCTAAAACTCATTCCATTCGTTATCACTTGCCGATCCGGCTGCACCGTTTGCCACCTTGCGTGCCGGCGCTGGATTGCCGGCAGCAGAAGTACCGGTGGTTCTGTTTGACGCAGATGACCACGGACGATCAGCTGAACGACGCTCAACCTTCGCAGTACTGCCAGCCTGAGCTTCATTACCTACCTGGTAACGCGCAATCATGCCGTTCAATGTCTGTGCCTGTTCAACAATCGCCCGGCTAGCCAGCGCAGCCTGCTCAACCAGTGCCGCGTTCTGTTCCTTGGCATCGTCCATTTTCATGACGGCCTTATTTACCTGTTCGATACCTGAGGATTGCTCACGGCTGGCCGCAGCAATCTCCGCAACGATATCGGTCACTTTCTTGACTGCACCCACAATCTCATCAAGGGTCTTGCCTGATTCATCGACCAGGCGCGTGCCTTCTTCCACTTTGGCGACGCTGTCCTGAATCAGCGTCTTGATTTCTTTTGATGCCGTGGCACTGCGCCCTGCCAGATTACGTACTTCAGTTGCCACCACCGCAAAGCCACGACCCTGTTCACCGGCGCGCGCAGCTTCTACCGCTGCGTTCAGTGCCAGCAGATTGGTCTGGAAGGCAATTTCTTCAATCACACCGATGATGTCGGCTATCTTCTTCGATGCTTCATTAATGCCACCCATGGCTTTCACCGCAGAACCGACCACCAGACCACCCTTCTCGGCTTGCTGGCGTGCTGCCATGGCCAGCTGGTTGGCCTGACCTGCATTGTCGGCGGTCTGCTTGACTGATGAAGTCATCTCGTCCATTGACGAAGCGGTTTCTTCCAGGCTGGAAGCCTGTTCTTCAGTGCGTTCAGACAGATTGTTGTTGCCTTTGGCAATTTCTTCGGCATCGGACTGCACTTCGCTGGCAGCGACTTTCACCTGTTTGATCAGTACCGCCATTGATTCCAGAAGGGAATTGATGCCTTTGCACAGAGATTCAATTTCACCGGTTTTGCCATTGGTGGAGATGCGTTGGGTGAGATCACCGTCAATGGCAGTCTTCACCACATTCTGGGTTTCCTGCACAGCCATCTGCAATTGCTGTGACAACTGCACCTTCTCAGTCACGTCGGTTGCGTACTCAACGACCTTCACCGGCTTGCCATTGACATCAAGAATCGGATTGTAAGAAGCTTCAACCCATATCTCTCTGCCACCCTTGCCAACCCGCTTGTACTGACCCGCCTCGAACTCGCCGCGCTTTAACTTCTCCCAGAGCAGCCCGTGCTCAGCATTGCCGGCACCAGTTGCTTCAGTAAACAGGCTGTGGTGTTTGCCCTTGATCTCATCAAGTGAATAACCAAAGCTCTTCAGGAAATTGTCGTTTGCAAAGCGCACCGTACCATCCAGTTCGTACTCGACCACTGCCTGCACTCTGCCAATCGCAGTCATCTGGCCCCGAATATCTTCATTCAGCCTGGCTTCATCAGCGATCGACTTGCACAACTTGTCACGCAGATCGCCCAGTCTGGCCAGCAAGGTACGGGTCTCGGTGGTACCCACCTGCTCAAGATTCAATCCGTCATATTTTCCAGCACGCATTTCATCCATTGCCTGCAATGCCTGTGTGATTGGCTTATTGATGGCCCGAACCAGCATCATGCTGAGCACGGCTGCCACACCCAGTAACAGAGCGGTCAGACTCAGATTTTTATACAAGTCCAACTTGGTTGACTTATAGCGGTCATCAACAATCTTCTGAAAGGCCTCGGAAATCGGATCATGGATGTTATCTCTGCTATGTAATGCCGCCTGCCATTGCATCAATGCATTCGCTAAAGACTTTCCTTCCGGATGAGCCAACTGAAGAAGTTGCAGGGTATTATCTGATGCCTCCGAGTACAGAGCTTTCGACTCCGTAATAGCCTTGTCAAACTGACCACGTAATACCGGATTTGAACCACCGACGATGTCCACATTACTCTGTATCACATCAAACTGGTTTAATATCACACCTGCTTGCTGTGCGATAAACTGCTGAGCTTTCTCGGTGTTAACATCTGGATTGCGTAATTGAATCAGCTGATCTGCAACTTTCCCAGTGTGCTCAATCGTTACTGGCAACCGGGTTGCTACCACATCACCCAGGTAATAACTTTCCAGAGCTGGATCAAGTGTAATGCCTGAATTCTCTGCGATCTTAAGGCTAAATTCATTCAGCTCGCTGCTTAGACTTCCAAGGTGTTGCCGTGAGGCGGCGTTGTCCATCGCGGACAGCTGCACACTTATTTTTTCCCACTGTGTGCGCATATTAAGCGCATCTATATCGAGAAGATGTTCACGGTTTATCTGTAAAGTAAGATCTCGTATTTCCTTCTGAAGACCGGCCAATTCGTTACCAGTAATTTGCTGCCCTGCTTCAGCCACCTCAGCAAAAATCGCCAGCTCGCCTACCTTGCCGGATAGATCCAGAACAAGCTCGTCAACTTGCGCTCCTTGCAGTTCAGATTTGGCAGTTTGTATGGTTGAGATTGAATTAGTAACATAAGAGTACGTCATCAGCGTCAATGGCAGAAGCAAAGCCAGCCCCGTCACGAGTAGATAGGTTGACGATCTGGCTGCGGGCAGTTTGAACATGATTAGTTACCACTCGATATAAAAGCAAATTTGTCACCACATCCGGTCTCTACAGGATGACATTTATCAAAATTCCTTCCACTCGGTATCATCCGCACCAACAGCACTCTTTCGTGGCATTGATTCACGTGCGGGAACACCAGTTCTGGCTGCCGGCCTGGTCCAGGGTCGGCTGGCGGTGCGACGCTCCTTATCGGGCGTTACAACAGTAGTCCGTGATTCAGATTTCACAGGTGCAAATGCTGCCTGCCCTTCATCACCGACCTGATAACGCGCAATCATTTCACTGAGTGTCTGCGCCTGTTCAACAATGGCCTGACTGGCAGCCGCAGCCTGCTCAACCAGCGCGGCATTCTGCTGCGTGGTATCGTCCATCTGCATCACAGCCTTGTTCACCTGCTCAATGCCAGAGGACTGTTCACGGCTGGCGGCAGCAATTTCCGCCACAATGTCAGTTACTTTCTTGACTGCCATGACAATCTCATCAAGCGTCTTGCCTGATTCATCCACCAGCTTGCTGCCTTCTTCCACCTTGGCCACGCTGTCCTGAATGAGTGTCTTGATTTCCTTTGAAGCAGTGGCGCTGCGCCCTGCGAGATTGCGTACTTCAGTTGCTACCACCGCAAAGCCACGACCCTGTTCACCAGCGCGCGCAGCTTCTACCGCTGCATTCAGCGCCAGCAGATTGGTCTGGAAGGCAATTTCTTCAATTACACCGATGATGTCGGCGATCTTCTTCGATGCCTCATTGATGCCACCCATGGCTTTCACTGCAGATCCCACTACTGCACCGCCCTTCTCGGCTTGCTGCCGTGCGGCCATCGCCAGCTGATTGGCCTGACCTGCATTGTCGGCGGTCTGCTTGACGGTAGATGTCATTTCTTCCATGGAAGAAGCTGTTTCTTCCAGACTGGAGGCCTGTTCTTCAGTACGCTGGGACAGATTGTTATTGCCCCTGGAGATTTCTTCTGCACCTGTGTGTACTTCACCCGCAGCGGATTTGACGTTCCTGATGAGGTTGGCCATTGACTCGACCAATGAATTAACCCCTGCACATAACGCTTCAATTTCACCAGTCATGCCGGCAGTCTGAATACGGGGTTGCAGGTTGCCCTCAATGGCTGAATTGACAACTTTGCGCGTCTCATCCACAGCCGTCTGCAATTGCGCTGACAACTGGACTTGTCGCATGGTTGATTCAAGCAATGAATTAACACCACCGCAGAGTTCTTCCAGCTCACCTGTCTTGCCCTGCATCGGAATACGCTGCGTTACATCACCGTTGATCACCGCTTTTACTGCCGTCTGAGTTTCCTGTACAACAGATTGCAACTGCTGTGACATCAGGACCTGCTCGGTAATGTCAGTGGCATAGGCAACGATCTTGAACGGCTTACCGTGGCTATCAAGTACCGGATTGTAGGAAGCCTCAACCCATATCTGCTGGCCGCTCCTGGTGATGCGCTTGTACTGACCCGCATCGTATTCGCCGCGTAGCAGCTTCTCCCAGAATGCACGGTGCTCACCTCCCGCTGCATACACTGGCTCCGTTAGCAAACTATGGTGCTTGCCGTTAATTTCATTCGGGGAATAGCCGAATATCCGCACAAAGTTTTCGTTCACAGAACGTACTGAGCCATCCAGATCCAGTTCAATCACGGCCTGCACCCGGCCAATCGCCGTCATCTGGCCTTGAATGTCTTCCTTCAGGCGAGCTTCATCCGCAAGAGTTTGACATAGCTTGTCACGCAGTGCACTCAGTTGTGACATCAATGTGCGCGTCTCGGCGGTGCCGATCTGCTCAAGATTAAGCCCGTCATACTTGCCACCTCGCATCTCGTCCATTGCCTGTAAAGCTTTTGTAATTGGCTTATTGATGGCTCGTACAAGCAAGACGCTCAGGAACGAGGCAATCGCCAGCAGCAGGGCTGTCAGGCTCAGATTGGTGTATAGAGCTGAGCGAGTTGAGGTAAAGCGCTCACTGACAATTTTATGGAAGCCTTCTGAAACTGGATCGTGTATCTGATGAATACCATGCAAGGCTGTCTGCCACTGCGCAAGCGCCGCACTCACCTCTCTGAGATCAGGATGTGCAGCCTGTAACGTCTTCATGGTCTGTTTAGAAGCTTCCTTGTAAAGCGCATTGGAACCTGCAATCACAGAATCATACTGCCCCTTCATGGCAGCCGTTGACCCGCCCACCACTTCGACATTCCGCTGCATTACTTCATATTGCTGAAGTACCACGCCAGCTGCCATAGAGGCTTTCTCACGAACCTGTTCTAAATCAGCATCTGCGAGATGCAGCTGGTTCAGGGCGGCGCTGGCAAGCCGTGTCTGCTCAATTACAATGGGCAATCGGGTCGCCACCACATCACCCAGGTAGTAACTTTCCAGAACCGGATCAAGTGTTATTCCGGAACTGTCTGCCACCTTGAGACTGAATTCATTCAGTTCATGACCGAGATCACTGAGCTGTGTTACCGTGCTGCTGCTACTCATTGTAGCCAGTTCTGTGCTGAGCTTTTCCCACTGACTACGCAGCCCCAGAGCGTCGACCGCAGCCATGTGCCCACGATTGACTTCTGTCGCAGTGTCACTGACCTCCTTAATCCGGGTTGCCACCAGTGCGGCGTCGGCTGATCTGCCCGATTCAGTTTCAGCGGCGAGAATCGCCAGCTCCCCTGTTCTGCCGGCGAGATCAATCAGCAGCTCATTCAGCTCTGCACCCTGCAGCTCTGCTTTTGCTCCGTCTATATTCACAACTGAGTTGTGTATATATGAGTAAGCCAGCCATGACATCGGCAGCAGCAAAGCAACCCCTGTCACCAGCAGGTAGGTAGACGTCTTGAATGCGGGCAATTTGAACATGATAAATACCTGTCAATAAACTACGGACTTTTTGTTGCATCCCGGATTTGCAGCGGTTTGCGACAACCAATTTCAATTCACACAGTTTCACCACAGACAGCAACCCGCTTCCCAGTTGCTGCCCACCAGAATCATCAAACACTCTCGCTAATGCATCTGCTGACCCGAAACAAGACGATCAGCATCCAGCAGGATGATGGTCTTGCCATCAAGGTGAGCCAGGCTTTGCACCATCTCGCTGGATGCAAGGCTGCCAATCTCCGGCATTTTATGAAGCTGGTTTTCGTTGACGTCACAGACTTCAGAGACAGCATCGACCACCAGACCAATGATCTGGTTATCAGCAGCAAGTTCGACCCGGATGACAATGACCACAGTTGCCGGCCCGAAGGTAGTAGGAGTCAGAGCGAGTCTGCGTCTCAGGTCAATCACCGGCACGACGCTGCCACGCAGATCCATTACACCCAGCACCCATTCCGGTGACTCTGGCAGTGTGGTCACCGATGACCAGCCCCGTATTTCCTGAACTGTCTGGATGCCCACACCGTATTCTTCGCCATCCAGCTGGAAGGTCAGATACTGTCTGGTTGATGTATCAGCTGATCTGTTAGCTACAGCATTGCTGGTTTGACTCACGCAGCCTCCCTTGCCGGGTCACGCGCGTTTTGCTGCTGGATGAAATTACTGATGACGCCCGGCACATCCAGAATGAGCGCCACACGACCATCGCCCAGCATGGTTGCACCGGTCAGACCTGTGATCTGACGGAAATTGGTTTCGAGACTCTTGATGACAACCTGCTGCTGTGACATCAACTCATCAACAAACAGTCCTATGCGCTTGCCATCGGCTTCGACAATCATCAACAGCCCATTAGACAGCTCTGTACGGTCGGCGACGATATCGAACAGTTCATACAGTCGCACGATGGGAATGTACTCATCGCGCAGCCGGAATACTTCAGAGCGATTTGCAATAGTGCTCACCTGCTCGGGCCGTATCTGGATGGTCTCAACGATCGAGACGATAGGTACCACATAGGTTTCCGAGCCGACGCGTGCAAGTTGCCCGTCGAGAATGGCCAGAGTCAGTGGCAATCTGATTCGTACCGTGCTGCCCTTGCCCAGAGTCGAGTAGATCTGCACATGGCCACCAATCTCGTTGATGTTGCGCCGTACCACATCCATGCCGACTCCCCGTCCCGATACATCACTGACCACTTCGGCAGTTGAAAAACCGGGAGCAAAGATCAGATTCAGGATTTTCTCTTCGGACAGTTCCTCATCCGGTCCTACCAGTCCACGCTCACGCGCTTTGGCGAGAATCCGGTCGCGATTTAGTCCGCCGCCATCATCACTGACTTCAACAATGACATTGCCACCCTTGTGATATGCATTGAGTTCAATGGTGCCTTGAGCAGGCTTGCCTGCTGCAAGCCGCTTGTCCGGGGTCTCGATGCCGTGATCCACTGAGTTGCGCACCAGATGCACCAGCGGATCACCGATCTTTTCAAGCACTGTCTTGTCGAGTTCGGTCTGATCACCGGTCATCTTCAATTCAAGATTCTTGCCCAGACGCTGCCCCAGATCACGAATCATGCGCGGGAAACGATTGAACACCGAGCTGATCGGCAGCATGCGTACGCGCATGACACTTTCCTGAAGTGAACGCATGTGCCGTTCCAGCTGCGCCAGTGCGTTACGCAGTTCTTCAGCCTGCCGGCCTTCCATGGGAGCAGCCAGCTGACTCAGCACTGATTGCGTGATGGCCAGTTCACCGACTGAATTCAGCATCTCATCAATTTTTTCGATGCTGACACGAATGGATCCGCCTTCACTGCCTGATGAACGTGGTGCTTCAGGACGGGATGCGGCTCCTGCCGCCACAGATGGCGCCGGTGGTGGTGTCGCTGCTGCAGTTTCACTCGCTGCAATCGCATGATCTGCTGCCGGTGTAGCTGTCGGTTGTACAGCAGCCGCGGACTGAACGGGGGTGAGCGGCTCGATATTCAGCTCGCATTCACCATCAACCCATTCGAATATCTGCTCCACTTTGCTTCGTTCCGCATCACTGCGTAACTCAATTTTCCAGGAGAGCATGCACACTTCCGGATCGAGATCTGCAAGCGTTGGTACCTTGTTTGCGTCTACGCGAGTTGTCATTTTTCCCAGCAGTGACAGCTCACGGAGCATGCGCACGGGATCATTGCCGTGCTGGAGCATCTGCACACCGGGCACAAGGCTGATACGCCAGCCGGGTACGACATCCACACTGGGAGCAGCGACTGGCGCAGGCACAACAGCTGCGCCGACTGCTGCCGGAACAGCCGTGGCAGCAGAGTTACCGTTCATGATCGCCTGTAACTCTGCGTGCAGAGCGGCGGTACGTTCCGTATCGGAGGCCTGTTTGGTCTGGGTTGCGGTCAGCATGTCCCGCATGACATCCACTGAACGCAACAGCACATCTACTATTGTTGGATCAACCTGCCGCTTGCCGCTGCGCAGTTGATCCAGCAGCGTTTCTGCCGTGTGAGTGAACGCCGCTATATCCTCAAACCCGAATGTTGCACTGCCACCCTTGATGGAATGTGCCACACGGAAAATGGTATTGATGATTTCCGAATCTGCATCGCCAGAGCTCAATTTGAGCAAGGCGGCTTCCATTGACTCCAGGGCTTCAAAGCTTTCCTGAAAGAATGATTCGTGAAATTGCGCAAGATCCAGACTCATGACGATTTATCCTGCACTGCCCAGAGATGACACACCGGGACTTTCCAGCAATGACCCGACGCCCATCAGTTCGATGGCTTCTTCGAGTACTGCTGAGCGGCACTTCCAGAAGAAACCCAGGTTTTTTTCCAGACAGTCGAGTGAAAACGCAACCAGCAACTGCACACCGGTCGCATCGATGCGTTCAACAGCAGTGCCGTCAAGCTCATAAGGAGCCGGTCTGGCAAACTGCTCCAGCATGTGTGCTTTAAGCGCAGCGGCTTCATGTATGGTGCAGGCACCAGTCAGCACAATGCGTCCGGTTGATTCTTTGGGTGCAGAGGCAGTGGTATCGGTATTTTTAGAGCGCTTGCCCACAACAGACCTCTATGTCTATGGATTAAACAAAATGACGTAACCCCTTTTCGGCCGTGCACAACGCTTCTTGATGTGATGCGGTTGACACTTTTTGATACATTTGACCTTACGATCCAGTGTTTCGGGTTCGCTCCTCTGGCCGGATGACATCGGTCAGCCGCACTCCACACTTGTCATTGACCATTACTGCTTCGCCATGCGCCAGCAACCTGCCGTTCACCAGAACATCAAATGCATCGCCCACTTCACGATCCAGCTCTATCACTGAACCGGCAGTGAGCTGCAGCAGACCGCGTATGGGAATGCGGGTTCGGCCCACTTCGAGGGCAAGAGTGACCGGCAGATCTGCCGCGTCTTCCAGTTGCAGAGGCGTTTCGCCTTGAGCTGTCTGAGCTGGCGCCCGATAGTCATTGAACTGAACCGCTTCAGCAAAAGGTTGTGTAGTCACATTGCACCTCCAGTGGCAACCAGAGCCTGTGAACGGCTGCGCCTGTTAATACGGTTGGTTACTTTGACGGCCAGCTGTCCACGCGATGAACCCAATGTGCCGCGCACAAAGGGCACACCCTCAGCGAGTAAAGTGACATGTCCATCAAAGTCACATGGAATGACATCTCCGGCCTTCAGCTTGAGTACCTGCCCCACATTGAGACTTGAATGACCCAGAATCGGTACCAGATCAACTTTTACTTCTTCAACTTCTTCCCGGATGGTCTGCATCCAGTTTTCATTGACTTCAGCCTGTTCGCTGCGCACTGCCGTATCAAGCAGCTCACGGATAGGCTCGATCATGGTGTACGGCAAGGTCACATGAATCTCACCGCTGCCGCCTTCCAGTTCAACCTTGAATGACGTGACAACAACGATTTCTGACGGACCGACGATGTTGGCAAAATGCGGATTCATTTCGGAGTTCAGATACTCAACCTGCAACTCACTGACAGGTGCCCATGCCTCCTGCAAATCCTGAAATGCCTGTTTAAGCACCAGCTGGATGATGCGATTCTCTGTTCCGGTGAACTCACGGCCTTCAATCTTGGCGTGCCGTCCAGTTCCTCCGAAGAAATTATCAACCAGGGTAAACACCAGCCTGGAGTCCATGACAAATAATGCAGTACCCCGCAGCGGAGCCAGCTTGATCATATTGAGACTGGCAGGCAGGTGCAGGGTCTGCACGTATTCACTGTATTTTTTCACCTGGATGGGCGACACCGATATTTCCGGTGTCCGGCGGACCATATTGAACAACGCAATACGCAACAGTCGCGCATACCGGTCATTGATCATCTCAAGTGTCGGCATACGTCCACGCACGACACGCATTTCTGTCGAGATGTCGTAACTACGGACTTCACCGGATACGTTGGTACCGCCGTCTACAGGCACATCAGCGCCATCCACGCCATGCAGCAGCGCATCAATTTCGTCCTGACCAAGAATTACAGCACCGTCATTCATCGCAAAGTCAACCTCATATAAATACGTCTCATAGCAAACCGGATATCAAACAAGCATCGTAGATTGGCTACACATATTCGTCGCCGCCCTTACCACCGAGCTGAATTCGACCTTCATCTGACATACGTCTGGCGATAACCAGAATTTCCTTATGGACTGCTTCAACTTCACTGAGCTTGACCGGTCCCTTTGATTCAAGATCTTCCCGCAAAGTTTCTGATGCTCTGGATGACATGTTCTTGAAGAAGCGTTCCTTGAGTGCGTCATCCGCACCCTTCAGAGCGATAATCAATTTGTCATTCTGAATTTCACGCATCAGTTCCTGCATGCCACGATCATCAACATCTATCAGGTCATCAAACACAAACATCAGGTCCTGAATCTTCTGCGCCAGATTAGTATCTGTTTTGCCGATTTCTTCGACAATTTTTCCCTCTGTGGCTGCACCGACCAGATTGAGAATGCCAGCCGCAACCTTCGGTCCACCAAAACCGGAGGATTTTGATGCTCCACCGCCGCTGAACTGTTTTTCGAGCACCTGATCCAGCTCATCGAGCGCGGATGGATGCACACCTTCAAGCGTTGCAATACGGGTGATAATGTCGGCACGCATGATTTCCGGCATGGCATTGAGAATGGCTGCCGACTGATCTGAATCCAGGTATGACAGAACGATTGATATGATCTGCGGATGTTCATTGCGCAGCATGTCCGCCACCTGTTTGGCTTCCATCCATTTGAGCGCTTCAAGTCCGCGACTGCTACGACCACCGAGTATCCTGTCAATCACTGCATTGGCCTTGTCTGCACCCAGCGCTTCCTTCAATACATTGCGCAAGTACTGATCCGAATCCACACCGATGGATGTTTGAAGCTCAAGATCAGTAGAAAACTTATTCAAAACCGAGCTGACCCCTTCCCGTGATACACCGGTAATCTGCGCCATGCTGGAACCAATGCGCTGGACGACCTTGGCATCCAGTTGTTTCAGAACGGCGGCGGCAGCTGACTCACCTAGAGTCATCATAAGAATGGCTGCGCGCTCTATTCCTGAATATGTAGCTTGAGCTGTCATAATTGATTTATTACCTTGCCCACTGTTCGAGAATGAATGCCACTTGCTGCGGCCTGCCCTTTGCCACTTCGAGAAGCCAATCACGATATTGGACTGGATGGACAGAATCTGACCCGTTCATTGCCTTGAGTAGACATGCTGCTGTATGCAATGAATCAGATTCATCAATACTGATACTGCCGAGCACATTACCCTCCCATAAAGATGGGAACGGCTGCGCTCGCTGATGGCTATCTAATGGCGTCATCTGTCCGGCACTCCTGACTTGTACACACTGTGTTGCGAGGAATATTGCAAATGCCGTGCCGCCATAAATTGTGTGGAGCGGTTCACACTTGTGCGGCCAGAATGACTTCGAAACGTCAGTTATCCGTCGTTATCAGGATTAATGGGTGAAAACAGATGGCGTCCTCTACCCATCAACCATTCACATCTCATTAACTCTAGACATTGCATCAACATGGAGATGGCGACTGCTTCCGGACAATCCACGTTGTTATCCAACAGTTTCACAAGCGTGAATGCGTGATCCATGTCACATGAGAGGCGTCTGAAATACGTCTTGTACCGGCTCAAGTAGCCCGAGAGGTTGCCGATAGTCATTGAAGATCAATGGCGCAGTTGCGTCGCAGAGAAGAGAGAACAGCATGGCTGCACAATCGAACATGAGCATTCTGGTGGTTGATGACTTTTCGACCATGCGACGCATTATCAAAGGTCTGCTACAGGATCTTGGCTATAGCAATGTGACCGAGGCGGATGACGGACTGACCGCGTTACCATTATTGAAAGCCGGTAATTTCGACTTTCTGATTACAGACTGGAACATGCCCGGCATGCCCGGCGTAGAGTTGTTGCGTCAGGTTCGGGCAGATGAAAGACTCTCCAAGATGCCTGTGCTGATGCTTACCGCTGAAGCCAAGCGAGAGCAGATTATTGAAGCAGCTCAGGCGGGCGTCAGCGGCTATGTGATCAAGCCATTTACTGCAGCCGTTCTGAAGGAAAAGATCGAGAAGATCTTCGCCACCAAGACCCAGTCAGCGGCCTAGCCTCATGAATGCCGTTCAACGAGGGATGGCCTGCAACGCCGTCCTGGTGCAGGCATTGAATGATGCGCTGGAACAGAATGACCAGGCAGCATTTACCCTGGCCCTCTATGAACTGAATGCCGCGCAGAACTCCTCTCTGATGAGTGGGGTAAGACAGGTCGCCGGTGACTTACAGGCAGCTCTTGAACAATTCCGTATTGACTCCCGGCTGCTTGATCTGGCCGAACGGGAGATACCTGATGCCCGCCACCGACTGGCTCATGTACTAAAACTGACAGATGAGGCGGCACACCGGACAATGGATCTGATCGATCAATCCTGTCCTCTGCTTGATGCCATTACCCATAAAGCAGAAAGCTTGTTGTGCGCCGGCAATGCATCTGGAGGGATACGCAACGAATCGGCGAATGAAATGGCATTGTTTGCAGACACCGCACTCGTCAATGCCAGATCGGTGCGCAGTATGCTCACTGATGTATTACTGACACAGGGATATCAGGATCTGAGCGGACAAATCATCCGTAGCGTGATGAAACTGGTCGGCGAACTGGAACTGGCTCTCAACACGCTGGTCAGGATAGGTAATCTTCAGACAACTACAGCCTGTCAGAAACCCGACATCAGTTCACACGGCTATGGCCCTGTAATCCCCGGCGTGCATCACGGTAATACCGTCGGCGACCAGCAGGATGTGGATGCCATGCTGTCCGGACTGGGTATGTAACCCCACACAAAGTTGCTCGCTCACGCCGGCACAGGCGACGCGCGTAACATGCCTTGTTTGATAATAAAGTTGATTACGGTATCCAGGCCATTGCCTGTTTTCATATTGGTGAATACAAACGGCCTGTCACCACGCATCTTCTTTGCATCACGATCCATCACATCCAGTGATGCACCCACATAAGGTGCCAGATCCGTCTTGTTGATGATCAGCAGATCGGATCGCATGATCCCCGGACCACCCTTGCGGGGAATCTTGTCTCCAGCTGCCACATCAATAACATAGAGCGTCAGATCAGAGAGCTCAGGACTGAAGGTGGCAGCGAGATTGTCGCCACCGCTTTCCACAATGATCAATTCAAGGTCCGGAAATGCTTCCATAAGGTCATCAATTGCCGACAGATTCATGGAGGCATCTTCACGAATCGCGGTATGTGGACACCCTCCTGTTTCCACCCCTCGTATGCGGTCCGGCGTTAACGCCTGACTGCGGATCAGAAATTCGGCATCCTCGCGGGTGTAAATGTCATTAGTGACCACCGCGATCCGGTAACGCTCGCGCAGTTGCTTGCACAATGCATCCACCAGCGCCGTCTTTCCTGATCCAACCGGGCCACCCACACCCACACGCAGAACACTATTACTCATAGAAACCCCACTATAAAACCGTGACAACCTGAACTGCATTACAACAGCTCAATTATTGAGGAGATGCCGGATACGGCAGGCAAGAGCGACGCATGTTTATCGCCTTCATCAGCAATTTCGCAAGCCGATACCCGGTCACATACAGGATAGCGGTACTGAGCGCGAAACCTGTCAGGTAACTGACGCCACCTGATTGATGAGGAAACTCAGTACCATACTCATAACCTAGTAACAGCCCCATACAGGTAATCAGCAGCACACTGATTGAAAGTGCAAAGCTTACTGACCCCATCATCAGCAAGGTCAGCATAATGACAGCAGCAGCGATTTTCGGTTCAACATGACCCAGCGAAACCTGTGAGTATCCAAGCCCGATACCCAGCAACATCACCAGTGCAAAGCCAGCGGGGACTGCCCAGCATTGTGCTTTACTGAATTGTGCAGCACAACAACCTGCTACAAGCATCGCAACCAGATGATCGATACCATCCAGAGGATGTAACAAGCCGCTCATCATGCCGGACGACAGATCATGTCCCGGATGCGCCATTGCCCATGCGGGGGCAAACAGACAGCTCACGGCGATACATACAGACTTTTTCATGACTTCTCCTAGGATCTGAACAATCGGGTGTACTGGGTTTCATGCCAGGCACTGGCCATACCATGCGATGGCGAGGCCATACTTATTTCTTCATCAGCCAGCCGAGTCGCGGCCGTAACCAGTGACGGAATGCAAGGCAATAACTCATTGAGCATACGCTGCCCCGCAGATTGACCGAGTGGCAGCAACTTTAATGCTGCGAGCACCTGATTTTCACACCAGGCCCAGAGATACCCCTGGCCGGCCTGCTCTGCGCTCACCAGCCATCTTGCGGCTGCGAGTGCGAACAGGCATGCATAACTGGCTTGTTCGTGCCGACACCATGGGCCCGCATCACTCATACCCAGCGACACCAGTACTTTGGCAAGTGATCGCCCAAGATGCCGCTCTTCTGCCCGCAGCTCTTCTGTTTCACGCGAAGCCAGCAGGTAGGCACTCCAGTATCGAGCCTGATTTTCATTATCGCGACTCCATGCATCATGCATGCGGATAAGCAAAGGCAGATCCAGCGTGGCAACCGTGTGCCGCGCGATACCAAGCACCCAGCTCTGCGTAGTGGCCTCATCGTGTACCCAGCCTGCATGCACAGCGTATTCAAGACCCTGTGAAAAGTTGTAGGCACCCACCGGCAATGCCGGACTGACCAGCTGACACAACCTTAGCAAGGCCAGTGGATCCTGCTCTGCTCTCTGTGACTCAATCATGCGCATGGGGATGATTCGCCCTCAGCACAAATGAATGATGGTGTGAATTACCTGCACCCGCATGTGCATAGGCACCGGCTTCTGGCTCAAATGGCAACAACTTACAGGTGACAGTGAAACCCAGACCACGCACCATTTCGTCGAGAACGTGATCATGCAGGTAACGTAACCAGCCATTACCAACCTGCAATGAAATATGCCGATTACCCAGGTGATAAGCTGCGCGCGCCAGTTGCCATGGATCATCTGCCTCGACCACTGATACTTGCTCTGCGGCAGCAACCACCTCTACTACCCGGTCATCATCTGCCAGAAGGCAGTCACCGCCGCGCAATAGCGTGCCGCGTTCCAGTATCAGGCCCACTTCTTCGCCGGTATCCAGCTGCGCACGCAGACGGCTTCTCTGGCGCATTTCAAATGGCAGCACCAGACGTGCCTGCACAGCCCTGTCCGTATCAATGCGTTGTGTGATATTGACCAGTTTCATGTCATCAGAATAAAAAATATTTCTGTGCAAGCGGCAGGACGGTCGCCGGTTCACAGGTCAGTAATTGCCCGTCAGCACGCACTTCATAAGTCTGCGAATCAACTTCAATGTGCGGCTGATAATTATTCAGAACCAGATCTTTCTTGCGTATGCTGCGGGTACCACGCACGGCTACCAGTTGCTTCTTCAAGCCCAATCGTTCTGCCATGCCGCTGTGCAGTCCCGCTTGTGAGACAAAACTCACTGAGGTGGCATGACGCGCTCCGCCCAGTGCACCGAACATGTGCCGGAAATGCACCGGCTGCGGCGTGGGAATCGAAGCATTGGCATCTCCCATGGGAGCCGCTGCGATCATGCCCCCTTTGATGATTAAGGCAGCCTTGGCGCCGAAGAATGCGGGCCTCCACAACACGATATCAGCCAGCTTGCCCACTTCAATCGACCCTACTTCATGAGCCACTCCATGGGTCAATGCCGGATTGATGGTGTACTTGGCAATATAGCGACGCACACGATAGTTATCGTTGCGGGCTGAATCCTGCGCCAAAGTACCACGCTGCACTTTCATCTTGTGCGCAGTCTGCCAAGTACGGGTAACCACCTCACCGACCCGGCCCATGGCCTGTGAATCCGAGGAAATCATGGAAAATGCACCGAGGTCATGCAGGATGTCTTCAGCGGCAATGGTCTCTCGACGGATTCGTGATTCGGCGAATGCCACATCTTCGGCAATTTCCGGATCAAGGTGATGACATACCATCAGCATATCCAGATGTTCATCAATGGTATTGATGGTATAGGGTCGCGTCGGATTGGTAGAAGACGGCAGCACATTGGCTTCACCGCAGGCCTTGATGATGTCCGGTGCATGGCCACCGCCCGCGCCTTCAGTATGATAGGTGTGAATTGCACGACCCTTGAATGCAGCAAATGTGTCCTCAACAAAACCCGACTCATTCAAAGTGTCGGTATGAATAGCAACCTGCACATCGTAGTCATCCGCCACACTCAGACAGCAATCTATCGCCGCCGGCGTGGTACCCCAGTCTTCATGCAGCTTCAGCCCCATCACTCCTGCCTTGACCTGCTCCACCAGTCCCTCCGGTAAGGAGGCATTGCCTTTGCCAAGCAGACCGAAGTTCATCGGCAGATCTTCCAGTGCCTGATACATGCGTTCGATATGCCAAGGTCCCGGCGTGCAGGTAGTGGCGTTAGTACCCGTTGCCGGGCCAGTGCCACCTCCGATCATGGTGGTCACACCCGACATCAGCGCTTCGTCAACCTGCTGCGGGCAGATAAAATGTATATGTGAGTCAATTGCACCGGGTGTCGCAATCATGCCTTCACCTGCAATGATTTCAGTACCGGGGCCAATAATGATGGTGACACCGGGCTGAACATCGGGGTTGCCGGCTTTGCCGATGCCGGCAATGCGACCATGCTTCAGGCCTATATCCGCCTTGACGATACCCCAGTGATCAATGATCAGCGCATTGGTGATCACCGTATCGACACATTCAGCTGCTGGGCGCTGACTCTGACCCATGCCGTCGCGGATGACCTTGCCGCCACCGAACTTCACTTCTTCACCATAGATAGTGAAGTCACGTTCAACTTCTACAATCAGATCGGTATCACCCAGACGTAAACGGTCACCCGTAGTGGGCCCAAACATCTCGGCATAGGCGCGTCGATCCATCTTCATAGTGATCCCATCACCTTCTGCTGGAAACCATAAACCCTGCCTTCACCTGCATAACGCACCAGCTCTACTTCACGGGTCTGGCCGGGCTCGAATCGCACCGCAGTACCGGACGCAATATTCAGGCGAAAACCTCGAGCAACAGATCTGTCGAACTGAAGCGCCGAATTAGTCTCGAAGAAGTGATAGTGAGAACCCACCTGTACCGGTCGATCTCCGGTATTGGCCACCTGCACTCTGACTGTGGGCCTGCCCGGATTGAGTTCAATCTCACCCGATTCAGCAAACAATTCACCTGGAATCATGTTGGCATCACTTCTGAATTTATTTATGGAATTGGCTGATGGACAGTCACCAGCTTGGTACCGTCAGGGAATGTAGCTTCCACCTGTACTTCAGGAATCAGTTCGGCGATACCCTCCATCACCTCATCGCGCGACAGCAGAGTTGTACCGAAGTGCATCAGATCAGCCACAGTGCGTCCATCGCGAGCACCCTCCATGATGGCAGCAGAGATATAAGCAACCGCTTCCGGATAATTCAGTTTCAAGCCACGCGCCTTGCGCCGCTCTGCAAGCAATGCAGCCGTAAACAGCAATAGTTTGTCTTTTTCTCTAGGAGTCAATTCCATCGTTCATGCCTTGTAGTACTCACATCAGGTAACCCATATCCGCGGAGGAACTGCAGGTCTGTCCAGCAAACGGGGGCGTAGACAGGCCCAGACCTGCTGCAGCATCGCCTTCAGCTCTGCACCATCTGTGCACAGACATCTACACAGCAATGCGCCATCCACCAGAGTGCAACTGAATGCTTGCACATCCAGTGCCAGATCGCGCACCGCACTGACATCTGCTGTTGTAGCCGGGTATGCAACCAGACTGCCCAGCGCGCTACGACCATTCAGCCCCCATTTGGCCTGCTGCATTTCGTGCCCACCCTGAATGCGCAGATGATCAAGTAACAAAGGCTTGCCAGCGAGCCACACCTCCAGTGCCTGATGCAGATCGCCTTCATCGAAGGTTTCCCGGCTTGCGCGCCGGCCGTAACAGGCCATCTCCCAGCCGATAAATCGCGATGATTTGTCCAGATCTATCCTGGTACGCATGCGCACAGCCGTGCCATTAAAGAAAATGGATTCCTGAGGCAGCCACTCCAGTGTTGCCTCATTGAGCTGCAAATGCTGCTCTATCACCGCCTGCCGTCCATGCGCTGCCCGGTAAAATTTGGTGGCTGCGGGTGTAGTGATTACCGCATGTGTGCCGCTCGCAAGTGAAGCATTCAACTCTATGTGATCACCTGCAACCACCCCGCCCGGCGGGTGAATAAGGTAAACATGGCAGGGCGCCCCTTCCGGATAGAAGGGTCGCTGCACCAGTAAAGGGCCTGCGTGCTGACGGTGACTTAATACAGTGCAGTGCTCGCGCGCAGTGAATCCCAACTGCAACCTGGCATACCAACCCTGTGGAATAGTCATGGGCGACGTTGAGCCCGTCGATTGCAGTGTGGAATCCGCGATCATGCTGCGATGTAAGAGGATTATTGTTGCTGTGCGTGTGAAGTATTTACAGGCATGACCGGACTTCTAATCGTCGTCGCGCGGCATGCCCTGCACTCTCCTTGCAAGTAGCGAGCCCGTTTACCCGCCTGATCAGACAGTCAGGTGCTGTCGTACCAGCTCGTCACTCAGCTCACTGATCTGTCCCCCAACCACCATGCGTCCCTTATCAAGGATGCGAAATTCACTGGCCACTCGACGGGCAAAGGGCAGTTTCTGCTCCACCAGCAGGACAGTCAGGCCGATTTCACGGTTGAGCTTCTGAATCAGCTCACCTATTTCATGCACGATGTTCGGCTGAATACCTTCTGTAGGCTCATCAAGAATCAGGAAACGCGGCTCGATGACCAACGCACGCCCGATGGCCAGTTGCTGCTGCTGACCACCCGAAAGGTCACCACCACGCCGACCCAGCATCTGCTTCAGTACCGGAAACATTTCAAATATATGGTCAGGAATGGATCTACGTCTGTCCTGCCGCACCGGTAACCCGATACGCAGATTCTCCTCAACAGTCAGCTGCGAAAATATCTCACGCCCCTGCGGCACATAGCCAATACCGAGTGAAGCACGACGTTCAGCAGAGACATCACGCAACTCTTTATCTTCAAACTCAATCTGGCCGGATTGAGTTGTGAGCAAACCCATGATGCATCTGAGCAGGGTCGTCTTGCCCATTCCGTTGCGTCCCATCAGGCAGGTGATAGAACCTTTCGGTACCGTCATCTGCACGTCCCATAAGGTGTGACTACCGCCATAGAATTGATTCAGGCCGTTAATGTTCAGCATGCATTACTCGCCAAGATAGACTTCTTTGACCTTGGGGTTGCTCTGCACCTGATCCATGCTGCCTTCAGCCAGCACACTACCTTCATGCAGAACGGTTACAGTCCTTGCGATAGAACGCACGAACACCATATCGTGCTCAACCACCACCACCGAGTGCTTGCCAGCCAGTGAAGTCAGCAACTCGGCTGTGCGTTCCGTTTCCTGTGGTGTCATGCCGGCCACCGGCTCATCGACAAGCAGCAGTTGTGGGTCCTGCATCAGCAACATGCCTATTTCCAGCCATTGCTTCTGTCCATGCGACAATGCCCCTGCGCGTCGATGTACCTGTTCCTGCAGACCAATGGTTTCAAGCACACTGTCGATGTTTTCCCGTTGCTGCTTGCTGAGTCTGGCATGCAGATTCGGCCATACCGTCTTGTGACCGGAAATGGACAACTCCAGATTCTCGTAAACGCTATGCTGTTCGAACACAGTAGGCTTCTGGAACTTCCGGCCGATTCCGGCCTGGGCAATTTCCGGTTCGGTGAGCTCCAGCAGATTCAGTGTCTGTCCGAACCACGCGGAGCCACTGTCGGGACGGGTTTTACCTGTAATCACATCCATCATTGTGGTCTTGCCGGCACCATTGGGACCGATGATGCAACGCAACTCCCCGACATTGATATAAAGCGTCAGGGCATTCAGAGCCTTGAAACCATCGAAGCTGACCGTAATGTCTTCCAGATACAGAATAGTCTGGTGTGAAATATCCGCACCCGGTGCACGGCTGCGTTTGTCAGGACCTATCCAGCGCTGATATTGCTGTTTGAAAAGCGCACTTGCATTCATACGGCATCCTTCACTTTGCTACGCAACCCCACCAGACCTTTCGGCAGAAAGAGTGTTGCCAGTACAAACAGAGCGCCGAGGGCATACAACCAGAATTCAGGCAAGGCCGCCGTAAAATAAGTCTTGGCATAGTTGACCAGCACGGCACCAGCCACAGCGCCGTAGAGTGTGCCACGTCCACCTACGGCCACCCAGATCACCACTTCAATTGAATTGATCGGTGCGAATTCACTCGGGTTGATGATGCCAACCTGCGGGACATACAAGGCACCGGCAATACCGGCAAGCACTGCCGAGAAGGTGAAGATCCATACTTTGTAGGATTCAACGCGATAGCCTATGAAACGCGTGCGGCTTTCAGCATCGCGGATGGCCGCAACAACCCGGCCGGCACGCGAGGCGACAATGTAACGACATGCCATATAAGCCAGCGCCAGTACAATCACAGTACATATAAACAGTCCGATACGGGTACCGGGATTGTTCAGCGCAAAACCCAGCAGGTCTTTGAAATCAGTAAACCCGTTGTTACCGCCAAAGCCCATGTCATTACGGAAGAATGCCAGCATTAATGCATAGGTCAGCGCCTGAGTAATGATCGACAGGTACACGCCGGTCACCCGCGACCGGAAAGCCAGCCAGCCAAATGCATATGCCAACAGTCCGGGTGCCAGCAGCACCATGATCATGGCAAACCAGAACATGTCGAAGCCATGCCAGAACCAGGGCAATTCCTTGTAGTTCAGGAACACCATGAAATCCGGCAACACCGGATCACCGTACACACCACGCGTACCGATCTGCCGCATCAGATACATGCCCATGGCGTAGCCACCCAGCGAGAAGAAGGCAGCATGTCCCAGACTTAAAATGCCGCAGTAGCCCCACACCAGATCGACTGCGATCGCCAGCAGCCCATAGCAGAGATATTTGCCGAGCAATGTCACGGTATAACCTGACAGGTGCATGGCCGAATTTTCCGGAACGAACAGATGCAGCACCGGTACGGCAACACCGAGTAACAGCAAGATACCCAGCAGAATCTGACCGCCGCGATCACCACGCATCGCCTGCCATAAACGGCCAGCGGTACTCTCTTCATTCAATACCATGCCAGCCGGAGGATTACCTGTGAGAGATGTCATGTTCAACCCTCCGCTGCCCGGCCCTTCTGCGGGAACAATCCGCGCGGCCGACGCTGAATAAACAGAATGAGGAAGATGAGCACGAATATCTTTGCCAGCACTGCACCGGCATACGGTTCAAGCAACTTGTTCACCACACCGAGCGACATGCCGCTGATCAGCGTTCCCCACAAATTCCCGACACCGCCGAACACCACGACCATGAAGGAATCAACGATGTATTGCTGACCAAGATTAGGGCCTACATTGGTCAGCTGGCTAAGTGCCACACCTGCCACACCTGCAATACCTGAACCCAGACCAAAGGTCATCGCATCAACCCAGGCGGTACGAATACCCATCGCCCTGGCCATGGCCCGGTTCTGAGCCACCGCTCTGACATTCAAGCCCAGTGTGGTTCGCTTCAGCACCAGCAACAACGCCACAAACGCCAGCGCCGTAAACAGCACCACATACAGCCTGTTATAAGTCAGCGCGAACGCTTCATTGAGCTGCAATGAACCGGACATCCAGTCAGGGGTCTGGACCGGTCGGTTGTTGGCGGTAAAAACATCTCTGACTATCTGCTGCAGGATAAGACTGACGCCAAATGTAGCCAGCAAGGTTTCCAGAGGCCGTCCGTATAAAAATCTTACAAGTCCACGCTCAATCAGCACTCCGACCAGTCCCGACACCATGAAGGCAGCGGGAATCGCCACAAGCACTGATATACCGATATGATCCGGCATCAACAGCTGTATAACGTAAGTGGTATAGGCACCGAGCATCATCAGCTCGCCATGCGCCATATTGATGACCCCCATCACCCCGAATGTAATTGCCAGCCCGATCGCGGAAAGCACCAGCACCGAGCCCAGGCTGATACCAAAAAAGACCGTTTCACCTGCGCCATACAGGCTGCGCATACTCTCCATGTGTGTCACCAGCTTGAGAGCAGCAGCGCGCACCTCAACATCCAGTTCGCTATAGCCGCCACTCTCATCAGGTGTTACCAGCTGCTTCAGGCGGTTGTACACATCAGGATTCATGCTTCCCTGCAAGGTTTCAATCGCAGCCAGTCGTGTCTTTGCTTCACTGCTGTCCAGATCGACCAATGCGAGACCGATACTAATAGACTCTTTTATTTTCGGATCAGTTTCCCTGCCCAGCTGTGCACGCAGTGCCGCAGCTGAAGCCTCGTCAAGTGAACGCAGCATCTCGGTCACTGCTGCCGCACGCTTTTCAGCCAGTTCACTACTTAAATCGAATTGAGCCACTGCAGCACGCAGCGCCTTGCGCAGTGAATTGTTCGTACCAATTTTTTCAAACCCTTCAACCGGCTCGCTACCCGCAGCCTGAAGAGTGATTGCATCAACAAGCTTAAGACCATCCTCAGCTTCTGTACCGATGAACACTTTGCCATCAGCTGTTCGTGAATACAGACTATCTTCAAGAAACGCTGTCAGCACCGAACGGGCAGCGGGTGTCTGCAACTTCAGAAGCTTCAGTACGATTTCGCTTTTATCGCTGTAGGTTGCAGCAGGTAACTGCATGACGAGCGCATCATATCCCTCTGCCATTGCACTGCTGGCAGAACTGGCAGTTGCTTCACTGCTATCAGCAACTTCCTGAGCCTGAACAGAAACAGCAAGAAATGAAAAGCAGATACAGGCAATCAGGTTCAGCCAGCTTCGGATGTCGCGCCCCGTTGAAAGAAGCATGTATGTCCTTTCGTATAGTTTAATCAGTTGGATTGGACCGCCTCATCCATGAGGCGTTAATCTCGATTTACAAGTCAGATCATCAATATGAATTACTTGTAGTTCTGGCCACTGCACACCTTGGTGACAGTGTTGTAGTTACCACACTTCAGCTTCACCCAGTCCGCTTCGATGACCTTGCTTTCAGGCAGATAGTCAGTCCATGCATCACCCGCCACCAGACCCGGAGTTTTCCACACAACATTGAACTGACCATCGGCGCGAACTTCACCAATCAGAACCGGCTTGGTCAGATGGTGATTAGGCAACATCTTTGCCACGCCACCGGTCAGATTGGGGGCTTCAATGCCGGGCATGGCATCGATCACTTTAGTGGTATCAGTAGTCTTGGCCTTTTCAACTGCTTTAACCCACATCTGGAAACCGATTACTGTCGCCTCCATCGGGTCATTGAAAGTACGCTTCGGATTCTTGGTGAATGCCTGCCACTTGGCGATCCACTCCTTGTTGATCGGTGCATTGACGCTCTGGAAATAATTCCATGCTGCCAGGTGTCCAACCAGTGGCTTGGTGTCGATACCAGCCAACTCTTCTTCACCAACCGAGAACGCTACGACCGGAATGTCTTCAGCAGAAATCTTCTGATTACCCAGTTCCTTGTAGAAAGGTACATTGGCATCACCATTGATGGTGGAGACGACAGCGGTTTTCTTACCAGCCGAACCGAATTTCTTGATATCAGAAACAATACCCTGCCAGTCGGAATGACCGAATGGGGTGTAGTTGATCATGATATCGGCCTGAGCCACGCCCTTTGACTTCAAATAGGCTTCAAGGATCTTGTTGGTAGTACGCGGATACACATAGTCGGTACCAGCGAGCACCCAGCGCTTCACACCTACTTCTTTCATCAGATAATCCACAGCTGGAATAGCCTGCTGATTAGGAGCAGCGCCGGTGTAAAACACGTTCTTGGAAGATTCTTCACCTTCGTACTGCACCGGATAGAACAGTATGCCGTTGTTCTTTTCGAACACAGGCAGGACTGACTTGCGCGATACCGAAGTCCAGCAACCGAAGGTCACAGCCACTTTGTCCTTCACCAGAAGTTGCTCAGCTTTTTCCGCAAACAGCGGCCAGTTTGATGCTGGATCGACCACCACCGCTTCGAGCTTCTTGCCCAGCACACCTCCTTTCTTGTTTTGCTCATCAATCATCATGAGCACGGTGTCTTTCAGGGTGGTTTCACTGATGGCCATGGTGCCGGACAGCGAGTGCAACACACCCACCTTGATTGTGTCGGCTGCCTGGGCCAGTGTGGCTGAAACCATACTGGCAACCAGCGTCAACACTGGTATCAATTTGCTATGTTTATTCATTACACTAACCTCGTAAATAAAGTATATAAAGGTGTGAGTTACATCTGGATCTGCAGGCCGAGACCATATTTAGTTGAATCTGCGCCCACGTCCTTATCCGACTTGATATAGAAGGCACTGACGCGAGCATTGAATTGCTTGAGGATGTAATTCAGATCAAACTCATTAGTGGTCCATTTGTCAGATGGCGTAAAGTCAGTTGCTGCATGCTTCGCCAGAACCTGGAACTTCCCAGCTCCAACCTTGACTGGGAACAAATAGGCTGCAAGTACGTAGTAGCCATCACTTTTCGTACCAGTGTAGCCACCTGAAAAACCTTCATACTTGGCGTACTCCCCTTCCAATGTCACCACACCTGCATTAGGGAGCTTTTTCTCCATCAAGGCATCAAACGAATAGGACGTATCACTACCAATTACATTGGTAGAAAGCCCAAATGCGAGCAAATCCTTATCACCGTAATACGTACCATTGAGGTAATAACCACCCTCTGGATCCCAGAGATCTATCTGAGCACGCGCCGCATACATTGCCTCTTTACCAGATGCAGGCGCAGGACCGGTTGTGGAAGGCACATCAAACACACCCGCTGACAGTTTCAGCTTATCGAACTGACCCCAGTAGGCCACACCATCACTGCGGCCCGTAGTCACAAAGGCATAACCATCCTGTACACCGTCGTTGTAGACACCCCAATGACTTGCGTAATAGGGTCCGTACAAATTCGCACGATCTGTTGGTGCCAGGAAGCGACCCGCCCAGATATTGAACTGATCGGAAAATGCAATCTGGGCAACTGCGTCGATTGGCTTGATCTGTTCGCCGTCGTACTCAGTATTGAACATGAATCCAATCTGGTCACTTGCCTTGCCACTGAGATAAATACGAGCACTGTTCAGGCTAAAGTCAGTACCTGCATCTTTGTCGCTGACAAGACTGGTTCGCACGCCAGCGCCAACAGAAACATCAGCAGCTGAAGCTTGATAGAAAGGAGTGGCGACTGAAATAAGGCCCAGCATGGCAGCAATTTTGCTGATGCCAGATCGAATGTTGCGATGTTGCTGCATAGGATTACCCTTTATGAGGAGTGAGCGAGAATTGAGGGAAGCAATGCGAAAACTTCTCTTCACTACACACAATGCAATCCATGTGCCAGCACAGCTAACACCAGTCAGAGCATAGATATGGCAAGGAATCTCAGAGTTTTATTTAGCAGCTCGCCGATCATCCATGCATCCATTGTCTCGATTTGAAGCATCCATTCTGGTGCAGTGCACAATTAACAGGCCATTCAACGCAGCAGCCACTCTGTAAATTCTGACTGATGCTGCAAGACATGCAGCCTGTGATTTTATATATCAGGCAGACGACTACGCCTGCTTCAGATCATGATTTTTCACAGGCAGTGAGCGGATTCGCTTGCCTGTTGCCGCAAAGAGGGCATTGCACAGAGCGGGGGCGAGCGGTGACAGTGGCGGCTCACCGAAACCACCCCAGGCTGTGCCGCCGGTGGGTACCAGCACCGACTCGACCTTGGGTATCCTGTTGATACGCAGCATCTGATAGTCATAGAAGTTGGATTGCTCAACCCGCCCGTTCTTTATTGTAATTTCACCCAGCAACGCTGCTGTCAGCCCGTAGACCACATTACTTTCTATCTGCGCCTTTGCCGAATCGGGATTGACCACATAACCGGAATCAACTGCAACCACAACGCGCTTAACGTCAATTTCACCAGCATCTGATACTGATAGCTCTATTACCGCAGCCGCGTAGCTGCCATAGGAATCCTGTACAGCGATGCCGCGATGCACACCTGCCGGCAAGGGAGAATTCCACCCCGCCGCTCTGGCGGCAGCTTCCATGACCAGCAGATTTCGATCACCGGCTTTCAGTATGACACGCCGAAATTCCACCGGGTCCTTGTTCGTTGCATGAGCCATTTCATCAATGAAACATTCACGCGCAAAAGGGTTTTGTGAATGTGCCACTGCACGCCAGAAGGTCACCGGAACATGCGGCTGTTTCAGAGAGTAATCCACCTGCGTGTTCGGCACGGTATAAGGCATGTCGATGAATCCACCCAGCGCGTTGGTGTCAATGCCGTTACGTACACGGTCAGGCTGGAAGGAGAGCATGATGCTGGGCGCAGCAATCCGGCTATGCCACGCGGTGATATTACCCGCTGCATCAAGTCCGGCCTTCATCCGGTACAACGATACAGGCCGGTAAGCCCCCTGCTTGATGTCTTCTTCACGAGACCAGGTGAGCTTTACCGGCACATCCAGTCTGGTATTCACCTGCCGGGCAACCAGCACCGCGAGCTTCACAAAGTCCTGCACCACACCGCGCCGGCCAAAGCCGCCACCCAGATGCATCTTGTGAAACTCCACATTGATCTCGGGAACACCTAAAGCCTTCGCTGCTTCAGTCACTGTGCCTTCAGCATTCTGAGTCGGCGCCCATACTTCGACCTTGTCGCCCTTCACCCATGCTGTGCAATTCTGCGGTTCCATGGTCGCGTGATTGAGATAGGGCGTGAAGTACTCAGCCTCCATCACTCTGGCAGCGCCACTCAGGGCAGTTGCTGCATCACCTGTTTTCTTAGCATTCGGGATCGCGGGATCATCCAGTCCGGCACTCAACAGCGCCATGATGGAATCTGAACTGACATTGCTGTTGCCCGCTTCGTCCCATTCCACTTTCACGGTCTTCAATGCCTGATTGGCGCGCCACCAGTTATCGGCAACCACCGCCACTGCATTCTCAAGCCGGACGATCTGTTTCACACCGCGGATCTTCTCAGCGGCAGCTGAATCTACCGACCTGACCTTGCCGCCAAACACCGGACTCTGCATCACCGAAGCATGCAACATGCCGGGAAGCGTGACGTCAATGCCATAAACCTGCTTGCCCGTCACTTTGTCTGGAATGTCGAAACGCTTTCTGGCTGTTCCAAGCAGCTTCCAGTCTTTCGGATCTTTCAGCTTCACATCTTTAGGTGCATCCAGTCTGGCTGCCGCATCGGCCACCTTGCCGAACGTAGTACTGCGCCGGGATGCGGCATGTGTGATGACACCATTCTCGGCCACACACTCACTGGCAGCTACATTCCACTGCTGTGCTGCAGCATTGATTAACATCGTGCGCGCAGTGGCGCCGGCTCTGCGCAATATTTCGTGAGAGGTACGGATGGATGAACTGCCGCCGGTACTCATGCTGCCCCAGACACGATTACGCTTCATCTGCTCGGTGGTGCTGGCATATTCGGCGCTGACATTTTTCCAGTCACATTGCAGCTCTTCAGCCACCAGCATAGGCAGTCCGGTAAAGCTGCCCTGCCCCATCTCGGAACGGGCTATACGGACGACGACACGCTCATCTGGATATATCAATATCCAAGCCGTGACCTCCTGTCCGGCCGCCACGCCTCTGGACTGTGCCAGAGAATTCGCAGGCAAAGTGAACTCGATGGCAAGACCACCGCCGATGGCAGCAGAAGCCTTGAGAAAACTACGACGGGAAGCTGAAGTGACCACGGTATCCATAAGTCCTCCTATGCTTTAGCAGCTGCATGGATCGCAGCGCGAATACGTACATAGGTCCCACACCGGCAGATATTGGTCATGGCCAGATCAATATCCGCATCTGTCGGGTTCGGCTTTCTTTCCAGCAGATTAACCGCCGCCATGATCATGCCCGACTGACAATAGCCACATTGCGGTACTTCGTGCTCTATCCACGCCTTCTGTACCTTGTGCAATCCATTTTGCGAGAGGCCTTCGATGGTGGTAATTTTTTTGCCCTCGATGGCCGCAACCGGCACAGAGCAGGAGCGCATCGCTTCACCATTCACATGCACGGTGCAGGCACCACACTGCGCAACACCACAGCCATATTTTGTACCCGTCATTCCCAGAACATCACGTAACACCCAGAGCAGGGGCATTTCCGGTTCGACATCAACCTGATGGGTTTTGCCGTTGATATTCAGCTTGATCATGATGACTGCTCCAGTGATGAAGACAATTCTGGATTGTTATTGACCGGGAAACACAACCCGCAGAATGCACCAAATTTCTGACAGCGGCTATCACCCGATATGACAATAGAAACGGGAGAATGTGAAGATCCACTAACAGCATTATCCGCCCATACAGGTAGAATCAACCCCCATGCGTACAAAAATTAACACTTGGCTAGTCTTGGCAGCACTGCTGGCAGCAGCCGCAGGCGGCTACTTCATCTGGCACAGCAAACCCCTTGAACTGCAAACCACACAGCTCAAACGCGGTGCCGCCATCAAGGCCGTGTATGCAACCGGCGTGGTCGAACCCACCGTCAATGTTCCGATTGCGCCACGCGTTGCCGGCAAACTGACCGAATTACTCGTAGATGAAGGCAGCCGGGTGCACAAGGGACAGGCCATGGCCAGACTGGAAGACGCCAATCTTCAGCACGGTATCGAACAGCTTGCAGCGCAGGAGCTCTATGCCAGACAGGCACTGGACCGTCAGGAAAATATTGTTGCGCAGGGGCTGGGCGCCAAGGCAGATCGCGACAAGGCCTATGCTGAGTGGAAGGCGGCCAAAGCGGCTACCGACAAGGCGCGCGAAGAACGCTCTTTCATGGTGTTGCGCTCTCCCAGTGAAGGCATCGTGATGCGCCGTGACGGCGAAGTAGGTCAATACATCGCCATCAATCAGACGGTCTTTTATGTAGCAGTTGAAGGCAGTCTGCGTGTCTCTGCCGATGTCGATGAAGAAGACATTCCACTGGTGATGAAGGGACAACGCGTTCTGATTCGAGCTGATGCCTTTCCTGCCCAGGTACAGAAAGGACAGGTACAGGAAGTGACACCGCGCGGCGATACCAACACCCGCAGCTATCGGGTACGCATCAGCCTTGCAGCAGATACCCCGTTGCGCGTGGGCATGACCACCGATACCAACATCATCATTGAAACGCATGACAATGTCTGGCTGTTGCCAGCAAGCGCAGTGAACAATGGCAAGATCTGGCTGGTGCGCAGCGGTAAAGCCGTTCAGACCGAAGTCAAATCCGGAATCAACGGTGACCGTGAAGTAGAGATTCTGGAAGGCATCGGGCCGGATGATGTGGTGATACTCACACCACCGGCAAGCCTCAAGGACGGTCAGCGCGTTACGCCTGCCAGTGCAGCCAGCGCGAGCAGCAGCACGGCAACGAAGTAACATGCGTCTGCAACTTGGCATCGCCGTCACCCACCTTCTGGCACGCAAGCGTCAGACGCTGGTGTCGCTGTCAGGCATTGTGCTGGGCACCGCATTCTTTCTCGCTGTATCTGCCCTGATGCAGGGATCAGAAAATGACTTCATCAAACGATTGGTGGATAACAGTCCACACATCACCGTGTCGGATGAATATCGCGGCGCAGATACTCAACCCGCAGCGATGCAATGGCCGGATGCCGCAGTGGAAATCCGCAGCATCAAGCCACAGACAGAAGTACGTGGCATCCGGGGTCATCAGGAGAAACTGGCCTTCATTGAATCCATCCCCGGCCTGCGTGTAGCACCCGCACTCACCGGCTCGGTAGTGCTGACCTTTGCTGGCCGCGTTCAAGGTGTTTCGCTCACCGGACTGATTCCAGCCAGCATGCGCAGTGTTTCCACTATCGAAGAAAAAATGATTGAAGGCTCACTGGATGCACTTAATGCCAATCCGAACGGCATCATTGTCGGCATCGGACTCATCAACAAGTTCAAGCTGGCCATGGGTCGCAATGTCACTGTCACCACTTCGGATGGAGTGGTGCGCAGCATGAAAATAGTCGGGATATTCCGCACCGGCACTGCCAACTACGACGAAGTGCAGACCTACGCGTTGCTGAAAAAGGTTCAGTCATTGCTGAACCGCCCTAACCGCGTCAATCGCTTTGTCATCCAGTTGAATGATCCATACCAGGCACGCAACGTGGCGACCCTGATTGAACAGCGCATAGGCTACAAGTCCATGTCCTGGCTGGAAGCATCCGAAGACATCATGAACCTGCTCACCGTGCGCAACATCATCATGTACAGCGTGGTGACCGCCATTCTGGTAGTCGCCGCATTCGGGATCTACAACACCATTTCAACTATTGTGATGGAAAAAACCCGCGACATCGCCATCATGAAATCAATGGGGTTTCATGCTAGCGACATTCGCCTGATCTTCATCAGTGAAGGCGTGATCGTGGGACTGATCGGCAGCCTGCTGGGAATTGCAGGTGGACTGGGACTGATGTGGATACTCGACCACATAACCATTTCCGTTCCATCTTTTGGCGGCCCCACCCACCTGCCCGTGTATCGGGGCAACAAACAGTTCGCCATTGCGTTCAGCTTTGCAATGCTTTCAGCGATTGCCGCATCGTACCTGCCAGCACGCAAGGGCGGCCGGGTACATCCGGTCGATATTCTTCGGGGTTCAATGTGAGCGCCCTGCTGAAAGCTGATTCGCTGGTGCGCACGCTGCCGCTTACCGTGCCGGTCACGCTGGTGCGTGACATCTCGGTCGAAATTCAGCATGGCGAGTTTGTCGCCATCATGGGGCCATCCGGCTCCGGTAAATCTTCTCTGCTTTACCTGCTGGGACTGCTGGATATTCCAACCAGCGGCACACTATTGCTGGACGGTCAGGACACTTCCGGCTTTGATGAAGATGCACTCGCAGATGTGCGCCTGTCGAAACTGGGATTCGTGTTTCAGTTTCATTTCCTGCTGGCCGAATTCACTGCCATGGATAACGTGATGCTGCCCATGCGCAAGCTGGCGCGCCTGAGCGAAGATGCCATGCTGGCTCGCGCTGAAAAGATACTCACGGATCTTGGTATGGCCGAGCATCGCCATAAACGACCCGATCAGTTATCCGGTGGCCAGCGACAGCGTGTCGCCATTGCACGCGCACTGGCCAATGATCCACTCATCATTCTGGCTGATGAACCCACCGGCAACCTGGACACCACTTCATCTGCCAATGTCCGGCAGATATTAAGAGACCTCGCCACACAGCAAGGCAAGACGATCATTACCGTGACGCATGATCCAACCTTCGCCAAAGCCGCTGACCGACGCATCGGACTGGTAGATGGACGCATTGATCCGGACTGGGTACATCCGGGGATGCAGGGGTAGAGCGCTGAAAAGCCTAACTGCTGTGATTATTGCTTACTGTCGAAGCACATGCTGGATCGGAACGAACCTTAATTCGCGACTCCGACCTTCGGGAACTTGATGACAA
This sequence comes from uncultured Pseudomonadota bacterium, assembly GCA_903838705.1. Taxonomy (GTDB): domain Bacteria; phylum Pseudomonadota; class Gammaproteobacteria; order Steroidobacterales; family Steroidobacteraceae; genus CAILZL01. The sequence goes on from CAILZL010000004.1 coordinate 186,001, forward strand.
GGTAGAGCATTATGAGCGCACTCACCAAAACACCAAACGCAGAGGCAGCCAGGATGGGATCAAGAGCTGCTTGGAATAGGCCACCATAGAACAATAGCAAGCCGACTGACATGACAAGAGCCGAAAGCTGATGCAAATAAAACTGAAACCTCGCCATAGCGACTGCTTCAGCTTCTATCCAAAGCCTGTGGATCAGGCTGTAAATAAAGGAAACTACGAAGCCAACGAGCAAGATGTGAGCATGCGCGATAAATTCGCTGTGACTCTTCGACGCGGCCATGTAGATTCCCACACACATGCCAGCGATGGCATAAGCGAGACTGCAGAGCAAGAACTTTCTATCTAATTTCATCGAATGTATCCGATTGCATCAGCCAAGAAATACAACATTGCGGACTAATTAGACGCACAGCATGTGGTTAGTTTTTTACTGACCTTAATGGCTCTTTACCACAGTAACTGAGTACTGAATGTGCAATCAGCCATTCAATTATAAATTTATTTTGTTGCTGCTTTGTAGCACGACATAAAAGCAATCAGCAAGTATGGATTGGGGAATCGGTGGCTCATGAAGAGACTCACCAGAGAACATATGGCTTTATGGATTGAGAGCATCCACAAGCGCCATGTGTTAACCCAAAGGAAAGGGATCGCGCCTGTAACTGGAAAGATGGTGGGCCGCCTCGGACTCGAACCGAGAACCAAGAGATTAAGAGTCTCCTGCTCTACCAATTGAGCTAACGGCCCAGCGTTGCGCTGAGATGGGGTGGACGATGGGACTCGAACCCACGACGGCCGGAATCACAATCCGGGGCTCTACCAGCTGAGCTACGTCCACCAAAACGTAGTCCGTGCAAACTTTATCTGCCTGTCGCACCGATGGCGCGCCCGGCAGGATTCGAACCTGCGACCCCCGGCTTAGAAGGCCGGTGCTCTATCCAACTGAGCTACGGGCGCTCGGTTCCGACACCCCTTACCTGCATAAGTCACTGAATGGTCGGGGCAGCAGGATTCGAACCTACGACCCTCTGCTCCCAAAGCAGATGCGCTACCAGACTGCGCCATACCCCGCCAGAATCGTGCTTATCAGATACGTGCAAGTGACCCCGCACGGGACGCGGAATCATACGGATCGACCCCACAACCGTCAACGCAAATTAGGGCTGAAGCAGGCTCTATTTTAGAAATATCCAGGGAATTTACCGACGGCGCCATGTGGTGCCCTGTGCACCATCCTCCAGCAGGACGCCGTGCGCTGAAAGTTCGTCACGGATACGGTCGGATTCCTTCCAGTCTTTGGACTTGCGCGCGGTAATTCGCAGTGCGATCAGCTCATCAATCTGGGCATCAGTCAGCACCGTACCTTCCTGTTGCGCCGCTGACCGCGCCGCATGGGTTGAATAGGCTTCGGGGCCTCGCTTGGGCGCGGCCTTGCGCAGGAATATATCGGGTACTTGCTGCGCGATGCCCAGCACTGAGGCCAGCGCCACCAGCTCGCCCGCCAGCTGCGACGCCTGCGGTATCTGCCCGGCGGCTTTGGCAATATTGATTTCCCTGGCCAGTTGCTGCAATTCGGAAATGGCCAGTGGTGTATTGAAATCATCGTCCATCGCCGTTGCAAACCGTTCGCTGGCAGCACTGCGTGTCAGCGTTTGCGGCGGTTCCAGACCACGCAAGGCCAGGTAAATACGTTCCAGACCGGCATCTGCCAGATCAAGGTTATCGACGGAATAATTGATCGGGCCACGGTAATGACTGGACAACATGAAGTAACGGATCACTTCCGGATCGCGCACCCAGGCCAGCACTTCGCGGATGGTGAAAAAATTGCCCAGTGACTTGGACATTTTTTCGTTATCGACACGCACAAAACCGTTGTGCATCCAGTAATTGACGAATGGTGCATCACAGGCACAGCAGGACTGGGCAATTTCATTTTCATGGTGCGGGAACATCAGATCCATGCCACCGCCATGAATATCGAAGTGCGAACCTAGCAACTGTGTGGACATCACCGAGCATTCAATATGCCAGCCCGGCCGCCCCTGTCCCCACGGTGAATCCCATGATGGCTCGCCCGGTTTGGATGCTTTCCACAGCACAAAATCCAGCGGATCCTGCTTGGCTTCATTCACCTCTACACGCGAACCAGCGCGCAGATCTTCGAGCTTCTTGCCTGATAACTTGCCGTATTCAGGAAACTTGGCAACCGAGAAATAGACATCGCCATTCTCTGCTGCATAAGCATAGCCCTTGCGCACCAGACGGTTGACCATCGACACAATTGCAGGCACGTATTCGGTTGCACGCGGTTCCTGATCGCCACGCTCCACACCCAGTGCCGCATAATCATCCCACATGGCACGAATGAAACGCGCCGTGAGCTCGGAGATCGGTTCCTTGTTTTCCGCAGCACGGGCAATGATCTTGTCATCAATGTCGGTGATGTTGCGGATGAAGGTCACGTTATATCCCAGTGAGCGCAGATATTTTCGCACCATGTCGAACACGATTAGCATGCGCGCGTGACCAAGATGACAGTAGTCGTAAACCGTAATGCCGCAGGCGTACATGCGTACGCTACCGGGTACCAGGGGTTTGAATATTTCTTTGTGACCGCTGAGCGAATTGTGGATCTGCAACATGCTGGAAAATTCTTGCCAAACAGGACAACAGGCCGGAATGTTAACGGAAACCCGGGGCATTGCGCAGGACTTGCTGCACACCGGGCCACGCGCTTCGCCACTTCGGCCTGCATTCCCGCAGATACAGCAGGTAAACTGACCGGGTGAACACTCTATTTATCTCTGACATCCATCTGAATGGCCAGCAACCGGAGATCACGGAGCAGTTTCTGGCTTTCCTGAGCCGGGAAGCCCGTCAGGCTGAAAAACTGTACATCCTGGGTGATCTGTTCGAATTCTGGATCGGCGACGACGATCCCGATCCGACCTATGCGCGGGTTCAGGCCGAGCTGAAGTCACTGACCCGTAGCGGCGTCCCTTGCTATGTCATGCATGGCAACCGCGACTTCCTGCTGGGCAAGGAATTCTGCAAACGGACCGGCTGTCAGCTGCTGCAAGACGGAACGGTAATCGAACTGCATGGACAGCGCATTCTGCTGTGTCATGGCGATGTGCTGTGTACGGACGATGTGGCCTATCAGAGACTGCGGCGCATTGTCCGCAATCCGCTTACTCAAGGTCTGCTCCGCTTGCTGTCCTTGAAGCAACGCCAGCGGCTTGCCTGCCGCATGCGCACTGCAAGCCAGAAGCACACGCAACAGACTATGAGCAGCATCATGGATGTCAATCAGCAAGCCGTAGTGCAATACATGCAGAACACACAGGTGCAGTGGCTGATTCATGGTCACACCCATCGTCCGCACATTCATCAACATGTGCTGGGACCGGACAAAGGCACCCGCATTGTTCTGGGTGACTGGTATCAGCAAGGCAGCGTGTTGAGCTGGTCAAATTCCGAATATGAACTGCTCAGTTTGCCGCGCTGACTGCTTCGGGAAGCCCGGAGTGGAACCGGAATAGCGGATCAGGCTCAGTAACAAGCTCGGCTTCCATCGCACGCAGATATTCAAGTCGTTGCTGCCATTGTCCGGCATAGCGCTGCTCTGCAAGTCGCAGATACAGACCGTGATGGCGCGCTTCAGATGCAGCCAGCCCTGAATAGAAACTGCTTAAAGGTTCATCCAGTCGTGGTGCCAGCCCCATGAAGCGCTCGCAGGAACGCGCTTCAATAAGAGCACCGCATAACAGTAAATCCAGCAATCTAGCCGGCTCCTCCCGATGGATGGCCTTTCTTAATCCTTCACCATAGCGCGACGGAGACAAGCGTCTGAACGGAATATTCAGTGACTGCATGAGACGCTGCACCTGCTCGAAGTGGCGCAACTCCTCACGCGCCAGTCTGGACATACGCTCGGTCAGATCCATATCTTCCTGATAGGTAAAGATCAGCGACAGAGCCGTTGATGCCGCCTTCTTTTCACAATTGGCATGATCGATGAGCAGGTCCTGCCAGTGAGCAGCTGCATATTCGAACCAGGCTTGTGGTGTCGGCACCAGTAAAGTATCGGCAAAGGCTTGTGGCAGCATCAGTAAAATAACGTTCCAGGTTTCAGGGATATCAGGTGGCCGTCGATGCCATCAGTTTCATCAAGCCAAGGGCGGATACCAGTTCGGCAGCAGTCTGAAAGCGATTTTCAGGCTTCTTTGCCATCAGACGATGAACCAGCGGTTCCAGCCACGCAACCGGCTTCGGCAATTCCGGCAAGGGCAGATTGCGATGCATATAAATGACATGCATGGCTGAGTCTGATGTATAGGGTCGCTTGCCGGTCAGCAATTCAAACAGCATGACACCAATGCTGTACAAATCACTGCGCACATCCACGTCCTCACCATGCCCCTGTTCGGGACTCATGTAGAACGGCGTACCGAATATGGCACCCGCGCGGGTAATCTCAGTGGTGGCTGTCAGTTGCTTGGCAACACCGAAATCGATCAGTGCCAGTGAGTCATCGTCACGTAACATGATATTGCCCGGCTTGAGATCACGATGCAGTACGCCCACTTCATGCACTACGGATAATGCGCGCGCAATCTGTTCGACGTAGTTCAATGCCTGCTGGACACTGACACCTTGCCGCATGCGCTGACGCAAATCACCGCGCGGAAAATATTCCATGGCAATAAAGGCGTGATCATCAGACACACCGAAGTCATAGATATGCACGACGTTCGGATGATTGATATCAGAAAGCAGATGGTATTCCTGCATGAAACGGTCGTAACCATCGGGCGACTCGGCTGCATCAGGATTATGCCCCAGCACTTTGAGCACAACGATTTCGCCTTCCTTTTCACTCTCCGCGAGATACACATTGGACGTTCCGCCGTTACCCAATGATTTGATCAGGCGATGGCCACGAATCAGCATGTCGCCGAAGTAGCTCTGCTTTTCTGCCGACTGGCGGGCTGACAGCGAACTTGAATCCAGTTTGCGCTGATCAACCGCCTCGCGCATCGCACTGGCAAAGTCGCGGTTATTGAAACGCTCGCGCCAGAAACACGCTCTGGCACCCAGACTGATCGCCTGGTCATGCTCTTCTGCTACCCGGCTGAAGAAAATAATCGGCGCGAATCCGGGTCTGGCAGCCAGTTTTTGTAACCAGCCAAGACCATCACCCTCAGCACACGTTCCGTCCAGCAGCACCAGGTCATATCCGGTGGCTATAAAAGCCTCGTGCAGCGCATGCCTTTGTATGGGTGAATATTGTTTGCACACCACACCCGTCATGAAGATTTCAATATGGTGTTCGAGCAGCTGTCTGAATTCAGTTTGATCACTGACACACAACACCCTGATCGACATGCACCCTCTCCAGGTATTAGCGAAATGGTCGACAGGTCAGCGGGTGTGCCTGACCGTTACACAGCTCGAATGGCTTTCATATCGCCCTTGCGAGTCTGCCGACGCTTTGCCTTGGCTGCATCAGAACGCTCGGTCTGCAATTTATCCAGATAATCCGCCGTGACATCGCCGGTTACATATTCACCGGAAAAACACGAGGTATCAAAACGCTGAATAGATGAATCATGATGCTGACAGGCATGCACCAGATCTTCGATGTCCTGATAAAGCAACCAGTCAGCACCGATCTCACTGGCAACTTCCGCTTCAGTGCGACCATGTGCCACCAGTTCATTGACCGACGGCATATCGATACCATACACATTCGGATAACGCACGGGTGGAGCAGCAGAGGCAAAGTAAACTTTACGTGCACCAGCCTCGCGGGCCAGATCAATTATCTGGGCAGAGGTCGTACCGCGCACAATTGAATCATCTACAAGCAGGACATTTTTCCCCTGGAATTCCAGATCAATCGGATTGAGTTTGGAGCGCACTGATTTGGCACGCTGCTCCTGCCCCGGCATGATGAACGTCCGGCCGATGTAGCGATTTTTAACAAAGCCTTCGCGAAACTTGATACCCAGCAACTGCGCAATCTGGACTGCCGCAGTACGGCTGGTATCAGGAATCGGTATCACTACATCAATGTCATGATCGGGATGCACACGGCGCAGTTTTTCAGCGAGCAGTTCGCCCATACGCAAGCGGGCTTTGTGCACCGAGATGTTGTCGATGATGGAATCAGGCCGGGCAAAATAGACGTATTCAAAAATACAGGGCGTATGCACTGTAGGCGATACGCATTGTCTTGAGTAGAAACGGCCCACCTCATCGACAAACACGGCCTCACCCGGTGCCACATCACGCAACAACTTGAAGCCGGCAAGATCCAGCGCCACGCTTTCCGAGGCCAGCATGTATTCCGTTCCTCGCCCGGTTTCACGCTTGCCTATGACGAGCGGACGGATGCCGTGCGGGTCACGGAAACCTACCAGTCCGTGACCAACAATAAGTGCAACCACAGCAAAGCCACCCCGGCAACGACGGTAAACAGTATTCAGTGCAGCAAATATCTCGGCAGCTGATGCGCGTGGAGTACCGATACGTGACAGCTCGCTCGCAAATACATTGAGCAGCACTTCGGAATCCGAGGTTGTGTTGAGATGGCGGCGATCCTCGCGGATCAGCACTTCCGCCAGTTCCTGCGCATTGGTCAGGTTGCCGTTATGCGCCAGACCGATTCCGTACGGTGAATTGACATAGAAGGGTTGTGCTTCAGCAGAGCTGTCGCAACCTGCGGTGGGATAGCGGGTATGGCCTATACCGACACTACCTTTCAAGGACAGCATGTGGCGCTGCTGAAATACATCGCGTACCAGCCCGGTACCTTTGCGCATGAACAGCTCGCCATCAAAGCAGGTCATGATGCCGGCGGCATCCTGACCACGGTGCTGCAACGCGCTCAGTGCATCGTAGATCAACTGATTGGCGGGAGAATTACCTACAAAGCCGACAATACCGCACATATGGAATACCTACGCCTCAACAGCCGCATCAGGCTGCGCTTTCTCACGTTTGACAGCAGAATCCGCAAAACCCTTGATCCAGCCGGACACTTCGACGGCGATCGGCATGAAGCGCGAGCCACGCCACCAGTCTGTTCGATCCAGCTGCACCTGCAGGGCCAGCATCACCGCTATGGCAATGATCACCAGCCCCCGGATGACGCCAAACAGCACACCAAGCAGCCGGTCCAGCATCAGACTGATTCCTGACTGATGGGCAAAATAACTTGCGATTCCGGCAATCAGCCAGCCCAGCACCAGCACCGACAACATGATCAGCAGCCTGCCTGTCCAGATGTTCCAAGGCGCCTGTTTCACCAATCCACCCAGATGCGGCACCACCATATAGGCGTAATGCCATGCCAGCCACAGACCACCCAGCCAGCTGATCAAGGCGATGGCTTCATTGAGAAAGCCCCGAAAAAAACCTAGGAACAGTGAAACCAGCAAGATTGCAATTAGCAGATAGTCGATGGCATTCATGCGGTATTGGAACTCTTTGGTCAGGATCAACTTGACGAGGCGATCCGTTCACCTTGCAGCACGGTGCATTCTAGCAAATTCGCCACGCTAAACTGCTGAGAGATGGTGTTTTAACGGATAACTGCTAACGGAGTGGCACAACTGAAGCGCCCGGAAAGGCGGCGTCGATTTTTTTGAGTGCGCTATTGGCTGCGGCGCGCTCTGCAATAGCGCCAGTCCGCACCCTGTACAGCGTTTTGTCACCGGTCTTGACCGGTGTGACTGAAGCCTTGAACCCAAGGGAGGCTAATTTGCCGGCCACCTGCTGCGCCTTGTCCTTGGTACCGAAACTGCCAATCTGCACCGCCCACTGCCCACTGTCCGTTTTTTTGGCCACATTCACCGGGCTGACCGGGGCAACAGCGGCTTGTTTCTGAGCAACTGACGACACGGAACTGGAACTGCGCTGAGATGAACTTGCCAATGAACTGGCCGCCGTACTGGAACGTACCTGAGAGGATGACTGGGACGATGGCTGGGAGGACGACTGAGCCGCAGCACTCGCGGAAGATTCAGCCGGTGCACTGGATGCTTCAGAGCTGCTCTCAGATTGCCGTGTTGCTGCCACCACAACGGGTGGCGCCTGCTGTACCGGAGGCACAACAACCGACCCGGGCTGCAATTCAATCTGATAGGTTTTTAATTGGGCGGGATTGGCTGTATCCGCAGCCGGGGTTTCTCTGGTTCTGGATGGCGAACCTGAAAACATTTCCGGCACCAGAACAACGGCAATCGCAATGAGCACTGCCGCACCTATCAATCGTTCTTTAAGTTGACGTTCCACAACGGTGAAGTATAGCGAGACCTTGCAATTAAAGCCCCAGCCAATCGAGCACCGGGCCGACAGTCATAAAAGAGCCGCAAACCAGTATACGTTCAACGCCCTCTTGATCTGATGTCGACATAGCAAGCTGACAGGCCTGCTCCAGGGACTCGGCGGTTGCACAGACCTGAACACCCAAAGCCCGCAAACGCTCGCTCATGACAGCCGCTGACAGGCCTCGTGGTCCCGGCAGACTCACCGGAAGCCATAAATCCACCTGAGCGCTTAACGCAGCGACGATTCCATCAAGATCCTTATCTGCCATCACACCCAGAATCGCCAATGTCGACTTTCGCTCACGTGCGGCAAGATGATTTGCCAGCACCTGCGCTGATAACGCGTTATGAGCAACATCCAGCACCCATTCCGGACTCTTCTCCAACACCAGCTGCGACGGCGCGATCACTTGAAAGCGGCCCGGCAGAGTCACTTTCTGCAAACCTGCATTCAGTGCCGTACGCTTGACCGGTAACCGTGCAGCCAGCAATTGCACTATCGCAAGTGCACTGCTGGCATTATCCAGCTGAACGGCCCCGGCAATGCCCGGGATCGGCAGTTCGGTGAGTTGCCGGCCTTGCATCCACCAGGTCCAGCCTGTTGTCTGCATCGAGTGTCCAAAATCATGTCCTGACCTGATCAGCTCTGCACCCACAGCGCTGGCCTGCTCCGCAATTGCCTTTGGCATATCGCTGGAACCAAACAATGCAGGTTTGCCAGATCTGAATATACCGGCTTTTTCCCGTGCAATGCTGTTCAGGTCAGTACCCAGCCATTCGGTGTGATCCAGTCCAATGGAAGTCACTAACGCGACATCAGCATCCACCACATTCACTGCATCCAGACGCCCGCCCATACCCACTTCCAGAATCCATACATCAAGATTGGCGCTCTCGAATGCCAGCAATGCCGCAATGGTATTGAACTCAAAATATGTCAGCGATGTATCACCACGCGCAGCTTCGATCCTTTCGAAAATCACGCATAGCTCCGTTGCCGAGTTTTCCCGGTTCGCGATGTGAATGCGCTCGGTGTAGCGACGCAAATGCGGCGAAGTGAAGCTGCCGACACGGTAACCGGCGGCGGAATAAATACTTTCCAGAATGGCGATGCAGGAACCCTTGCCTTTGGTGCCTGCAATAGTGATGACCGGACAATGCGGTGACTGCCAGCCGAGCTTGCGCAGGACAATCGCCACACGCTCCAGCCCCAGGTCGATCGTGCTCGGGTGCAGTGTTTCCTGCCAGTTCAACCAGTCAGCCAGACGCTCAAAACGCATGTCGGTTCCTGAAACAATCAGGCCGGTTCATTCACCGGCCTGAGTTCATTCGTTCCTGAGGATGCCGGAGAAATCAGCTTGCCACAGCCTGAATGGGGGATGGACGCCCCATCAGTGCCGCCAGCAGCTTGGCAATCTGCTCACGCATGTCACGACGATCAACAATCATGTCTACCGCGCCGTGTTCGAGCAGAAATTCACTGCGCTGGAAACCTTCCGGTAACGTCTCGCGTACCGTTTGCTGAATCACGCGCTGACCCGCAAAACCAATCAGTGCGCGCGGTTCAGCGATGTTGACATCACCCAGCATGGCCAGACTCGCGGAGACGCCGCCCATGGTGGGGTCACACAGAACGGAAATGAACGGCAGACGTGCCTGAGCAAGTTTTGCCAGCGCTGCGCTGGTCTTGGCCATTTGCATCAGCGAGAACATCGCCTCCTGCATGCGCGCGCCGCCACTTGCAGAAAAACAGATCAGGGGTTGACGATGTTGCAGGCAATGATCCACTGCACGCACAAAACGTTCGCCCACCACCGAACCCATGGAGCCACCCAGAAACTCGAACTCGAACGCACACGCCACCACTTCCAGATCCAGCAATCTGCCAGCCATCACGATCATGGCATCCGCTTCTTCAGTATTTTTCTGTGCCTGACTGAGGCGATCCTTATATTTCTTGGTATCGCGGAACTTCATCGGGTCTTCAGGTGTGATGGATTCAGCGAGTTCCACACCCGTATCCGGATCAAGGAAGTCTTCCAGACGAACCCGGGCAGAAAGCCGCATATGGTGACTGCATTTCGGACACACATGCAGATTGCGCTCAAGCTCCGCCCTGTACAGCACTGCATCGCAGGCAGCACACTTCATCCACAAGCCCTCAGGAACAGAACGGGTTCGTCGTTCAGTCTTGATACGCGAGGGCAGGATCTTGGCAAACCACGTCATGTCATGATCTCGTAACAATATTAATTGGCGCGGATGATTACCGCTTGCGCCCCGGAGGGCAAGCCTTGCTTTCAGATGCCTGCTGTGGCAACCCCATCCGGCGCCGTCGGGGCGAGGACCGGTCCCGGTGGCCAAGTCGAGACACTTGCCGGGCCCGGCAGGGCAAACTCCGGGGGATACTGCACACCAACCAGATACAGGCCAGAAGCAACGGCAGTGACGCCTCCCCTGGCACGGTCACGCCATTCCAGAACCTGCTGCGGCCAGTTCACATCCTGTTTACCACGCCCTACTGCGATCAGCACACCGGCGATGTTACGCACCATGTGATGCAGGAAGGCATTGGCAGTTACATCGATTACTACGCATTCATTGAGCCGAGTGACCCGTATGTTCATCAGATTACGGACAGGGGTCGGCGACTGACACTCAGCCGCACGGAAGGAACTGAAGTCATGCCTGCCAATCAGAGATTGCGCCGCCTGATGCATCAATCCTGCATCCAGTGGCTCACGAATCCAGCACACACGCTCACGCAACAGCGCAGGTCTGTGCTGAACATTCAGGATCACGTAACGATAGCTGCGCGACAATGCGCCGAAACGGGCATGAAATTCACCGCTGACTTCCCGTGCCCAGAGCACACTGATGCTGTCCGGTAGATTGGTATTCGAACCCAGACACCAACTCCGCTCGTCGCGCCGCGCAGTGGTGTCGAAATGCACGACCTGCATGGTTGCATGCACTCCGGCATCAGTACGACCGGCTGCAATAACGGAGATAGACTCATCAGCTACCAGTGACAGGGCTGATTGAACATCCGATTGGATACCCCGTGCATGTTGCTGCAACTGCCAGCCAGCAAAGGCACTACCGTCATACTCCAGCCCTAACGCGATACGTGGCATGCGCTTCAATCAAACCTTTGTCATGAAAACAAAAGAGGGAGCACGGCATCACCGGCTCCCTCGTCAGAAAATACTCAGCCAAGTCTAGCCTATTGATGAAAGCAGTCGCTGTGCTTCCTGTTTCTGACCCGGTGTGCCCTCTTCCAGCACTTCCTGAAGAATGCTCCTTGCGCCATCAGGATCACCCATGTCCATATAGGCACGTGCCAGATCCAGCTTGGTACCCACTTCACTCATCGTCGCAGGCTCGATATTGTTCATATCGAATTCGGTGTTGAGCACTTCGTTCCGGCTGGTTGAGTCGGGAGTAGCTGTTTCATCGTGATCGGCAGAGCTGAACACTTCGTCTGAAAAATCATCCGCAGCACTTCTGGACCGGCCACCCTGCTTCGCGGTTTCATCAATATTGCCAAACCCTTCCGGGTCAGCCATGCGGTCGAGATCTACATCCAGCTTGCCTTCCGACTGAAACAGACCGGTGCTACTGATATCCGGCCGCAGTTGCTCGGCAGTGTCGTCCGTGCCCGGATCAAGCTCGAAGTCCACTTCAATTTTCTGAGTGCCACCGTAGATACCTGTGCCGTCCTGATCTGCATGAAGCAGATCATCGCCAGATTCCATCTCCATCGCTTCGATTGAAATGGTATTACCCGTTGGCTCCTCGTCATCGCCGAGAGCATCCATCTGGGCGGCAAACATGTTCTTGGTTTCAGACAGATCATTATCCTGATCAACGGCTGCAATCCGGGTCAGTTCATCGTCCTGAATCTGCTGTTCGTCATCGAGGCCATCATTTCTGGCATCCAGACTTCCAACATCCAGACCAATTTCATCCAGTGACAGCTCAGCAGTTCTATCGGCACTGGATTCATCCAGCTCAAACAGAGCCTGATCCAGTTTTTCACGGACAGTTGCTGAACCCTGTTCCGGCAGATAGGGTGACTCGATAGTAGGTGTTTCCTGCGTACGGGCATTACTGTCCAGCTCAGATACAGTGTCAGCTTCTACGCCCCGCTGCGGTTCATCAAGCAGGAAATCCAGGCCGGGTTCATTTCCCTTTGGCATTTCGGCAGTACTGGCAAGCCCGTCATCCAGACCAGCACCTGGAGATCCGCCCTCAGGCGCATCAAACAGGTCAACATCAATGTGATTCTCACCACCTTCGAGATTCACATCGACGCTATCGGCAGAATGAGAACCGGCCAGGTCGCCTGAGAACAGTGGATCATCAGGACAAATCTGCTTGCCCATGATAAGCACTTTGTCCCATTCGCCAGGAGCGGCCTGATCCTGCGAGTCATGCAGACCTCGCGCAACTTCCGTAAACGCATCCTTGTTGCCCCAGACGAAATATATCTCTGCAAGTTTAATCTTCAGATCACGGCGTTCTGGCTGACGCTCAATGGCCAGCTTGACGATGTCCGCAGCCTGATCGTACAGACCATATGCCATGTGGAAATCCGCTTCGCCCAGCGCGTCCTGCTGATCCACATGGAATGCTGTTTCACCACTCAGAGTGTCATCTGAAAGCGTATTCGCCATTGAATCAGATGTGGCCATCTCGAAAGTTGGATCACTGAGCACCTGATGCTGAGCCTGGTCATCAGCGGCGTCATCAGCAGACTGTTCCTTCAGCTGGCTGTTACGCCGTGACAGATGTTCTTCAAAATCGCGCGCGATGAAAGTATCTGTGGCGCTATCACTGGCCTGCATCTGCTGGCGACGCCGCAAGAACAGCAGAAGCGCCATGATCAGACCCACAGCGCCCAGAATCAGCCAGAGCGCATAGGCAGACAACTGACTTAACCAGTCCGTGCCTCCGGCAGGTTGATTTTGTGCCTTCTCAACTGCTGCGGGTGCAGCCTGAGGTGCCGGCTCCACAGGAGCTGACGAACTTGATGATTCACTGAGTGACGAGGCGCTGCTGCTGGCTGTATCAGCTACCGGTTCTGACTCCGCTGCCATACCGGCAGGTTGACCGGGAGCAAGCTGTTGCTGCATCCGGGCAAGTTCAGCATTCTTCAGATCAAGCAGACGTTTGGTTTCTGCCAGCTCCGCTTCAAGGGTTTTTATCCGTCCGTTAGCAGCCTCATTCGCAGTGTTCGATTGAGCGGCCGCTGTACCGGACTGCTCTGCAGGCACCAAGCGCAGACGCTCAGCTGCAGGCTTCTCAGCGACTGGAGCCGGAGCGGGAGCAGGAGCAGCAGGCGCATTGCGCCACGAGCCAGCCTGCCTGCTGATCTCGCTCGATGCATCTGCGCTGGAAATAGCAGCAATATCCGCTGCTGCTGGAATTCTCAGGACACTGCCCGAACGCAGTACATTCATGTTCCCTGCAAACGCATCCGGGTTGGCACGATAGATTGCAACCATCGTCTGTTTAACATTGACATTGCCACCCCGATTCATGGCACTGGCAATACGCGACAGCGTATCGGCTGATTTGACTGTGTAGGTAGTACTCCCGGCAGTATTTGCAGCAGGAGCGGAATTAGGCACAGGGGCTGCAGGTGCAGCGGGAGCTGCCCGGACAATGGAACCTGATGGAGCCGAATTGGTCGCTGCAGCGCCGGCTCTTGGAGCCTGGATGGGCTGAGTGCTGGTTGCTGCCGGACTCATAACAGGCGGATCCAGCAAGACCGTGTATTCACGAAGTGCCTTGCCGCCCGACCAGCTGACTTCTACCAGCAGATTGAGGAAAGGCTCGCTGACCGCACTCGAAGACCGAACCTTGATAACGGGCCGGGACGGGTTACTGCCATCAACACGCAGAGAAAAGCCAGACAGAAAATTGGGTCGATCCAGACCGTAACGCCGGAATGTTTCCTCGCTGGCAAGGGTTACATTCAGACCGGTCAGCTCATCAGCTGTCGCGCTGACCACTTCAATGTCGGCATCGAATGGCTGATTCAAGGCCGAATTCAGACGGATTTCGCCCAGCCCCAATGCATAAAGCGTCGCAGGCGATAGCAGTGCGCTCGCAACAAGGAAGCGCAAGGCATACTTATTCATCATCTCTCCTAGAACGACAGTCGCCGCCCCTGCCAACGAGTATGTCAGCAGCGCCGTTTTACTTAACGTTGGCGACTATAGCCTACAAGTAATTTTTCACCAAGATTTCAGCGGTCTGTATACGACCAGTGTCTGCCAGACCCGCGCGCCATTAAGAATCAAACAGGGGTCATGTGACAATAAGACCCCCATAATTAACACCGAAACTGCGACGCGCTTCGATATGCAGCCGGTCCAGTGAGCAGAAATGCCCGGTGCCGCCGGTTAATGAATGCCGGCGGCTTATGACCGGTCAGGCTGACAGCAAAATCCGCAGCATGCGGCGGAGTGGCTCGGCAGCGCCCCAGAGCAGCTGATCCCCCACGGTAAATGCCCCCACATACTCAGGCCCCATTGCCAGCTTGCGGATACGCCCCACCGGGATATTCATGGTGCCAGTCACTGCCACAGGCGTCAGATCGCGGATACTGGCTTCACGCGTATTCGGAACCACCTTCACCCACTGATTATCAGCAGCAATCATGGCCTCAATATCAGACACCGGAACGTCCTTCTTCAATTTGAAGGTCAATGCCTGGCTATGGCAGCGCATTGCCCCGATACGCACACAGAAACCATCAACCGGCACTGCCGTCGAACCAAACCCCTCACCCTGACCCAGAATCTTGTTGGTTTCAGCCATGCCCTTCCATTCTTCCTTGGATTGACCATTGCCCAGATCCTTGTCGATCCACGGAATGAGCGATCCACCCAGTGGCACGCCGAAATTGGCGGTTTCATCGACTGAGAGCGCACGCTGTCTGGCGATGATCTTGCGGTCGATTTCCAGAATCGCGCTCTTCGGGTCATCCAGCAAAGCCTTCACTTCGGCATTCAGTGTGCCGTATTGCGTCAGCAACTCACGCATATGCTTGGCACCACCGCCGGAAGCTGCCTGATAGGTTTGCGTGCTCATCCATTCGACCAGGCCGGCCTTATAGAGCGCGCCGACCGCCATCAACATACAGCTCACCGTACAGTTGCCGCCGACCCAGTTCCTGCCGCCCTTCGCCAATGCATTCTTGATGACGGGCATATTGACCGGGTCAAGGACGATGACTGCATCGTCCTGCATACGCAGTGTCGAAGCCGCATCAATCCAGTGCCCGTTCCATCCGGCCTTGCGCAGCTTCGGAAAGACTTCGCTGGTGTAATCGCCGCCTTGAGCCGTGATGATGATGTCACAACGCTTGAGCGCATCAATGCTGAAAGCATCTTGCAATTTCGTTTCATTTCTCGCCATGGCCGGTGCCTGACCACTGGCGTTGGAAGTCGAAAAAAATACAGGCTCAATCAGATCAAAATCACCCTCGGCCTGCATGCGCTCCATCAATACCGAGCCCACCATGCCACGCCAGCCCACCAGTCCCACAAGTGCCATTTCTATACACCCTGTCAGCAAAATAAACGCGAAGTATAAATAAGCATCAGGCGAAAAGCAGATGCTTATTCTGTAAATGCTGTAAATGCTCCAAATGCCAGTGACGCGCACTGTTTACCGGCTTTATACCGCCCAAAGGACAAACTTTCATTCACTGCAGCTGTCGAAAAAGGGAGTTGAAATTCCACTGCGGCATGCGTAATCAGTAGTTTCAGGCAGACAAGCCAAGCCACTGATACGGCTTGAACCTTTCTTGAATCAGGGCATTCATATGTGGACGGGAATCATCATTTTCGGTCTTGTGGTTGTTTTCATGGCTGGAGGTCTGCTGGCATTCCGCGCCAATGCCAGACTGCCTCTACCCAAAAACCTGCCCCCGCCACTGCCGGACAACGAAGAAAACACTGAATAAGTTACATCAGGTACCCGTTTGAGGCGTGCTTACCCCCGAATGTGCAATAACAGAAACCGATAAGGAGTATCGTGGCGACATGATAAATGCGCCTGCCATGACCGAACTGAAGCCGGAAATCCAATATCGACTGGAGTCACTTGACCCGGTTGCCACGCCTCAGGGTAGCGAAGGCACCTGGTTCCGGTATGTCATTGCTCAGGGCAGCAACCTGATTACCGGTATGCACTCCGGCAACAAGGCGCAGGTGGATTATGCCGTTCGTGAGATGGTTGAACGCCTGAATGAACGTCGGGCCGGCAAGACCCGCCCCCGCGTCAAATCAGCTCAGAAGTAGGAAATTGCTGCAAGCTCAGCCGCATTCTTGGCTGCCTGCTCCCGATCTGTTATCGGAACCAACCATCTGGACCAGCTGTTTATAGTGTTTAACCACCTGTAATCACAGGGGTACCCGGCAAAACATCTGCATTCTGCGCCCGTTGACGCAGCGCGTGGTCCATCAGCACCAGTGCCAGCATGGCTTCAGCAATAGGGGTAGCACGCAAACCGACACAGGGGTCGTGTCGTCCGGTGGTAACCACTTCAACCACCTTGCCCTCAAGATTCACCGTATTACAGGGCAGACTGATACTTGAGGTGGGCTTCAGTGCCATGCTCACCAGAATGTCCTGTCCGGATGAAATGCCGCCCAGAATTCCACCGGCGTTATTGGAAGTAAATCCGGCTGGCGTCATGACATCACGATGCTGGCTGCCTTTCTGTTCAACACTGGCGAAACCGGCGCCGATTTCCACTCCCTTGACCGCATTGATGCTCATCATGGCATAGGCAATTTCGGCATCCAGACGATCAAAGATAGGTTCTCCCCAGCCCGGAGGTACACCCGTCGCTAAGACATTCACACGCGCACCGATGGAATCTTCCTGGCGACGTATGTCGATCATGTACTGTTCCAGTTCAGCTATGCGGGCCGGATCGGCACAGAAGAAAGGATTGTCATAGGCAAAATCAATATTAGGCGCAGCCAGCTTGATCGGCCCCAGTTGTGCGAGATAACCACGAATCACCACACCATAGCGCTGCTGCAGGTATTTACGGGCAATCGCGCCCGCTGCTACCCGCATGACTGTCTCCCGCGCGGATGAACGACCCCCGCCGCGATAGTCGCGAAAGCCATATTTCTGCTGGTAGGTGTAATCGGCGTGACCGGGACGGAACCGATCCTTGATCTTATCGTAGTCACGTGAACGCTGATCGGTATTCTCGACGATCAAACCGATCGGAGTACCGGTGGTCTTGCCCTCGAATATTCCCGACATGATCCGCACACGATCCGGCTCCTGTCTCTGGCTGGTGAAACGTGACGTACCAGAACGACGCCGCTCGACATCGGCCTGAATGTCTTCTTCGCTGATTTCCAGCCCCGGCGGGCAGCCATCAATAATGCAGCCCAGTCCCGGGCCATGACTTTCGCCGAAGGAAGTGACGGTGAACAATTTACCGAAGGTATTACCGGACATAAAAACTCGCGAAGCTCTGAATCCCTGCGCACAAGGGTCGCTCAGAATTGAAGAATTGTTGGCGCATTGTAACGGCTATCGGATCGCTCCCGCAGCCAAAGCGCCACGATGTTCGATCAGTTGTGCAGCGGTCAGCACAAACACTCCGCCGCCACCCTGTTCGAATTCCAGCCAGAGAAACGGCACTGATGGATAGGCATCGGCCAGCGCCTGCTCTGAATCGCCCACCTCAACCACCAGCAATCCCTGCGATTGCAGATGATTTTCGGCTTCGGCGAGAATGCGGCGAACGACATCCAGACCGTCCGCCCCCGCCCGCAGACCCAGTTCGGGTTCACGCAGATATTCAGCTGGCAGGTCATCCATTTCAGCGTGGCTGACATAGGGTGGATTGGAAACGATCAGGTCATACCTGTCATCAGCTAACTGACTGAACACATCCGACTGCACGGCACGCACACGTCCGTCCAGTTGATGACGATCAATGTTGATTCGGGTCACCGACAAGGCATCGGGCGAAATATCAGCCGCGTCCACCAGGGCGGCCGGAAAGGCTAATGCACAGGCAATGGCAATACATCCTGAACCGGTACCGATATCCAGCACACGCCTGACTTGCGATGGCTTCAGCCAGGGCTCAAATTGCGCATGTATCAACTCGGCAATGGGTGACCGCGGTACCAGCACACGCTCATCAACATAGAACTCATGGCCGGCAAACCACATACGCCGGGTCAGATAGGCAGCCGGCAAACGCTCCTGAATGCGCCGCTCAACCAGCGCTCGCACCTTCAGAATCACTGTTTCGTCGAGCGCCTGTCTGTAACAGTCGGACGCCTGCTCATGCTTCAGTCCGGCTGCAAAGAACACCAGTTCCGCGGCTTCATCATGCGGGTTATCGCTGCCATGCCCATAAAACAATTGAGCATCGGCCAGTTGCTGACCCAGCGTGATAATCATTTCTTCAACAGTCAGAGCCATGAATTCTCATTTCACCATGATGAAGGCAAGTACTGCGGTACATGCCATAATTGATAGTCCCATCTGATCGAAGACTGCCACATGCCCAGATCGCGTGTACCCATGTTTGCCGGAATCGCCATTGTAGCGATGGTCATCGGCATCTGGTCAGCTCAATTCATGCACAACAGCCACCCGGTACCTGTACTGGGCAATGGCACCCTGCTGCAACCGCCGCGCCCAGTGCCTGAGTTCCAGATGCTGGACGGTAGCGGGCAGGCATTCACCCGGCAGCAGCTGCTCGGACACTGGAGCGTGCTGTTCTTTGGCTATACCAGCTGTCCTGATGTGTGTCCCACCACGCTCAGCCTGCTGGCGCAGGTCAATAAAAACCTGGGTGAGCTGTCTGTCACTCAACGTCCTCAGTTTGTGTTCATTTCCATTGACCCGAAACGGGACACGCCAGCACAGATGAAAAATTACGTAAATTTTTTTGACCCGGTCTTCATTGGCCTGACCGGATCACAGACGCAAACCGACCAGTTAACCAGTTCACTCGGAGTGCCTGTCGTGATTCAGGATCTCGGTAACGGCAATTACAGTGTGGATCATGCCGCAACGCTATTCCTGCTTGATCCGCAGGCACGCATGACAGCCATTTTCTCGCCACCCCACACCCTGCAAACCATCTCCAGTGATTTGCGAAAAATTATCCAGCAGTGAACCCCATGAGCCGAATTGAAACCGAATCATCCAGCCTCGGCGACCAGTTGTTTGCAGCGTTTCAAATGCTCCTGCCGAAACATCTGCTGTCACGTGCCATGTATGCACTGATGCGCCAGCAGCATCCCGCCCTGCGCAAACTCAGCATCAAAACATTTCTGCGCCACTATCGGGTGGAAATGAACGAAGCCGTGCAGAGTGACCCGCTTGCATATGAAAGCTTCAATGCCTTCTTCACCCGGGCACTGAAAACTTCGGCGCGACCCATTGATCCAGACCCTTCCCACATTGTCAGCCCCGTGGACGGTACCGTCAGCCAATGCGGCGCGATTGAAGAAGATCAGCTGATCCAGGCAAAAGGACACCACTATTCATTGCTTGCCTTGCTGGGTGGCGACAAGCAACTCGCTCAACGTTACCGGGGTGGTCAATTTGCCTGCATCTATCTGGCACCCTACAACTATCACCGCATGCACATGCCGCTTTCAGGCGTTGTACATGACACGCTTTATGTACCGGGTGAGCTGTTCAGCGTAAACGCGGCCACTGCACGCAGTGTGCCCGGACTGTTTGCCCGCAACGAACGGGTGATCTGTAATTTCAGCAATAACGAATGTGGACAGTTTGCAATGGTGTTTGTGGGCGCCCTGTTTGTCGGCAGCATTGAAACTGTCTGGGCGGGTGAGATCAATCCAGTGCCACGGCGGCGCGGCGCAGCTGACCGCATTTCTCAAGGTCAGGGGCATTCTCTTGAAAAGGGTGCGGAAGCCGGGCGCTTCAACATGGGCTCAACAGTTGTGTTGCTGTTCGAACCCGGGCAGATAAACTGGAACGCAGGCATGCTGGCAGGTGCAACTGTGCGTATGGGAGAACCCATCGCCCGCCTTGTCTCCAGCGCATCCACTGATAACCGCACACATGTCTGACTGGCGTCCCTCAGCAAATTTCAGCGCCCTGCAGTTGCGCGCGCAGTTGCTGCGGGCCGCACGTGAATATTTTGCGGCCACCCGTGTAATGGAAGTGGAAACACCAACGCTGTCAGCCGCCGCAGTCAGCGATGTTCATCTGGCAAGCGTACAGGCAAAGGTATGCGGTCAGCAGGCCTATCTGCAAACCTCACCGGAATACGCCATGAAACGACTGCTCGCAGCAGGCAGCGGTGATATCTACCAGATTGCACGCGTATACCGGGATGGAGAAAGTGGTCGCTACCACAATCCTGAATTCACGATGATCGAGTGGTATCGACTCGGCTTCGACCATCATCAGTTAATGGACGATGTTGAAAAACTTCTGGGCTGCCTGTTACCGGCACGATGCCTGGATCGAAGTGAACGGCTGTCGTATCAGGAAGCGCTCCATCTGCATGCACAGGTGGATGTATTCAGTGATCCTGATTCTCTGCTGCTGGCGTCACTGCTACAGGCAGGCATTGATGTACCGGCGCAACTGCATCAGGATCGTGACGGATTACTGGATCTCATCATGGCCGTACAGGTCGGCCCCATGCTGGGCAAGGATCGTCTGACCTTCATCTATGATTATCCCGCTTCACAAGCTTCGCTAGCGAGAGTGCGTGGTAAGGTTGCCTCACGTTTCGAGCTGTATCTGGATGGCATTGAACTGGCCAATGGATTTCACGAACTGGGTAATGCCGTGGAGCAGCGTCAGCGCTTTATTCAGGACTTGCAGCACAGGCAAGCACGCGGCCTGCCTGTCATGCCGGTGGATGAGCACTTTCTGGCAGCGCTGACACAAGGGTTGCCGGATTGCGCTGGCGTTGCGCTCGGCTTTGATCGGCTGTTGATGTGTGCCAGTGGTGCCGCACACATCGATCAGGTTCTCGCTTTTCCTTATGCGCGTGCCTGAGTATTTATATCAGCCGGAATAGAATCGAGTCCGAATCTCATATGCGACCTGTTGCCCATACAGACAGCAGGTCGCAGCAATATCAAAGAATCACTCGGTCACAGTAATAGTGATTTTTTTGGATGCCAGCGGTTCCGCATTGGGCACATGCAAGTAGTCGCCAAGCAGCAGTTGCAAGGTATGCTTGCCGGGCGGCAGTGTCAGCGTAGTTTCAGTCTGACCTTTGCCAAAATGAATGATCTTGTTATCCACCATTCCAATCGGCTTGCTCATGTCGGTGGGCAGATCAGTATCAACAAACAGGTGATGGTGGCCGGTGTTTTCCATCTGAATACCGGCAGGCGCGATACCCATTCCTTTGAGGCCAAAGCGGACCACCACCGGATTCTTGACCTTGGCACCGTCCACGGGCGCTATCAGATACACCTCCGTGCCTGCCGGAGCTGGAGTCCGTGCCGGCATCTGGGCCTGAGCAACAAACGGGCTGGCCATCATCAGCGAAAACATCAACATCATCTTCTTCATACAGTCCTCCGGTTCAAGGGAAACTCGATACTGATAAGTCAGGCAGTGATCATACGCGGAAATGAATGACTCGATAACCAGCGAGTGTCAGGGCATGCTGACATTTATTTACAAAGCGGACAGGGCTGACTTGAAACCGTTATACATCACTTGCGGAACATGAAGTAAACCGCACCCATCATGCACAGAGATGCCCACAGATAGTCCAGCTTCAAAGGCTGCCGCATATAAAAATACACAAACGGCACAAACACACTCAGGGTGATGACTTCCTGAAGTATTTTCAGCTGCGACAGACTGAGCGCCGTGTAACCAATGCGATTGGCTGGCACTTGCAGAAGATATTCAAACAGCGCAATTCCCCAACTGACCAGCGCTGCCACGTACCATGGCTTGCCCGAAAGATTCTTCAGATGGGCATACCAGGCAAAGGTCATGAATACATTGGAGCAGATCAGCAGGATTACAGTACGCAGGGTCACCGGCATGTTCAGCACTCAACCCCCATTTCCCGCAACAGCTGAATCGTTTGTTGCGGCGTTTGATGCTGGATTGAATGCCAGCCACGCTGCCTTGCTGCAATCACATTGGGCTCCAGATCATCAATGAATACCGTACGAGCCGGCGTGAGATCAAATTGTGCCTCCGCCAGCTGATATATTTTCTCATCAGGCTTCATGACTCCTGCTCTGAAAGAAGGAATCGCATCATGCGCCTGCGCACAGAGATCGTATTGCTCATTCAGGTGTGCCCAGTGCAAATCACCCACATTGCTGAGCAGGTGAACCTGATAGCGGGCTTTCAGATCGTTCATTAAACCGAACATGGGTTTTACTGGTGCGAACATATTCAGCCAGCCGCGATGTACCTCTGCACGCTCCACCAGCGGCGTCAGTCCATGCAGACGATCAATTAATACCGATCCATCTATTTCTCCGCGTTCATGCGCATGCAGGTCAATCGCGGCGATTACTTCATTCATGGTGTACTGCTGCGCACTGCGTGCCATACAGCCCAGCAGTGGCTGGAAGTCCAGATCAACCAGCACGCGACCTACATCAAAGATGACGGTATCAATTTTCATCACTTCTGCTACCAGCATTATTCAGGACCGCAAGCACTGCACAACCACCATGCATACACGATAAATCCCGCTACATAGGCCAGCATGATATGCCAGCCACCCCGCAACCAGATCATGCCATTACGCGCCTGTGGAAACTGATTGCACAACGCCACACCCGCTGATGAACCAAACCACATCATCGAACCGCCGAACCCCACCACATAGGCCAGCAGGCCCCAGTGATATCCGCCCTGCTCCAATGCCAGCTTGGTCAGCGGAATGTTGTCGAATACAGCCGACACCCAACCCAGCATGAATGTACTGAGCAAGGTAGCCTCAGGCAGTGAATCTACCGGCATCAGAGAAGCCATCAGCACCAGCGTCATCAGGAACAGCGCTCCGGAAAATGCGCCCGGCAAAACTGACCAGTCGGGTTTGCGCAATGGCACAAACAGCAACAGAACAACCCAGACTGCCGTACCGATCCACGGCCACTGCCCGGCAATCTGCGGCTGCCAGCCATTCACCACCACATTGCTGACAATGGCTGATAACAGAATGGCAACTACAGCTATCAGGCTGACTCCATCCAGTCTGATATCGGTTGGTGCATGACGAATGATCGGTGCATGACGGTGTTGCTGGCGCGATGCAATGACAGCAAAGACGCAGAAAGCAACCGTGGCTGGCACATAGGCAGAGAGCACCTGTTCCGGTCTTACACCACTGAGCCACATCATGGTCGTGGTGGTATCCCCCACCACACTGCCTGATCCACCTGCGTTGGAAGCGGCCACCAGTGCTGCAACATAGCCGGGATGCACGCGCTGACGAAACACCGTACTTGCCACCGTACCGCCAATCAAAGCACCGGCGATATTGTCCAGAAAAGCTGAGAGAACGAACACCATCATCAGCAAATACAAACCGCCCCGCCAGTCATCGGGCAGCCACTTCGGCAGCAATTCCGGCAGCCGGGTGGCATCGAAATGACGCGCCAGCAACGCAAAGCCGGTCAACAGCGCCAGCAGGTTCGCCAGCAGCACCCACTCATGGCCCAGATGCAGCAGCAGGCCATTTAATCCGGCGCCCTCTGCAAAACCTGTCACGCCGAATTTGTAGATCAGCAACAGCGCCAGGCCGGTTATGGCAATACGCAAGGCGTGCGTATGCGAGACAGCCACACCGATCAGCGTGACAACGAACAATACAAACTCAATGCGTATGCTGGACATCAGATGCGACAATCAACTTTCTGCAACTGCAATGGTCGGGCAGTTTGATCAAGTCGCAGGACAAAATCAAAACGGTCAACATCCGTGCACATGACAAAATCGGCTTGCGGTGCATAGTGCTGACAGGCGGGATCAAAGAACTTGGCGGCGGCCGGGGCGCTGCGCAAGTGTTCACGAAGCCCTGCCACCGGAAAGTCCTCGCCACGCAAGCGGGCGGAAAGCAGCTCCGCGCACAGGTCATCTTCCATACAACGTTCACGCGCCGCATAACCCATGCGAACCAGCGTGACCTGCTGCGGCGCACGCTGCTGAATGTATTTCACAATGGCCGCTGCATTCACCAGTGCGCCTGTCAGCACTTCATCCGCATGCACTGCATTCACCAGACCCTGTGTTCCCGAATGAGTGGTATGGATCAGATCAACCCCGGACAGATTCCAGCGCAGTAATTGCGCGGGTGAATTGCCTCCGTCAAATCCATCGAGCGGTTGCGCATGACGCTCGCCGAACAGGAGCCGTCGCGGATCTTCCCGCTTGTATTGCCGAGCCAGCTCAAGATCATCCACTGGCAGCACGGATTGCACGCCTGCATCAAACGCATATGCCGCCAGGGAAAAAGCCCGGAACACATCGATGACTACGGCGATACCACGCGCGTCGCGTGCCCCATCAACAAAATCATTCACCACGATCTTCATCACTGATATTTAAACCGCAGTTAGAATGGCGGCATGCGCCACCGGATACTGACATTCTGCCTGACATTACTGTTGAACATGGTTTCCATATCGGGCGTTTCTTCCCCCGCCTGTGCGCAAACTCCCGACGCTGAATCCCGCACAGCCATCATTGACCTGCTATCCCAGAACCGCGATGCAGAGCATGCCTTACTGCAACAGCTCTATCAGCAACGGCAATTCAGCCCGTTATGGATTCACGCAGGTACAGCTACCCAACCCGCACTGGATACACTTGCCCTGCTGCGCAACGCTGCCAGTTACGGCCTGCGTGCTGCAGATTACGATGCCACCACGCTAACCTATCGTCTGGCACAACTTGCGACATTACCGGCTGCGCAGTCGGTTCAGCGCCAGGGACAGCTGGATGTGGCGATCAGCACAGCCGTACTGCGTTTTATCAATCATGTGCACTTTGGCCGCATTGACCCCCGCAAGGCGGGATTCGATCTGCAAATAGATCGCAGCCATGAGATTAACCAGATTGCCACACTGACTAATCTGTCCGTCAGCCATGACATTCCAGCTGAAATAGCGAAACTTGAACCGCAGTTCGCACACTATCGACTGCTCAAGGCGGCACTGGCTCGCTACCAGCTGCTGGCTATGGACGATGCATTGACGCAGCTGCCGAGGTTTGCACCGAAGGCGATCAAACCCGGAGAGTTGTATGAGGGTGCAGACGCTCTGCGTCGCCTGCTGGTGGCAGAAAAAGACTTGTCGGGCAGTGAAATGCCTGATGAAAGTAATACATCACTTGATCCGGCACTGGTCAAAGGTTTACAGAATTATCAGGCACGTCATGGTTTGCCAGCGGATGGTGTTCTGGGCAAACAGACCTTTGCCGAACTCGCCACGCCTTTTGCCAGACGTGTGGAGCAGATTGAACTGACACTGGAACGCTGGCGCTGGATGCCGCCCCTGCAATCACCCATGATTGTGGTGAATATTCCTCAGTTCAAACTGTTTGCCCTGAAAGCAACTGACGATCAGGAAGCCAACCTGCTCCAGCTGGATGTGATTGTCGGACAGACCTTCGAACATACCCAGACCCCGGTTTTTCTGGCGGATATGAAATACGTAGTATTCCGCCCTTACTGGGATGTGCCGCTCAGCATTACGCAACGTGAAATACTGCCGAACATCAGACGGAATCCGGATTATCTGCAACACAACCACTTCCAGCTGGTACGCGGTCAGGGCGATAACTCACCCGTGGTAACAGCCAGTGCTGAAAACATCGCACAGCTTTCATCAGGGAAAGTTCGTGTCAGGCAACTGCCCGGTTCCGACAATGCACTGGGCGACATCAAGTTCATGCTGCCCAACCGGTATAACGTCTACCTGCATTCCACACCTGCAAAACAGCTGTTCAGCCAGACACGTCGGGCATTCAGTCATGGCTGCATCCGCGTCAGCGACCCGCTGGCTCTGGCGGAGTATGTGCTGCGTAATACAAGTGAATCATGGAGTGAAGAACGGATACAAGCTGCCATGCAGGGTGCAGCCAATCAACGCGTATACCTGAACAGGCCAATCCCGGTGATGATTGTCTATGGCACCGTCATGCCGCTGGAATCAGGTGTCGTGCAGTTCTTTGCTGATATCTACGGACACGACGCCAGACTCGCGAAGCTATTGTGAACTCAGCTGATCGGGAGCTGTTCAGCCCACCCAGCTGCGCACTCTTCCTGTATCTACGTGCATGAAGTCCGATCTGGCATAAAACCCAACGCCCCCTCGCTGATTAGCCAGTGCCAGCTGCTGAAGCTTCTTCGTTGAAAAGCCGGTGATACGTATATCAATAGCCTTGCCTTCCATGTGCAGACTCTTCTGTGCCACTTCGGATGAGCTCTTGCGCAACAGGGCATTGGTCTGCGGCGAACGATAAGCAGAGATCACTTCATAAGTGGCCTCACGATCAGCCAGTACCTGCAACTCATAAAGAATATCGAGCAGACCGGCATCCATGCTGACTACTTCATTGGTACGGAAGTCGCGCAGAAAATGATTCAGCGGTTCAAGACAATCTGACTGGAACGCACCATCACACCAGTAACTCACAGACAGCTTTTCGCCGGTATGCGTATGCACAAAGTTGAGAGAGCGATTACCGGGCGTGCCTTGCAGTAACGACTGTGCACGGGATGCAGTGAATGGACTCACCAGCACTGCACCTGCAGCCAGACCCAGCAGGGACCGACGAGTCCAGAGCAATTTCGCGGGCTGTTCGGCTCGGGTCATAGGACACCGGGGGAAGAAAATGGACTAAGCTAACCCCAGTTACCCTGCTTTTGGCAAGTCCGGGAACACCGTAATGGGACAGCAGACCATCTGCCGGCTCAGGAGTTCCTTTCCTGCTGTTCAAATCAGCGATTTTGTCCGTTACTTGCGTCGCTGCAATTTAACGATTCGACCTTCAGCCGCCGGACGTTCATTCACCACCACCACCTTGGCGCGGCGGAAGAAATTGAAATCCGTAGCGCTGGCCCATGTGTAAGCACCCATCATACGGCCCACAATCAGGTCACCAATGTCGAGCTCCGGCAACTCAATGTTGTCATCAATAACATCGATTGAATCGCAGGTAGGTCCCGTCAGCACACTGGGGAAAGTCACGTCACTGGTTTTCAGTGCTTCGACCGGATATTTGGCGTGATCGAACATCTGACCACTGTAGGAACCATAGACACCATCGTCCAGGTAGTACCACCAGCGACCATCACGCTTGGCTTTGCCCATCACGGTGGACACGGCAATACCGGCAGGTGCAGACAGGAATCGGCCCGGTTCGGCAATCAGTCGTACGTGCTTGGGCAATTTAGCCAAAGCAGCACGGATAGGTGCACAGAATTCATCAATTGGTGGCATCGCTTCCTGATAGGCGACAGGGAAGCCTCCGCCGATATCCAGCACTTCAAGCGCTGGCAGACCGGCAAGCAGCGCTTCGCCAATCAGGTTATTGCAGGCATTGATTGCCTCAACATACTTGGAAGGATCACTGGCCTGCGAACCGACATGGAAGCTCAGACCTTTGACACGCACGCCCAGTGAGCGCGCCAGTTCCAGCAGGCCGAGTACTGCACCTGCCTCACAACCGAACTTCTTGGACAGATCCACCACTGCATCAGGACTGCGGAAAGAAACACGGATCAACAGTTCGGCACGCTTGCGATAGCGGGCAAATTTACGTACCTCATCGGGATTGTCAGCCACAAAGGTGGTGACGCCATAGCGCAACGCATCGCGGATATCACTGTCACGCTTGATCGGATGAGTATGAATACAACGCTCTGGTGCAATACCGGCGGTCTTGACCAGCTCGACTTCACCCGTAGTGGCCAGATCGAAATACGCACCTTCATCACGCAGACAGGCCACCACAGCCGCATGCGGCAGGGGCTTCAGCGCGTAATGCAGATCCACACCGGGCAAGGCGGCAGTCAGTGCGCGGTACTGACGGCGCACCTGTTCGCAATCGATCACCAGCAGTGGCGAACCGAAACGGGCCGCGAGCGAACGAATCTCCGCCTCATTCAGGGCAGTCGTGTCGCTTTCGGTAGCGGATGAATAATGAGACAAGGCCTGAACGGCCGCACGGGGTAACACCTGTGACTACCTCTTCCAGTAAATATGCTGCAAACCACACTTAACCAACCCACTCAAGAGTCTGGTCGAGCGACACCTGCAGCTTATTTAGGCATCCTGTCTTTGCATGCAAAGCCAGGCTCTGGGTGTTCTCTTACACAGGCGCGGCGACTGAGCATCACCGGCGCGCGCAATGTAGCAAATTCAGTCCACGATGCAAGAACTCAGTCACAAATTTTTTTAATTGTTTTTTTATGTTCAGCCAGAGGTGCGGCTGTAACAATCGCTCAACCCAGCAGGTCATCGCCGAAGTCGGCTTTCAATGCAGCGATGTCCGGATCGTAAGTGACCACATTCTCTGCCGCTGCGGCACGACGCAAGCGATCACGCACCGCCTCCCAGCGTTCGTCGTCAGGCACTTCCTCCACCACGATCATGCGTGCACCGGCCTTGTCCAGTGTGCGGATGTTGGCGTACAGGCTGCGTCCATAGACATCAGGCCGTGAACCCGCATTGATCCAGGTCATGAATTCACTGGTCTTGCCGGGCGGACGCATGGCCAGTACGGCGACCTTCTCCCGCTCTTCTGTGAACTCATTAATCACGGTTTCAAGATTTTTGCTAGGCACCAGATTCAAAGGCGTCGCAGGCGAGTAATGCCGCGCCATGCTACCGGGTGCGCGCGGCGCATCGGGGTCAGGTGCTGAAGTGACTTCAGGTACCACCGCCTGTAATTGCGACAGGGTAATGGCACCGGGTCGCAGTAAATGCGGTACTTCCCCAACACAACTGACGATGGTGGATTCCAGACCGATCTTGCAATCCTCACCATCCAGCACGATCTGTACTTCGTCGCCGAATTCTTCACGGACGTGTTCCACCCGTGTCGGACTGACATGACCAAAACGATTTGCCGAAGGTGCGGCAATGCCGCCACCGAAAGCGGTCAGCAACTGCTGAGCAACCGGATGGCTGGGCACACGGATAGCCACTGTATCCTGCCCTCCCGTCACCACATCAGCCACGACAGGCGCACGCTTCAGCACCAGCGTCAACGGCCCGGGCCAGAAAGCAGCAGCCAGTTTGAGTGCAGCCGGCGACGGATCACGCGCCCAGCGTGGCAGAAACTTGGCGTCATCAATATGAACGATCAACGGATGCGAACTTGGCCGCCCCTTGAGCTTGAAAATCTTGCGGACGGCTTCGGGATGATTGGCATTGGCCCCTAGGCCGTAGACGGTCTCGGTAGGGAACGCAACCAGTTCGCCGTTGCGCAATGCTGCAACAGCTTCCTGGAGTTCTTCTTGTGAGATACGGGTAATTGCCATTTGCGAATCATACACTGCCGGCTCGCGCCCCTGCGCCAATCAGCGCCAGCAGGATCAGAACATGCCAACTACACCTCAATGCCTTGCGACTTGAGGTATTCGTCATAAGTACCCTTGAAGTCCACAATCTTGCCGCCGGCCTTCAATTCGATAATGCGATTGGCCAGACCTCCGACGAATTCCCGGTCGTGTGACACGAAAATCAGGGTGCCCGCATATTTCTCCAGACCAATCTGCAGCGACTCAATGGTTTCCATGTCCATGTGATTGGTGGGTTCGTCCATCACCAGCACATTGGGTTTGGTCATGATCAGCTTGCCGTAAATCATGCGGCCCTTTTCACCACCGGACAGCACCTTGACTGACTTCTTGCCATCATCGCCGGTGAACAGCAGGCGGCCGAGGGTGGCACGCACAATCTGCTCGTCATCCGTCGCACCCTTCCATTGACCCAGCCAGCTCACCAGATCCTGATCCTGAGCAAAATCCGCCTGCGGATCCTGTGGCATGTAACCGGGCTTGGCATTTTCCGCCCACGTTACCTTGCCCTTGCTGGGTTGCAGCTCACCAATCAGAGTACGCACCAGCGTGGTTTTACCCACGCCATTGGCACCGATGACAGCGATACGATCGCCGACTTCAATATTGAAGCTGATGTTCTTCAGCACTTCAGCCTGTGAGTCCGGATAGGTAAAGCTGAGCCCTTCCACTTCCAGCGGCACACGATGCAGTTTCTTTTCTTCCTCAAAGCGCAGATACGGGTTCTGACGCGATGACGGCTTCATGTCTTCGATCTTAATCTTCTCGATCTGCTTGGCGCGTGAGGTCGCCTGTCGCGCCTTGGACTTGTTGGCCGAGAAGCGCCGCACGAATTCCTTCAGCTCTTCAACACGCTCTTTCGCCTTGGCATTGGCCGCAGATTGCAGCTCACGCGCCTGCGTCGAGGCCAGCATGAAATCATCATAATTACCCGGATAAATCTTCAGCTGACCGTAATCCAGATCGGCCATGTGTGTGCATACCTGATTCAGGAAGTGACGATCATGGCTGATGATAATCATCGTGGCGTTGTAGCTGTTCAGCGTATCTTCCAGCCAGCGGATGGTATTGATGTCGAGGTTGTTGGTCGGTTCATCGAGCAACAGCACATCCGGTGTCGAGAACAATGCCTGCGCCAGCAGCACACGCAACTTCCAGCCGGGCGCAACTTCACGCATCGGACCGGTATGCAGCGACGGATCAATGCCTGCTTCCGAGAGCAACGAAGCCGCGCGCGACTCCGCATCATAGCCACCATACTCGGCAAACTTTGCCTCCAGCTCGGCAGCACGCATGTAGTCGTCATCACTGGCTTCCGGATTCGCATAGATGGCATCACGCTCGGTCATGGCCTGCCACATTTCCACGTGACCCATCATCACCACATCCAGCACCCGATGATCTTCATAGCCGAACTGATTCTGGCTCAGCTTGCCCATGCGCAATCCCGGTTGCAGCATCACTTCACCGGAACTCTGCTCCAGATCGCCACCCAGAATTTTCATGAACGTGGACTTACCGCAACCATTGGCACCGATCAGGCCATAGCGATTGCCGTCCACGAATTTGGCAGTGACGTTTTCAAACAGCGGCTTGGCGCCGAACTGCATGGTGATATTGGCAGTAGAAAGCATTGAGCGGATCCGGATCAGGAAAAGCGGTCGCAGCGACCGAAGGGGCGCGCATTTTACGGGCAACGCCCGATTGTTGCAGGAAATTGTCTGATTACTGCATCCGGTTCTGGAGCGCCGACGTATCTGCTATCCAGTGACACACACAAAGGGCTGATATGACAAATCAAACGGGCAGCATGAATCTGCTGGTGATCGGCGCAACCGGCGGAGTCGGGCTGCAAGTGGTCCGGCAGGCGCTGGCAAAAGGCCATCAGGTGACCGCCTTGTCACGCTCGGCACTCAGCCTGCCCCTGCAACATCCCGGACTGCGCAAGGTAGCAGGCAGTTTTCACGATGCCGACCTGCTGCAAACCGTTATCCCCGGTCATGATGCAGTCATCATCACTGCCAGCCTGGGCATTTTCGAGCTGAAAAAGCAGCCTGATTTCTATACCCGCGGCACCGAATTGGTCATCCGGGCCATGCAGCAGCATGGCGTACCGCGTCTGGTCATACTCAGCAATCTGGCCGCAGGAGATGGCCATGCCCTGCTCAATCCACTGGAACGCCTGTTCACCTATCTGTTCATCCGCGAAGCCACGGCTGATCACACACGGCAGGAGCAACTGGCCCGGGACAGCGGATTACAGTGGACAGTGGCCCGTCCCACCCGGCTGACCAATGGCCCTGCACGTGGCCGCTATCGGGCGGTATCCGGTCAGAAAGTACCTGCTTCGATTTCCCGCGCGGATGTCGCGGACTTCCTGCTGGAATCTGCCACCACCGGGCGATGGCTGAACCGCACCCTCAATCTGGGTGGTTAGTATCTGTACATCGCTTACAACTGCATCCCAGTTACAACTTACTCGCCAGCGGAACGATTGCCGATCAACCACAACGCCAGCAACGTGACCAGACCCGCTGCTGACAGGTAGTAGCCCACGTACTGCAATCCATAATTATCACCCAGATACTTGGCGATATAGGGCGCGAACGAGCCGCCGAGAATACCGGCCAGATTGAACGTCAGCGATGCACCCGTGTATCGCACGGCTGTGGGAAACAGACTCGACAATGACGTGCCAATCGGCCCGTAGGTCAGTCCCATCAGACCCAGCCCGAGACACAGAAACAGCAGCACCTGCATCTTGCCGCCCGACACAAACAGCGGCGCAAAAGCAAAGCCGAACACCACCACCAGCACCGCTGCCAGCATCAGCATGCTGCGACTGCTCTTCCGGTCAGCGACCATGGCCGATATCGGGATGGTCAACGCGAAAAACAGCACGGCAATCATCTGCAACACCAGAAAGTCACTGCGGCTGTAACCCAGCTTCGTCGTACCCCAACTCAGTGTGAACACAGTCATCAGGTAGAACACCACAAATGTCGCAACCGCGGATAAGGTGCCCAGCAGCAATGTGAGCGGATGCTGTGTCAGCACCGTCAGCATCGGCAGGCGTACCCGCTCGTTGTTATCAATGGCCTGCTTGAATGCCGGTGTTTCTTCCAGCCGCAGCCGCACGTACAGACCCACAAACACCAGCAATGCGCTGGCCAGGAACGGCACACGCCAGCCCCACTTGAAAAAATCCGCATCACTCACCCACGCACTTAAGCCCAGAAAAATGCCGGTGGAACACAGAAAACCCAGCGGCGCGCCCAACTGCGGAAACATGCCGAACCACGCGCGCTTCCCGACTGGCGCATTCTCCGTAGCCAACAGCACCGCCCCACCCCACTCACCGCCCAGCCCCAGTCCCTGACCGAAGCGACACAGCGCCAGCAACAACGGCGCAGCCACACCGATGGACTCATACGTCGGCAATACACCAATGAATACCGTGGACAACCCCATGGTCAGCAACGCCGCAACCAGCGTGGCCTTACGGCCCACACGATCACCGAAGTGACCGAACACCGCAGACCCCACCGGTCTTGCAAAGAAGGCCAGCGCGAAGGTGGCCAGTGACTGCAACGTGGCCGTGGCCGGATCGCCCTTCGGGAAGAACAGCTGCGGGAACACCAGCACCGCCGCTGTGGCGTAGATATAGAAATCAAAAAACTCGATAGTGGTACCAATCAGGCTGGCAAACAGAACACGGCGCGTTGAATTGCCCGCGCGGGCTGGAGAGTGAGCTTGAGCCATTGGTTACAGTCCGGTGAATACGTCGGGTGGATTCTCGCATGCACATCTGCAAATACCTACGCATCGGCCACATACAGTAAGCTAGCCAGCTGGATTTCCGGCAACACTTCAAGATCATCAAAGGTCACTCCCGCAGCATGGCGCAAAAATTCTACGTGGTATGGGCAGGTCGCAAGACCGGAGTGTTTGATGATTGGGCCACCACCCATCAATCCGTGGATAAATTTGCGGGCGCGCGCTACAAGTCGTTCACAACACGCAGCGAAGCCGAACAGGCATTCCGCGAAGACAGCAGCGCACACATCGTGCGCCGCACGGGCGACAAAAGCAGCCCGACCAAAGCCGCACGCAGCGCCGCGCACACCGCACATCTATACGATGTCAGCATTTATTGTGATGGCGCATGCGAACCCAACCCCGGTAACGCCGGCTCGGGCATCGTCGTGTATCGCAATGGTGTGCTGTCTGAACTGTGGTATGGCCTCTACAACCCGCAAGGCACCAACAACACCGCCGAACTCAATGCGCTGCATGAAGCCCTGCGCATCGCAGAAGTCGCACTGAACGCTGGCCACAGCACCGAGATTTGCAGCGATTCGCAATACGCCATCAACTGCATCAGCGTGTGGGCACCGAACTGGGAAAAGAAAGGCTGGCAGAAAAAAAATGGCGAGATCAAAAACCTCGACCTCATCAAAGACTGCTACGCCATACACCAGCGCATCAAAGATCAGGACTTCCAGCTCACCCACGTCGCCGCACACGTCGGCACCGAAGGCAACGAACTGGCCGACCGCATGGCCATGTACGGCGCGCTGAGCAAAACCATCGACCTCAAACGCTATGAAGGTGCACTTGATATTGATGTACTGCTGAAGATGCAGCGGGGCTGAGCATTAAACCACTCACCTCACAAGGTGAGTGGCTGCAGCAACATCATCATTCAGGCAGCAGTCAATTCAGCGACGATGGCGTTCATCAATTGTTCAGCCTGTTGCGACGATGCAGTCAGCTGGGTTTCGAGCTGATCCACCAGCTTCATCAGTTCATCGACTTTGGCGACGATGCGCTTCTGCTCGGCGAGGGGTGGAAGAGGGAATGGAACCTCTCTGAGAATACTCAGACTTAGGAAAGGTTGGGCACCGCCTTTTGTCTGATCCTCAAATATTCCCTCTCTTTTGAAGGAAAGGTAATGAAATAGATATTTTGAATCCACTTGCTCTGGCCGATTAAGAATCGCAACGTTTTTGAAAGCAAATTCAAAATCAACATCTATAATCGATGCAATGCCACTGCCAGCACCTATATTAACAATAAGGACATCACCTTTTTTTGCCCTCGCGACGTCTACCCCAAATTGAGTAGCACTAGTGATTAGAGTCCGATCCAATATGTATGAGGAGATCGGACATGAAGAAGCGATATTCGGAAGAGCAGATCATCGGATTTCTGCGTGAAGCGGATGCTGGTGTAGCAATC
>CAILZL010000005.1 GCA_903838705.1 uncultured Pseudomonadota bacterium
ATGTGCCCTTCCATCGCACAGAGCAAGACGTCAGCCGAATATGAACACCCTTAGCTGGCTTGATGAACGCGCTCCACCCGAATCCTTTCCACCGGTCGAGCAGGCGCTAACTGAGCCGCCGGGATTGCTGGCCGCGGGCGGCGATTTATCTCCAGCTCGCTTGCTGGCGGCATACCGGCGTGGAATTTTTCCCTGGTTTTCACAGGAACAGCCCATCCTCTGGTGGTCGCCTGATCCTCGAACGGTGCTCTTCCCGCAGGAAATGAAGGTGTCGCGCAGTCTCGCCAAAAGCTCACGCAACAAGGGTTTCACTGTCTGCGTCAATAGCGACTTTGCAGCGGTGCTTGAAGGTTGTGCTGATGCAAGATATCGATCGGAAGGAACCTGGATTACCCATGCCATGCAACAGGCTTATCTGGCGTTGCACCAGCTGGGATATGCCCATTCCGTGGAAATCCGGCTGAATGACCAGCTGGTCGGCGGGCTGTACGGCGTCCGCCTCGGCGGGGTGTTTTTCGGGGAATCTATGTTCAGCCGCGTCACTGACGCATCCAAAGTCGCCTTGAAAGCCCTTTGCGAAGGACTGTTTCCAGACCCAGTCGCAATGATTGATTGCCAGATGGCGACTCCTCACCTGTCGAGCCTGGGCGCACGCAGTATTTCCCGTACTGATTTTCTGGCACTGCTGAAACAGCACATAGGCTGATTCGTCTCACGACCCCATGCAAAGCATTGATTGCATTGCTGCGCGGTCTTATGCACAATTCGCGCGCATTTTTGATCCTGCCCAGCCAACCACCCAGATACTGTGAGATAACTTGTCGAAGGAAGATGCCATTCAGATGGAAGGTCGCGTGATTGACACGCTGCCTAACACCACATTCCGCGTTGAACTCAGTAACGGCCACGTGGTGATTGCCCATATTTCCGGAAAGATGCGCAAGAATTACATTCGCATTCTGACGGGCGATGCCGTAACGGTTGAATTGACCCCTTACGACCTGACCAAGGGTCGTATCGTCTACCGCGCTCGCTGATCCAGCAACTCTGGACAAAGATTCACGGGCAGTCAGACAGCTGCCCGTTGAACGTACTTGCGGTGTAAATCACTCCAGCAAAGCCGGCTCTTCGGTTGCTCTGGTCTCAATTTTTATCTGGTCATCCTTGCCGACACTGACGAAGGCATGTCCGCCATTAACCAGTGAGCCAAATAGCAGATCTTCAGCCAAGGCACGCTTGATCGATTCCTGAATCAGACGCGCCATCGGTCGAGCACCCATCTTCGGGTCATAGCCTTTCACGGCGAGCCATTCACGGACACTGTCATCAATGTGCAGCTGCACGCCCTTCTGCTCCAGCTGGGTTTCTACTTCCACCAGCAGCTTGTCCACTACCCGCTGGATGGTGCGCTCATCCAGCGCATTGAACTGGATCGTGGCATCCAGGCGGTTACGGAACTCCGGTGAGAAAAGACGTTTTATCGCTTCCATGCCATCACTGCTGTTGTCACCCGTGACAAAACCAATACCCGGGCGACTCATTTCAAACGCACCTGCATTGGTTGTCATGACGATGATTACGTGGCGGAAATCGGCTTTGCGGCCATTGTTGTCAGTCAGGGTGCCGTGATCCATCACCTGCAACAACAGGTTAAACACCTGTGGATTGGCTTTCTCGATTTCATCCAGCAGCAGAACGGCATGCGGGTGCTTGTTGATCTGCTCGGTCAGCAGTCCACCCTGATCAAATCCGACATAACCCGGCGGGGCACCGATCAGACGCGAAACCGTGTGTGATTCCATGTACTCAGACATATCAAAGCGGATCAATTCCACGCCCAATGCCAGAGCAAGCTGGCGCGTGACCTCCGTCTTGCCTACACCTGTAGGACCGGCAAACAGGAAGGAGCCGACCGGCTTACGCTGATCGTTCAATCCAGATCGCGCCATCTTGATGGCTGATGAAAGGGATTCGATCGCAGCATCCTGACCGTAGATAACCAGTTTCAGATTGCGTTCCAGGTTCTTGAGCAAATCCCGATCCGAGGTGGAAACGTTTTTGGGCGGAATGCGTGCAATGCGCGCCACCACATCTTCGATCATGGCAACCGTTACCACGCTCTCACGCTGGCCCACCGGTTTCAGGCGTAACCGGGCACCGGCCTCGTCGATAACGTCAATCGCCTTGTCTGGCAGCTGACGGTCGTTGATATGCCGCGCAGCCAGCTCGGCCGCAACCTTGAGGGCTTCGTCTTCATACCGTACGCCATGATGATCTTCAAACTTGGGACGTAGACCTTTCAGGATTTCGATAGTTTCCGGCACGCTGGGTTCGAGCACATCAATTTTCTGGAAACGTCGCGCCAGGGCGTGATCCTTTTCGAAAATCCCGCGATATTCGCTGTAGGTGGTTGAACCAATGCAGCGAAGTTCACCATTGGCCAAGGCCGGCTTGATCAGGTTGGAGGCATCCATCACGCCGCCGGATGCTGCGCCCGCGCCGATCACGGTATGTATCTCGTCAATGAACAGGATTGATCCAGGAGTTTTTTTCAGCTCATTCAGGACGGACTTCAACCGCTTTTCAAAGTCGCCGCGATACTTGGTACCGGCAATCAGTGAACCCAGATCAAGGGAATAGACGGTGCAGTCAGCAAGGACTTCCGGTACCTTGCCTTCGACGATCTGCATCGCCAGACCTTCCACCAGTGCGGTTTTGCCAACCCCTGCTTCGCCTACATACAAGGGATTGTTCTTGCGCCGGCGACACAGAATTTCTACGGTACGTTCAATTTCCTGATGCCGGCCCACCAGAGGGTCAATACGGCCAGCCATCGCCATTTTGTTCAGATTGGTTGAGTATTTTTCAAGTGCGGAACCGCCCTCTCCATCCCGATCACCCGCCTCCGGACTGGCATCTTCCTTTTCCTTGCCAGCGGTATCCTCACCTGTTTTGGACAGCCCGTGAGAAATAAAATTGACTACATCCAGCCGGGCCACTTCCTGCATGGAAAGCAGGTAGGCAGCGTGCGAATGCTTTTCACTGAAAATGGCAACCAGCACATTGGCCGTGGTCACCTCCTTGCGGCCACTGGATTGAACATGAAATACAGCGCGCTGCAATACACGCTGGAAACCCAGGGTGGGCTGGACTTCACGGTCATCCCCGTCTTTAAGGCGGGGTGTGGTCTGGTCGATGAATTCCTGCAACTCCTTGCGCAACCTGACTGCATCTGCTCCGCAGGCACGCAGAACTTCATGAACCTTGGGAGTATCAATGATTGCAAGCAGCAAATGCTCAACCGTCATGAATTCATGTCTTGCCTCGCGGGCAGACTGAAATGCTTCATTCAGGCACAACTCAAGTTCATTGCTTAACACTTGCCTACCCTCTTGCTTAACGGGTTCATGTCAACTGACCACAATTCAATCATGCTTCTTCCATGGTACATAGCAACGGATGCTGATGTTGCTGCGCATAGCTCGTTACCTGTGCCACCTTTGTTTCGGCAATTTCATAAGTAAATACTCCACAAACACCTTTACCGCGGGTATGCACTTCGAGCATCACTCGCGTTGATGTCGTGCGATCCAGACCAAATACCTGCTCCAGAACCTGCACCACAAACTCCATGGGAGTGTAGTCATCGTTCAGCAACAGCACCCTGTACAAGGGAGGCCGCTGGAGCTTGGGTCGTACAGCTTCGACCGCCAGACCGTGTTCAAATTCAGGACTATCTTCGCTCATGATCTATCAATCAGTTGACGGTACTCTATATAGGAGCCTTGGGCGCTTAAAACAAGGCGCGCATGCCCAAGAATGCATAATATTGCAAAATACTGCAGCCAGAGAGCAGAACCGCGAGCCCAATCGCGTTGTCACATGATTGCCGATCTGTCCGGTTAACGGCCAGCGTCAGGGTTCCTTGATCGAACCGTGGCACTGGATAATGGCAATTGCACTATCAAGTGTGCGGCACATCCGACACTCTTGCGATAAAACCGAGGAATTGAAACAATTTCCTTAACATGGAATCGGTTAAACTATCTGTTTGAGAATTGTAATGAAGACCCTGCAGCGATCCACATGACTGCCAGCATCAAAATTCCAGTTGCACTGAGCCAGCTTAGCAGCATGAGTGCGGCTGAGTTGGCGCAGTTAACCAGACAACGTGCACCGCAAGTGGCTGCTGGCCTGGCCGTGCTCGCTATCGCCTGGCAGGCAGCTAAACTGACCTGGCTGTTTATGCAGCCAGCAACAACTGGAGAATTGCCGGCGCCGGCTCAGCCAATACCTGTCGCAGTTGTCAGTGAGATCAATCCACAGCCCATTGCTGACGCGCATCTGTTTGGTAATGTCGCAGCCGACCCTGCAATAGCAGATCCGAATAATCTCCCTATAAGCCAGTTGAACCTGGTACTGGCCGGTACCATGGCCATGCCTGATCCCGACGCGGGCTATGCCATCGTGGGTGAGAATGCTGCAAATGCAAAGTTCTACCGGGTGGGCTCAAACATTAACGGCAGCGTCCGGCTGCATTCTGTCTATTCGGACAGAATTGTCATTGATCGCAGCGGCACGCTGGAACTCGTCAAGCTGCCACGCGGTCTGGCCAGTGCAAATGTTGCCCCCCCACCCCGTGCTAACAATCTGAATGCACCGGGCGACAATGTACGAAGGATTGTCAGCAGTAATCCAAACGTGCTGGGGGAAATTTTCCGGGCTCAGCCCGTGTTAAGTAACGGTGTTCAGAAAGGATACCGGGTGTATCCGGGACGTGACCGTCAGCAGTTTGCCCGTCTGGGCTTGCAATCGGGTGATCTGGTAACCTCAGTCAACGGCAGCACTCTTGACGATGTAAATAGGGGCACAGAAATCCTCAACTCCCTGACTTCATCAACCACCGCTCAGGTAACCATTGAACGCAATGGTGTCAGCCAGTCGCTGGTACTGGATATGTCAACGCTTAACTTGCCCGAAAACGCCAGCGCACAGAGCTCCAGCGACAAAAGTTCCAGCAGCAGTTCGGGACCACGTACCGGTGGATTGACAGGCTCGCCTGTTGCCAACACTACAAAATCGAATTAATCAGGATCGTGATGCCTACCATACTTAACCCCCAATTCCGGAAACAGTGCATCAGCATGCTGGCAGCATGGCTGCTATGCGTGTGCAGTGCACAGGCGCAACAGCCACCTACACGCGCCACCATCACACCCAATTATAAGGATGCTGATCTGGCACAGATCACTGAAGCTGTCAGTGCGGTGACCGGAAAAACAATTATTATTGATCCGCGCGTCAAGGCTCAGGTGACTATGCTGTCTTCGACACCGATGTCGCCGAATGCCTTCTATGAAGCCTATCTGTCCATCCTGCAGGTGCATGGCTTCGTTGCCGTACCGAGCGGCGGCAATACCCTCACCATCATTCCCGATGCGAATGCCCGACAGGTACCGGCCAATGACCTGCCCAGCACTATAAACGGCAATTCCTCAGAACTGGTGACGCAGGTGATCGCGGTACACAATGTCAGTGCTGCACAGCTGGTGCCGATTCTGCGACCACTGGTTGCAACCTATGGCAATCTGGTTGCCTACTCTGCCAGTAATATGCTGGTCATTACTGATCGCGCCAATAACGTCAATCGCATGCTGCGTATCATCGAGCGCATCGACAAGACCACTGATGATGCATATGAAATCATCCAGATGCAGAACGCCACGGCTGCTGAAATCATCAAGGTAGTCAATTCGCTGAGCGCCACAGGAACAGCCGCGCAGGCGACTGATGGTGGACAACCACTCAAGGTCGTGGCAGATGACCGCACTAACAGCATCATCATCAGCGGAGACAAGGCTGCTCAACTGAGAATCAAGACATTAATCACCTATCTGGATACGCCTCTGCAGAGCGGTGGTAACACCAAGACCCGCTTTCTGGAATACGCCGATGCTGAAACAATGGCAACCAGCCTGAAAGCTCAGATTCAGGGTATTACCCAGTCTGTAACAGGCACTGCCGCTGCTGGCAGCACAGCAAGCGCAGCAGCAAGCAACAGTGTGTCAATCTGGGCAGACAAGGCCACCAACGCATTAGTGGTCAGCGCCCCACCCAAGATCATGGAACAGATCATGGCCATTGTGGACACACTCGACATCCGTCTGGCAAACGTCAAACTGGAAGCCATCGTAGTAGAAGTATCAGCCACCAAGACTGCGGAACTGGGGGTCAACTGGGCGCTTTATGGCAGTGGTAACTCCAATGTTCCAGCGGCTGTGTTCAATGGTGGTACTACGCCCATTACCACACTTGCCGGCGCTGCATTGACCAACAATTTTTCCTCCATACCGTCGGGTACCACCCTTGGTGTTGGCAGAATCATAGATTCAGGCGTGAGCTTCGCTGCCATCCTTCATGCACTTCAGGAAGACGGCGATACCAACATAATTTCCACGCCCTCTGTTACTACCCAGGATAACAAGGAAGCGAAAATTGAAGTCACTCAACAAGTGCCACTTATTACCGGGCAGTACGCATCAACAGGATCAACCACCGGCACCAATGGTGGGACAACCGGAACCGTAAACCCCTTTACTACCATCCAACGTCAGGATGTCGGTACCAAACTGACCATCACTCCGAAGATCAGTAAGGGTGGCTCAATCACGTTGAAAATATCACAGGAATCATCCTCCCTGTCACAGCAAACCGGTGATGCCGGCAGCCTGATCACCAACAAGCGAAGCATTGAAACTCAAGTTATGGTGGATGACGGCCAGACCATCATTCTTGGCGGGTTGCTGGATGATAAAGTAACAGAGGGAGCAACCAAGGTACCGTTTCTGGGATCTATTCCACTCATCGGCAACCTGTTCAAGGCACGCAACAGCAAGAAGAGCAAAACCAACCTGCTGGTTTTCATCAAGCCCACTGTCATGCGTAATGCGATTCAGGCCTCATATGAAACAAGCGCAAAGTACAATTTCGTACGCGATCTGCAACTCGAAAACAATGGCGGTAAAGTCATATTACAGCCCGGCGAGAAACAGCCAGTGTTGCCTGAGCTACCAGCCGCTCCAGTGGAACCTGAAGTACCCCGTAACAGCGATCTGACGACCACTCCGCTGAATCAGTCCGGTGCTGGCAAGTAGCCTGCCGCTTATGAATGCATCGCCAGATATTCTTCAGGTGACTCCGGCCAATGAAACGGTTACCACGCCTCGACCCGCCCTGACATTCGGCTTTGCCAACCGTCATGGCGTGATACTTCATGAACTGACCGATACTCAGGCACAGCTGCTGTGCCGGATGGATGTTCTGCCATCTGCCATTGCTGAAGTCCGGCGTCTGGTGAATGTTCCACTGCTCATCAAGCGTGTGGATCCGGAGCAATTTGATCAGGCCCTGCGCAGTCAGTATGAAGCGGGTGAGAATGCAGCACAGGAAGCGGTAGGTGGGCTGGAAGATGACATCGATCTGGCACATCTGGCTCAGGATTTGCCAGAACCATCTGACCTGCTGGAAAGTGACGATCATGCACCGATCATCAAGCTGATCAATGCAGTACTGACTCAGGCCGTAAAGGAAAACGCCTCGGATATACATATTGAACCGTTTGAAAACCGTCTGGTCATGCGTTTCCGTGTTGACGGAGTCATGCGTGAAGTTCTTCAGTCAAAGCGGGCATTGGCTCCTCTGGTGGTATCGCGCATCAAGGTAATGTCAAAAATGGACATTGCCGAAAAGCGCCTGCCCCAGGACGGACGCATCTCCCTGAGAGTGGCGGGCCGGGCCGTGGATGTACGCGTCTCCACCATCCCTGCCGGACACGGCGAACGGGTGGTATTGCGTTTGCTGGACAAACAGGCAGGTCGCCTTGATCTGACTTCTCTGGGCATGGTCCCGGAAACCCAGACCCTGATGGATACACTTGTACACCGCCCTCACGGGATTGTGCTGGTCACGGGACCAACCGGTTCGGGCAAAACCACCACCCTTTATGCGGCGCTGGAATGTATCAACGATAACACCCGCAACATCATGACAGTGGAAGACCCCATTGAGTACTACATCGATGGCATCGGTCAGACACAGGTCAACACCAAGGTTGACATGACCTTTGCACGCGGCCTGCGTGCTATCCTGCGTCAGGATCCGGACGTAGTGATGGTCGGTGAAATCCGCGACCTGGAAACCGCACAGATCGCTGTACAAGCCTCACTGACAGGTCACCTTGTGCTGTCTACATTGCATACCAATACCGCCGTGGGTGCCGTAACCCGCTTGCGCGACATGGGTATTGAACCCTTTCTTCTGTCCTCCAGCCTGTTAGGCGTGTTGGCACAACGGCTGGTTCGGGTATTGAATCCAGAACAACGCGAAGCCTATACCGCCAGCGATTACGAACGACGCTTGCTGAATATTCCAGCAGATGCGCCGCCTGTCACGCTATACAGGCCACGCGCCAATTCGACACAGGGATTCAAGGGCCGAACCGGTATCCATGAATTCGTAGCCGTGGACGACACATTACGCACCATGATTCATGATGGTGCGGGCGAACATGAGCTGGAACGCTATGCCCGTACACTGACCCCGAGTATTCGCGATGATGGGCGAAACAAGATCCTGCAGGGCATCACCACCATAGAAGAAGTATTGCGCGTCACTCGCGAAGAGTAAGCAGAACAATATGGGCGCATTCCAATACGTCGCAGTTGATACGGCTGGTCAGGAACGTCAGGGCATTCTTGAAGGTGACAGCGTCAAGCAGATCCGGCAGATGCTGCGCGAGCAAAGCCTGTTGCCTGTGAGTGTTGAAGAAGTCCAGCGCAAGGAGGCCGTCAGCAGTCAGGTCAGTCGCTTCAGCAGCAAGCGCACCAGAAGCATGAGCGCACACGAACTTGCACTGGTTACGCGTCAACTTTCAACATTGGTACGAGCGGGCTTACCGCTGGAAGAATCACTGCTGGCCGTCTCCGAGCAGACCGAACAGGCGCATGTTCGCAGTGTGTTCATGGGCGTTCGCGCCAAGGTGCTGGAAGGTCATCCGCTGGCTGATGGCTTTGGAGACTTCCCCCGTTCATTTCCGGAAATCTACCGTGCCACGGTGGCTGCAGGCGAGCAGTCCGGGCATCTGGACAAGGTTCTGGAACGTCTTGCCGATTACACAGAAGCGAGGGAACAGTTGCGCAGTCGCACCATCAACGCAATGCTATATCCCGTACTGCTGTTCACCGTGTGCTCCGGCATCGTGATGTTGATGCTCACCTATGTGGTGCCCAAGATCGTCAAGCAGTTCGATAATGCTAAAGCCACCCTGCCCCTGATGACACGCATTCTGATCGCATTTTCTGATTTCATGCGCCACTGGGGACTATGGTTGCTGGCTGCGCTGATAATTGGCGGCATGCTATTTGCCCGCTCTCTGCGCGTGGAAGCCAACCGGCGGCGATTTCATGCTTTTTTGCTGCGCGTTCCGCTGCTGGGTCGCGTAGTACGTGGAACAAATACCACCCGTTTTGCGCGGACGCTGGCGACACTGACATCCAGTGCTGTGCCGGTACTGGATGCGCTGAGAATTGCCGGTGAAGTGGTAAACAATCTGCCGATGCGTGAGGCCGTTCAGGCCGCCGCAGTCAAAGTTCGCGAAGGCTCACCCATCGGGCGTTCTTTAGGTGCTTCCAGACAATTTCCTCCCATGATGATTCACCTGATATCCAGCGGTGAATCAAGTGGCGAACTCGAATCCATGCTGGATCGTGCTGCAACCAATCAGGAACGTGAAAT
Source organism: uncultured Pseudomonadota bacterium (assembly GCA_903838705.1). Classification (GTDB taxonomy): domain Bacteria; phylum Pseudomonadota; class Gammaproteobacteria; order Steroidobacterales; family Steroidobacteraceae; genus CAILZL01. The sequence continues at coordinate 9,793 of CAILZL010000005.1, forward strand.
GGATGCCGTGCTGGGTGCGTTTGTCGGATTACTCGGGCCGCTGATGATCGTGGTCATGGCCGCACTGGTTCTGTTTATCGTTCTGGCCATGCTGCTGCCCATATTCCAGCTTAATGAACTGGTTAAATGAACTAATCAGGGAGTATTTGAAATCAATGCTTGCACGAGATTGAAAATAACAATATAAATTTACACATCGACCATTTCCTTCTTAATGCACCACGATTAAGTCCATGAGTGAGAAACCGGAAGACGACTTTGATGAAGATGCCGATCTCATCGGCGCTGATGGTGATGACTCCAAGTATGAGTTTTTCATTGAAGACATGGGTCGCCCCAAGCGAGGGCAGATACCTCACGGCGAACCGGCCTGGCGAAAACTGGAAAAATACCGGGAAAAGAAAATCACTGCCGAACAGGTGTCAGACTTCGATGATTATGATATCGGTGACATCGAAGATCAGAAATCCAAACGGCAGCGCAGGCAGCGTCTTGAATAAGTAACAGCTCAGCTTCTGTTTTGTTGAGCCAGCAACTCAGTAATCTGAATAGCCGTAGCCAGAGCACGCAAGCCATCTTCACCGCTGACCACCGGCGCACTTCCAGTGCGTACTGAATTCAGAAATGCTTCAATTTCGCTACGCAATGCATCACCCTGTTCAAATGACTGTTCGTTAATCGCCACCTGTGATGGCGAGTCCACCGGTCCGGGTTGTTTTTTGCTGACAACACTCAGGAGTTTCTGCTGCAGATCTATGGAAAGATAGGCATCGTCCTGAAAAATCCGCATCTTCCGTTCCTGTTTCAAACTGACACGGCTGGCCGTGGTATTGACCACACACCCCCCTTCAAACCGGATGCGGGCATTGGCGATATCAATGTCCTGCGAAAACACCTGCGCGCCCACTGCATCTATGCTGGCAATCGGTTTACCCACCAGTTCCTGAATGAGATCAATGTCGTGGATCATCAGGTCGAGTACTACGCTCACATCAGTACCACGTTGTTTAAAGGGAGCGAGTCGATGCGATTCGATGAATCTTGGCGTGGTAATCAGACCGGCTGCGGCCTGAATCGCAGGATTGAAACGCTCCAGATGACCGACCTGCAACACACACTTCCTCAGTCTGGCCAGATCAATAAGCCGTTGAGCCTGCTCAATAGTCTCGGTGATTGGCTTTTCCACCAGCACGTGGATACCCTGATCGAGAAAGGCCTCAGCCATGCCGAAATGCAATGGTGTCGGCACCACAATACTCACTGCATCGACCCGCCCCAGCAGGTCCCGGTAATCATCCACCGCAACCACACCTAACTCTGATGCCACCTGCTGTGCAGCAACCGGATCCTTGTCCGCAACGGCTACCAGCTCTGAACCAGAAAGATCCCGATACTTCTGGGCATGAAAGCGCCCAAGGTAGCCCACCCCAATCACCGCAGTACGAAGTTTATGCATCGACGTAGCATTCATACATTTCTCTGGTAATCAACAAATTGCAATATGGCTGCACTTTACTGGAAGATGTACACAATCGGCAGTCCCGAATGAATTTTACAGGCCACTATGAAAGCTTTTTCCATACGCAATGAACTCTGGATTGCCAGCTGTGTGATATTGATCAGCATGCTGCTGTTGCCTGTCCTGATCTATCTGGTTGGCAGCCGTTTGTTCACAGCCTACCCGTCCGGGCTGGCGGGTTTCTATGCCTCCAACCTGCAGGGAATATTGCATTTTCAGGTGACGTCCTGGGTATTGCTGCTCGCACCCGCTTGCGGTGTGCTGCTGATACGAACGGTAATGAGAGTTACAACAAGAGCCTGATAAATCAAAACCGGGGTTCTGAATAAGTGCCTTCAATCTGGAAATGATGAAACTATCTAAACCATATCAGGGCAGACAGAATCGCCACTGAAACCCACATCCCCGCCTGGGCACGCCAGCGCCAGGGCAGGTTTTTCATCAGGCTGTACATTGCTGCGGCAGAAACTGCGGACAGGGCAAGAAAGCCGATACAGTAAAAAGGCAAACGACCTATCTCCACGCCAATCTGTTCAGATTCACCGCCAAGTATCAGGAATATGACCAGTACCGCACATAGTCCGAAACTGATAGCAACGGCCGAGCCAAGAATAATGGCGTTTAAAGCGGTTAAAGGACCCAAGACACACTTCCAGAATTAACTATTTGTCACAAAACTACGGCAAAAAGTGGCAGCAAAGGCTTGATTGCCCTGAAGCCGGCCTCTACTCTGCTATGCAAGCACAAGTTGAGAGTGTAACAGTCAATGACTTCCCCCAGTAACAACCGGTACTTCCACAAACGCAGTCTGTGGCTGAGCACCACCGCCATGGCGGTGCTGGCACTGGGACTGTCTGCATCTTCACAGTTACCGGTCAACGCCGCCTCGGTTTCTGCTGCAGGCAGCTTTGCTCCAACCGAAAAACAGCGCCGTGTAAGCAAACTGGTCAGCGCGGTGATGGAACGCGCTCACTACCGGCAGACCACCATCAATGACCCGATTTCATCGGTCATGCTGGACAGATACCTGACCACGCTGGATCCGGCGCACAGCTACTTCTTGACCAGTGACATCAGGGAGTTTGACCGGATCCGTTACCAGCTGGATGATGCCGTTCTGAATGGCAGCATTGATCCTGTTTTCACGGTTTACAACCGTTTCCAGACACGCAATCGCGAGCGAATTTCTTTTGCACTGGAGTTATTGAAGACCAAGCCTGACTTTTCACTGGAAGAATCGTTCGAATATGACCGCAGCAAGGCCGACTGGCTTAATTCCATGGATGAAATGAACGACCTGTGGCGCAAGCGGGTCAAGAATGATGCACTGTCACTGATGCTGACCGGCAAAAGCTGGGAAGAAGCACGCGATCTGCTGAACAAACGCTATGACCGTGCGCTGAAGAATCTCGACAAGATCACGAGTGATGATGTCTTTGATGTTTTCATGAATTCATTCCTGCATGTACTGGATCCGCACTCAAACTATTTTTCACCGCGTGATTCAGATGAATTCAAGATCCAGATGAGCCTGTCCTATGAAGGCATCGGTGCCTCGCTGTCACTGGTAGATGACTTCGTCGTAGTACAGAACGTCATCGCGGGTGGTGCTGCGGCCAGCAGCGGTCTGGTAAGTGCTAACGACCGCATCACCGCAGTAGGCGAAGGTGCTACAGGCAAGCTGGTGGATGTGTCCGGCTGGCGAATAGATGATGTAGTGCAACTGATTCGCGGCAAGGGAGGCACCACCGTACGCCTGCAAATTCTGCCGGCCGGTGCTGCACCGGGATCAACTGAAAAGGTAATCAGCCTGGTGCGCAACAAGATCACCATGGAAACGCTGGCTGCAAAACAGACTGTGCGCACGATCCAGCGTGATGGCAAGGATATCAAGGTGGGCGTCATAACTGTGCCCAGTTTCTATCAGGACACGGATGCAGAACAGGCAGGTGATCCGAACTACCGCAGCCTGACACGTGATGTACGCAACGCGATCGACGAACTCAAGAAAGAGAACGTACAGGCCATCGTGATGGATCTGCGTGCCGATGGTGGTGGTAATTTGCAGGAAGCCATTGGACTGACGGGCCTGTTTATCAAGACGGGCCCCGTGGTACAGGTCCGACAGACCGGTGGACACATTGAAGCACTCGATGACACTGATACCAGCGTCGCATGGGACGGCCCGTTGACCGTGTTGATTGATCGTTACAGTGCGTCCGCATCAGAAATCTTTGCCGGGGCCATTCAGGACTATGGACGTGGTCTTATCATTGGTCAGCAAAGTTTCGGCAAGGGCACGGTGCAGACTGTCAATCCTCTGGATCGTTTCTCAGCCAGCAAGGATGCAGGATTCGGTCAATTGACTATTACCACCGGCAAGTTCTACCGCATCACGGGTGAGAGCACCCAGCATCGAGGTGTTCAGCCAGACATCAGCCTGCCCTCTTCCATCAACACTGAAGATGTAGGCGAAAGCAGCATGGAGAGCGCCTTGCCATGGGATCGCATCCGAGCAGCTCAATTCAAACCTGCAAGCTCATTAAGCAGCAGCCTCCCATCACTGGTAGACAGCCTGAACAGCAGTCACATACAGCGCATTGCCGGCGATGCCAACTTTCAATACCTGCTACAGAACATTGATGCATACGAAACCTTGCGAAAGGAAAAAAGCGTATCGTTGAATCTGAAAGAGCGCCAGAAACAGCGTGAAGAAATGGATAAAGCACGCCTGCAACGCGCTAACGCCCGCAACCTCAGTCTGGGACAACCCACTTTTACCAGCCTTGAAGAGCTTGAAAAACAGGAAAATTCAGATACGCAGAAAAAGGACACTGCCTATGATGCGCTCCTGACTGAATCGGCCGAGATCACCGCTGATTTCAGTCGGTGGTGGACGGGTAACCAGACACGTAATGCAGCCAGCTCTGCCACAAGCAAGCCATAACTCATTACAGATATAGCTGATCTGGGCGGCCAAGTGATTGCTGGAATGAAATTCGGCTCATGTTGAATCATTCTCAATTTTCACAGCTGTTACCCACTTACCTGAGAGAACGCGCAGCACAGCGACCACTAGTGCTGGCTACCCTGATCGGCACACAGGGCTCCAGTTATCGCAAAGCGGGAGCACAGATGCTGTTCACCCATGACGGACAGCAGATCGGTCTGCTTTCAGGCGGCTGTCTGGAGTCTGATCTGCGAGAACATGCCCGTGCAGTATTAACCAGCCGGCAACCCCAGATAGTCCAGTATGACCTTCGTCAACCTGATGATGAGATTTTCGGGCTGGGTGCCGGATGTGCGGGTGCGCTGGATATTTTTCTGCAATCTGCCAATCAGGAAAATCAGTGGCAACCGCTGGCTTGTCTGCATGAACATTGGCAACAGCACGTCGATACGCGTATGGGTCTGGTCATACGTTCAAACAGTAAGGACCTGCCCGCCGGCAGCACGATTCTGGACAAACACCACGCTTATGCACATGACGGCAGTGCATTAGATGTAACAGACCGTCTGCTCAAACTTTACGAGAATGCAACACTCAATCAGGTGCATGAGCTTGAACCGGGAATTGAAGTATTCATGCTGGGCGCAAAGGCCACACCAAAATTGTTGATTCTGGGTGGAGGCATGGACGCGCAGCCATTAGCGCAGCAAGCAGGATTTCTGGGCTGGCAGTCTACGGTATATGACCATCGTCCCGCCTATGCGGAGTCCACCCGCTTTCCTCAAGCTGAACGTGTGATTGCCGCCGCAGCAAGCCAGCTTGTTACACAGATCGATCTTGATCAGTATCAGGCAGCCATCGTGATGAGTCATCACCTTGGTTCTGATCTGAGCTATCTGAAACAGCTCGCCCGCAGCGCTATTCCTTATGTAGGTTTATTGGGCCCTGCTGCACGTCGTGAACGTCTGTTCTCAGCCATGCAGGATGAACTGCCCTTACTCAAACCAAGACTGCATGCACCTGTTGGCCTGAATATTCATGCTGAAACGCCTGAGGCTATTGCCTTGGCCACCATCGCCGAAATCTACCAGGCACTTGCCGAACTAAGCAGAACAGGCCATCACAGTTAGTCAGGCTGATGTCCGCTGGCGCAGCGCTTCGTACAGCATCACGCCCGTTGCGACTGAGACGTTCAGGCTTTCGACCACACCCTGCATCGGAATACTGACCAGCAAATCACAACTTTCCCGGGTCAGACGGCGCATGCCCTCACCCTCTGCGCCCATTACCACTGCCAGAGGTCCGGTCAATTTTGCTTCATGCAGGGTGGTTCCCGCCTGATCATCTGTTCCAACCAGCCATAAACCACGCTCCTTCAGCCAGCGCAGAGTACGAGCCAGATTCACCACCTGAACAAGCGGAACAGTTTCAGCAGCCCCCGCTGCAACTTTACGCACAACAGGCGACATGCCAGCCGCCCGGTCACGCGGCACAATGACTGCATGTACACCTGCCGCATCTGCTGTACGCAGGCAAGCGCCCAGATTATGCGGATCAGTTACGCCATCCAGCACCAGCACAAACGGCGCTGGACCAGCTTTGTCCAGCAACTCATCCAGCGCTCCTTCTCCCAGATTCTCCACTTTCTGTAGCAATGCGATGACACCCTGATGCCGCTCACCCTGCGCCAGCTGATCAAGATCGTGTGCGTTGCGGTAATCAATTTTGATATCTGCATCACGCGCCAGCTTGAGTACTTCAGTGATCCGGGCATCCTCACGGCCACGTAACAGCAACAGCTGGGTCACCTTGCCCGCCTGACGCTGCAGCAAGGTGCGCACTGCATGTAAACCAAAAACCAGATTTGCCTCACTCATCAATGACTCCGCCTTTTTCCGTCACGCCTTGAACGGAACGAATTCCGGCTGACAGATTTATCAAATACTCTCTTACCTGACATGCCTGCTGAAGACTGACGTGCCTGCACCAGTTCAAAGTCTATCTTGCGCTCATCAATCACCACATTGATCAGTCTGACTCTCAATGGGTCACCCAGCCGGAATACTCTGCCGCTACGCTCTCCTACCAGACGGTAGCCGGACTGGTCACGATGAAAGTAATCCGTGCCGAGACTGCTGACATGGATAAGGCCGTCAATCTGCATGCCTTTAACCTGTGCAAACAGCCCGAAATCAACTACGCCCGTGACGATCGTGTCGAATTCATCACCAATGCGATTCTGCATGTATTCGCATTTCAGCCATGACATTGCATCCCGTGTCGCATCATCCGCCCGTCGTTCCAGTGTTGAACACTGCTGACCCAGCGCTGCCATGTTGCTGAGCGCTTCCGGCCAGTCTGCTGCTGTACCTCCGCGTAAAACATGGCGAATGCCACGGTGTACCAGCAGGTCTGGATAGCGACGGATTGGCGAAGTGAAGTGCGCATACTCACTCAGCGCCAGTCCGAAGTGACCAATATTTTCCGGCTGGTATACCGCCTGTGGCAGTGAACGCACGACCACAGTTTCGATCAGACGAGCTTCATCACTGCCGCTGGATCTTTTAAGCACAGAGCTGAGTACCGCCGGGGTGACCGGCCCTTCCAGAGGCAGAGTTATAGCAAAGCTGCGCAGAAACTCCCGGAGCTTTTCCAGTCGATCCTCTTCCGGCGCACCGTGTACCCGATAGAGCGTGGGAATCTTGTGTTTCTTAAGAAACTTCGCCGCCTGAACATTCGCTGCAATCATGCATTCCTCAATCAGACGGTGTGCATCATTACGTGACGTTTCCACAAATGCGGCAACCCTGCCCTGCATATCAAAACGAGCCTTCAGTTCCGGTGAATCGAATTCCAGCGCATGGCGCTCACTGCGTGCAATGAACAAAGCCTTGAACACTGCATGAAGATTCTGCAACGGCACCGCCAGTGCCTGCGCCTGTGAGGTATTCATGGCTCCAGGATTAGTGAGAAATGCTGCCACTTCCGTATAAGTCAGTCGGGCAGCCGAACACATGACCGCTTCAGCAAATTCAGCACGAGTAATCTTGCCGGAGCTTGACACGCGCATTTCACAGACCATGCAAAGCCGATCCACTTTCGGATTCAATGAGCACAGCCCATTCGACAATGCCTCAGGCAACATGGGAATGACACGATTCGGAAAGTAAACCGATGTTCCTCGCTCAAGCGCTTCTGCATCCAGTTCACTACCCAGCGCCACGTAATGCCCCACATCAGCAATCGCTACCAGCAAGCGCCAGCCGCCGCGCACCGGCTCACAGTAAACCGCGTCATCAAAATCGCGCGCATCTTCACCGTCAATAGTGACCAGTGGCAGTCCGCGCAGATCCAGACGACTGCGCTTGGCAGCCGCACTCACCGTCGCACCGAACTTTCCGGCCTCTGCCAGCACCTGCTCAGGAAATTCGCAGGGCAATCCATGAGCATGAATTGCTATATCTGTCTCCATACCGGGTGCACCATGATCACCCAGTATCCGGGTCACATGGCCAAGGGGTTGTACGTTCCGGCCCGGCTGTTCAATCAGCTTCAGCAACACGATCTGACCAGCGCGTGCGCCTTGCAATTGCCTGACAGGCACCACGATGCGGTGACTGATACGCGGATTGTCAGGCACCACAAAGTACACGCCGGAATCCTCGTACAGGCGCCCTACAATGTCCTGAGTGGTCCGCTCCAGCACATCGACAATGCTGCCTTCCGGACGGCCCCGACGATCTGTGCCAGTAATACGCACCGATACCCGGTCACCATGCATGACCTGCTGCATCTGACGGTGTGACAGGAATACGGGCGTGGAGCGATCTTCGGGCTGCACGAACCCGTGTCCATCACGGTGACCGCTGACTGTGCCGACCACCAGACCAATTCGTTCGCGCAAGCAATATTCATCACGTCGATTCCGGATCAGCTCGCCGGCACGTTCCAGTGCTTCCAGCTCCTTCCCCAGCCGTGCCTGAGTTGCCTTGCCTGACATCTTTAGCAGGCTGGCAAGCTGCGGTAAGGACAGCGGCTGACCGGCAGTGCGCAAGACCTCAAGAACCGGCTTCGAAGAACGGCTGTCAATCTTGCGAGTCTCGGTCCTGACTGAGGAGCCCGGACGGCGCGGTATGGCTGCAGGAGCGGAGCTCACTTGTTTTTTTGCGGAAAGACGGCGCTTTTTCATGAATAGAACCATGCACTGACTGGCAACAGGCCTAGCATTTACTGTGATGATTCAAGTCGTACTGTGCCACGTTCGCAAATGCATTGACACTCGTAAATGTCGCCGGTACAGTTGCGCGCCTTGTTCAGGCCAGCCCTGTTCAAGACCACCAAAATGATGCCCAGGTGGCGGAACTGGTAGACGCGCTAGTTTCAGGTATTAGTGGAGCAATCCGTGGAGGTTCGAGTCCTCTCCTGGGCACCATCCTCCCTTACAAGAACGTCCATAGACGTCTTCAGAATCCTTAAATTCCCGACAGATAGCCAATTTATCTGTCCACCCTTGTCCGAATCTATCCCTAGACATCCGGGGGTAACTGGGGGTAACTTTGGGGGTAACTGGCCAACTCCCCAAAATGAGTTACCCCCATGCTCACCGAAACCGGAATTCGAAGCGCGAAGCCGAAGAGCAAGCCCTACAAGCTGACTGACAGCGATGGCTTGTTTCTGTTGATCAACAAGAACAACTCACGCTGGTGGCGATTCAAGTACCGAATCGATGGCAAAGAAAAACTGCTGAGCTTCGGGGTGTATCCGGACGTATCACTTAAACTTGCACGCGAACAACGCGATGCAGCACGCAAGCAACTGGCTGTGGGCATCAACCCTAGTGAACATCGGCAAACAATCAAGCAAGCCAAAGAGCATAGTTTTCAAGCTGTGGCTGATGAATGGCTGGAGCAACAGGGTAAGAAGCTCTCCCCTGTTACGCTGAACAAGGCCAAATGGTTACTAGGACTGGTGATGAGCAGTATTGGCAGCAAACCAATTGGCGGGATCAAAGCACCTGACCTGCTGCGCGCACTGCGTAAGATCGAAAAGGATGGTCGCCATGAAACGGCACACCGCGCCAAGCAGAAATGCGGTCAAGTGTTCCGCTATGGCATTGCGACAGGACGCTGCGACCATAATATTGCGGCCGACCTGAAAGATGCACTCGCCCCTGTGGTTACCACTCACCTTGCGGCCATCACCAAACCTGCCGCCATTGGTGAGCTACTACGCGCCATTGATGGCTTTGCTGGCCAACCATCCACAGTAGCTGCTCTTAAACTTTTGCCCCTAGTATTCACCCGACCTGGCGAACTCCGTCAGGCTGCCTGGGTTGAATTCGATCTGGATGCAGCTATGTGGATCATTCCTGCACACCGCATGAAAATGCGGGCTGAGCATACTGTGCCCTTGAGTAAGCAGGCGGTCGCTATCCTTCGCGAACTCCACTGTATCACTGGCAATGGCGAGCTGACATTCCCTGCCATTGGCAATAAGTTCCGTCCTATCTCAGAAAACACGCTGAATGGTGCATTGCGACGGTTGGGGTATGGGCAGGATGAGATGTGTTCGCATGGATTTCGAACGATGGCCAGCACCACTTTGAACACGTTAGGCTGGAATGCTGACGTCATTGAAGCCCAGCTTGCTCATCAGGATAAGAACTCTATTCGCCGGATTTACAATCGAGCCGATCACCTTGCTGAGCGCAAGAAGCTAATGCAATCATGGGCGGATCATTTGGATGCATTGCGCGAAGGTACCACTGTAACTCCACTCAAGAGATATGCCTGATGACTGAAAAAGCGCAGAAACAGGACGATAAAGCCCCGAACTCTGACTCCAATACATTACACATTCGAAACACTGTAGATTTAGAGAATTATTTTTATCAACGCCTAGCAGCCATACCCACCAATGAAAGCACTAAAGAACAGGACATAGCGCAAGCCAAAGCACGGAATTTGTATGAAGAAATGGTGAATAGTCATCGGGAAACAGTATACGACGGCGTCATCAAACCAAAACTTGTTGAACATCAAAAATTCGTGGATGGTCGCAGCATTGGTGCGAAAGCAAAAAAAGCCAAACAGGAAAAAAAAGACATTGAGTCGTTTAATGAATTCCAAAAAAACAATCTGAATAGAGTGGAAGGCTTGGAAATCAACAAGCGATTGAGACTTTGGAAAGACTGCAATAGATACCTTAAATCACGGCTAATACAGCTGGCGAAAGAAGGCAAACTAACAAAATATGAAGTACAGTTTGCGCAAAATCAGCCAAATTGCACCGAAAACCAGACCAGTCCTATAGAAAAGCTGAATCGCTAGGGCACTTTTTACACCCATTTTTGTATGTCTCCAGCCGGACGCAGCAAAACCGATACTCGCCACTCACCTTTTCGAGAATAGTATTTCTATCGCTTTCCAAAAGCCGCCGCTGTTATCCAACAGTGGCGATCAACGCTTTGAGGATTTTGCGATGTCACAGATAGATCATCCGACCAGAATGCTCCGACTTGAGGCTGTGACCAGCCTTATAGGTCTGCAAAAGTCCACTCTGTACAAACTTGAAGCAGAAGGACGCTTTCCAAAACGCCGTAAATTGACCGAGCGTTCATCTGCATGGCGTGAAGATGAGGTGTTGGCTTGGATCGAAAGCCGCCCAATGGCAAAGGAGGTGCAATCATGAGCATACCCACAAATGAAATGGCCCCCGCTGCTGGTAACAACGGAGGCCAGAATTCGAACAACCTTGACGGCAAGATATTCAGCTTTACTTACGAAAATATCAAGTCTTTCTCTGATGCAATCAGATCGGCGGGAATGACACCGCCTAACTCGATTATCCCAGGCAAGATTCACCGTTTCCCAGGAGTCGGAAAGAAACACTCTAATTCGGCTGGCTGGTGCAAGCTATTTCCCGATGGCAGAGCAGGTGTGTATGGCGATTTTACGACCGGCCTGTCTGAAAGATGGTGTGCCACGTCTGAAGGTGGCGACACACTGACTGAATCTGATCGTATTCGACTGCGACAGGAGGACGAAGCTGCTCAGGATGAGGCATTGGCACAACTGGAAAAAGAACGAGCTGATGCCCGTGGACGTGCTGAAGCCATTTGGAATGGCGCCACTCCATGCCGTGAGCATGGCTACCTGACCCGCAAGGGAGTCAAGTCGCATAGACTAAAAAGTCATGAAGGTTGCCTGGTCATTCCCATGTCTGATTCAGGTGACCGGCTGCATTCGCTTCAATTTATCGCTGAAGATGGAAATAAGCGATTCCTGAAGGGAGGTCAAACACTGGGGTGTTATTTCACTCTCGGTGAACCGGCCAATGTCCTGTGTATCTGTGAGGGGTATGCCACCGCTGCCAGTATCCATGAGGCAACAGGGTATGCAGTCGCTGCCGCATTCTCAGCTGGTAATTTACTGCCAGTCGCAAAGGCGCTACGGAATAAATACCCCAATTCCAAGCTGATAATTTGTGCTGATGCTGACGAGAATCACGTAGGGGAATCCAAGGCCCGTGAAGCGGCAAAAGCCGTAGGGGGCATTGTCGTCCTGCCGACCTTTGGACCTAATCGATCATCCGGACTGACTGACTTCAACGATCTGCATAAGCAGGCTGGCTTAGATGCAGTGAAAGAACAGATTAATCACGGTCGAGATTCGCAGGATTCGCAAGGGGTGCATGTCATTTCCGAACCTGAACCCTTACGTAGACCCATGCCATCACCTGAGCCATACCCACTTGATGCACTGGGTCCTATCTTAGGTGGAGCTGCTGCAAGCATTAATTTAGTGATTGGCGCCCCTGCCGCAATGGTGGGTCAGTCCTTACTGGCTGCTGCCAGTTTGGCTGCTCAACATCTGGCAGACGTTGAAATAGACGGACGTCGAGAGCCCATCAGTTTGTGGTGCATGACGGTGGGTGTCAGTGGTGAGCGAAAAAGCGCTGTTGATACTCAAGTATTGCAGCCACATCGAGAGTTCGAGCGGACGGCACTGGATAAATATAAATGCGAAAAACAGGAGTTTGATACCTCATCAATAGCCTATGAGGCAATCAAACGAAGTGTAACCAATGGAAAAGGTAAAGCTATTGGAAAAGGCAAAGCTATTGACGTAGATTTGATTGAGCATGAACTACGCAATATTGGTAACCCACCTGAGCCGCCACTCAAGCCATTTCTTTTGATCGGTTCTCCGACGATTGAAGGGATACATAAGCAGTTTATTGGTGGTCTACCCTCACTGGGTCTATTCAATGATGATGCCGGTGAATTTCTTGGCGGTCATTCCATGTCTTCCGAGAACAGGACTAAAACTGCATCAGGTTTAAGCCGTCTCTGGGACTGTGGTGAATTTGATCGTATCCGAGCCGGAGACGGTGCAGAAAAGCATTACGGAAAGAGATTGGCTTTGCACTTAATGCTTCAGCCCGTCATTGCTGAGACGGTTCTGTCAGATGATCTACTCGTAGGACAGGGATTTCTGGCTCGGTGTTTACTAACTTGGCCAGCCTCTACGATCGGAACCCGCCCTTACGTTGAGGCAAATTTGGCACAGGCTCCAGAAGTGGTCAGGTATAACAGCAGGATTCACCAACTACTCACTATTCAGCCTCAACTGCACCAAGGCTCACGAAACGAGCTACAGCCCCGCACGCTAACTATGGATGCGGATGCAAAGAAGACATGGAAGGACATTTATGATGCGATAGAGCGCGATTTGAGCGATTCAGGGCCATGGGCAACCGTAAGGGCATGGGCGAGCAAGGCGCCAGCCCAGGTATTGCGTATCGCAGCGGTGTTGAGTCTGGTCGAGAATCCAAACACTGGCGCAATTACAGCTGATGCCATCGCGAGAGCCGGTTTACTGGTTAACCACTACCTGTCTGAAGCCGTACGTATTCTCGGGACAAGCTCTGTTCCGGCGTCCATACGTCACGCAGAGCAATTACTCGAATGGTGTCATTCAACAGAGAGGAAGTACCTGTTTTCCTCTGCTGCACTTCAGTCGGGCCCCAATGTCATCAGAACTACTCCGGCATTCAAGTCTGCGGTTGGTGAACTGGAGCGTACTGGTTGGGCGAAACGCATTAAGCATGGGATGGTGATAGACGGGGTACACCGCAGGCATGTATGGAAGATCGAGGAGAAGCGATGAGCAGACTCTCTGAATTGCTGAAAGCTCGGATGCCCACTGCTAATCTTGCTAATTCTGCGAATCTACACACTACGAGCGATGTAAATTCGCAAGATTCGCAACAGGTCAGGATGCCGTTACCACTAACGGCTGACCTTGAGCAACGCTACCGCGCCATGTGTTCCCGTTGGCGATACTCACCTGATGAAGTCATAGATGGCTTGAATGCGGCCCGACAAGACCCTGCAAAGGCATGGCTTGCTGTACTGGCTGATGAACAGCGCACAGCCGAAGAGCGGTCCAGGTGGCTGGGGGATGGATGAGGATTTGCATGGAGCCGTAGAAACTAAAATTCAGCCATTTCCTACCGAGCAAGCCGCTCCCCCAATTTTCCGCAAATAAATTTCAGAACAAGGGGTGGTCCTTTACATATTCCCAATTTCCCGCTGAGTGGATTGTCAGCTCAGTGCAATTAGTATTTACTTGTCTCAACCCGACCTATCGGGTCAAAACAACAAGCAACTACTGACGGAATAAGGGAATGGGGATGAGTAAGAGATTATTCAGCGATGCAGTCGCCCTAATATTTGTATTGTCAGCGGCGACTGTCCGTGCTGACACTATTGGGCTGACCCCAATTTCAGGCGGATTCAACAATACAGGCAAGATGGTCAATGATTCTGTGCTCAATGTTACGTGGGCCGATGTTGCCCCATCAATACTGGTCAATTGGGCTGGGGCTCACGCATGGATTGATGGGCTAAATGCTGGGTACTACGGTGGCTACAATGACTGGCGGTTGGCTACTGCAAATGGCGTTGTTAATGAACACGATTGTGGGTCCAACTCTCCAAATGAGCTCGGATGCCTTTTTTATAACGAATTGGGTAATTCATACCCAGTTGGGGTAACAAATCTTGGCCCGTTCACCAACATATCCAATCCGATACCGCACGGTGCTTATGAAGATGACCTTTCTTATTGGTCAGGCACCGAACTAGCGGGGGCCGTATATTTTTACGGCGCAGAAGCAGCTGAAAGAAATTGTTGTAATAATGACCGTTATAAAGCCTTAGCAGTCCGGACAGGACAAACACTTGATGCTCCACCTCCAGTCACTCCCATCCCTGCAACTGTGTGGTTGCTCATATCCAGCATCGGCGGTCTGGGCATGTTTGCGAGGAGGCGTAACGCCTGAATTACCGGACGCAATTAAACTTGATGGATGTAACAGGATCACAAATGAAAGAAGCAGTTAGATTCCTTTTTGCCTTAATCACAATCAGCGGGCTATTTGCTTGTGGTGGCGGCGGTACCGATCAGGCTACTTATACTATCGGAGGGAATCTTGCTGGCCTAGTGGGGCAAATTACCCTACTAAACAATGGGGGCAACGCCCTTACATTGTCTTCTAATGGAGATTTCACTTTTGATACCACTGCTGCTTCAGGTACGACATACACAATTACAATCGCATCCCAGCCGCCAGAGCAGTTGTGTGGCATCACAAATAGTTCAGGAACTGTCACAGGGAAAGTGAGTAGCGTAGTTATTTATTGCTCAACCAGGTACGTGATTTCAACATTCGCGGGGTCCACATTCCCTGGGCAAATGGATGGTGTTGGCGCATCAGCAACTTTCAATTCAATAAGAGGCCTCGGAATTGATGGCTCTGGAAATATTTACGTATCAGATAATGGCAATAATAAAATCCGAAAAATAACTTCAGATGGTTTGGTGACAACGCTAGCTGGTTCAGGCGCAATAACAAACGGCACGATGGGAAGCCAAGATGGGGTTGGCTTGGCTGCCTCATTCTATAATCCAAATAAATTGGCGGTTGGTAAGTCTGGTAGTGTTTATGTGACAGACAATTATGGAATTAGGAAGATTGCTCCTAACGCTGAGGTAACAACTCTGACAACTGCTATCAACTACATTGGGGGTATAGCTGTTGATGCTAACGAGAATGTGTTTGTAACCCATGATAATGACATTCTTGAAATTAACCCTTCAGGAGTTGTTACTACATTTGCAGGAGCGGGATTAGCAGGTAATAAAGATGGTATAGGCACAGCTGCATCATTCTACTCGCCTGGTGATTTAGCCATAGATGAAAGCGGTAATATTTATGTAGATGATACATATAACAATTCCATGAGAATGATTACTTATGCAGGAGTTGTAACCACGGTTGGTGCTTTTACTTGTAGAAGTTTCGACTTGATCTGACACTCGGCTTGAAAGAGACGGGGTTACTGGGTTTGATGGTTGTGCGACCAATCAAACAAACCCATTAGGAGTAACCCCGCATGAATGTTGTAAATCAACCCATCGTCAAACACAAG
>CAILZL010000006.1 GCA_903838705.1 uncultured Pseudomonadota bacterium
TTCCTGCGCTTTCTGTAATTTACTGCCCGCTTCCGCGCCCACCACCACGTAATGCGTTTTCTTCGATACCGAACCGCTGACTTTGCCACCGGCGGCTTCAATCAATTCCTTTGCTTCATCACGGCTTAATGAAGGCAGGGTACCGGTGAGCACAAAGGTCTTGCCGGCCAGTGGTCTGGGTGATGCATCTGCGCTGCTGCCTGCATGCTCATCCCAGTGAATGCCCGCTGTACGCAATGCGTCCAGCACTTCGCGGTTATGCGGTTGGGCGAAAAACACATGAATACTCTGCGCGACGATGGGCCCGACATCATTCACCTGCAACAACTCCTCCACACTGGCGTGCAGGATGCGATCAAGTGAACCAAAGTGTCTGGCGAGGTCTTTGGCTGTGGCTTCACCCACCTGACGGATGCCCAGTGCATATAAAAAGCGGGCCAGCGTGGTCTGCTTGCTGGCATTGAATCCATCGACCAGATCATGTGCGCTCTTCTCACCCATGCGATCCAGCTGCATGAGCGTCGCAACATCCAGCGTGTACAGGTCGGCCAGTGTTTTTACCAGATCGCTGTCCACCAGTTGATCGACCAGCTTGTCACCCAGACCTTCAATATCCATCGCACGACGACCTGCAAAATGGAGAATGGCCTGCTTGCGTTGCGCCGAACAATACAGGCCACCGGTACAACGCCAGTCGGCCTCGCCTGCTTCACGTGCAATGTCACTACCACACACGGGGCAATGACCGTTGAGCTGCTTGAACAGATCAAACGGCGCGCTGCGCTCACCGGCTGCACTGTCTTGATCCACCACTACGCTGACCACTTCGGGAATGACATCGCCGGCACGGCGCACAATCACGCGATCACCCACGCGCACATCTTTACGGCGCGTTTCATCTTCATTGTGCAGCGTGGCATTACTGACGGTGGTGCCGCCGACAAACACCGGCTCCAGCTTTGCAACCGGCGTGAGCTTGCCGGTGCGTCCCACCTGAATATCAATGTCCAGCACGCGGGTGATCTGTTCCTGTGCTGGATATTTATGAGCCACAGCCCAGCGCGGTTCGCGCGTGACAAAGCCCAGGCGCTGTTGCAGCGCCAGTGAATTGACCTTGTACACCACGCCGTCAATATCAAACGGCAAAGCATCTCGCTGGTTGCCTATACGCTGATGAAATTCAATCAATCCTGTTGCGCCCTTCACCATCGCACGCTCAGCACACACCGGCAATCCCATCTCTACCAGTGCATCAAGCACACCGCTATGTGTCGGCGGCACATCCCAGCCCTGCACATCACCCAGCCCGTAAGCAAAAAAACTCAACGGGCGTCTGGCAGCAATACTGGAATCGAGTTGACGCACTGCACCGGCTGCGGCATTGCGCGGATTAACAAAAGTCTTTTCGTTTTTATGTCCGGCGGCAATCAACTCACGCTGACGTGCATTGAGCTGTTCAAACTCATCACGCCGCATGTACACCTCACCACGCACTTCCAGCACCGGTGCAGATACGTTCTGCAAGCGCAACGGAATCTGCCTGATGGTGCGGATATTCTGAGTGACATCTTCACCGGTCTCGCCATCACCGCGCGTCGCGGCCTGTACCAGCACACCGTGTTCGTAGCGCAGATTGATGGCCAGTCCATCAAATTTTAATTCGCAGGCATATTCAACCGGCGCGGCCTCTGCGGACAGTTCCAGTTCACGTCGAACGCGGGCATCGAAGTGTTCTGCACCGCTGGCTTCAGTATCCGTTTCGGTGCGGATCGACAGCATGGGCACGGTATGTCTGACGGGTGCAAAGCCATCCAGCACTTTGCCCAGTACGCGCTGCGTCGGAGAATCAGCCGTGCGCAATTCGGGATGCTGTGCTTCCAGTGCTTCAAGTTCCCGGAATAGCCGGTCGTACTCTGCATCCGGTAACGCAGGCTGATCGAGTACGTAATATAGATAGGCGTGGTGGTTAAGCTGTTCGCGTAGAAACTGAGCGCGCAACTGCGGGGCCTGCGAAACGCTCATGGCGATCCACTCAGCCGGACTGGGCAATGCCGCCGATCAGATGCTGAAAATCCAGCACCTCATCACGCAGGCGTTCCATGATCTGCGCTGTCAGCTTGCTGCCGCGTTCATCCTGCAGGATGCCATGTGTGGCATGAGCCAGTCGCTGCGCACTGGACAACATCTGGTCATAGGCAATCAGGCCATCCAGCGGACCGGGCAACAGCATGAACAATGTCACGCCGGGGAATTGCTGTTGCGGCATGGCGGCGACATCAAAGGCACCGGGTTCAACCATGCTGGCCAGGCTGAAGACCGTGCCGCCGTCATGCAACCGATGGTAAATACTGAATTTGCCATGCGTCATCCGCTCGCTTTGCAGCAACTCAATCAATTGCACGCCTGAAACTCGTTCTGGAAAGGCCAGCCGCAAGGCAATGATCTTGCGACGTGAAGCAGGGCTGACAGGCTTCTCTTCTTTTCTGATTGTTGAGGCACTGCTCAGTGTTGGACTACTCGGTGTCGCACTGATTGTTGGTGCAGCTGTCGGTGGGTGACTGGCAGACACTGCGGTTTCAGACAATGTCGGGATTGCAGGGTCAGCGTGACGCACTGACTGTTCTGATCGAACAGGCTGCGCATCAGGTGCAATGGTGGCAGACACGACGGACGCCACCGGGACTTCTGCCTGCTGAGTTGTATGAGCTACCGGCGTGGCCGGTTCTCTGACTGATTCACTGACCGGCTCCGCTACAGGTTCCATGACGGGTGCAGCTGCGATGGTGGGTTCATCCGGCAAGACTTCGAAGCGCATATCGCCCATCTGAAACTGATCGGGCTCAACCTGTGCGAATGATGACTCAGGCTCAATGATCTGTTCATCGCGCGCACCGGCATCCACTTCGTCTGTTATCAGCACAGGTTCGATTTTCTGCAACTCATCCTGCTCGTCCTCATACATCGCATCGGATACATCAACGCGGCCTTCCTGCTTCTGCCTGCGCAGATAGGCAGGCACTTCCAGTTCTTCTTCATCCAGTACAGGTTCATCGTGCAGCAAACGGTCGGGCTCATCTGCCGGCCGGGCAACTTCACTCCAGACAGGAGCCGGTGCAACGTTATCGCCAGCACGACGCTTGCCAAGAAAATATATGGCGGCCCAGACCACCACACCGGCCAGCAACAGAATGATTCGCAATTGGTTACTGAGGTCCATTACCTGCTCCGGATCGGTACGCTGCGCTACATTGCCGCCAGACGTACTGCTTCCTCGGTATCCACCGCCACCAGACGTGATACACCTGCTTCATGCATGGTCACACCCAGCAACTGATCAGCCAGCTCCATGGTGACCTTGTTGTGAGTAATGATGATGAACTGCACGTTCTTGGCCATCTCACGCACGGTATCGCAGAAGCGGATGTTGTTGTTGTCATCCAGCGGTGCATCCACTTCGTCCAGCAGACAGAA
>CAILZL010000007.1 GCA_903838705.1 uncultured Pseudomonadota bacterium
AGCGCGTGATCACGGACAACAGCCGCAAGGAACGCGGCGCACAGATGCCAAAATGCCAGCCACTTGCTGGCAGAGCACGATGAAATCCATGCCATCTCCTCAACATCAACCGTCAGCAGGAATTGTTCAGACCTTTCTTAGTAATTGTTGCTCTTGTTAAACAATGAAAAACAAACCTGCCAACGAGGTTCAGCATAATAAAATTATAAGATTTCCAATAAATTTATTCGCAATAGATAATTTCAAATATGTCCCATCATTGGAAACCATAGCGTCATTCGTGCCCGGCACGCAGCGCATCGCCGGTCAAGCGGTATACCGTCCATTCCTTCATCGGCCTGGCGCCCATTTTTTCGTAAAACTCTATGGCGCGCTGATTCCAGTTCAGCACCGACCACTCATACCGGCCACAGCCACGCTGGACTGCCTGCTCTCTGACGGCCTGCAACAGTGCAGTGCCGACCCCCTGGCCGCGCCAGTCACTGCGTACATACAGGTCTTCCAGATACAGACCGGGCTTGGCAAGGAAGGTTGAGTAGTTATGGAAGTACAGGGCAAAGCCCACGGGTTGATCGGCCACTCTGGCCAGCAGCACTTCGGCAAAAGGCCTGGCGCCGAACAGATGTTCACGCAGTTGCTGTTCGGTGGCGGTGACTTCATGCGCCAGATGTTCAAACAAAGCCAGCTCCTGGATGAGGCTCAGCAGCACCGGCACATCGTTGGCCACTGCCGGTTTGATGGTGAGCGTGGGTGGGGTTTTATTCATGGAATACTGCCTGCTGGATGTGCGAGTGACCTGTATGCACTTGTAGCAGGAGACATTGCCTCCATTCAATTTATTTTGATGATTCCACTTGCGAAGCGAGGTAATTGAAGCGTAACGTGGCCTGACAAACATCATAATCAGAACATACATCAGAGATTCTTAACGATGAGCGATGCCGGCAAGCTACCTTTGAATGCACTGCGTGTATTCGTATCGGTGGCCGAACATCTCAGCTTTACCGATGCAGCACGCGAGCTGGATGTAACGCCGGCGGCGGTGAGTGCGCAGATCAAGACGCTGGAAGATACGCTGGAGACACCGCTGTTCTACCGGCATAGCCGTTCCGTCCGGCTCACTCCGCAGGGTGCACAGTTGCTGCCCGGGGCACAGCGCGGCTTTGATGAACTGCAACGCGCCATTGAACAGCTGCGCAATCATCGCAGCAGCGGCCTGCTGAACATCAGCTTGCTGAACTCATTTCTGCAAAAGTGGTTGCTGCCGCGCCTGACGGATTTTTATCAGCAGCATCCGGAAATTGATCTGCGCTTCAACGCCAGTCGTGCGCTGGTGGACTTCACGCAAACAGATTTCCATGCAGCAGTTCGTTACGGCCTTGGCCGTTGGCCAGACCTGCGCGCGGAGCATGTGATGGATGATTGGGTGTTTCCGGTGGCCAGCCCCGGTCTGGCAGCACGGCTGGGCCCGGTAAACACCGTGGGTGAACTGCAAAAGTACCGGTTGCTCAACAGTCAGCATGAACCCTGGTCGGACTGGTTGCGCTGTCTGGGGGGTGATACCACCCGACTGGAACAGGGCCCGATGCTGGAAGACTCCATTGCCGTGCTGAACGCCGCCGAACGCGGTGAAGGGCTGGCGCTGGCGCGCTGGTCACTGGTGGCCGATGATCTGGCCGTAGGCAGACTGGTTCGCGTCGGCACACAGAGCGTGCGTCAGCGTGCTGCGTATTATCTGGTCGCACCACCGGAACATTTTGCGCTGCCGAAATTGCAACGCTTTCACGCCTGGCTGAGCCATTGTTGTCAGCAGTTCCCGCCACCCGAAGGCGAACGACTGGAGCCTGTCGAATAACCAACAATTGATAGTGGAAGGATTGAATGGATACGACCACTCGCAACCCGGCAGAAGATTCTGCCAACCATGAGCCTGATCAGACAGGCTCAAATCAGATCACCGGCTCAGCCCGCTGGACAGGTCGCCAGCTTGGGCCGTATCAGCTGCTGCACATGATCGGCGCGGGCGGCATGGGCGAGGTGTATCTCGCCGAACGCATCGACCATGAGTTTGAACAGCGTGTGGCCATCAAGCTGGTGCGGCGCAGTCTGATGCCGATGGATGTGCATGCCCGACTGCGTACCGAACGACAGATTCTGGCTAATCTGCAACATCCCTACATCGCCCGGCTGCTGGATGGCGGCACTGCCGGCGACGGTACACCTTATCTGGTAATGGAGTACATAGACGGTATCCCGATTGATATGTATTGCGACCGGCACCGGCTGAGCATCGAGCAACGTCTGCAGCTGTTCTGCAAGGTGTGCTCCGCCGTGCAGTACTCACATCAAAGCCTGATCGTGCATCGTGATCTCAAAGCCAACAACATTCTGGTGACCAGCGAAGGCGAACCGAAGTTGCTGGATTTCGGGATTGCTAAATTGCTGAATGTGGAATTCGGTACGGTTAACAGCAACCTGACACAACAGGAGTGGCGGGTAATGACACCGGCTCATGCAAGCCCGGAACAGGTGCGGGGCGATGTCATTACCACCAGCAGCGATATCTATGTGCTGGGCTTGCTGTTATACGAACTGCTGTGCGGTCGTCGCGCCATTACCATCCCGCCCCAGTGCCGTCTGCAGGAAGTGGAACAGCTGATCTGCCAGCAGATACCGCCTGCACCCAGCACCATGCTGACCCGCACAGCTGCGAGTGCGCCGCAGTTGATGCACGATGTAGCGCAATGCCGGCGTACCAACTTGCGCAGTCTGAACAGAACATTGCACGGTGATCTGGACAATATCGTGATGATGGCTCTGCGCAAAGAGCCGCAACGCCGTTACACCACGTCCAGTCAGTTCGCCGATGATGTGCAGCGCTGGCTGTCACACCAGCCGGTACTGGCCAGCCGGGACAGCTGGGCTTATCGCACGCGCAAATTTGTACATCGCCACCGGCTGGCAGTGAGCGCCAGCGTTGCCATACTGTTTTTGCTCACCGCGTTCAGCATCCTGACCTTCAGGCAGGCACAAGCCATTGCCAGACAACGTGATGCAGCAAACATGGAACGTAATCGCGCTGAACAGGTGTCGTCATTTCTGGTGGATCTGTTTGAACTTTCAGATCCGGCCCGCAGCCGTGGCAATGAACTCAAGGCGCGTGAACTGCTGGATGCCGGCGCACGCCGCGTGGATAACGATCTGCAATCCCTGCCGGCCACACGCGCTACGCTGCTGCATACCATCGGTCGCGTCTACAACAGTCTGGGTCTGTACAAAGAAGCGAATGCAGCGCTGGAAAAATCCCTCACGATTCGCAAACAGCTTTACAGCGAGCAGCATGAGGAAGTGACCGCCTCGTTGAATGCCCTGAGTGAAACGCAGATTGCACTGGGTCAGCTGGATGATGCCGAACATGGATTACAGCAAGCCATTCATTCATCGCAACTCCTGCATGGCAAAGCCGCAGCAGAACAGGCGAATTCACTGCGTCTGCTCGGAAGGGTTGCACTTGAGCGTGGTGATTTCGACACCGCTGAACAGCGTTTCAAGCAGGCCATGCATGCATATGATGTGCTTGGACTTGGCAATAGTATCGACAAGGCTGCCGTAATGAGTGAACTGGGCAAGGCGCTGTCTGATGAATACAAGGAAGCCGATGCCGAACCATGGTTGCGCGCCGCGTTGAAAATTGGCACTACAACACTGGGTAACGATCATCCCCTGGTGGCGGAACAGATGAGCCGGCTTGCGGATGCACTGGAAGGTCAAGGCAAGTACACAGAAGCCGCCTCATGGTTTCATCAGGCGCTGACCATCAAGCGACATGTGCTCGGCACCGAGCATCCCGACACGATTGATACGATGGAGAATTACGGTAACTTCCTGCGCCGCAATGGCAACTATGCTGAAGCAAAGTCAATTCTGAGTGAAGCCTTGCAGATCAATATCAGGTTATATGGCAACAATCACCAGTATGTCGGCTATGACCGGGTGAATATCGGATTGCTGGATTACGATCAGGGCGATTACTCGAATGCCGAACAGGAGTTTCGTTCGGCATTGGGCATTTATGCACGTAGCATCGGTGCGGAAAATGTACTGGTGGCCGGCGCACAGATCGGTCTGGCCCGCAGCCTTACCCGTCAGGGCAAGGCTGCTTCAGCTATTCCTCTGTTACACAGTGCGGTCAGGATAGCGGATAAGGCGCTTGATGCTGATAATCCCGTCAGTCACACCGCCAATGCCGCACTGGGTATTGCGCTGCTGGCCACAGGTCAACGCCAGCAGGCCGCTCAGCTATTACAGCAATCGCGAGTCAGCATCGAGAAAACCTACGGCTCAAAAGCGGTTATTACCCGGGAAGTGCAGACCGCACTGGAGCAGCTTCAGGTGCCCAGAAACAGCTTGTAGGCCGGATTATCCGTTTCATCCTGATACGGATATTTCAACTCGTGCAGATGCAGGCGCAGATCTTCCAGCTGTTCGGCAGGCACTTGCACACCTGCCAGCACGCGGCCGTAATCCGAGCCATGATTGCGGTAGTGAAACAGGCTGATATTCCAATGCGTACCGATGGCTTTCAGGAATTTGAGCAGGGCGCCCCGACGCTCAGGAAATTCAAAGCGCAACAGACGTTCATTACTGATGCCGGTTGCATGACCACCGACCATGTAGCGCACATGCAGCTTGGCCATCTCGTTGTCGGTCATATCCACCACCTTGTAACCTCCTGCCTGTAACTCAACAAGCAGTTGCTGACGCTCCTTGCTGCCTTCGCTTAGTGCCACACCCACAAAAATATTGGCGTGCTCACTACCCGAATTGAACCGGTAATTGAATTCAGTGATGTTGCGCTGCCCGATGGTTTCGCAGAAGCGCATGAAGCTGCCCGGCTGCTCGGGGATTTCCACTGCAAACAGAGCTTCGCGCTGCGCACCGATATCAGCCCGCTCCGCCACATGACGCAACCGGTCAAAATTCATGTTGGCGCCACAGTTGATGCCGATTACTGTTTTGCCCTTCCAGTTTTCACGCGCAAGATATTTCTTGATACCCGCCAGTGACAGTGCGCCGGCCGGCTCGACCACGGTACGGTTCTCTTCAAAAATATCCTGGATTGCCGCACAGGTTTCATCAGTGCTGACCAGTATCACTTCGTCCACATATTGCTGGCACAGACGGAATGGTTCCTCGCCGACACGACGGACTGCAACACCATCAGCAAAGATGCCAACCCGGTCCAGCGTCACGCGCTTGCGTGCGGCCAGTGATTGATACATGGCATCGGCATCTTCCGGTTCGACACCGATGATGCGGATGCGTGGAAACAATTCCTTCACATAGGCAGCAATACCGGCGATCAGGCCACCGCCTCCCACCGCTACGAAAATCGCATCAATGTCCTCACCGGAATGCTGGCGCAGAATCTCCATACCCACTGTACCCTGTCCGGCTATGACATCCGGATCATCAAAGGGATGGATGAATGTCAGAGACTGTTCACGCGCCATCTGTACCGCATGCTCATAAGCCTGATCAAAGTCATCCCCGGACAGCACCACTTCACCGCCGAGCGCCTTTACTGCATTCACTTTGATGCTTGGTGTGGAAAGCGGCATGACGATTACAGACCTGATACCACGGCGCTGCGCACTCAGAGCCACACCCTGTGCATGATTACCCGCTGAAGCACAGATCACACCGCGCTGCGCCACTGCGTCCGACAGATGCGCAATCTTGTTGTAGGCACCGCGCAGCTTGAATGAAAACACCGGCTGGAGATCTTCACGCTTGAGCAGCACCGTATTACCCAGCCGGGCGCTCAGTCTTTTTGCCTGCTCCAGCGGGGTCTCTTGCGCGACGTCATAGACGCGCGCTTTCAGGATACGTTGCAGGTATGAATCAGTCATGAAACACAATTCCGGAAAACCATAGTCTGCGTACAGTATCAGGCGACAGGCACTCGGGCCAGCAAGTCACTGTTAAACTTGTAGCACTCTCCACTCCAGCGATACAGCACTGACCATGGACTCACCACCCAGCAATTATTCACGACGTCAGATAGTGGCAGGCGCATTAACCGGTTCTGCGCTGTTGCAGACCATGACGCAGCCGGGCATGGCAAATTCGGCACAGCCTGCCGAAACCCGTCAGGGACCAATCAACTGGCAACAGATCAGGACTCAATGGGTGCTCAACCCCCGCCTTGCCTATTTCGATACGGCACGATTTGCACCTGTCATGCGTGCGATGCTGGTGGCTGAATATCGCGCACTGGAAGCATTTCACACAGATCCACAAGGGTTCATCAGGAACAACTATGGCGCCACTGCAATGCAATCCCTGTGTACACGTCTGGCTCGCTGGCTGGATTGCGGCGCTGATGAACTGTGCTTTACGGAGGGTGCGGTTGATGGTTTGCTGAATTACGCCCAGCAATTGCCCTTGCAGGCCGGTGATGAAATCATCCTTCATGCACAATTGCCTCAGGCAGTACTCAACTTCTGGCACCAGCAGGCGCGTAACCGCGGACTGGTAGTGAAGACAGTCGAATTGCCGGTGCCTTTGCCTGAATCAGCACAAGTCGTCGCCGCCTTTGAAAATGAACTGACTGATCGCAGCCGGATATTGATGTGCTCCCATGTCCAGCCAGTGGATGGTTCAATCCTGCCGATCCACGAACTGGCCATGCTGGCGCGCAGCCACGGCGTGTTCAGTATGATTGATGGCAGCTTCAGCCTCGGCGCATTGCAGTTTTCGTTACGCGATCTGGCTTGCGATGCATATGGTTGCAGCTTTGCTCACTGGCTTAATGGTCCCGCTGCAACCGGACTGCTGTATTTACGCCGTGATCTGCATGCGGCACTCAGTCCGGCATTTTCTACCAGCCATGAACAACTCGATACACAGCACTGGCCGCATCTCGCAAGTCTCAGACCTGCCAGCGTGATCCGGGCCGCTACGCAATTGCAGACATTGCCTTTTGCGATGGATTTACAGGAGAAACTGGGACGGGCTCGCATTGAGGCACGTCTGCTGGAGTTGCAGACCTATGCACAACTGCAACTGGATGACCTGGCCGATCTTGAATTGCTGACAACCACACAACCGGGCATGCACCTGCATCTGCTATCACTCCGTCCCATGAAGCTGGATACGGAACAACTGGCAAACCGCTTGAGCAATTCCGATCAGATCATTGTTTCAGGCATGCGTAATGCCGCAGCACATCCGTCCCTGAAAAATGTATTGCGCATTTCGCTGAATATCTACAATTCGTTCGATGACATTGAACGTCTGGTGCAGGCTCTGCGCAGAACTTGCGTAACTGACACTTGCGGAGTTATCTGGTGAATCCACTGATATTGATCAGTCCCGGCATGGCAGCAGGCTTGGCCATCTGCCTGATATTGCGATTTTACTGGGCGCGTTGTGCCACCCGCAGTAACAGTGGTGTCTGGCGTGAACCCGGCGCAAGGAATGAAATTTATTATGTTAGCGCTCACGCTGCGCTGGGAGGCGGAATCGGGCTGCTGTTCTGGTTGAGCTGGGGATTTACCGCGCTGGTACAGCTGTCCTGGTGGCAACGCGGAATCATCTTTGGTCTGGCAAATGCGATTGTGTTCAGTGCGCTACCACTGCTGATCAGCCAAAGTCTGCTGCGCTCTGCTCAGCCACTCTCACGCATGATACTGGTGGAAAGCATCAGTACCTGTATCGCCGCCAGCCTCGCATGCAGCTGGACCTGGTCTCACACGCTCTGAGTCAGCAGGAAGGATGTAACCTGGTTAGTCAGGTATCCAGAAATTGGCGTACCAGCTGCAGTGCTCGCTGCGGATTATTACTGAAGATATTCGAACCCGACTCCGGCAGCTCTTCCAGCAATGATTGCGGGAATGAATTTTTTGCCCGCACGCCATGTTCATAGAATTCATCACGGGGCCGCAGTATCAAACCCTTCTGTCTCATTAGAGCCAGGCGCTGTGCAGTCGGGAATGACAGCATGGCCTGCTGCACCAGTGCGCTGTACTGACGCGTGTGCAGAACTTCTGCGAGTTCATGGGTCAATTGATCCGGGGTTGTCATCGGCCCGCGTGACGATTGCAGACGTTGCCACTCCTTGAGCAGATGTGAACCATCGGCCATCGGAATGATCGGCAGATTTGCCCACTCCTGGGATTTTGCTTCCTGCGCTGTGAAATGCGGGACAGAGGCCAGCACGACGCGACCGACCTGTTCCGGTCTGGTTGCCGCCAGCTCAATAGCCGTCAATGCGCCCAATTGCACACCGAATACGTCAAAACTGCGTAAGCGAAGGGTATCGGCAAATTCACCGATGACAGTGGCGATATCAGCCAGAGGCCATTCGCCTGCAGGACCATCAGAGTGTCCGAAACCCGGCAGATCGAATGCATAAATGCTGCGATCCCGGCCCAGCTCTGGCAGCAGAGCTGAAAAGTAACTGGATGCGCTGCCCGCCGGATGCAGGCAGAGTAAGGGCGCCCGTTCGTCAAAGCCACCACCAGATGGATAGGCGGTGGTCATGTGTAACTGACCGAAACGGGATTCCGCGTAGCTGCGACGGATATGCACGGTGCTGGGCATGGCCATTGGCATACGACGACGAGAACGGGCTTGCAGCACTGTGAGTCTCCTGAAACTTGGCTAGATGATTAACTCAACCAAGTACAACTTTAAACACCGGCTGCTCGCCCGACATGGAACTGGGTCTCAGCTTGACGCTTCGGAAGCCGTGTTTTCAACCAATCATGCAAGCTGCAAACAACGGCCTCCAGACTATGTTCAAAACATTTTCGATTCGTCGAGTTTTTCTTCTGCCTTGGCGATTGCACGGGTAGGAATAAAGTCACCGGTAATCATTTGTTCATAGGACTGCCCTGGGCCGACCATCGGGTAGACCCCGGCTTCGGTGTCAATGTTGACCTCAAGGAATGCCGGTCCCTTGAATTCAATAAATTCCTTCACCACTCGCGCCACATCCTGCTTGCGATCCAGTCGCACGGCAAACGGGAATCCATCTGCCTGCGCTGCCTTGATGAAATCTTTCTTGTGCAGGGATTTGTCACTGGCAGATAGCCGGCCTTTGAAGAACAGCTTCTGCCATTGCTTGACCATGCCGTCACCGTTGTTGTTGAGCACCACTACCTTCACCGGCAGTTCGTAAGTGGTGACGGTTTCCAGTTCGCCCAGATTCATGCGAATACTGGCGTCGCCATCAATATCAATCACCAGTTTGTCAGGATGGGCAAACTGGGCGCCGATGGCCGCAGGCAGACCAAAGCCCATGGTGCCCATGCTGCCGGACGTCAACCACTGACGTGGACCCTGAAAGTCGAAATATTGCGCGGCCCACATCTGATGCTGACCGACGCCCGTGGTGATGATCGCTCTACCCTGAGTGAGCCGGTTGATCTCTTCAATCAGGTAGTAAGGCTGGATCAAATCGCTTTCACGATCGTAGTTCATTGCATACTTTTTCTTGAGTTCATCGCAATGCTTAAGCCAGCCATCCGTGCTAATTGTTAACTTATTCTTGCGGCCATAGGCCGTCAAAGCCTGCAATGCTTCAGCGAGGGAACCCACATGCGACCACTGGGTTGCCTTCACCTTATTGATCTCGGATGCATCAATGTCGATCTGGGCAATAGTTCTGGCATTACCTGCGAATCGTTGCGAGTCACCCGCCACGCGATCATCAAAACGTGCGCCCAGTGCAAACAGAAAATCGCAGTCGATCACAGCATAGTTGGCGTAAGCAGCGCCGTGCATGCCGAGCATGCTCATCGACAGCTCATCCGTGGTGTCGATTGCGCCTAGCGCCATCAGCGTGGTCACTACTGGAATCCTGAATTCCCGGGCGAATTCGCGCAATTCAGCGGCAGCAGCACCATTCACCACGCCACCACCGGCATAGATCAATGGTCGTTTCGACTGGGTCAGCAGCGCCCAGAATCGTGCGCATTCCTGATCTCCCAGCACGGAGCGGGCGAGTTTATTCATCCGCTGGCGATAACCAGGAAATGGCAACCGACCCTCACCTTTGAATACTCCACGCCAGTTCTGCACATCCTTGGGAATATCCACCACGACCGGACCGGGGCGGCCGGTGCGGGCAATTTCGAATGCCGTACGCAAGGTTGCTTCAAGCTTTTCCGGGTCGGTGACCAGAAATACATGCTTGGCAACCGCGCCCATCACTCCGGCCACAGGGGCCTCCTGAAAAGCATCTGAACCAATGGCACTGGTGGGCACCTGACCACAAATGACCACGATGGGAACCGAATCCGCCATACAGTCGCGCACCGGCGTCACGGTGTTAGTGGCACCCGGCCCCGATGTAACCACCGCGACCCCGACCTTGCCGCTGGCGCGTGCGTAACCGGCCGCCATGAAGCCAGCACCCTGCTCATTGGCCGGGACGATCAATGGCATCGGCTGCTTGCCACCGTGCGTGGTTACGTGCTGCTGGTTATGGACGAAAATTGCGTCGTAAGTCGGCAGAATTGCGCCACCCGAATAGCCGAAAACGACATCTACACCCTCATCGGCCAGAACCTGAACCAGTATTTCCGCACCCGACAGGGTTTGCCCTGCATGCGGATTGCTAGCGGAGCCGTTGTTGGTAGCATGGATGGGCTGGTTTTGCATTGAACTGTGAGTCACGGGAGTACTGCCAGAAGACGTCTTGAATAGGTTCGGGGTGGGAAAGCCTAGCAGTTAGGTCGCGCGGGCACCACTTTGACTGACTTTTGGCCACTTTGCCCTTACCTCCTGCCGCTGCCTCAGTTAACCTATGCGACCCTGAATTTCCACTCCGGCGCGCGGATTGCGCAGCCAGTATCAACTGTCATGAGCAACAAGCGACACATCATTTCCATCCTGCTGCAAAACGAAGTCGGCGCCCTGAGCCGTGTTGCCGGCCTGTTTTCCAATCGCGGTTACAACATCGAATCCCTGAATGTCGCCCCCACAGAAGATCCCACCGTGTCACGCATCACGCTGGTCACCACCGGCACGGAAGCGGTGCTGGTTCAGATTGTCAACCAATCGCTCAAACTGGTGGATGTGGTTAATGTGGATGACCTGACCCGGGACGCGCATATTGAGCGCGAACTGCTGCTGATCAAACTCAGACACAGCAGCGAGCAAAGCGAAGCGCTGCGCAACACACTTGCACAAGCCGGAGCAAAAATCCTGAGCGATGACCCCAAAAGTTTCGTCCTTGAATTGACCGACAGCGAAGCACGCATATCGAGCTTCATAAGCACAATCGGTCAACACTGCGAAGTGCTAGAAGTGGTTCGCAGTGGCGCTTTGGCCGTTTTAAGCGGTGTTGAAACCTTACGCAGCTGATAGCTCCAGCCGCATCGCCCTGACGCTTCCTGCGAATGCGTCAGGTGCCTGCATCACTTAATATTCAGGCACATACCCGTAACCGGCACGGAGTCGCGCTGGTTATGGGCGTGCCCGAATTCACCTGATTACAATGCCTGATCGTCAGCTTCACCAGTGCGGATGCGCAATACACGCTCCAGATTGGTGATGAAGATCTTGCCATCGCCGACCTTGCCGGTTTTGGCAGCATTAACGATTGCTTCTACGACCTGGTCAACAAGAGACTCCTTGACGGCTACTTCGATGCGAGTCTTGGGCACAAAGTCGACCACATACTCCGCTCCGCGATAGAGCTCGGTGTGACCGCGTTGACGACCAAAACCTTTAACTTCGGTAACGGTCATGCCCGAGACGCCAATTTCCGATAGCGCCGCGCGCACGTCGTCTAATTTGAAGGGCTTGATAATTGCACTGATAAGTTTCATTCCCCGGGCTCCTAGTCTCGAACTGCGTGGGCTTGGAAGATTAAATTACTGTTGCGCCAACCGGTACAAAATCAGGCACGGTGGCCTGCTTCATGCGCCAGTTGCGCGCCTGACTATAGATGCAGATTTCATGCCGCAAGCGTTTATTTTGATAATTGCACGCTTGGTGAGCATCTACCGTCACCGCCAGCCATTCCACATGCGCCAACATGGCGCAGGCAGCCGGGCGGCTGCTCGTACATAGTGCAACAAAGTGCCGGATCTAATCCAGCCCCTTAGCGAATGATCGTTACGATCAGGATACCTCTGCTCCAGAATCACATGCGGCGCTCTAAGTCAGCGATACCTGACTAAGATCGGGCGGGTTACGTATTGCTCATTAAAAATTCACTTCGGCAAGCAGGAATTTTACTTTCCATCACCGGAAAGAGTTCGAGTCGATCACGTTCCTGCTACCAAAGATTTGCGCATTGAGTCCGAACTGACATCCGCTTGGGATAAACACACCAGCATATAGTGTGATGCACCTCACACTAATGAGGGCATTTCAGTGCAGCGCATGGTCCCGACCATACATAAGCGTTTAAATTCCGTGCATATGTCACGATTGCTCACTTTGCCGGTCTGCGATGTGCGACAAAGTACTCAGGTTTTTTGAACAGAGTCTGCATGTCGCAATCACGTCATTCCATTTCCTGTTTAATCAAATCGGCAGCTGGCTGGCTGGCAGCACTTGTCCTTGTGCTACCTCATATTGCCGCTTCAGCTGAAGCTCACCGCATCCACATTCATCGCATTGCCAGCTTCCAGCCAGACTCTGTAGAAATTGACAGGAAAAGTGCCGGCTCAGCCACTGGCAATCACACGAC
The DNA here is from genome assembly GCA_903838705.1 of uncultured Pseudomonadota bacterium. Classification (GTDB taxonomy): domain Bacteria; phylum Pseudomonadota; class Gammaproteobacteria; order Steroidobacterales; family Steroidobacteraceae; genus CAILZL01. Next base: position 12,713 of record CAILZL010000007.1, read on the forward strand.
GGGAACCCATGAGTTACATGTTTTCGGCAAACAACTCAGATACTCGTTGCAGGACAACCAGAAAATACTCGACACGCTTCCAGCGAATACCCGCCACCCGCAAATGCTGCAAGGCAAGCTGGATGGTAATGACCAATCCTGGATACGCCTGACCCGTACTGACACGGGAACGCATGGTCTGATCTGGGATGGTTCGGAAATGTATGTTGTTGAACCCAGTAACAGCATTAAAAGCGAATTGAGCGAAGCAGCCGGCCAGCCGATCAGTGACACCGTTATATTCAGAATGTCTGACACCTCAGTTGACCTGGGTCAGGACTATTGCGGATCTGACAAGTCCTCTGTCCAGACTGGACAGGCCACGGTACCTAACGGCTTGGCAACTTATCAATCACTGACCGGAGAGCTTGCCGATCAAGCCGCATCAAGCACCACTGCCACGCTACGTCTGGAAATGCAGGTGCTGGCTGATGCTGCATTTCGCGCAGAATTCAATTCTGATCAGGAAGCCATGGATGCCCTGATGGTGCGCATGAACAACATCGACGGCATCTTCAACGGCCAGCTGGGCCTGGAAATACAGGCCAGTAATGTGCAGATCTATGATCGTGATCCTTCGTTGCTTGGTAGCAGCAATGATGCAGGTGCATTGCTCAACTCGCTGGGTCAGCTGCGCAACAGCTCTGCTGAAATGGGTACGTATGCTGTCACTCATCTGTTCACGGGGCGCGATCTGGATGGCGACACACTGGGCATTGCCTATATCGGGAATGTCTGCAACTCGCACTACGGCGTAGGATTATCCGAAGTACGTGATCGTGGTGCCTGGATTGATTCGCTGGTTGCCGCGCATGAACTCGGGCATCAGCTGGGCGCCGTGCATGACGGCACTGGCGCTTGCGGCAGCTCGCCTTCACAGGGCTTTCTGATGGATGCCTACATCAATGGCAACAGTGCATTTTCTCAATGCAGCAAGGACCTGATAAAAGCCACCATGCAGAATGCAGCATGTCTGGTGCCGATTGGTAACAACATCGCCTTTACTGCAATACCAGCAGCCAACACTGCTACAGAAACCAAAGCCTCCGGTGGCGCAGGTAGCTTCACAACCATCTGGTTATTCGTGCTGCTTAGCGGTGTGATTTACCGATTCCATCAAGGTATTCCGGCAAGTCATAGCAACTGCCGGAATTAAGCAAAGATAGTAAGCATTATGCACTGACACCTGAAGGTGTCTCTCGGCACTACTCATGGCAGGCAACAGCTACCCGCATCAGCTCATTGCTGCAGCAAGCCAGTGCCCGATGAAATAAGTTGAAAGACCCGCGCCCGCACCTATTAACAGCATCCTCAGGCCACTCCCCCAGGCATCGCGCCCAGTGAACAGGCTCAGGGCCATCCCCACACCAAACAGACTCAGGCCAGCGACACCACATGCCCAGGTAAGGCTTTGCGTACCTGCCAGATGCATTACAAATGGAACCAGAGGAATTGCTGCACCCAGTGCAAAAGCTACAAATGAGAAGAAGGCCGCACCCCAGGGTGACCCCAGATCATCTGGGTTTAACCCCAGCTCTTCACGCGATAACACGTCCAGCGCATGCTGAGGATCACTCATCATCTCGGAAGCGAACTCACGGGCACGCGACAGCTCCATACCACGCGCCTGATAGATCAGGGCCAGTTCTTCTGCCTCTTCCTGCGGATATTCGGCCAGTTCATCGCGCTCCAGTCCGATCTGGTATTCATACATTTCACGCTGGGAACGCATGGATACATACTCACCCGCCGCCATGGACAATGCACCTGCCAGCAGGCCGGCGATACCCGTGGTCAGCACCTGCTGATTACCAACGCTGGCCCCTGCCACGCCCATGATCAGACAGGTGTTAGACACCAGACCGTCATTGACACCGAATACCGCAGCTCGAAGATTGCCACCACCAAGGCCACGATGCCTCGCACCCACATCGGTGAGGGTAGTCGGCATGACGTGTCCAGCGGTGTGCAAAGGTGAATGTGCATCATAGGAAGACAAACCACGTAACTTCATAGCGGCCAGTACGGGTCGCAAGCGACGGGGCGGAATCACGTCCAGCAATCTCGCCACCACCCTTGCACGCAAACCGGGTGAAAACACTGCACTGGTATCCTTATTCCATATCTCTGCCTGCTGGTCGGCCGCATCAGCCAGCTGCGTGAATAACTGACTGATCCGTTGATCATGTTCGGCTTGTGCTGCCCGACGATACAACCAGGCGGATTGCTTTTCCTCAAACCAACTCATGCGCGCACCAGTAACTTAGCAATTGATTCAATAATGATGCCCGGGCGATCAAGCTGATTTATCGTCAGACACGGTAGTGGCATCACAGCAAGACCTTGCCAGATACTGCGCTGGATGACCAGCCTTAATTCAGACGAGAGATAGCCTGACTGCTTGAGGCATGCAGTCAGGCTTTGTAAGGATTCAGGAAAGCGCTCAGGAATCGCGCCACATCAGCAAGTTGCTGTATTAGCCGAGGCGCCGGATCAGATTGTTGGCATTTCGGAACGCGCCGGTTGTCAGATCAGCATATTCCACATCCCTGATGACCACCTGATTTCTCCCTGCTTCCTTGGCTGCGTACAGTGCTTCATCTGCCAGCTGAACGACACCATAGCTGGTGCGTGATTTATGCGGCACTACACAGGCCACACCGATACTGACCGTTAAATGAGGTTCCGGAATAGAGACAGGATTGCTGAGACCAAGCTGCTTCAATGCAGCCTGAATATTGGCAGTGACCTGTTCGACGTGCTTTCTGTTCACATCATAAAGCAGCACAGCAAACTCTTCGCCGCCATACCGTGCGCTCATGTCCAGCGGGCGCCGCGTTGCAGTGGCAATCGTTTCAGCCACTTTTTTCAGGCAATGATCTCCCGCCTGATGTCCGAAGCAATCATTGAATGCCTTGAAATGATCAATATCAATCAGCAGGAGGGCGATAGACTGCTGCTCTCTGATGGCCTGCTCCCATAACAGGTGCAGTCTTTCATCAAATGCACGACGGTTGTGGATGCCGGTAAGGCCATCACGATTGGCCATCTCGGTCAGCAGGCGTGCTTCAAGGAAGGCGGTGCGCTGAAGATTTTCCAGCATGTATGCCGCCGTCGCACCCACCACATTAGCCAGTAACAGCACACAGGTGTCATAAATCAGCTCCGGAGCTGGCAGCTGCATGAGCTTCATTCCTGCAAGATAGGCCACCATGACACTGACACCTAAACACAGTGCAATAACAAACCGCATCCCGACAAACAGATACAGACTGAAGATAGTCAGCACAATGGTCGGTATGCCGGAGGGCCGGTCGATCAGTTCGTAACCCACCACAAACATGCTCAGACTGGTTGCCAGACACTGGACAACCAGCGGGTAATACCTGGTGAACCGGTTTTCTGTCACTGCGATGGCAACGGATACCATCAAGGTAAAAAAGGCGGAATACTGAATCGCCTTTAACAGCACATTGTCGGCACGGTGCAATACCCACTGATCCACAGCCACCAGTGCCAGTACCAGCAAGGCAAAAATGCCGAGATAAAGACTTACGAGGCGGCGCGAGTGACGATGGTGATTTTCACGAAAATCCTGTTCAAGAGTTGCATCGCTGAAGCGCAGCCAAGGATAGCCCTGCTGCAACTGACGGGCAGCTGCAGAGTCATGTGCAGGAGAGGGTCTGAAGTGGGCTGAGGACTTCGACATGAGAGCTGCTTTGGGAATCGCCTTGATGAAATGCAGAGCTGAATGGAAGTGGAGTACAGGATACGTTGTGCAAGTTAACGGCAAGTGAGCGTACATCACAAGTGTGACAAGCAATCGATCTGTATTTCTGTGAAATCGACGCAAAAAACCGCTTAAAAACCACCGCAATGAAGAAAAGCGGATATTAAATTCCTTTCAAACCCGAAACTATTTTCCAAGTCCTACAATCTATTCAGCTCCAGTCAACCCAGATTTAACTAAATCAAGTCACAATCACGACACCTAGGGAATCTCTGATTTATTTCCCCGTCATCATAGAATGTCGCCACTGAACTGATAACAGGTGAAGTGGTGATGAAACCGACGCAGCAGAGTTTGGCCACGGCGGGGTTTGAACGCTACCGCAAGCGCACGCGTCGGGAT
>CAILZL010000008.1 GCA_903838705.1 uncultured Pseudomonadota bacterium
AGCGCGTGATCACGGACAACAGCCGCAAGGAACGCGGCGCACAGATGCCAAAATGCCAGCCACTTGCTGGCAGAGCACGATGAAATCCATGCCATCTCCTCAACATCAACCGTCAGCAGGAATTGTTCAGACCTTTCTTAGGTGGAAATGGACTTGATATGGGCTTCTCCATATCAGCAGACCAAGATTCCAATGTCTATGTGACTGGTACAACCAACTCAACCGACTTTCCACTCGTAATGCCTTACCAAAGGACATATGGGGGATTTTCAGACATCTTCGTCACTAAGATCAGTCCGATGCATTAACTCATTTGTCTGCTTTCGAAAACAATCGCAGAACCGGTGTCCTGGCACCCTTTCGTAGGTAATACTGCTGACATTGGACATGACGCACGCGTCACTCAAACTATTACCGCTACATCAATCCCTGCACCGAGCAGATTGATCGCTGCCAACAATCAATCGATTAATCATGAAAAAATTAATGTCCTTGCTGAAATTATCCATCCCTGACCAGCCATGCGTATCGCCTTCGAGTTACCTAATCAGCCTGATGTAGTGCAATTGATTGATGAGCTTGATGCTTATCAAAAACCGTTGTATCCACCTGCAAGTCACCACGGCATTGATATAAGCGCTTTGTCCATGCCCGACGTGCTGTTTGCAGTGGTTCGTGATGCGACAGGCAACGCTGTCGGCTGCGGCGCAATCTGCCTGACCCGCGATCACGGTGAATTGAAGCGCATGTATTTAATCAACCGCTGCCGGGGTCAAGGCATCGGCAAACAACTGCTGGCATTTCTTGAATCTGGCGCACAGGCACGCGGCTGCACTCTATTCATGCTTGAAACAGGCTGTCTGCAAACCGAAGCATTGCTGCTCTACAAACGCTGCGGCTACATAGAGAGGCAGCCTTTCGGGAACTACATTCAAGACCCGAATAGCATCTTCATGGAGAAACGGATAGTCAGCCCCGGCGGCCAATCTTGCTGATCGGGATACGCACTTCACCTTCATGAGTGCGATGGGGGTTGTCATTCCCCCATGCCTGCCCATAGACCACTTCATAGCTGGCAGGCAAAACGCCCTCGCGACGCTGCTGTTCATATATCGCCGTCATGCGCTTGATTGATCCTTTACCAGTAAGCCCGGTGCGACGACCGGATGTAACATTGTGTGCACCTATGGCTTTGAGTTCTTTCATCAGAGTCAGCGTATCGGGATAGGTAAGCGTAAAGCGTTCAAGATCCAGAACCGGTTCAGCCATCCCGGCACGCATCATGGCATCACCCAGATCATGCATGTCGATGAAGCGATTGACATGGGTATGCTGATCCACCGCAGCCCAGGCTTCACGCAATTCATGCAGGGTATCCGGACCGAAGCTTGCAAACAGGAAAACACCGCCCGGTTTCAATACGCGGCGAATCTCGGCGAACACGGCGTCAGGTGGATCACACCATTGCAGCATCAGATTGCTGAACACCATATCCAGCGAAGCATTCCTGAACGGTAGCTGGAAGGCATCGGCACAGACACGATTGAATCCTCTGCGCAACAATTTCTGCATGAACGTGCGCTGCTGACCGGCCTGTTGCACCATGCCAAAAGCAGCATCCATTGCGATCACACAAGCCTGTGGATAGCGTTGCTTGATGATCTGACTCGCCATCCCTGTGCCGCATCCGAGATCAAGAATTGTGTCCGGCACAGCCTTCAGCCATTCAAGCCGTTCCAGCAGACGGCTACGTACTTCTGTCTGCAACACGGCAAACTGGTCGTACTGCGCGCTGGCGGCAGAAAAAGCCCGGCGCACGGCACGGCGGTCAAATTGATAGGGATCGTGGTTCATGTAAGAGGGTAATCACGGACAAACTGCTGCAGTTGTTCCAGAAACCAGTCGCGATGTGAAATGAACGGCGCATGTCCGGCTCGTCTGCACAGCGCGAATTGAGCAAACGGTAATGCCTGCGCAAGGTATTCACCTGCACCGGGATGGGTAATGCGGTCGTATTCGCCACTAATAACAAGGGCAGGTTTTTTTATACTGGCCAATATTGATCGCAGGTCAGTATCGCGCAAGATGTCCAGCCCGTCATACAAGGCTTCGGTTACAGCCGGATATTGCAGCAAGCTGTGTTTCAGACTACTCAGCGTTACAGCAGCATGTGCGTCGCCACGCACCTGCAGGCTCAGAAAATCCTGCACGGTTCGCCCGTGATTTTCATGCAACCGCGCAAAGAACTGGGCAAAGGTTTCTTCTGGCATTCCAGATTGCCAGTTATCTCCTGCAACGAACCTGGGCGTGGTGCTCACCAGTATCAGCGCTTGCAATGACACTTGCTGCGCTAACTGCAAGGCCACCTGACCACCCAGTGACCAGCCAAGCACAATGGCATTTTCGGGCACATGCGGCAGGACTGCGGCAACGAGCTGTTGCAATGAATTCATTTCACCGTGATACCGGCTTTGTCCATGACCCGGCAAATCAATACAGTGCACCTTATATTGCGTTGTCAGTGAAGGCAGTAATTCATCAAACACACCGCCGTGCATCGCCCACCCATGCAGCAACACCATATCCTGTCCCTGACCCTGCACGCGCACATGAAGACTCATGCGGCTGTCCGTGGCAACAAGTTCAGAGCATCCAGCAGATGATCCACATCGGCATCGCTATGCGCCGCCGATAATGTAATTCTCAGGCGGGCCGTACCTGCCGGCACAGTAGGTGGCCGGATGGCGCTGACCAGGAATCCCGCATTCAGCAGACTCTCGCTGGCAGCCAGCGCCGCTGCTTCGGTACCAAGCAATACCGGCTGAATGGCTGTCATCGAATTCATCAGCTGCAAACCCAATTGCTGTGCACCGGAACGGAAGCGTCTAATCAACTGCTGCAACCGCTCCCGCCGCCATGATTCATGTTGCAGCAAACGCAGAGCCGCACGTGTCGCAGCAGCCACCGCAGGGGGTGTGGCAGTCGTGTATACATAGGTACGCGCTTTTTGAATCAGGATTTCGATCAGTTCATTCGAGCCAGCAACAAAAGCGCCTGACACGCCCGCAGCCTTGCCCAGCGTCGCCATGTAGATAGGCACCTGTGCAGCCGACAATCCTGCTGCATGAATTGACCCCTGACCCTGATGCCCCAACACACCAAAGCCATGGGCGTCATCAATCATCAGAATGGCCTGTTGTTGTGTGCATACTTCGGCTAACTCACTGAGCGGCGCGATGTCACCGTCCATGCTGAACACACCATCGCTCATGACCAATTTGCGTCGTGCCGGAGTAGCTGCCAGTTCCTGTTCAAGACCGGTTACATCTGTGTGAGCGTAACGTGAAAAGTTCGCACCGCTTGCCAGACCGGCATCTATCAGCGACGCATGATTCAATCGGTCTTCAAATACGGCATCGCCACGTTTGAGCAGGGCGCTCGCGATACCCAGATTGGCCATATAGCCGGTTGAAAACAGCAAGGCACGCTCACGACCGACAAAGCCAGCCAGTTCTTCTTCTAAAGCATGATGTTCGGCAGTGTGTCCGGTAACCAGATGAGCGGCTCCGCTACCTGCACCATAGCGTTCTGCAGCCGCACACATTGCACGACGAACTTCTGCATGAGTTGCCAGACCCAGATAATCATTGCTGCAGAAGTTGACGCACTCACGACCTTCGACGCGAATGTAGACCGGTATAGCCGGATCAATTACTTCAACGACCCGGCGACGCCGATAGCGCTTCGCCGCTGCGATGCCGGCTAGCTCATCGCGCAAACTGTCAACCAGATCAGCCATGATGAATCAGGCGTGTGCAGCGTTCTCTACCGCTGTCTTGCGGACACTGCCGCACCGGTCAGCACAGTGATGTGATTCGTGCTCATTCACGTCCGCACATACTGCAGGTGCTTCGGGAGAAATACCCAGACGCTTGAACAATGCCTGATCTCGATCTGATTCAGGGTTGTCAGTGGTCAGCAATTTTTCCCCGTAGAAAATCGAGTTGGCACCCGCCAGGAAGCACAGAGCCTGCATCTGATCATTCATTTCAGTTCGGCCCGCCGACAACCTTACATGCGACCTGGGCATCAGCAGCCGGGCGACGGCAACGGTGCGAACGAAATCAAACGGATCGAGTGGCTCCACTCCCTTCAGTGGCGTGCCGGTTACCTGTACCAATTGGTTGACCGGCACACTTTCCGGATGTTGTGGCATGTTTGCCAGCGTCAGCAGCAACTTGGCGCGATCAGTTTCATCTTCGCCCATGCCGAGAATGCCGCCGCAACAGACATTGATACCGGCATTGCGCACGGAATCCAGCGTATCGAGTCGATCCTGAAAAGTTCGTGTTGTAATGATTTTCTCGTAGAACTCTTCGCTGCTGTCCAGATTGTGATTGTAGTAATCGAGTCCTGCTTCTTTCAGTTCAAGCGCCTGCTGAGGCGTCAGCATACCCAGCGTGGCGCAAGTCTCCATGCCAAGAGCGCGTACGCCGCGAATCATTTCAGCCACAACCTTGAGCTGCTTGTCCTTGGGACTGCGATAAGCCGCGCCCATGCAGAAGCGGGTCGCACCCTTGGCCTTGGCTGCGCGGGCATTTTCCAGTACCGCATCCACGGCCATCAGCTCTTCACGCTCAAGTCCGGTGTCATAGCGGACACTCTGCGGGCAATAGGCACAATCTTCCGGACAGGCGCCGGTCTTGATTGAGAGCAGGGTACTGACCTGCACTTCATTAGGATTGAAGTAAGTCCGGTGTACACGCTGGGCGTGAAAAACCAGATCAGCAAATGGCAAGGCCAGCAGGGCGCTCACTTCGCCAAGAGTCCAGTCGTGGCGGACATTGCCCAGCGAATTCAGGTCGAGCGCGGCGGTAGACATATCGATTCCAGTAGGGAAAACTGGTGCGCAGTATTGAGACAGGCGGGGTACCTGTCAACCAAGGGAAGGTGTCATGGTTTACAAGTCATTATGGAAGCTGGCTCCCCGGATATTGACCCGCGCTCAACACTGGTTATTGCCCACCCGATGTATCGCCTGCGGCTGTGCCGGAGGACTGCAGCTTGGTGATGCGCATGCCCCGCTTGATCTGTGTTCAGCCTGTTACCGGCAATTACCCTTCAACCGGCACGGCTGTTTACGCTGTGGCCTGCCACTGAGTGAAACTGCTTCCGGTATGACCTGTGGCCAATGCCTTCGGAAGGCTCCTGCCTATCAACGCAGTTATTGCGCGTTTGAGTACCGTTATCCGCTGGCTTCCCTGGTCCGTAACCTGAAATACGGGGCACAACTACCTCCTGCTCGGGTGCTGGGTGAATTACTGGCGAATCACCTTCTGCAGCATCATCCGCAACCCTGGCCGCAGTGCATCATTCCGGTGCCACTGCATATCAGTCGCTATCAACAGCGTGGTTATAACCAGGTCATCGAGCTGGCCACTTATCTGCACCGGCGTCTAAACCTGCCGCTGCGTCTGGATCTGCTGGAGCGGATCAGAGCAACTGCTGAGCAGGCAGGACTGTCCAGAACTGAGCGCCGCAGAAATCTGCGCCGCGCGTTCAGAACCACAGGTTCTCAGCTCCCGGATCATGTAGCGCTACTGGACGATGTGATAACAACCGGCAGTACGGTGAATGAAGCAGCGCTGACCCTCCGCAAAGCCGGCGTAGGGTATATCGAAGTCTGGGGTCTGGCTCGGGCAACAAATAGGTCTGCATGAATCAACAAATCTGTTTTAAAAGCATGACAACAGCAATAAGGAAATTTAAGAACTAACGAGACTAAATTCATCGCATTTTCAAATCATGCAGTTTGAGTGCTTTGTATGCTTAAATTTCGTTCCCAGCTGATACCATGTCTACTGATACAAAATATAAGAGGAGCAATCCATGTTTGTCCGTAACGCCAGTTTGATGTTTGTGGTGCTTGCTGCCAGTTGGTCAACTCAGGCATGGGCGCAAGCCGCCAATCCCGCGCCGCCTCCGCCGCCACCCTCGACTGAACCCAAGCCTTTCATTTCATCAGCAGAGCTTGCTCAACTGCTGGCCAAGGGTGACGCTGCACGACAAGCCGGTAACACCTTTCCTAACACCGCCCTGCTGCGCCTCGCGCCCTATACCGCCAATCTCGAATATCGTACTGCGGTCGGCCCCGCTTCCGTACATGAAAAGGAAGCTGAATTGTTCGTGGTGCTTGATGGCTCGGGCACACTGGTACTGGGCGGCAAGCTGGTGAATGAATCTCGTCGTGACCCGAACAATCTTTCTGGTACAGCGACTGAAGGCGGCACCTCGCGCACGGTTTCAAAGGGCGATATGTTCATCGTGCCTGAAAATGTTGCTCACTGGTTTAGCTCGGTGGATGGAAAGCTGGCCGTGATGACATTGCACATTCCTCGCTCCGCGCAGTGATTATTGCGTCATAGCTTTCAAAATGAGCATAAGTCAGGCAGTTAATTCAGACTGCCTGACGCTTATCTAATGTCAGTTATTACTTCTGATTCAGATGGCTGATCCAGTCTTTACTTGCTACAACCGTTCCAGGTTCGCATACGACAGCATCAGCCACTTGGTGCCCTGACTTTCAAAGCGCACCTGAACTCTGGCATGCGTGCCCTGACCTTCCAGCTCAAGCACTATGCCCTCGCCAAATTTTCCATGTCGTACCCGCTGACCCATGCGAATACCTCCAGGCGCTTCTTCGCGCACACCCTGAGATCGGGATGAGTTATATGAAGCAGGTGTGTACACAGGACGTGATACCTGGATACGTGGCCGTATTTCTTCAAGCAGATTGGCAGGCAACTCACGGATGAAACGCGATGGTGAGCCATGACTGTCAATACCATGCAGACGCCGCGTTTCCGCATAACTGATGAACAGCTGCTGCATCGCACGCGTGATGCCGACGTAACACAGTCGTCGTTCTTCCTGCATGCCCGCTGGATCGGTACTTGATCGCTGATGTGGAAACAGCCCTTCTTCCAGACCACATAAGAACACTACCGGGAATTCCAGTCCTTTGGCGGTGTGCAGGGTCATCATCTGTACACTGTCCTCACCTGCTTCAGCCTGCCCTTCGCCGGACTCAAGCACGGCATGAGCAAGGAATGCAGCCAGAGGTGTCATTGCGGCTGTTTCTTCATTACTGATGGATTCAGCATCAAAGCCGCGCGCAGCACTGACCAGTTCCTCCAGGTTTTCGATGCGTGCCTCGGCACTGCCGCGTGCGCTGCTTTTCTCTTTCTGGTGCAATGCAATCAGACCACTGTGAGCAATCACATGATCAACCTGTTCATGCAGCGGCAATTCCCGGATCGCCTGATCCATACGTTCAATCAACACCATAAAAGCATGCAGGGCCGCACCCGCTTTCGGCCCCAGAGCCTGCAGATTGGCACCGGCCGCCATCCACATGGTGCAGGCGTTGGCACGCGCATAGTCACGCACAAGATCAAGTGACTTGAGACCTATACCGCGTGCAGGCAGGTTCACCACTCGCTCAAATGAAGCATCATCATTGCGATTCTGAACCAGCCGCAGATATGCGAGCGCGTCCTTGATTTCCGCACGCTCGAAGAATCGCAAACCGCCATAAACCCGATAGGGCATACGCGCCGAGATCATCGCTTCTTCAAACACACGCGAGATGGCATTGGCACGATACAGAATGGCACAGTCACTGCGCTTGCCGCCCTTGCTGACCCAGTCACGGATGCGATTGACCACGAAGTCGGCTTCATCACGCTCGTTGTAGGCCGCATAGAGCCTGATCGGCTCTCCATCACCATCACTGGTCCACAGACTTTTGCCAAGACGACCGCTGTTATTTTCGATCAGCTTGTTAGCGGCCCTGAGAATGTTGCCCGTAGAACGGTAATTCTGTTCCAGCCGGAAAGTCTGCACTCGCGGGTAATCGCGCTTGAACTGCAGCAGGTTTTCCACTTTGGCACCACGCCAGCCATAGATGGACTGATCATCGTCACCCACCACCATCGGATTACCTTCCGGCCCTGCCATCAGTCGCAGCCACTGATACTGAATGGCGTTCGTGTCCTGAAATTCATCAACCAGCACATGCTTGAAGCGCCTGCGATAGTGCTCAAGCACTACAGCGTTATCGCGCATCAGTTCATGCACACGCAGCAGCAGTTCAGCAAAATCCACCATACCCCCGCGCTCGCAGGCTGCCTGATAGTCTTCATACAAACGGATCAGCTGTCTACGATTATAGTCACCCTCATCCTTCATGTTCTGCGGGCGCAGTCCGGCGTCCTTCTGTGCATTGATGAACCAGATGATTTCTTTGGGCACCCAGCGGGCTTCATCCAGATTCTGCGCTTTGAGAATTTTCTTGATGGCGCGCTGCTGATCGTCTGCATCAATGATCTGGAATGATTGCGGCAATCCGGCTTCCCGCCAGTGCAAACGTAACAGGCGGTGTGCGATGCCGTGAAATGTGCCGATCCAGAGCGGGGCGGTAGGCAGATGCAGCATCTGCTCGATGCGTGAACGCATCTCTCCTGCTGCCTTGTTAGTAAACGTAACCGCCATGATGCCCTGTGGCGAAACTCCTTCCACCTCGACCAGCCAGGCTACTCGGTGTGTCAGTACACGGGTCTTGCCACTGCCCGCACCGGCCAAAACCAGCATTGGCCCAAGCGGTGCGGTGACAGCCTGACGCTGTGCATCGTTCAATTCGTCGATCAGATGTGAAATATCCATTGTGTTCTTCAGGCTGAATCAGAAAGCGCTATGAGCGCTTGAGACTATTGGATCGTGATGCTCGATCATTACCGCTCAGGCGCATCAGTGATCCCATCACCAGAGCAATTGCAGGATCAGTCAGAGAGCTTGTGTGTCCTGCCTGCCAGAGCTGTACTATCTCCAGCGAAAATACAGTAGCCACCACCGCAATCATGGCGCTGCGCATGCTCAATCCGTTCTCTTTAAGTAACCACGTGAACGCGCCGAAGATAAATAGTTTGCGTAAAAGCTGATCTGGATCAATCGGCATGCCCTGCTCAAACCAGCCAAGGAACGGCCACAGATCAAATTGATGATCAATTCCGATAAAGACAAATGGTGACAGACTTTCGTAAACCAGCCAGGCTACAAATGCCAATGTCATCAACATGGTTTGCGGTGTACCGCGCAGTTTGTGCAACACCACCAGAGTCGGCAATAACAGCAGCAGGGCCAGTAACTCGGAAACGATAAAGGGCTGTGTCACAAACAGCAGGCGCCCGATCATCACCACCATGATTACTGTCAGCAATGCTTCATTGCTGCGTTGCCGGTTTGCGAAACTTAATACAGCCTGTGCGATAACGAGCCAGAACAGTAGATATTTCACGATCATCGGCAGTGAGTAGCTCCCTTCCATAAAGGGACGCAGTGCCAGCTTCAGACGTGACAGACTGACACCGGGGTCAAATTCTGCCAACCGCCATAAAACCCAGGTACATATCAATAGCAGCGCACTCCGGTCACCGGGCCGGTTGCGGGAATTGGGCGACATATAAACCAGTCCGCTCAGACCTCGCCAGATAATCCCTGCAAGTGCACCCACTGATGTACCTGCCGCATTCAGAACAATATCTCTCAGGCTTGGAACTCGAATCGTCAGGTAAACCTGCAGAATTTCGATGCTCAGTGAAAGCAGCGAGCCCAGCAGAGTAGCAATAATGGCTGCCCATATTGCGCCTGACCGGACTCTCAGCCACAGCATTACGCAAAATCCAAAGGGCAGGTAAAGCAGGACATTGCGTACCTGATCTGCACGACCTGCACGTGCCCAGGTTAGTTGTAGCAGCGCTGCCTTGAACGTTGGGTGACTGGCATCAAATCTGAAATCAAATGGATACAGTGAGCCGTATCCAATCAATGCGATTACACCCAGCAACAGCCAGAGAATGAGACCTGAAGATTGCCGGCGGGCCATTACAGAACCAGACGCAGGTAATGATCCACCAGCAGCATGGTAAACAGCAACGACAGGTAGGTTATCGAGAAACCAAAAGTACGCATTGGTAAACCCGTAGTTGGCCACAGCTTGAGCTTGAGCGCGTAGCCGATGAATATGCCGCCAAGTATCAGAGCTGAGGTCAGATACAGCAATCCTGACAAGCCTGTCAGATATGGCAGCAGCGTTACCAGCAGCAGCAGAATGGTGTAAAGCAGTATATGCAGGCTGGTAAATTCCACTCCATAGACCACCGGTAGCATGGGAATTCCCACCTTTGCGTAATCATCTCGACGCGCAATTGCCAGCGCCCAGAAGTGCGGCGGTGTCCAGATGAATATGATCAGGAACAGCAGCAAGGCGTTGTGATCCACCTGACCGGTTGCAGCCGCCCATCCAAGAACTGGTGGCGCAGCACCTGCCGCCCCACCAATGACAATATTCTGCGGCGTAGCATGCTTGAGCCAGACGGTATAAACGATGGCATAACCGATCAGTGAAACGAAAGTCAGCACCGCTGTCAGCAGATTTACCCAAATCACCAGCATCAGCATGGAAATGATTCCTAATGCGATGGCGTAGATGATTGCCTGCCGTTCGCTGACATGCCCGAGCGGTATCGGTCTGCCCTGGGTTCGCTTCATGTGCAGATCAAAGCGCCGGTCCAGAACATGGTTGATGGCCGCAGCTGACGATGCCGCCAGCGCAATGCCGAGATTACCGAAGATCAACGCCTGTACGGGCGGCCATGCCGGAACAGCCAGAAGCATGCCCACAAATGCGGTGAATACGATCAGCAGCACCACTCGTGGCTTGCCGAGTTCGTAATAGTCACGCCAGGTGGCAGTGTGGGTAGCGGCTAATGTACTCATCCGGAACGGTAATGACGCATCTATCAAGGACGAGCATTGTACACATCAGCCTCAGGACTGTGCTGCATCACGGCTATCGCGGCGGATAAGTCTGTTGGCTGGAGTAGAAAAAATAATGATCGAGAGAAAATTCAACTTCCTGTTTGCGGGTGCCGGTACTGATTCTTTTTCTTATTTCCGGCTTGCAACTTCCATGTCTATGCGGGCCTGCAATTTCCCCCGGCTTTTCTTGCCGGGGGAAATTTTATCTGCTGTTAGCCAGCGTTAGTACAGCCGTATGGCATCACTGATGCGCCGGGCTGATACTGCCAGTATCTGCCTGACACTGTCGGGCTGGTGCTCGACTTCAGTGTGTAGTTCAGACGATTGCGGTCATCTGACAACTCGAAAGTTTCCGTGTAGACAACATCAGGTGAACCCTGTGTATTTGAAGTCGTAACGGTCAGCTTCTTGTTTTTGTTTTCCAGAACACCAGTCGAGTAACCATTCATGCTGGGCGCGCCCACGGCCTTATGAGGGGCACCCGTGATGTTGATTTCACGAACAGTGTCGTTTTCTTCAACCTTGAGGATGATCTTCTTGTTCTTGGCAATCTGATCAATCAGCTGGATCGGATAAGGTGAACCCATTTCCTGAGTCCAGGCCTTTGGAGTACATACAACAATCTTGCCGTCAGCAGTTGTCGCACCCATGCCGCCGCCTGCCGCAGGAGCTGCGCCCATGCCACCGCCCGCATCCATACCGGGTGCTGGAGCCATGCCTTCAGCAGGAGCAGCTGAACCGCCCGAAATCACGTGCATGCCGTGGCTGTTATTGTCGTTGTAAACGGTAGTCCAGACTGAGAAAACCGTAGATGGACGCTTGTTGATATCGTTCTCAACTACCTTACCGTGCAAGGCATCGTCGTTACCGATCACTTCATCAGACCAGCGAGGTGCTGCACCACGCAGGAAAACAACTTCCTTACCATTAGCCAGCAGGAGGTGATTCATGAACAGGCCAAAGTTTGCTGCGCCAGGCAGAGGACCAAATCCTGACACTTTGATTTTGCTGCCAACGGTGAACAGGGATCTGTCAATGCTCATCCGGTTCAGTGCGCTGACTGAGTTAGTTTCAACGGTCCACTCTTTTTCCTTTGCTGTGCCGCCATCAACAGTAAACTTGAAGGTGACATGCGGGTTGGTCCATTGAACGGACTTGATCACGCCGGACAGCTCAATTTCCTTGGTTGTGTCGTATTGACCGTTCCAACCGTGGTGTGCAACCGCTACAGACGCAGCACTGACTAACAGTATTGCGCTAAGTATTGAACTAGTGATTTTCATTTGATGTGCCACTCTCTGATGATTTCTCATGAATCAATTGCGTAATTTGTACGCACCTGATCCTGCTTGTGAAATAAAACAATTACCCGCCACTCTTGGAGACAAAGTATGAGCCCAAGTGCCACAGGTGCAAAGCAATTATTTGTTAACGTCTTACTTTATCAGGGAAATTACTTATTTTCTATCCGTTGAAGCGGCAAGGACCTGCGCACCACACCCCCGCCGCCAAGTTCCAGATGCTGCGCCTGATTCAATTCTTAACTTTGCTGATCTCTACGCAGTATTCAGGAAGTTGATGCAAAACTTCACTTATACCCAGGCAATCAGGCCCGGCATTAAGATTTGCCATAACGACCTGACACCACACTGATCACATTAGTGCAACACTGTTACGACTTTTACAGTCAGGTCGTTGGCTTCTGTTAAGCCAGCCATATCAACCGTTTCACACTGTGGGGTCAGGCAAAGGTGGATGCGCAATGGAAGTTGTATTGCTGGTGTAAAACATCGAGGAACTGGCCAAGCATGGACGCTGGCCATGAGGCGAGAAGCTCAGCAAAGCCAACAAGCTATCACTTCAACTCGTCTGCAAGATAAGCAAACTGAAATCACTCGATGGCCTGCGAGCGAGAAGTGGCGTCGAGATTCAATAAAGGGTTTTTCTACAGTCTCAACGTGTGCGTTAACCGGCAAAACGGAGCCGACTTGCCGGCGGAGTGGTTTGCAGTGTGACGTAAAATTTGGAAAGCAAAAGCAAATGCCCCGATCCAAGCTGGCCACATTGAACGCCTTATTAGGCATTTTGCCTTTCTCGGAGGTATCGCAAAAAATCTAATACGTCTCCTTTGCAACCACCACAGCCGAAATCTAAAGGGCCAAGTCCAATGGCTTTACCCACCTCGTCACAATAGGCCTGCAAGTTTACAAAAAATTGGCCAAGCTCGTTTTCAGTTGTTGAACCTAACACAAGTCCGTTTACCTGACAGTCTCTATCGAAATGAGCATTGCGCTTGTCTCGAGCAGGCTTAATTTTTTTACCGTATTTAAGGAGTTCGTCAGCGATGGCTCTGATTTCTGTTGACAACAACCCATTCACATTGAGCTGCTGATTTATTAGCTCTATCGTGATGTTTTCGAGCGTTACGCCTTTCCTATTTGTGCTCGGCGAGTCCATTATTTTGCAGACCTGCAGTAACCAATCTCGCTGCATTATGTCAGCGATATCACTGAAAAATGTCGGAGCAACCTTTGTCAGTAGATCTCGGTTTTCATCATTAAATAGATTGGTATAAGTGAAATAGGCCTGCACCAAACTTATACAGTGATCTCTGAGATAATTAAAATCTTCTAGCAGTTTTGAATGCGCCATGGAAATGCCTGACGAGGCTGTAGAAAAATCATGCATCAATCTTGCTTACTGCAATGCCATCTATCAAGCTCAAGCCATCGGAGAAGACAGTGATGGATGCATGCATGGCGCGTTGCAAGCACATTGATACCGATCCCCGATTGCTGGCTGTTGATCTGAGTCAGCAACTGATGCCCGGTACGTTCGAGCAAGCACTGAATTACCTGCTGGATTACCAGATCGACCTGTCCGGACTGGATGCACGGTTCTGCAATGCTGAATCCGGTGCACCGGCGTACCCCCCCAGTGATGTTGCTCAAGCTGATCCAGTTGGCGCTCCGCTTGAGGCTAGGGGTTAGGCGTTAACTCTTCGCTTACCACCTATTTAGTCGCATTCCTTATAATTTCTAGCGATGCATGCGGTTACCAATTCTTGGGCGGTAGTTCTTTGCTCCGGGGTTAGGCCATTACCGTTCATACTTCTCAACTCGGCAGCTTTGCTGCTTTCTCCTTCCTTCTGGGCTGCAATAACTGCCCACATGAAGCCGCGAACCCTATCTCTAGAGACCCCGTCGCCATAATAGTACGCCATGCTCAATTGTGTCTGCGCTATAGACTGTCCCTGTGCTGCCGCAAGTTTGTACCACTTAACTGCTTCGGCATGGTTTTCGGAGACGCCCTTACCTCCATAATAGATCAGACCTAGAAATAGTTGAGCCAGCGGAAAGTCTTGGCTGGCCGCCAAGCGGAACCACTTAGTCGCTTCTACATAGTCTTGTACGACGCCATGCCCATTAAAATAAGCTAACCCGAGGAAGTTCTGAGCACGGGCGTTAAGTTGCGTTGCCGCGAGCCGACTCCACTTCAAGGCTTCGCTGTAGTCTTGAGCAACTCCACTTCCATTGTAATATATTTGCGCTAGATTTTGTTGTGAGGTGGCATCGCCGCGAATGGCGGCCTCCTTGCAAGCAAGCACGGCATCTGCATACTTGGCGTTACTGGCGTTTTCAGTGCACTTGGCTGACAAAGTGGTCAGGTCCGTTAGCTTTCGCGTCGCTATTACGAGTGCTATAGACTTCTCTACCGTTTCAGACAATTCAACTAGATCCTTTGGTTTGCGCCGTGGTGAAGTTGGTCTTGCTTTTGCGGCAGCTTCTTCAGTAACCAACAGTTCAGCTAGATAGTTTGCCTTAACCGCATAGTTGACGTTCTCTGCTACTGTGCCACTCGTTGCAAGCATATATAGGGAGCTAAGTTTTGAGGCCACTACGCCGACAACATCACCATCCATGTTCACCATAGGGCCACCAGAGTTCCCGGGTTGGATTGGAATAGTGATCTGAAAGACCGTCGGTTCATCCTGAATACCAGAGAGAGAACTTACGATTCCATCGGAGAGTTTCGGCTCCTTGCCTTGAACGTCGATGTTTGGAAATCCTATGGTTGCGACGCGCGCTCCTCTCTTGACGTTCTGCGAATTTGCTATCGACAATGGGATAAATGTGCTGCCTTCCACTTTCAAGAGCGCTAGGTCGTTCTTGGCATCCACTCGAACAACTCGTGCCGTAAGCTTCTTACCAGCACGGTCTTGGATTACGATACTTTCGCTGTCCCTGACGACGTGATAGTTAGTAGCGAAGTAGCCGCTTCTTGTTACGAAGAATCCAGTTCCAGAATAGGTGTCTATGGACTGTGATTCGGCGAGCTTACAAAGGCACAGGCACAGAAATGTCGTGAATGCGATCAGTGTTTTGTTCATGTCGCTCCTGAGTGGCTGACGGCGTCTTGCAAATCGGTGAGGCTCTTGCTGAACCAGCACGATTGCGGCTTTGACGCCTAACTAGAAATATAGGCTCAGTGATATGAGCCCACATGTCCTTTTACAAAGGTACTGAGTACTGTATGTGTGGCAAGCCATTCCTATGTCTCCTTTGCTTTTCAATTGGTTGAGACTTTGTAGCACGCAATATTGGAAAACAGCAAGTACGACATTTGAGGGTCAATGAATAACCCAGCGCTGGATCAGGTCAGGCACAAGGCCCGGCGCAAACCTTACGGCTTGCGCACTGAAGTAGTCTGCACAATTAGCTGGCTAAAGATGCTGTGTCATATCTTTAGTCAGCAAGCAGGCCTCATACGCAGGCTGCGTATACTGGCTTTGTATTATTCATCATCCATGTCCAGTTCTTTGAGCTTGCGGGTCAGCGTATTGCGACCCCAGCCCAGCAGCTTGGCGGCTTCCTGCCGTCCGCCTTCCGTTTTACGAAGCGCACAACGAATCAGCGTCCGTTCAAACTCCGGCAGGGCATCATCCAGTAACGGCGCACCACCCTCGGCCAGCCGCTTATCAGCCCATGCGGTCAACTGCCGTGACCATTCATCCTGCAAGCCGGTTGCATTGTTTACGCCGCCCAGATCGGTCGGGATGTCTGCGACTTTGATTTCGCGACCGGGCGCGCTGACAGTCAACCGCCGGCAGGTATTGACCAGTTGCCGTACATTGCCCGGCCAGTCATAGGCTACCAGCGCCATTTCCGCTTCCTTGGTGAGAATTTTTGCTTCGACACCCAGTTCACTGGCGGCGGAGCTCAGATAAAAATGCAGCAATTCGTGAATGTCATCCCGACGCGCGCGCAGCGGTGGCACTTCTATCCGGATGACATTCAGGCGATGCAGCAAATCCTCTCTAAACAATCCTTGCTTGACCCGCTCTGACAGATCCTGATGGGTAGCGGCAATGACCCGCACATCAACCCGCACGGGAATCTGACCACCTACGCGATAAAACTCACCTTCCGCAAGCACACGCAGCAGACGGGTTTGCAGTTGTGGTGACATATCACCGATTTCATCGAGAAACAGCGTGCCGCCATCAGCCTGTTCAAATCGACCACGGCGCTGCGCATCCGCACCCGTGAATGAACCCTTCTCATGTCCGAATAATTCAGACTCAAGCAGGTCTGCTGTAAACGCTGAAGTGTTCAGCGCAATAAAAGCCTTGTTCGCACGCGGACTGTGTCGATGCAGCGCACGCGCCACGAGTTCTTTGCCGGTACCGGATTCACCATTGATCAGCACGGTCATGCTGGAACGCGACAATCGGCCAATGGCACGAAACACTTCTTGCATGGCCGGGGCCTGGCCCAGCATTTCCGGAATCCGTTTTGTTTCAGTGCTGATTTCTTCAGGAAGTTTTTTCTGATTGGCGGCCCGCCGTACCAGATCGACTGCCTGATCAATATCGAATGGTTTGGGCAGATATTCAAAGGCACCGCCCTGATATGCAGCTACGGCGCTGTCCAGATCAGAATGTGCGGTCATGATGATCACCGGCAATTCCGGTTGTGAAGTACGAATCTCTGAAAGCAGCTCCAGACCGCTTCGACCGGGCATACGGATATCCGTCATCAGCACATCAGGACGTGACCGGCGCAATGCACTCAGCACTGAATCCGCCTGTTCAAATGCAGTGGGCACCATGCCGCCTTGCTTGAGTGCGCGCTCAAGTACCCAGCGTATGGATGAATCATCATCAACCAACCAGACATTAAGTGGTTTTGTGGACATCGGCTGCATCATTTGAATCGAATGGAAGTAACAGAGTGAATACGGTGCGTCCGGGACGGCTTTCAAATTCGATCAGACCACCATGACGACTGACCAGATCCTGGGCGATCGCAAGGCCAAGACCCGTGCCTTCAGCACGGCCAGTCACAAATGGATAAAACAGGGTGTCCTGCAGATGTTCAGGCACACCGGGCCCGTTATCTTCAAACTGGATGGACGCCACCAGCCGGTGCCGTCGTGTACCGATACTGACACCGGTCAGAGCACGCGTACGTATTATGAGACGACCTGTGTTTTGCATGCCCTGCATGGCTTGAACGGCATTACGGCCAATATTGAGAATGGCCTGTATGAGTTGATTACGATCCAGCTCCAGCATGGGCAAACTGGGATCGTAATCCCGATCAATCAGGATATCGGGCGCATCAGCCATCAGCAGCTGGCGAACATGCTGCAGCAATTCATGGACATTGATCTGTTCCTTGTGCGGCGCATGGCCGGGACCCAGCAATGAATCCACCAGTGCTTTAAGCCGGTCTGCTTCACTGATGATGATGGACGTGTATTCACGCATGGATGCGTCGTTGAGCTGCCGTTCCAGCAGTTGCGCGGCACCACGCAAGCCACCCAGTGGATTCTTGATTTCATGCGCCAGCTGCCGAACCATCAGGCGACTGCCACCCACCTGATTGATCAGTGCAGTTTCACGCGAGATGCGCTGATGCTGCGTCGCATCGGTGATTTCAAGCAGCACCGTGGCACTGTCACTCTGATCTTCAAATGGAGAGACAGCACAATCCACAATCAGGTCTTCAGTCGAACCAATGCTTTGCAAGCTCAGCTCACGTCGTGCATACGGCTGCCACGTATCAAGAGCCCGATCAATGATCGACGCCAGCTCACACGGATCTCGCAGCAATTCGGAGATGGTACGTCCGGCAATCTGATTGCGGCTGACGCCCAGCAGGGTTTCCGCTGCCGCATTGAGATAGTGGATAACATGACGTCGATCGACCAGCAGCACACATGTGTTCAGGTGATCGAGAATACGCTGTAAATCTGTCATGGTTTGTTCCATGCGGATTCGGGGTACAGCTACCATGTGCGTATCCGGTAAGACTGGACAGGAGTGCCAGCCGGATCAGCCAATAACAAATCTGAAAGAGTTAAGGCCTGCGCAGCACCGAAGGTTGCTGCACATAAAACTGCACGGGTGCGCTGAGTGTGATCTGCCGGCCCTTGGTATCGAGTACCGCCAGCGTCAGTGTATGCGCGCCCCGTTCGACCTCGCTCAGTTCGTATTCCAAACCCTGAGGCGGATATCCCGGCACCAGGCGACCATCCAGATACAAGGCAAGATGATGATCTTTGGCCAGTGCGGGTTCGACACGCACGCTGACGTTTACTATGCCAGCCGTATTGGCCACCGTCATTTCGGCACTGGGTTTCCAGATTTCGACGTTGGTATAACTGACGGCCGCAGCACTTTTGCTGGAACTGGAAGCACTGCTGCTGGCAGCAGTGACGGGAGCCGTGTAGGTACTGGAGCTTTGAATGCTCACCTGCTCCGCGCCGGGAACAGGCTGGTCGGAGAAATGCATTTCGCCATTCGCGTCCCGCCACTTCCATACGTTTGCAGCCAGCAGGGGCGTGGCAACGAACAAAATCAGACAGGGCAGGTAACGCATGGTCGGGAAGCATACCCGCAAGATCTCCTGGGGACAAAGCCGGTTACAGCAATTGCGACAGAGTTGCGATTGGCGTCACCTGGCGATCAATCAACTTTTCTGCCTCGGGAACCGGACTGCGCCGTTTGACACAGTCCGGCCCTTCAGCAAGATCATCAGCAGCTGTAATACATTTCCATTTCAGCAGGATGTGTAGACATGCGCAGACGAGTGACTTCCTGCATCTTCAAGGTGATGTATGCATCAATCACGTCATCAGTGAACACGCCACCCTTCTTGAGGAACTCGCGATCCTTGTCGAGGTGTTCCAGGGCCATATCCAGCGAATGGCAGACCTGTGGAATGTGCTTGGCTTCTTCCGGTTCCAGATCATAGAGATCCTTGTCGGCTGCTTCGCCCGGATGAATCTTGTTCTGGATACCATCCAGACCAGCCATCATCATGGCAGCGAACGCGAAGTACGGATTGGCGGAAGAGTCCGGGAAGCGCACTTCGATACGACGTGCCTTCGGATTGGCAACCCATGGAATACGAATCGACGCAGAGCGGTTGCGGGCTGAGTAAGCCAGCATAACCGGCGCTTCAAAGCCAGGAACCAGACGCTTGTAGCTGTTGGTACCGGCATTGGTGAACGCATTGATTGCCTTGGCGTGCTTGATGATACCGCCGATGTAGTACAGGGCGGTTTCAGACAGGCCGCCGTATTTGTCACCGGCGAACAGCGCAACACCGGCCTTCTGCAAGGACTGGTGAACGTGCATGCCTGAACCATTGTCACCTACCAGAGGCTTCGGCATGAAGGTAGCCGTCTTGCCATGCAGGTGCGCAACGTTGTGCACTACATACTTGAGCATCTGTACTTCGTCAGCCTTGCGTACCAGGCCGCCTGCACCGACACCGATTTCGCACTGACCGCCAGTGGCCACTTCGTGGTGATGCACTTCAACTACCATGCCCATTTCTTCCAGCACATTACACATGGTGCTGCGGATGTTCTGGAACGCATCTACCGGCGGCACCGGGAAGTAGCCGCCCTTTACACCGGGACGATGACCGGTATTGCCTTCCGGATAAACCGTGTTGGAATTCCATGCGCCCTGCTGGGAATCGATTGCATAGCCAGAGCCGTGCATGTCGTTGTTGTAGCGAACGCTGTCAAAAATGAAGAATTCATTTTCTGGACCGAACAGGGCGCCGTCAGCGATGCCGGTTGACTTCAGATAGGCTTCGGCGCGCTTGGCAACCGAGCGTGGATCGCGGTCATAACCCTGCATGGTGGCAGGCTCAAGCACGTCGCAGCGCACGATCAGCGTTGGGTCTTCGAAGAATGGATCGGCCACGGCAGTGGTGGCGTCCGGCATCAGGATCATGTCGGATTCATTGATGCCCTTCCAGCCAGAAATCGATGAACCATCGAACATCTTGCCTTCAGCGAAAAATTTGGCGTCCACCTGGGAAGCCGGAACGGTTACATGCTGTTCCTTGCCGCGGGTATCTGTGAATCGAAGATCCACATAGCGAATCTCCTTTTCTTTAATCAAGCTGAGAACGTCAGCGCCGGTTGTCATGAGTACTCCTCCGGAAAAACGATGATTGCTTTAGTGATTGCATGACCTCGGCTGCTGGTCGTGCCAACCGTGGTTTATAGCTCTGTATCACCGAAGTGCAGGAAGCATGCCAGCGCACTGCCATAGCGCAAACTCGCGCCAACGCTGGCTTCTTCCCGACAACCTTCAATGTAACCCGAAGATTTTAGCACCAGCATGAAGCAAGCATGCGAGGATTCCGCACCAAGAATGACCGCAGCGAGACCGATGCGACCGAATGCTGGTCTTTCAGCTGGACTGCGGCGCGCACTGCAGCTCAGCTATACTCGCGCCCTTTTCCGTTAGCACTCATTCACTTAACAGCAGATAACCAAGCTGCCCAGCAGAATTCTTATGTCCAGCTCCGTCAGTCACACCCCGCAAACCTTTCAGGATCTGATTCTGGCCTTGCAGCGCTACTGGGCAGATCGGGGCTGCGCCATCTTGCAGCCATACGATATGGAGGTCGGTGCCGGCACCAGCCACACTGCCACCTTTCTAAGGGCATTGGGCCCGGAACCATGGAAGGCAGGTTATGTTCAGCCCAGCCGCCGCCCGAAGGATGGCCGGTATGGCAACAACCCGAACCGTTTGCAGCATTACTACCAGTTCCAGGTGGTGCTGAAGCCTGCGCCTGCGGACATTCTTGAGTTGTATCTGGGTTCACTTCAGGCCGTAGGCTTTGATCTGAAGACTAATGACATCCGATTCGTAGAGGACGACTGGGAAAACCCGACGCTGGGTGCCTGGGGTCTTGGCTGGGAGGTATGGTTGAACGGCATGGAAGTCACACAGTTCACTTACTTCCAGCAGGTAGGCGGCATTGACTGCAAACCTATCACCGGTGAGATCACCTATGGTCTGGAGCGTCTGGCCATGTATCTGCAGGGCGTAGATAACGTGTTTGATCTGGTCTATGCACCGGGTATCAGCTACCGCGACGTATTTCATCAGAACGAAGTGGAGCAGAGCACGTACAACTTCCAGCACAGCGATGTGGATTTTCTGTTCGGCGCATTTGGCAGTCATGAGAAGCAGGCAAAGCATCTGATGGAACAGCAACTGGCATTGCCGGCTTATGAACAGGTGCTGAAAGCAGCTCACACCTTCAATCTGCTCGATGCACGCGGTGCGATCAGTGTCACCGAACGCGCGGCCTACATCGGCCGGATTCGTAATCTGGCCCGCAGCGTGGCTCAGAGCTATCTCGACAGTCGTGCCCGACTGGGCTTCCCTATGGCGCCAAAAGAGTGGGCTGCTGAAGTCCTCGCGCAGATTGAAAAAAACAGGAAGGTTGCCTGATTCATGAGTACGAAGAACTTACTGGTTGAGCTGTTTGTTGAAGAGCTGCCACCGAAGGCGTTGAAGATATTGGGTGAGAGCTTTGCGAACTCGATCGTTCAGCATCTGATTCGATGTCAATTGACGCCAGAGCGCAATGCGAAATGGAACTGGTTCGCCAGTCCTCGTCGTCTGGGCGTTTATGTATCTGATGTTCTGGAACAAGGTCCAGATCGTTCTCAAAACCAGAAACTGGTTCCAGTTTCCGTCGGCTTGAGTGCAGAAGGAAAACCCACGCCTGCTCTTATTAAAAAGCTTACAGCACTGGGTCTGGATGAATCAGCCTTTCCAAAACTGACAAAAGCAGTTGACGGAAAGTCTGAAGTCTTTTTCATCGAACAGATTCTGCCGGGCACCTCTTTGACAGGCGGCCTGCAACAGGCACTTGAGGAAGCCATCAGATTGCTTCCTATCCCTAAAGTAATGAGCTACCAGCTGGAAGACGGCTGGACCAGTGTGAATTTCGTCCGCCCGGCTCATGGCCTGGTCGCACTGCATGGTTCAGATGTCGTGAATGTTTCTTTACTGGGATTGAAAGCAGGTCGCACCACGCAGGGCCATCGCTTTGAAGCCGCCAAACCATTGTTAGAAATTCGCGAGGCCGACAGTTACGCACAGCAGATGAAGGATGAAGGTGCGGTAATCGCCAGCTTTGAAGAGCGGCGTGCTGACATTGTCGGCCAGTTGCAGGCGGCAGCTGCAAAACTTCAACTCCAGCCCATTGAAGACAATGCCTTGCTGGATGAAGTCACCGCACTGGTAGAGCGTCCCAATGTGCTCACCTGTCAATTCGAGAAAGAATTTCTGGACGTGCCTGCGGAATGCCTGATTCTGACTATGAAGGCCAATCAGAAGTATTTTCCGTTACTGGATGCCTCCGGCAAGCTCACCAATAAATTTCTGGTGGTGAGCAACATCCGTCCGGCCGATCCGGGTCGCGTCATTCAGGGTAATGAGCGAGTGGTGCGTCCGCGACTGGCCGATGCCAAGTTCTTCTTTGATGAAGATCGCAAACATACTCTGATGTCCCGTCTGACCAAGCTGAGCAAGGTGGTCTATCAAAACCAGCTCGGCTCACAGCTGGATCGCGTTGAACGCGTACGCAAGCTGGCCAGTACGATTGGCGCTCAGCTGGGCGATGGCATAGAGAACAAAGCGGATCAGGCTGCTCAGATTGCCAAAGCCGATCTGGTTACCGACATGGTGGGCGAATTCCCGGAGCTGCAAGGCATCATGGGACGCTACTACGCACTGGCAGATGGACTGGATGCCGAAGTGGCGGAAGCCATCCGCGAACAGTATCTGCCACGGGGTGCAGGCGATGAGTTGCCCGCAACACGCACTGGCATGGCTCTGGCACTGGCGGACAAGCTGGAAACTTTGTGCGGTATTTTTGCGGTCGGCCAGAAACCTACCGGCACCAAAGACCCATTCGGTCTGCGGCGTGCAGCAATTGGTGTGTTGAGAATTCTGATTGAGCGCAAACAGCCGCTGGATCTCGGGTCACTGATCCAGCAATCTTTGCAGCAACAACCGCTCACTGCCAAACCTGAAGTCGCCAGTGAAGTCTATGACTACATCATGGAACGTCTGCGCGGTTACTACCTTGATGAGTCATCGTCATTGAAGATCACTACGGAAATGTTCGATGCCGTGTTGGCAAACCGTCCTGGCTCGCCCCTGGATTTTGATACGCGCCTGCGTGCGCTGCACAGCTTCCTGAATCTCAGCGACGCACAGGCCCTCGCAGCGGCTAACAAACGTATAAACAATCTGCTGAAGAAGGCTGAAACCACACTCAGCAACGAAGTAAGCACCGATAAATTCGTCGAAGCAGCCGAGCGTACTTTGTACGAACAGCTACTCAGTGCCGAACAGGCCACTGCGCCGCTGTTTGCTGCCAGCAATTATCAGGATGCATTGACACGTCTGGCCATGCTCCGTTCTGCTGTAGATCAGTTCTTCGATTCCGTAATGGTGATGGCGGATGATCCCGCTGTACGCAACAATCGACTGGCATTGCTATCACGGTTACGCAGCGTATTCCTGAAGGTTGCTGACCTGTCGTGCCTGCCGGGTTAAGCCGCATGTATCTTTTGCAACTGTTACGTTCCATTCTGTTCACCAGCTGCTTTTTCATCAGCACTACTCTTTACGGAGTGGTGGTACTGGTAACCGGCTGGGCATTGCCATTCAATGGTCGCTGGGCCATCGCCCGCAGTTGGGCCGGGCTGAATCTCTGGTTACTCAAAGTACTGTGTAACCTTGATTATGTGGTTAAAGGCCGTGAGCACATTCCGCAAGGCAGTCAGGTTGCCATGTGGAAGCACTCTTCTACCTGGGAAACCATTGCACAGGCGCTGATTTTTCCAGAACAGGCATGGGTATTGAAACGGGAATTACTCTGGATTCCGGTGGTCGGCTGGGCATTGCGTCTGATGCAACCGATTGCCATTGATCGCTCTGCCGGCAGTTCAGCGGTCAAGCAGGTGATTGC
Source organism: uncultured Pseudomonadota bacterium (assembly GCA_903838705.1). Taxonomy (GTDB): domain Bacteria; phylum Pseudomonadota; class Gammaproteobacteria; order Steroidobacterales; family Steroidobacteraceae; genus CAILZL01. The sequence goes on from CAILZL010000008.1 coordinate 24,189, forward strand.
ACAGGGTCAGCATCGCCTGAAGTCGGGACGCTGGGTAGTGATTTTTCCGGAAGGCACTCGCACTGCTGTTGGTGAAGCGCGCAAGTACGGTATCAGTGGCGCTTTGCTGGCGATTGAAGCGGGCGTCAGCATTGTACCCGTGGCACATACCGCTGGTTATTTCTGGCCACGTCGTGGCTGGCTGAAACGACCCGGTACCATTCAGGTCATCATTGGTGCGCCCATTGCCACTCCGGGCCGGGATGCCCGTGAGGTCACATCTGAAGTCCAGGCTTGGATCGAGCAGGCCATTTCCAGTACTCAGCCGTAGCGTACAAGCGATCAGTGTCCACCCACTGCACCGCGATTCACAAACGGCGGTCTGGCCAGCCACACCAGCGGAATAAGCGCCATGAAGATAATGGCAAACAACCAGTAAAGATCATTCGCTGCGAGGGTGGACGCCTGCTGACTTACAATCAGATTGGTGACGCTAAGTGCCTGCGGGTCGGTCATGCCACCTGCGCTCAGCACACCATGAAAGTGCTGCCAGCCAGGTGAATCGCTGCGTACATGCTCTGACAGCACGGCGTGATGAATATCGCCACGACGATTCCATATGAAAATGGACATGGCAGTTGAAATGCTACCTGCCAGAGTACGCATGAAATTACTTAGACCGGAAGCCGCCGCCAGTTCATTCGGTTTTATATGTGACATGAGAATGGCATTGAGCGGCAGAAAGAACATGGGGATGCCAATGCCCTGCCACAGACGCGGCGAGGACAACTGAGCAAAGCTCGCCTGTTCATTCAGCGTCGCTACCCAGACCATGCATATGCTGAAAATGAAAAATGCCAGCGATGCCAGCACTCGCAAGTTCAGACGATGAATGTTGCGACCGACCACAGGTGCAATCACCAGGGCAAACAGCCCGATCGGTGCCATAGCAAGTCCTGCATCTGATGCTGTGTAACCCAGATTGGTCTGTAACCAGATGGGGAATACGACATTCACACCGAAGAAGGCGAAATATCCCAGACTGATGGCGGCAGTACCCACCAGAAAGTTGCGCTCGTTGAACAGATGCAGATCCAGTACAGGATGTTTGTCAGTGAGTTCCCAGATCACCAGATAGATCAGTGCAATCGCCGAGATGATGGCTGTGGTAATGATACGTGGTGATTCAAACCAGTCCATTTCATTGCCGTTGTCGAGCATGTATTGCAGGCAGCCCACGCCGACCACCAGTAATGTCAATCCTGTTACGTCAATCGGTACGACCAGTCGTTGTGATTCGCGATGCTTGAGAATGTTCCAGGTTGCCAGTGCGCCCACCAGACCGATCGGCACGTTGATATAGAACAGCCACGGCCATGACAGATTGTCGGTAATCCAGCCGCCCAGAATGGGACCGCAGATCGGCGCGGTAATCACCACCATTGCCCAGATGCCCATGGCCATGCCGCGTTTCTGCGGCGGAAAATTCCGCAGCAGTAGCGCCTGTGCAATGGCGACCATAGGCCCCGACACCAGACCTTGAATCAATCGTGCTGCCACCAGCATGGTCATGCTGGTGGCAAATCCGCACAGTGCTGAAAACAGTACGAACAGCACCATGGAAGTGACGAAGGTACGCACTTCACCCACACGACGGCCGATCCAGCCGGTAAGCGGCTGCATGATGGCCGCGGCCAGTGAATAGGAACTCACTGTCCATGTACCTTCAGAAGGACTGACTCCCAGACTGCCGGCAATCGCTGGCACAGACACATTCACGATGGTGGTGTCCAGCACCTCCATGAAAGTCGCCAGCGCGACTGCAACAGTGAGCATGCCCAGCTGCGCGCCCTGCAGGGGAGGAAATTCACCCGAAGAATTGCGTTGCGGAGGTTGCGTGTCAGCCATCGTCGCGCACCCGGTTTAAAGTTGCTTCGCGATGATGGCATCTGCCTGTGATTCTGCCTGCGACAGATCCAGTGCATACACACTGGTTTCCGCCTTGAAACCGCTTCCAGCTATGGGCGGCAGTACCGCACCGCTCCGGTCGTGTGTATCCACCGTGACTTCTGTTGACAGTCCAACCCGCAAGGGATGTTGTTCAACTTCTTTCTGATCAAGAGTAATGCGTACCGGGACACGCTGAATTACCTTGATCCAGTTCCCCGACGCATTTTGTGCCGGCAGTAACGCGAATGCAGCGCCGGTTCCGGCTGCAATGCCACTGACCTTGCCATGAAATATCGAGTCGTTGCCATACAGGTCACTCTTCACTTCCACGGGTTGACCGATGCGCAGGTTGCGCAACTGATTTTCCTTGAAATTGGCATCCACCCACACCGTGCCGAGGGGAATGATAGATAACAGCGATTGTCCCGGTTGCACATGCTGTCCCGGCTGGAGTGCCTTCTGAGCAACATGACCACTAATAGGCGCAATGATCGAGGTACGTTGCAGTGCCAGCCATGCATCAATAAAAACTTGCTTGGCCTGCAACACAGAAGGATTGTTACGGACATTACTTCCATCAACCAGCGCATGCGCTGCACGCGACTGATGTTCAGCCTGTTGCAGCGCTGCCTCAGCCTGACTCACCGCTTCCCGGGCATGCCGTAATTCTTCCATTGCTATGGCTTCGTTTGCCGCCAATGGCTCTCTATGTTTCAGATCTTCTTTTGCACGTAACAGATCCAGTCTGCGACTGACCACTGCGGCATCAAACTGCCTGGCCTGTTCGTTTACCTGCCGGAACTGACGTACGCTGAGAGCCAAAGCGCTGCTGGCCTTGTCCAGAGTCGTCTGTGCATCAATGGCATCCAGCATTGCCAGTACCTGTCCTGCATTTACCAGTTGATGTTCTTCGGCCAGCACCGCTACCACCGTACCGGGTATTTGTGATGTCAAAGTAACCTGCGTTCCACCTACGTAAGCATCATCAGTGCGTTCGCGCATCGCAAAAACAAACTGCCACAATAAAGTGAACACGATAAGTACAACAACCAGTACCGTGGTCACTACGCTGATCATCCGCTTTCGCTTGCCGTTGTTCTGCACCGGTCTTCTATCATCGGCTGTGTCGATAACGGGTTCCTGCACCGGGTTACTTTCTGTACTCATGAGTAATTCTCAACTGAAGTCATTCGTCACAAGGCTGGAGCGGTCATCGCTACCGCAGCAGTGGCTGGTACATCCGCATTCATGTATCCACCGCCCAGAGCTCCTATCATTTCAAGCTCAGCAAACAATGCCTCTGCATCCATATTGGTGAGCTCAGCCCGCTGCTGCTGCAACGTTTGTGCGGCAACCAATTGTGCGCGTGCGTCCGTCAAACCCTGCGATTTACGTTGGGTTGCCAGCTGCAATAATTGTTCAGCAGCACTGACCTGTATTTCTTGTTCTTTGTGCAATCTGGCAATTTGCTGCATCTTCACAGTCTGAGCGGCCACTTCTCGTGCGGCGTTCACTACTGTTTCGTTGTAAAGCGTGATCGCTGATTCCAGCTGCGCAGCGCGCACGCCATATTGCGCCTGCAACCGTCCAGCATCGAAGATCGGCAAGTGCAATGCGGCACCAACGCTTGGCACTGCACTGCCCGCGTTCATCAGCTTTCCAAGTTCAATGCTTGAAAAGCCGGCAAGTGCATTAATGCTGATGTCAGGCATGAACTCAGCGTGGGCAATATTCAAACGCTGCTGCGCTGCTTCTACCTGCCAGTGGCTGGCATCGATATCCGCCCGTCTTGCCAGCAGGTCAAGGTTCACATTATCCGGTAAGTGCAGATTGGCTTTGGGCAGGACTTGCACCGTAAAGGGAATCAGCTCATCACTACTGATACCCAGTAAGCACGAAATCATTACCCGGCGCATCTCGCTGGAAGAACTCATGTTCACTATGAATTCCTGCAAGGCTGCGCTTTCCATATCCAGGGCATGCAATCCGTCTGCTGAATCCAGCTGCGCTTTGAGCCGCGATTGCACAATGTCACGTCGCTGCGCAATCAGGGCTTGTTGCTGCCTGGCAATGCCGATCTGTGCCTGATCAGATTGCCAGCCAAAGTAAGCCGACGCGATAACCGTGCTCAAGCGTATGGCAGCGGCATTACGTTCTGCCTGTGCCACATGCGCATCATCCATAGATGCAGTGAGCGTAGCTCGCTGTTTGTGCCACCAGTCAAAGCTGTAGCTTGCCCGGATGCCAAGATCAGCCTGGTTATACCAGTGGAAGCCGAGAAACTTTGGCGGGAACAGGCCATTGTCACTCAGGCGTTGTCTTGCAGCATCAGCGTAGCCATTTACCTGTATGCCCTCCTGTGCTGCCGATGCCCGAATCATTTCCTTTGCCTGTTCCACTCGAGCTTCTGCCGTAGAAATACCCGGTGCAGTTTTCAGAGCCTGTTCAATCAGTGAATTCAGCGTTTCATCCTGATATTGCACCCACCAGTTTTTATCTGGCCATTGTCCAGGCTCTGGCTCCGTGACGATAACTGGTGCCACCTTTAGCGGTTTTGTAGTGATATGAGTCTGGGGACTGACTGCACATGCTGCCAGCATCGTCCCCATCAAGCCTGTCAGCAATTTCATCTTGTGCATTGTTTGCTCTCAGCTGACTTGCTTAGAGGCAGCAGCTTCAATTGACGAATTGCGATCAATGGTGGCGGCAATCGTCTTCAGACTTGTCAGCAAGCGCTTGAGCTCGGCACTGGAGAATTCGCTATAACTTTCACGAGCACCGTTCATCATGTTCGGCAGCATTTTTTTGATCAGCGCTGTGCCCTTGGGAGTGACTTGCAGTACCCAGCGACGGCGGTCATGTTCATCTGGACGGCGCAGAATCAGCTCACGCTCTGCCAGCGCATCTGTAATTCTTGTGATATTGGCAGGACTCTGTCCTGCATCGGTACACAGATCACTGGGATTCCCTGTTGATCCCGGCAACGAGTACAACGAGACCAGCGCACGAAATTCACTCTCCATCAGGCCAGATGGCCGCAGCCGGGTGTCGAGTCGCTGGGTCATTTCACGACCGAGATTGATCAACAAACGCGAGATAAGAATCTCGGTAACAGGCACATCACCAATCCGCTGCTGCATTCTGGTCAAAGATGCTTCTATTTCAGCGATTTGATTCGCCAAGGAATGGCTGGGTAAATTCGGGTTGCTGGCTACGGCACTCATAATATATTCATCGGTTAATATTACCGTGATGAAATATTAGTTCCAGTAGTTATTCGCCGTCAATCAAAATCACTTTATATTTCACGAAGGTGAATACGCATCCACTGCGTTGGAGTGAGCAGGGCTGCGCTTCCTGTCGCGCTTGATTACCTAGATATGCGCGCTGTTACCCACGTTGCGCATTGACTGATCATGCCAGCGTGCCAGCAGTACTGCACACAACGATCCGAGCAAAGCCATGAACATGTCTGATTGTGTGTCCCACACATCACCCTGTGTGCCCAGGAAATCGGTTGCCCCTGAACCGAGCATGAGTGCTGAAGCCCACTCGACCAGTTCGTACAGCGCACTGATAGCCATGCAGGTACATACCGTCAGTATGGCGAGAAGATGCCGCACAGAAATTCGATACACCCGAACCAGCAGTTCCCGCACCACAAAGGCCGGCACGAATCCCTGTGCGAAGTGACCGATCTTGTCGTAATTGTTGCGCGTCCAGCCAAACCAGTCCTGCATCCAGAAACCCAGCGGAACGCGTGCATAAGTATAAGCACCACCCACCATCAGGATCAGTCCATGCGCTATCAGTAATGCATATACCACCGGAGTAAACACAAACTGTTTGCGCGACCACCACAGCACAGGCATGAGGATCAGGCATGGCATGACTTCCATCAGCCAGGTGCTGCGATCAAATGGCGCACGCCCGGAGATGAGCAACCCCAATGTCCATATCACCACCAGTGCCAGCAGCATGCGCTGGGAGGATTTCATCTCTACCGCTTTCATGCCGATTCAGATTGAACTATGACTCGCAACATTTGCTGAAAATCAGATGTCCAGATTGGTCACAGACAGCGCATTGCGTTCGATAAATTCACGTCGTGGTTCAACCTGATCGCCCATGAGTGTGGAAAATATATCGTTAGCACCCTGTGCATCTTCAATTCGAACCTGAATCAGGCGACGCGTAGCGGGATTGATGGTCGTTTCCCACAACTGATCCGGATTCATTTCACCCAGACCTTTGTAACGCTGAATGTTCTGTCCACGGCGGGCCTGATCCAGCAACCAGTTCATCGCCTGCTTGAACGACCCCACTTCCTGTCTGGCTTCACTCTTGGTGACCGCCGCTCCTTCACCGATCAAACCCATCAGTATCTTGCCGAGTTCAGCAATGCGCCGATATTCAGAGGATGCAAAAAATTCACGATGAATGTGCTTGTCATTGCTGACACCATGCTCCATGCGAGTCACTTTCAAGCCTGCATGAACTTCATTCAGTTCGGCTCGAACCTTGTATGTCCGCACGGCAGCATCGGCTGCGTTCAATTCTCTCTCAAGCTGCTCTGCCCACGCACTCAGCCATACCGGATCGTCATGCAATGCCAGCGTGACTTCGGGCATGTACAGCATTTGTTCCAGCACACGCTGATCATAGCGACGTGATGAACGGCGGATGATTCCCTGACACTCGGTCCAGTGACGCATCAAGCTATCCAGCGCATTCCCGGAAAGTGCAACAGCTTTGCTGCTGGGCAGCAAGGACGCGCTTTCGGTAGCTGATTTCAGCAACAGCTCATTCAGCTCATTGTCATCTTTCACATAGGTTTCAGACTTGCCCTTCTTGACTTTGTACAACGGCGGCTGAGCTATGTAGATGTGGCCACGTTCGATCAGCTGTGGCATCTGCCGGTAAAAGAATGTCAGCAGAAGCGTACGGATGTGCGAGCCGTCCACGTCAGCATCGGTCATGATGATGATGCGGTGGTAGCGCAGCTTGTTAACATCAAAATCATCAGCGCCGATGCCGCAGCCAAGCGCAGTAATCAGCGTGCCAACTTCCGCTGACGACAGCATCTTGTCGAATCGGGCTTTTTCAACGTTCAGGATTTTTCCCTTAAGTGGCAGGATGGCCTGTGTGCGCCGGTCACGGCCCTGCTTGGCCGATCCACCTGCCGAATCACCCTCTACCAGGAACATTTCCGAAAGCGCTGGATCTTTTTCCTGACAATCGGCCAGCTTGCCGGGTAAGCCTGCGATATCCAGAGCGCCCTTGCGGCGAGTCATTTCACGGGCTTTGCGGGCTGCCTCACGAGCACGAGCAGCTTCGACGATTTTCGCAGCAATTGACTTCGCGTTCGCGGGATTTTCCAGCAAGAACTCGTCAATTTTCTCACTTACGGCCTGTTCCACGATGGATTTGATCTCGGAAGAAACCAGTTTGTCCTTGGTTTGCGATGAGAATTTCGGATCAGGCATCTTCACAGACAGAATTGCGGTCAAACCTTCGCGGGCGTCGTCACCCGTTGTGGCCAATTTTTCCTTGGCGGAAAACTCGCGTTCGATGTAACCGTTGAGGGTTCGAGTCAGAGCTGCCCGGAAACCGGCCAGATGTGTACCGCCGTCTTTCTGTGGAATGTTGTTGGTATAGCAGTACATGTTTTCCTGGTAGGAATCATTCCACTGCATTGCCAGTTCAACGCTAATCGGGCCCTGCTCGGTTCGAAAGTAAATAACCGACGGGTGAATTGCTGTCTTGGTACGGTTCAAATGACGCACAAATTCCCGAATTCCTCCCTCAGCCATGAATTCTTCGCGCTTGTCGTCACGTTCATCAATCAGTTCGATCCTTACCCCGGAATTAAGGAAGGACAGCTCCCGCAGGCGTTTGGCGAGGATGTCGTATACAAATTCGATATGAGTAAAAATCTCGGCACTCGGCTTGAAACGAACGGTAGTACCTCGCTTGTCCGAACTGCCCACAACAACCAAGGGAGCCACCGGGTTTCCCATATGGTATTCCTGCTGATAGCGCTTCTGATCGCGATGGATTGTCAGCAACAGGTACTCTGAAAGCGCATTCACCACCGACACCCCTACACCGTGCAATCCGCCCGATACCTTGTAGGATGAATCGTCGAATTTACCGCCAGCATGCAGCACGGTCATGATGACCTCTGCCGCAGAAACGCCTTCTTCCGGATGGATATCCACAGGAATTCCACGGCCATTATCAGAAACGGTTACCGACTGATCCGCATGAATCGTTACGCTGACAAGGGTGCAATGTCCGGCCAGGGCTTCGTCGATTGCATTATCAACAACCTCAAAGACCATGTGATGCAGACCAGTGCCGTCATCCGTGTCACCGATATACATGCCGGGTCGCTTCCGTACGGCATCGAGGCCCTTTAAAACCTTGATTTTACTGGAGTCGTAAACGCCGTCGTTCGGTGGTACTTCGCTCATTAGAGTATCCAATTTTATCGAATCGGTGATTATGCCACTGCTTGGACCGTGCCGTGTTCCACGTGAAACAATCGTGCATGTGGGAAGAAGTTCTGTACATCTTTATTCAAGGAAGTAACGACTAATTGGGCAGGAATTGTTGTTACTATTTTCAATAATTTCCCCAGGTTATCCACATCCAGCTCGGCAGCCGGGTCGTCCAACAGCAAACAGGCCGGCGAAGCTCCAATTGCCGCCCGGTGCGCCTGCTGTGCCAGGATCAATGCACAAGCCAGCATCTTCTGCTGCCCGCGCGAAACACGGTCTTTGGCCGAAATATCAGCAAGCTTCAACACCAGATCAGCACGGTGAGGTCCAACACTGGTGGAGCCGCGCAATTGATCCTTGCTCAAGCTGTCGCCCAATGCGTCCCGGAGAGTGGAATGACGCTTCCATCCGCGCTGATGCTCCATCTCTATCTTTGTACCCAATAATTCGTGACCGAGCTGAGTTGAAAAAGGCTGTAAAGCTTCAAGATATCGGTCGCGATAATCGGCTACCAGCTCACCCTGTTCACTCAGCTCCTGATCCCAAACCCGCAAAGCATTGAGCGCCTGTTTCGCCTTCAAAGCAGCATTCCGCTGACGCAAAGCTCGCTGATAGCGCCGCCATGCGTCATGGAATCCTTGTTCCACGTGGAACACCCCCCAATCCAAGAACCGTCGCCGGCGATTTGGCCCATCTTCAAGAAGACGATGAACTTCAGGATCAATCACCTGCACCGGCAGCCGTAGCGCCAGATCCGCCAAACTCTTAGCAGCTCCACCGTTAACCCGCGCCTCTCTACTGTCCTCGCTACCTCGAATCCCGATTACCTCCATACCTTGTTTGTTCAAGATTTTGCCCACCGTAGTGAAACAGGTCTGGCCATGGCGGATTAGTAACTGTGTTTGACTCGTTCGAAAAGAATGCCCGGATCCCATCAAAAAAATAGCTTCAAGCAGACTGGTTTTGCCTGAAGCATTTTTTCCGAGAATCAAGTTCGTCTCAGTCGACAGCTCCAGGTGAGCCTTCTCAATACAACGAAATTGCTCAATATCGAGGCTAGATAGGCTCATTTATAAGCCTGATCGACGCTTATAGCCGCATCGGCATGACCACGTAACGAGAAGCAACCGCTCCTGGCGACTTGATCAGGCAGCTGCTGTTGCCATCGGTGAAACCCAGTTCAACCTGATCGCCATCGACTGCGGTCAGGGCTTCAAGCAGGTAATTGACGTTAAAACCAATTTCCATGGCTTCACCGGTATGGGCAACTTCAAGCTCTTCCTCGGCCTCTTCCTGTTCCGGGTTATGAGCCTGCATCACCAGAACACCCGATTTAAGGGTGAGCCGGATCCCGCGATATTTCTCATTGGAAAGAATAGCTGCGCGTTGCAACGCCGCACGCAAAGAACTTCGTTCCGCTCCGACGATGCGGTTTGGATCCTGCGGGATAACCCGGCTGTAATCAGGAAAACGACCATCAATCAATTTGGAAGTAAAGCGTACGCCATCGACACTGATGCGCATGTGATTTGAACTGATGCTGATGTGAACATCGCCCTGATTGCCCAGAACGCGTTGCAACTCGAGTACGCCTTTACGTGGCAGGATCACCTGCAGGGTTGTTGTTACCGGCTGCAGCAATTTAGCTTCAGCCAGTGCAAGCCGGTGCCCATCTGTTGCTACCAGTCTCAATTGTTGTCCACTCAGTTCGAACAGCAAACCATTGAGGTAGTAACGAACATCCTGCTGTGCCATCGAAAAATGGGTTTTATCAAGCAGCGTCTTCATGTCGGTTTGCGCCAGACTGATTTGCTGCTTGATCTCAATATTTTCAATAACAGGAAAATCGCTGGCTGGCAGGGTTGCGAGTGTGAATCGACTCTTACCGGAACGGATGACTGCGCGCTCACCTTCAACAGTCAGAGTAACGCTGGCTTTTTCAGGCAGGGCTTTGATGATGTCCAGGAGCTTTCGTCCGGGAATGGTTATCTCACCGGGTTCCGCTACATTTGCGGTGCCGTTGGCGCTGAGTTCAACTTCAAGGTCAGTCGCCGTCATGGTCAAGCCATCAGATTTTGCCATCACCATCACATTGGAAAGTATCGGCATGGTCTGTCGACGCTCGACTACACCAATCACGGCCTGCAAAGGTGAAAGCATTGCTTCGCGTTCTGCGCTGAACTTCATTTCGACACCATCTGTAATCAGTATTTCTTAATTAAATATATATCTAAATTAAAACTATTATTGTTACTACTAAGCAAGCAATTATCAGTGGATAACTCAATTATTTTCAATATATTCAATACGTTGTATTAACTGAATACCCATATGGAATGCTCTTGAAAGGTAATCCATGATCCTGTTCATTGTTTGTGGATAAAAAGCAGATTAACAATGCACACATTTTATCCACAGCATTAACACATCAACCAGTCAAAGTTCGTAACAAGTTTGAATAGTCTTCCCGGCTTCGAATATCCGTCTCCCGCAAATCCTTGATTACACGACATGCATGCATGACCGTTGTGTGGTCACGTCCGCCGAAGGCATCGCCGATTTCAGGAAGACTGTGCGAGGTCAGCTCCTTGGCCATTGCCATGGCCATCTGCCTGGGACGGGCGATGGACCGGCTTCGGCGTTTGGACAACAGATCAGCAACCCTCAGCTTGTAGTACTCAGCTACGGTTTTCTGGATGTTGTCCACTGTGACCAGACGATCCTGCAAGGCTAACAGGTCACGCAGGGCTTCTTTGGTGAAATCGAGGGTAATAGGTCGCCCCGTGAATTGAGCATTGGCGACCACACGTCGCAGCGCCCCTTCCAGCTCTCGCACATTCGAACGAATTCGTTTGGCGATAAAAAAAGCCACTTCATCAGGCAGGTTAACATTTGTCAGTGCTGCCTTGCTCATGAGGATCGCCACACTGGTTTCCAGTTCAGGCGGTTCAACAGACACGGTCAGACCCCAGCCAAAGCGGGATTTGAGCCGATCCTCCAGCCCGTCCACTTCCTTGGGGTAACGGTCGCAGGTGAGAATGATCTGCTGCTGCGCTTCGAACAGGGCGTTGAAGGTGTGGAAAAACTCTTCCTGAGAGCGGTCTTTTCCGGCAAAAAACTGAATATCGTCGATCAGCAAAGCATCCAGCGAGCGATATGCTGTCTTGAATTCATTGATGGTGTTGTGCTGCAGTGCTTTCACCATATCACCCACAAACCGCTCCGAGTGAACATAGGCAATGCGTGCATTCGGACGGACACTGCGGATGGTGTTGCCCACCGCATGCATGAGGTGAGTCTTGCCCAGACCCACTCCCCCGTAAATGAACAGAGGGTTATACGCGCGACCCGGATTTTCAGCTACTTGCTGGGCTGCGGCGCGAGCCAGTTGATTGCTCTTGCCCTCCACAAAATTGCTGAAAGTAAATTCGGGGTTCAAACGCCCGCCCAGCATACTGAAAGCAGATTTGGCAGGAATCTGTGCTGGTCCAGCCTCACGAGGGGCAGTCGGCTCACTGGTCTGAACCTGTGGTTTGGAGCCCACTTCGAGACTGACGGTGGGTATCTGTTCGCCCGAGGAGCTGTCTGTCAGACGAGCACACAGATCATTGATACGGGGCAGCACATTCTGCTGGACCCATTCGGCCACAAACCGGTTAGGTGCAAACAGACGCAGTTCGGAACCATCCATCACCACTTGCAGGGGTCTGACCCAGGTGTTGAATTGCTGCTCGACCATTTCGGCTTCAAGCTGATGAAAACAACGGTTCCACAACGACCCAGACAAGGTTCGCACTCTCTACGTGATATTAAGAAATTAGGGGGAGCGGCAGACCGGAGAGTCTATACCTAGAGCGAGGGACTTATCCACAGGCTTGATGCATCACTGAACGTCGCCTCGACCAGAATTCCATCAACTGATATCTATCTTCCAACTTGACACCTTGGCAACCTGCCCGTACCCTTGCCGCCCCGTAAGAGATGGCACCCGGTTTATCGGGCACCAGAGTTCAGGAATCTTCCCATGAAGCGCACATATCAACCCAGTAATCTGCACCGGAAACGCGTACACGGTTTTCGTGCACGCATGGCAACCAAGGGTGGCCGTCTGGTGTTGGCTCGTCGCCGTGCCAAGGGCCGCAAGCGACTTTGCGTCTAAGTGACGAACTGTCAACAGCAAGTTCGTCCCCCAACCCCTGCCAGAGTCGTGTGTCAACTTTTACACCGGCACAACGTCTGGTTCATAAATCCCAGTTTGATGCCGTATACCAGCGGGGCAGCAACAAACTGGGCGATGCCTGCTTCCTCGTATTGATCAGGCCCAATAGTCTGGGTATGGCCCGACTCGGGCTATCAGTTTCGGCTCGTACCGTGGGCAATGCAGTGAATCGTAATCGCATCAAGCGCGTCATCCGTGAATCCTTCCGTTTGAATACGGCGAATTTACCAGCTGTTGATATAGTCGTTAACACCCGACCGGGTGCGCGTGAATCGACTAACGCGCAGCTTGCAAACCGTCTGGCCCAGCATTGGCAGGAAATGGTGAAGCGATGCGCTACTTCCTGAACAGGCTGATTGCAGGCTACCGTTACTTCATCAGTCCCTTGCTGGGACAGAACTGCCGTTTCTATCCGAGTTGTTCCTGCTATGCGCAACAGGCATTACTGCAACATGGCAGCCTGAAAGGCACATGGCTCAGTTTGCGGCGCATCACACGATGCCATCCCCTGCATGCGGGGGGCTACGATCCAGTACCACCTGCAGCAGGCAAGGCAGCCGAACCCATTACAAATTCAAATTTCTCAACCCAATCCGGCGATTGTTCCCATGGATAAGCTACGCATATTTTTATGGGGCGCGGCAGGTGTACTGCTGTGGCTCAACCTGGTGACCTGGCAGCATGATTATCCGCAGGTAGAGTCAGTCGCAGCACCTGCTATCAGCAGTTCCAGTGCTGCACCAGCAGTTCCGGTATTGCCAACCACCAGTGCCAGCAGTTCTTCAGTATCGTCACCTGATGCAGTGACAACGGCTGTGGTGGCACCAGAGGTCAGTGCAGGCACCAAAATTCATGTTGTGACTGATGTGCTTGACCTTGATATCAACACCCGTGGCGGAGATATCGAGCGCGCCAGTCTGCTCAAGTATTCAGTATCCCTGGATCAACCGGACAACAAGGTTCAGCTGCTCAGTGATGCGCCGGCAACTCTGTTCGTAGCCCGTTCGGGGCTGGCGACCAAGTCAGCCGCTGCGCCCATCTATACCAGCGCAGCCAGCGAGTACCGGCTTGCGGATGGACAAACTGAACTGAACATTCCGCTGACCTATACCGATGCCGATGGTGTGACTATCACCAAGACATTTACCCTCAAGCGCGGCAGTTACGCACTGGACGTAGGTTACGCCATCAACAACGCCAGCAGCATGGAATGGCAGGGCGCATCCTACGTGCAGCTGTTCCGCCATGATCTGCCTGTAAAGTATTCAATGCAGGATCCAGCAACCATTGCCTATCGCGGTCCGGCGATTTACAACGGCAAGGCTTACCGCAAACTTAAAGTGACCGATAGTGAAGACAGCAAATACATGGCTACCACCACCGGTGGCTGGATGGCCGGCTTGCAGCATTACTTTGTAGTAGCGGCCGTTCCTGCCGGTGACAAGGCGTATGACTATTCTCTCTCAGTTGATGCCGGCAACAATTACACCCTGACTTATCGAGGGCCGCTGCAAAGTGTCGCCGCAGGCAGCACCGCCCAAGTGCATGAGGCACTTTTTATCGGACCAAAGTTGCAAGATCAGCTGGCTGCAACAGGCCCGGATCTGAACCGCACCACCGATTACGGCAAGCTGTACATCATTGCCAAGCCTTTGTTCACCATCCTGCAGTTTGTGCACCGCTTTATCAGCAACTGGGGCATCGCCATTATGGTGACCACGATGCTCATCAAGCTGGCGTTCTATCGGCTGACAGCATCCAGTGGTCGATCCATGGCCAAGATGCGCACCATCGCGCCCAAGATGAAAGCCATACAGGAGCGCTTCAAGGATGATCGCGAAGCCCTTGGCCGTGCCACCATGGAGTTATACAAAAAGGAAAAAATCAATCCAGTGGCAGGCTGCCTGCCCATGCTCATTCAGATCCCGTTTTTCATGGGCTTTTATTGGGTATTGCTGGAAAGTGTTGAATTGCGACAGGCACCCTTCTTTGCCTGGGTAACCGATCTGTCATCACGCGATCCGTATTTCATTCTGCCGTTGATCATGGGTGCTGCTAACTTTGCGCAGTTCAAGATGAATCCGCCGCCGGCTGATCCGATGCAGGCCAAGGTCATGGCATTCATGCCGATCGTCATGACCGTGATGATGGCGTGGTTCCCCTCAGGTCTGGTGCTGTACTGGATAACCAACACATTGATTTCTGCATTGCAGCAATGGCGCATCAACAAGCTGGTGGCTGCCGACAGCAAACACGCAATGGCCTGAACCAGAAATTTCGCTGAGTCATGATTCACAGCGAACAGGACACCATTGCCGCAATTGCCACACCGCCCGGTCGCGGCGGTGTGGGCATCATCCGTCTCTCCGGCAAGGCTGTTACAAACATTGCAACGCAGCTGCTCGGCAAATTACCCAAGCCCCGTAACGCAACATACGCCAGTTTTCGTGCCGCCGATGCCAGTTGCATTGACCAGGGCATCGCACTGTACTTTCCAGCACCTCACTCGTTCACAGGGGAGGACGTACTTGAATTACAGGGGCATGGCGGACCGGTGGTGCTTGATCTGCTGATGCAGCGGGTTCTGGAATTGGGCGCACGACTCGCAGAGCCCGGTGAATTCAGCAAACGCGCTTTCCTCAATGACAAACTGGATCTGGTAGAAGCCGAAGCTATCGCTGACTTGATAGCGGCGGATTCCATTCATGCCGCACGCGCAGCGCTGCGTTCATTGCAGGGAGAATTTTCCAGCGCCCTGCATGAACTGACCGAGGCCGTCATTACCACGCGTCTGCACGTGGAAGCAGCCATCGACTTTCCGGATGAAGACCTCGACCTCATGCAGGATCAGGTTCTGCTGCAACGCATGAGCCACAGTCAGGAGTTGATCAATCATATTCAACAGCGTGCGCAGCAGGGCAGTCTGTTGCGTGAAGGCATGACCGTCGTGATTGCCGGCAAACCCAATGCAGGCAAGTCCAGCCTGTTGAATCGCCTGGCTGGCTATGACGCTGCCATCGTCACCGATATTCCCGGCACCACCCGCGATGTGTTGCGCGAACGTATTCATCTGGATGGCATGCCTCTGCATATTATTGATACAGCAGGCTTGCGCGATACGCATGATCCGGTAGAAGCCGAAGGTGTGCGGCGCGCGCATGCAGAAATTTCCAAAGCAGATAGAGTGCTGTATGTAGTGGATGCGCGTGATTACGAGGCCACACAGTTGCAGCAGGAAATACAACGATTGCCGTCCACCATTCCGGTGACTGTGGTTATCAACAAAATTGATCTGATAGATGTAAAGCAAGTGCAGCTTCGTAAGGATGTTACTCACATCAATATTTCAGCAGTGACAGGCAAGGGACTGGCTGAATTGAGCAAGCACCTGCAAGACTGCATGGGCTACAACAGCAGTGAATCAGCGGGGTTTCTGGCACGACGCCGGCATCTGGACGCGCTGCAACGCGCCAAACAGCATCTGGATCAGGCTCAGGAAAAACTGCTCATTCGCAAAGCGGGCGAGCTGTGTGCCGAAGAGCTGCGGCTTGCGCAACTGGCTCTGAGTGAAATCACCGGCGAATTCACCTCCGATGATTTACTCGGCCGGATTTTTTCCACCTTTTGCATCGGAAAGTGACACCTGATCTGCAAGCAGACAATTATGCGGATAGGTGCAGGTCTGTGGAGTAGAGGAACGAAACATTGAAACACAGTCAAACTTGTTGGAAGATCAACAAGGCAGTGTGTCGAGTATCCTGAATGCGGATGGAAGTACGCTGGTGAATGAAAACTTTACTGCTTATGGTGATCGCAGGGACCCGACCACGTGGAATGGTTCGGCCAGCAGCGATGATCTGTCAGTCAGCGCCGGGGTCACCCGTCAGGGCTACACCTGGCAAACCGCGCTGGGCAATATGGGGCTTAACCACATGAATGGCCGGGTGCAAGATGCCATCACGGGCGTCTTCCTGTCCCCTGACCCGTACATCAGTGAACCGGGCAATCCCCAGAATTACAACCGGTACAGCTATGTGCTGAACAATCCGCTCAGCTTCACGGATCCGAGTGGGTATAAGCAGCAAGCACGCATCAGATTTGTTCATGGAAAACGGCAATCTGGTAGATGGCATGGTACAGGTGCATTTACCAATACAACGTTTACAGGTACAAATGATGAAAATGGAAAAGCAGACTACGTTACGTGGGAGGAAGGCTATTATGAGCCAGACTATTCTTCTTCACCGCTTGGAGCATTATTTTTTCACGACGCCAGTTACTTCATTAACAGCATGGTGTCTGATTTGATCAATTATGATGACGGCCCTGCTAATGGCGGTGATGACAAGAAACATGTTGAGCTGGCGGCGCAAACGAGCAACCATGATCCCAAGCAAATGGCATGCAAAGCTCTTGCCAAAGCACAAGCAGTGAGGCCGCCTAGATCAGGCGGCAGTGAGGGTGGGATATCAGGGCCAATGGCAGACGCCCTCGGTCTATCCGAACAAGGTGCGAAATCAGTTGCGTCAAGTAGTCATGTCACCGGCAGTCAAGCCGTTGAAGCGACTAGTTTTGCGCGCGCATTTTCACTCGCCTCGCGTGGATTGACTGCATATAGTGTCTTTGCAGCGCCGTCAAGCGAGCATGGGTACGCAGCTGCTGACGCCGTGATCAATGAAGCTCTTTCCTATGCGTTCGAAATGCCGGGTGCCGTAGCTGGCGTTTTATTCAACATAGCTGGTGGAACAAAGGCTTTGGGGCAAGCGTTACAATACGCGGGATCAGTGTCCTTGCTTATGGAGCTTCAAGATATGTGCTATGGAAATTGATGCACCAGCAGTAGTGGGGCAATGTGCATTTATGAGAACATATCTTATGCATTTATTCTTCCGTTGTTATGTTTTTACCCAGCGCATTCACCCTTCCAGACCAAAGGAGATAACAAAAAGTTGGGCTGTGTTTAGAGTGACGATGATATTAACCTCACCTATCATGGCATTAGTAATCGCGGGCTGTTTAATTACTAATCGGTATCACCCTGGAATGTTTACACAAAACTCCGTTCCTTCGTTTTTGGTAACAGTCGCGTTTGTCTTTTCAAGTTGGCTCGCAATGACTCTCTTAGACAGGGTGTTTCGGAAAGTAACGATTCCCAGTGATATAGAGATCGTCTATGGAACGCCAGCACAGACGATCCTTCACTTTGCTGAACTCGGTTTTGGTTTATTGTGCATCCTGATTAGTGCTTTGGTATTTTAGGGCACGGGGTCAGGTCTTTATTTTTGCCTAACAATATGATCGCGCAGTAACTGAGATCGTGTTTTGACCACCCTTCATGCGTCATGCAAAGAAAGAGCACGCTGTGAGCTGGCTGCGGATCGGTCGCTGATGTCTTGGCTGCTTCATCGGATGACAGTGTGTCGAGTATCCTGAATGCAGATGGAAGTACGCTGGTGAATGAAAGTTACACAGCTTATGGTGATCGCAGGAATCCGACTACGTGGAGTGGTTTGGCCAGCAGCGATGATCTGTCGGTCAGCGCCGGTGTCACCCGTCAGGGCTACACTTGGTAGACCGTGCTGGGCAATATGGGGCTGAATCACATGAATGGCCGGGTGCAGGATTCCTCTTCTTGTTCGTTTCTTTTAGAAGATTGCCGTATCAGCGTGTAGGTATACACCCAGAGTTAAATCACTACGGCTTTGTAGATGACACATCACTTCGGTCACGCAGCGGTGGCCGGCATTCATTCGGGACGAACTGATAGTTTTCTGTATAGCGCTTGGTCTTGGTAATCACAAAAGGCTGCTTCAGATACACCGGATCATTAGCCACCAGCTGAATAGATAACAGCGATCCTATTTTCGGATCATCAACACGCCGATAGGTTTCCACTGTAGTGGTCTGGTCACTTAACTGATCGCCATGCGGGTTGATCCAGTTAGGCAACAAATTGCCGGACTCAACGATGAGCGCATCTCCTTCATAGTGCGCAATCGACGTGCCGAGATTGGTTTTGACTTTTGAAGCGGTTTTAGGCGGTGCGAAAAAAATTTCACGGCGGCCGCCATATTCTTCGTATTCAATCAGCACACGGTCAGTGAACTGAGTGATACGAATGGCATGTGGAGTGAAGCCTGCCTGACGAACGAGTCCGGGTGGATCGCAAAAAATCTGGGGATCATCAGCAATCCGGGCTGTGGCCTGGAGTGCCTTGCCCGCCTCGTTGTAGGTGACAGAAGGGGGGCGGAGGTGGTCACTTTCAGTCCAGGTGCCCGTCAGGTTAGGCCGGCCATCACTGAGTTTGAGAGGGAATGGCTGGGGCGACGATGAGCGTTGAGCAACAGCCGGTGCCGCGCCTTTCTGTTCAGTGAGCACCCGCACCACGCTGCGATCCTTAGGGTTCAACAGCTCAACCTTGGTCATGGTCACCATGGGTGAGCCATCGCGCGTGCCATCGCCGCTGATACGCACCAGATCGCCCTTCTTGAGCGTGTCTCTGGTCCAGCCCATGCGCACATAGCCGGAGGCGGCAAGGCCTTCGCTCATCCATTGCGTGACTGAACCGTCCGCGTTGGTCACATTGAAGTACAGACCAACATGCGGATTGAAGAAATGAAAATCCGTAACCACGCCCGTGACTTCAACTTTCTTGTCTGACTGGAAAGTACCAAGAAACGAATGATGCGCATGAACCAGCCCGAGGGGCCAGGCCAGGCCGGCCAGTATGATTGTTCTGATGATCGACTTCATGACGAACCCCGTCAGAGTGGCTTGATATTTATAAGGCATTTCAGATCACGACCAGAAGGATACCCCAGGTGCTTTGGCTCAGGATAAAGATATGTCATGCAGGACAGGTGGTTTCCATATGCGCGCTACAGGAGTAGGCTCAACTGAATACAGGGGGGATAAGTCATGCGTAATACATCTGGTTTGATCGCGTCACTCGTACTTGGATTGATTTCGATAGCAACGACTGCGAATGCGCAGGTGGGGATGTCCGCTGCCCCGGCTGACGAGCATCCGGTTTTAGCAGGTACGCCGGCACCGGACGGGATCGGTGTGGTGGTTGCAGCCGCGCGCTCAGCACCGACAGCAGCAGGTGCACAGACAGGAAGTGTTGGTCCCATTGTTGATGCATCGGTCATTCATCCGTTGCCAGTGGGTACACACATACCAGCGAACAATGTAGTGCAGACGGTCGATGGCAAACCATTCGATCTGAATGCAGCTGTGGCCGGCAAACCCACTATTCTGATTTTCTATCGGGGTGGATGGTGTCCCTACTGCAACGCACATCTGCGCGAGCTGCAAACCAGTGTGAGCAGTCTGAAGGCCATGGGTTATCAGTTACTGGCGGTCAGTACGGATACACCTGAGGCATTGCGCAAAACCCTGACGGACAGCAAGTTTGATTACCAGCTTCTCTCGGATAGCAAGGTGGAAGTGGCCGGAAAGTTCGGGTTGAAATATAAAGTTACGGACGATTATCTGGCGCATGTGGCAGGCATGGGCACCGACCTGAATGCGGTGAATGGCGGCTACCTTCTGACACCCGCTGCCTATGTGCTGGATAAGACGGGAACAGTCCGGTTTGTTTATGCGAACAACAATTACACCGTGCGCATCAGTCAGGATGCACTGCTGAAAGCTGCGCGTGATGCATTGAATAAATAATGTCGATGCGCATGGCTCGCAGTATTCAGCAGCAGCAAACACCATGAATCACTGGCGCAGATGGCTCTATGTATTGAGCTTGATGTGGCTTACTTCAGGCGCATTCGCGCAGTCCACAACTCCCGCTCTGGTGGATCCTGATGGCAAGTCCACCAGTCTCGACCAATACAGTGGAAAGGTGGTTCTGCTGAATTTCTGGGCAACCTGGTGCGCTCCCTGCCGACAGGAAATGCCGGAGCTGAATCAGCTATCCCGGCAGCTGGATTTGCATCGCGCAGTTGTTGTCGGAATTGCGGCTGATGAACGTAAAGACGTTAAAGCCTTTGTCACCAGACTGGGAATACGTTATCCGATCGCTATCGGAGATACCGATCAGATCTTTGCATGGAGCGTCCGCTTAGGTAACAGGAGTGAAGGACTACCCTTCAGCGTGTTGCTGGATACAAAGGGCAAGGTAGTCTGGCAGCAAGAAGGAGGTGGCCTGAAGTCGGCTAAAGTGCTGGATCTGATCCAGCAGCAGTTATCGGCAAACAGGTAGAACCCGCTATGGCAGGTTGCTTGACCAAACTCTACTTTACTAACAGCGGGACTGGGGCTACACATATTTATTAATGCAATTCCATGTTTGCTCAGTCTTGAGTCAGTGAGTCAATTGCTATTCATCAGAACATAAAATTCAAAAGGGGAAACTAATGCGCCTTAAACCATCAATGTGCAAAGTTCTGCCAGTAGGGATAAGTGCCCTGATTGCACTTGGCACTTTTTCTGTGTCAGCACAGAACGCACCCTCAGCCACAGATGCCATGGCGCCTGTTGCCGCCATGGGCGGTGGACAGACCACCGGACCGTTGACGCCTTGCCCGGGCGCAATCAGCAAAACCAGACCGTACACCGATGTATTCAAGACGGAGTTCACCACCCTCAAGGGGCAGGAACAGAACGGCGGATTCGGTGAATCGGTTGCATCCGGTGATTTTGATCGCGATGGCTACACGGACATCGCTGTTGGCGCTACTGGAGAAGAGAAGGTCTACATATATCGTGGAACGAAGGACGGCATTTCTAGTTCACCCAGTGTGGTACTCAAGGGCGAAAAGGAAAAAAGCGAATTCGGACGTTCAATGACGGTGGGCGATATCAATGGTGATGGTTATGCAGATGTGATTGTCGGAGCACACAGCTTTGATGGAGGGTTAGGTACACATCAGGGCAAGCTCTATGTGTTTCTGGGTGGGCCAAAAGGCGTCAGCGATAAACCCGCGCAATCCATTGAAGGCGAGCACAAGGGGGATGAGTACGGACGCACATTCGCCGTGTACGACATGGATGGGGATGGCATCAACGACCTGCTGACCGGTGCTTCAGGTTACAACGGTGATCAGACCTATCAGGGTAAGGTCTACATTTACAGAGGAACCAGGAACGGCCTTGATACCAAACCATGGTTCACAGCTGTTGGCGAGCACAGTGATGATGAGTTTGGCCGTGCAGTAACTGCAGCGGATCTGAATCATGATGGTCATATGGACTTGATCGTGGGCCAGCCGGGTTTGACCGGCGGCGGCAGACAGGCCGGTGTCACCATTCCCGGCACCATGCATGTGTTTTATGGCAGCGCCAAAGGGTTATCTCCAACCGCAAATTTCAAGGCGGTCGGTGAGATGGTCAAGGGCCATCTGGGTGAAGGGCTATCCGGTGTAGGTGACGTCAATCATGATGGCTATGATGATGTGGCAATTGGCGCACGTGACTTTTCCTGTGGCGACGGTGCACCGGGAAAGCTGTATCTGTATCTGGGCGGGGCAAAGGGTCTTTCGATGGATCGTGTCTGGGCACTGCCCGGTAAAGGCGGTGCCGGTGTAGGGCGCACCATGGCGCCTGCAGGTGATCTTGATGGAGACGGTTTTGCCGACTTCCTTTCTGCCGCTCCCATGGGCACGGCAGAACGCGGGGCAGGCGTGTACATTTTCTTCGGTGGTGCGACCACCTGGGGCAAGGATCCGATAGTGATCACTTCAGATGAAGCCAGCAGCGGGATCGGCTTCGGAGTGTTTTCCGCAGGGGATATCAACAAGGATGGTGCGCCTGACATCGTGATCGGTGCACCCACCGGAGGCGGAAGACAGGGCTGGGTGCGTGTTTACTACGGAAAAATAGCGAGCCTGAACAAGCCAGCGGCCGCGAAGTAATACTCGATACTACTTATCTTTAACAAAGGATAGATGGGTGGAAGTGATGACAGCCTCCACCCATTTTTTATTTCATACAGAGACTACTTTGGAGCCGGAATGGTAAAGCGGCACAGTACCGTGTTGTCGACTATCAGGTCTTTGCTCCAGATGAATTTGGCAGACCATTTCCATGCCAGCCAGCTGAAGTCACCATGTGGCTTTACATCCCAGGCAGAATGAATCGTAGCCTTCGGCCAGCCGCTGTAATCAAAGCCTGCGTCTTTCCAGCCATTGGGTTCAGGGTCAATCTTCGATTTGCAAACCTGTTCAGGATTTGATGAGTGTGCGCACTCATTCAGATTGAGTGGTGCCTTGTGGATAACGGTACAGCGCCAGCTGTCATCCGATACCGCCAGCAGCTCATTAGTCTGAGCATCCAGAAACTGTGCAATGAATCCGCCATCTCCCGCTTGCTGGTGTGAGGTGCCGATGTATTCCAGTCCGGTATCATCCTGCTTGAAGTCTTTCATGACGACACTGAGCTGTGCCGGCAATGTAGTGGAAAAAGTGAATAATTCAGTGTTGAAAGAACGCTCCGTGTTGTAGGGCACGGAATCTTCCTTGATCAGGGTATTGCCGGAATACAGTGCAAACCAGTTGTCCACCCATATCTGAGCCTTGATGGTGTGGGGCGCGGCACTCGTACTTTTGGTTGATGTTTCTGCCAAAGCAACTGAATCAGTAACAATCAGACAGAAAATTGCTACAGAAGGTAAGTAAATCGAATTAATTCTGTTCATTCATCCTCCACCAAAAGACTTATTCTCTGCGGGTAAGAAGCCGGATGAGACTTTCTTCGAAATCATCAAGGTCACCACCGAGTTCATATGTTGCACCCGTATAGACAATCCGGCCATTGGCAATCACGCTGATCTCACTACAAAGGCTGCGAACCTCTTGTGCGTCATGACTGCTCAGAAAGGTAGTGACATTATCTTCTGTTGCAAGGCGACGCAGCAGGTTCCACATATCACGCTTGGCCGGAAGATCAAGTCCTCGGGTTGGTTCATCGAGAAACAATACCTTGGGACGACCCATTAGTGCTCGGGCAATTTCCACCCGACGTTTCATCCCTGTGCTGTAAGTTCCAATGAGCTTGCTGCGAAAGCGGCTATCAAGACCAACATCATCCAGAATACGTTCAACTTCCTGCATGGGATCTGGAATTCGTCGAATACGTGCAAAGTAGGAAAGGTACTCACGAGCAGTCCAGGTTGATTGGCTCTCACTGGTTTCATCACTTACCAGTCCAACTAGTCCACGTACTGCCAGTGGTTCAAGGACGACGTCGTGACCCCATATTCTGGCAGTCCCTGAGCTGGGTGGGAGCAAGGTCGTCAGCATACGAATGGTAGTTGTCTTGCCGGCACCGTTCAGGCCAAGAAACCCATACAGGTGTCCCTTTGGAATTTTCAGTGAAACACTCTCAACGGCGACAAAACTGCCAAACCTTCGGGTGAGGCCGCTAGTCTCAATGGCGAAATCGCTAGCCGTTGTCATCGGGTTCGCCGCCAGCGACCAAAGCCAGCTATGAAACAGATTAAGGGGAGAATGAAGGAAGCAATTCCCATCTCATAGAGAGCGTTTGACACGCCTGCTTCAACCGCACCACGTGCGCTGAACATCTGTACTGAGTCGTCCGCTGAAACATGATAGGTTGCAGAAACATTTACAGGATAACGATTGCCTCCTATATCCCACGGTTTGGTTGGTGTTAGCGTAACCGGTACCCGAACGACCCAACCATTTACGATGTGATGACCATCAGCTGCCGCTGGCCCAGTATCGTGGTCATAGGCGTGGGCTTCCAGTGGCAGAGAATTATCAGAGATGATTTCCAGCCCGTTTTCTCCAAATACCCTAACGCTCAGATCGGCGATGCTCTGTGTGGTTTCAACGGGGAGCAGAAGTAACAAGTCCCGTCTTGTGGCTTCGTCGGTACCCAGAGCCGCTTCATCTCTATTCAGTATCTGGTTGCAGCAACGCTTTGGCATGTGAGTTCCTGACTTAACCATTGCAAGGTTGCCGCTGTTGCGTGGAGAAATACCATGAAGTGCTGGTGCCTGATTGGGTGAAGGCGCCGCAGCTTCGTAGTTAGTATCTGCAAGCAGAATCGGCATCAGAATCAACGCGAAGATTGCCAGTGAGATTGTCCAACGTTGACGACGTGTGGCTTCCCAGGTTTCAACTCCCTGTGCGCACAGGAATATCCATACAGCTAGTGTAAATGCTCCGAATACAACAGCCATGAAGCTGATCCAGGTGTAGGCAGTTGTGACGGGAATATCACGTGCAACGAGGGTAAAGCCGAGCGCATTTTTAAGTAACACAGCAGGACTCGCCAGCACGATATGGCCAGAGTGTGTAGCACCATTGCCTCGTGCAACCATTAACTCCTGTAATGGAACAAAGCCCACATATGCAAGCAGAACACCCATGCCGGATGCGGCGGGAGCAGCCACGCTTCTACCAATGAACAGAACGCCGATCAATGTACCTATGGAAATACTCGCAAGCATGATGCCCGGTGTCCAGATCAGAAATCTTCCCAGCAGGAAAGGCAATCCTACGTGATGGATGTAGACAGCCAGCATCGGCAGTAATGCAAGGTAATAGGCGATCGAGAGCGTAACTAGAACCAGCACTTTCGCGAAGAGCCAGTCGCGACGTTCTATGGGTGAGGTAAATACGCATTCAACGAAACGATTTGCTCGTGGACTGGCAATCGCACCAGCTGCAAGTGGAATGAATCCCAATGGGATCAGGCCATAGGCGATTATTCCGTATCCATCAAGCCAGGTGTCCTGGGTGGCGACGGTAGCCAGACCACCCACTGCTAACAGAACCACAGCTGCGCCCAGCCATGAATAACGGCCACGCGCGATAGCCTTCAGTTCTTCCTGATAAAGGATCGCGACATCGCTCACCTGGATTACTTACCTACGGCGAGGATCGTGAACGAATCCGGAATCAGCTCACCCTTGGCTGGACGCTTGCCGGGTTCTGCTGGCGGTGCAGGGCCGAACTCCGCTGCAATCAGCAGCACACGATTGGTTTTGGTATCAAGCGTGAGAGTCTTTGCACCTGCCATGGTTTTTACAGTCTGTTCTACAGCGAAACTGGTCGGGCTGTTTTCCTTGATGATGGATAGCGTGCCATCACTCTGCGAGCTGAATGCTTCCATTGTGTTCGGATTGAACTGGGCGCCATCACAGCCCTGACCAATCGGTAGGGCATCAATGATCTTGCCGTCAGTTGCATTCAGCATGACCATGGTTTGAGGACTGCGGCACGCAGCAAACAGAATCTTGTTCTTCACGTCAATGGCCAGACCTGCACAGGTCCCACCCTTGCCGTTGAGATCATAGTGAGCGGTTACCAGCATCTTCTTGGCATCAATGACCGCGATGTTGTCTTTGTCTTCAATGTCGACATAGATATGGCCTGCTCCATCCGTGACGGCCTGCTCAGGCGCACCACCCAGATCCAGAGTTCCCACAATGCTGCCATCGGCCGCATTGATTACTGTGGCATGCGGAGCGGAATGGCTGAATACATATACACGGTCATTGAATGGATCATAAAGGATGCCATCCGGCTTGCCTTGCACTTCAATGGTTTTGATTGGTGTCAGCGTTTTGGTATCCCACATCGTCACCGGGCTGCTGGTGGCAAAGCCATGGCCTGATTTGGCAGATACCGCCGCGCCCATTGCGTTGATATTGGGTATCTCGGTGACTGGAGCAAGTGTATCCAGGTCAAATACGGAAACGCGACCGCCTGTGCCACTGCGTGGAATATAAAGACGACGCCCAGCTTGATCGGCATAGACGTAATCGAATCCACCCGCACCACCAGTTTTGGCTGTGGCTGTAATCTTGTAAGGGCCCGTTTGCTGGGCGAAGGCGTTAGTAGCCAGTGTCAATAACCCCAGAAAAATAACAGCTATGCGCATGGTGCAGCCCTTTTATATTGAAGATCAATTATTACTATACGTGACGCAGGGTGATAACCTTTGTTAATTTTAATTAAGTGAGTTGTAAAGTTTTGTCATGCAGAGACGGTTCCCAATGATGCGTTTATGTTTCCGCTGGTTTGACTGATCGGCAATGTATTGGACAGTTAAACTGCCAGCCAACCATATAACTTGTAATGAATGCGCGTGCCCTGCTTTTCCTGCTGATTATTACCATGCTGCTGGCGCTTACCCGGCGTTATCGACGCGTCGGTGTGTCACTGGGAGTTGTGCTGGTGGCATTGATTTTCTGGCAGACACTCAGCTCGGTTTCAGGGCCGGCACCTGCTGTCAGTGATGCACAGAAAAATCCATCTGGGTTATCAGCGGTTGTTATCCCGCTGGATAGTCTCAGCTTGAGTCATATGGAGCTGAAAGGCACGGGTGCACCGTGGCATTTGAGTGGTGAGGTGACCAACAGTGGTTCGGTGGCAGTGAATGCCGTGAAGCTGCTGTTGTTTCGCCGCAGCTGTAGCAGTGCTACGACTGATTCAGGTGAATGCAAAATTCTCTGGCAAGGAGAACATACCTTGCGCGTCAGCTTGCCAGCAGGCGCAAGCCAGTCCTTCGAAGAAAGCGTATGGAGTCACACGCCGGTTGCAACTCCCTCGGGTGTGATTCGCGACAGTTTTCAGATTGTCGAGATCATAGCTCAAACCTCGCCAGCTTCTTAACGCGTATCCTGACGATCTTCACGACGCTTGGATCGGGGTGATTCATCGCTCTTGCCGGGCGCTGACGGATTAACTGAAGCTGCATTTTCCGGAGTTGACGGCGCAGGTTGTGTCCGGCTTTCACGCGGTGCCGGTTCGCTGCGCTCCCGCGTGGGTGCAGGTGTGGCGGGCACAGGTGCAGATCGCTCGCTGTTACTGCGCAAAGACGCATCATCTCTGATCTGATTGTTATTACGGGTACCTCGCTCCGTGACATTCGGTGCAATGGGATTGTCTGTTCGTGGCGCTCGCGTAGCAGGCTCACGTTGAATGGATGAAGGTGTAGCTGTGGATGGTTGCGTTGTACTGCTGTCACTGCTGTGAGCGCGTGAATTTGCGCCTGTATCCTGATCTGGTCGAGTGTGAATCGTAGTCGAGTTGCCAGATCCGGGCTGAACAGCAGGAGCACCCGGCCGTATGAACGGTGTTGTCACTGTGGAGCGTTCACCACGAGGTTGATTCTCGCTGGTGTTGTTCTTGGTGCCCGGTCGCTGTACAGGCTCACTATTACGTTGTTCAACGCCAGCGCCAGTTTCAAGGGTCTTGCCCGATTCGCGACGTTGTGTGCCGGGTGTGATGATCCGGATGTTGTTAGTTGCCGGCACAGAGTTTTCGCGTGGAGTATCACGTGTTGTGGTTCGCTGTGTAACGGTGCCACTTGGAGTGATTGTGCTGTTCACTCCGGACTGGCCGGGTTGTCGTCGCGCAAACACCTCACGTGATTTCAATTGTGCGGGCATCTCGCGTCGCTCGCCTCCCAGAATGCTGGTGGTTTCAGGACGGACAACGGGTGCTGATTCGATCGCCTGCAGCTTGTTGTTGTCACCATGCAGCAAGTTGTCGTGTACAGGCCGTGCATTGCTGAATGTACCTGCTGAAACGACAGACAGGGCAGAGCGATTGCCATAATTAACTTCGTGCGGCTGACGATGATAGCCGCGTTCAAACTCTTCTCTGTTCATCAGGCTGTTGCTGATATTGATGTTGAACACATAGCTGGTACTGACGTGATAGTGCGGCCGATACACTTCGCGAGGACCCAGCGGAATCCAGCCCACGGGATGACTGCCGATATTCACCGAGAGATTGATGCCAGGGGTACCCAGCCACGCGACCATTGCAGGTGCATATACGGCTACTGTGGTACGAGGGCCGGGTACCCAGCACCAGCGGTTGCTCAGCCTTGTCCAGCGACCATAGTGAAAGGGCGCAAATCCCCAGGGCGCATCGTCTACCCAGGTCCAGCCCCATGGGGAAATCCAGGCCCAGTTTCCGTATTGATAAGGTGCCCAGCCACTGACGACGCGGGTGGGTTGCCATACATAACCGTATTCCTGATACCAGTGCCAGCTGCCGTAATCATCAAGGTCTTCGTAACCAATCACACCACTGGATACATAGCGAGACGAATTCACCCGGTCAGCGCGCTGATTGCGCTCGCTTGCCCAGCGATCGAATTCATCCATGCGTGGCAGATCATCATAAGCGGCGGTCAGTCGCCGGGTGCCTTGCAGACTCAGCTGTTCATTATTATCAATAGTGAAGCTCTGCTTCTCCCCAGCCACTTCCGCCCGTCCACCACGTACCTGAATGACAGTGTGGTCATCGCCATCGGCAACTTCCACCCGATAAGTACCGGGTTCCAGCACGGTAATGGCGGCATTGGGTGTATCCAGCTCGATCGTATCCTGTTTGCCAAGGCTGCGAACTCTGGCACTGACCAGCCCCTGCGTGATTTCAACTTGCAGGACATCATCACTCAGTTCCAGCAAACGTAACTGAGTGTTGGCATCAATCTGCAATGTGGCGGAACCGACTTGCAGTTCACTGCGAGAGTTGGCTTCGGTCCATAACTGATCACCGGAGGTGAGTGGCCGGTTGATGCGTGCCTCGGTCCATGCATCTGCTTCAACAGGCTGCATGAATACACGTCCTTTCAGATAACTGATGCGCGCCACCCGGCTGGCCGGATCAGCGTCCTCTGCGCGGGCGGTGTGCAGCGTGGTAAACACCAGACATAAGACAGACAGGGTGATCAGCAACCGGACAGGCGGGAGCCAGCCAGTCTTGCTCATGTAAGTGGAGTGAGTATTCATCTTGATTACCTCGGCACCGATTGTGCGTCTGCAAGTCATTCTGAGCCATAAACCGGCGAGTTGGGTAAACTAGCCGCCCTTCGAGGTGGACAGCCATGCGTTATCCCGATCAATTTCAGGTCATTGTCGTTGGCGGCGGTCATGCCGGTACCGAAGCGGCGCTGGCGGCTGCGCGCATGGGCGTCAGGACGCTGCTGCTGACGCAAAGCATCGAGACGCTCGGACAGATGAGCTGCAATCCGGCCATCGGCGGCATTGGCAAAGGCCATCTGGTAAAGGAGATTGATGCCCTCGGTGGGGCAATGGCAATCGCCACTGATCATGCCGGTATTCAATTTCGTACACTCAATAGCAGTAAAGGTGCAGCCGTGCGCGCCACCCGCGCTCAGGCAGATCGCCAGCTTTACAAGCAGGCCATCCGCAAACTCCTTGAGAACCAACCCAACCTCACCCTGTTTCAGCAGGAAGTTGCCGACCTCATCGTGGAGCAGGGAACTGTACAGGGTGTGATTACGCAGGTCGGGCTGGAGTTCCGCGCACCCTGCGTAGTATTGACTGTCGGTACTTTTCTGGCCGGAAAGATACACGTTGGTCTGGAAAACCATTCCGGTGGGCGGGCGGGCGACCCAGCATCAAACCGTCTGGCAGCACGTCTGCGCGAACTACCGCTGCGCATCGGCCGGCTCAAGACAGGTACACCGCCCAGAATCGACGGGCGCAGCATCAATTATGCTGACCTGACTGTGCAGCCCGGGGACGAGCCCATGCCGGTATTCTCTTACCTTGGTCGACGCAGTGACCATCCACAACAACTGCCCTGTCACATCACGCACACGAATGAGCGAACCCACGCAATCATTCGTGGCGGCACAGACCGTTCTCCCCTGTACACCGGAGTGATTGAGGGCGTGGGCCCGCGTTACTGCCCGTCCATCGAAGACAAGGTGGTCCGCTTTGCGGACAAGCTCTCGCATCAGGTTTTTATTGAACCGGAAGGGCTGAATACCCACGAAATCTACCCGAATGGTATTTCAACCAGTCTGCCCTTCGACGTGCAGTTCGAGCTGGTGCGTTCTATCAAGGGTTTTGAAAATGCCCATATCACCCGTCCCGGGTATGCCATTGAATATGACTACTTTGATCCACGCGATCTGCAATACAGTCTGGAAACAAAGCATATACCCGGCTTGTTCTTTGCCGGTCAGATCAATGGTACGACCGGATATGAAGAAGCAGCTGCGCAAGGCTTGCTGGCAGGAATCAATGCTGCCCTGAAAGCACAGGATAAAAATGCCTGGTGGCCGAAGCGCAGTGAAGCCTATCTGGGTGTATTGATTGATGATCTGATCACCCGTGGCACTACAGAGCCATACCGCATGTTCACCAGCCGTGCTGAATACCGGTTGCTGCTGCGTGAGGACAATGCCGATACCCGCCTGACACCCATTGGACGTGAGCTGGGTCTGGTGAACGATGAACGCTGGAATTTCTTTGAAACCAAGCGGAATGCAGTGGTGCAGGAATGGCAGCGACTTGCGGACACGGTGATTCAGCCCTTCCACCTGAATGCTGACCAGCAGCAATCGCTACTGGGTACCTCCCTGACGCGGGAAGTGCATGCTCTGGATCTGCTCCGTCGACCGGAAGTTGATTATCAGTCGCTGGTTGCGATTACTCCGATCGGACCTGCAGAAAACCTGGGTGATGATCGGCTGATGGAGCAGGTGGCTACCCAGCTGGATGTACAGGCCAAGTACGATGGTTACATCACCCGTCAGCATACCGAAATCGAACGCCTGCGCCGGCACGAGGAAGCCACCCTGCCGCTGGATATGGATTATCGAAAGATTCGCGGACTGTCCACGGAAGTCGGGCAACGCCTGAGCGAAGCGCGTCCCGCTACGCTGGGTCAGGCAGCGCGCGTACCGGGCGTGACACCGGCAGCCATTTCCCTGTTGCTAGTTCATCTCAAGCGCGATCGGGTCATGGCCTCCGGCCAGTGACCAGCAGTCCAAGCTGTGATCACGTTCATCGTTCCTGACTCCTGCGTTTGATAGGGTAGGAACCCCTGAAACTCTGCCCAGAATTAAATGACCTGGTTCGTGATCTTTGCCAGCAGCGTATTTGCAGTCTATTTCTGGCAGCAGTACCGTTCACGCCAGCGTGAGCTGGCACGGCCAACGGCCGAACATCGCTCCGGCATGCGTCATATCGGCACAGCCCTGATTCTTCAGACACCTATTCAGAACGGCACCGGCCGGATTCGATTGGGAAATCGCGACTGGGAAATCAGGGGGCCAAATCTTCCTGCCGGTGCAAAAGTGCGGGTAACCGGCGTGGATGACTCGATTCTGCTGGTGGATCGCGGGCCGGTCTGAGCGAATGCCCATGCCGGAAATTGTTAGCGGCCGGGCACTCAGAGCAGATTTCCTCTCTCGATATTTTCTGGCACACTGAAAGACCTTGCTTTCGGGCTCTCGGCATCGGCACAAATGCTTACAGATGTGCCATGAAGGGCTTGATTCAATGCGCTTCACATGTAACTCTGCACGACCCTTACTGGGAACTTTCGTCGCGTCCCTTCGCAGGAACTTAGGCTTATGACTGACAAGAAATTCGAGCTGACAGACTTGACCACTGGCAAGAAATCCACGCTCGACGTGAAATCTCCAACTATTGGACCGGATGTGCTCAACATCGCGCCTTTGTCGAGAGACCACGATGTCTTCACTTTCGATCCCGGTTTTATGTCCACCGCTTCCTGCGAAAGCAAGATCACTTATATTGATGGCGACAATGGCATCCTGCTGCATCGGGGTATTCCCATCGAACAGCTGGCCGAGAAAAGCAACTTTCTGGAAGTATCCTATCTGCTGATTAATGGCGAATTGCCTACCGGCGGGCAGCTCAGTGAGTTCTCACATGCGATTCAGTATCACACCATGCTGAATGAATCGCTGCTGCGTTTCTTCAACGGATTTCATTACAACGCTCATCCGATGGCCATGCTGTCGGGTGTAGTGGCGTCCATGTCGGCGTTCTATCACGACTCAATGGATATCAATAATCCACGTCATCGTGAAATCTTTGCCCATCGCATCATTGCCAAGATCCCGACCATTGCCGCAGCGGCTTACAAGCATTCTCTGGGTCAGCCTTTCATCTACCCGAGGAATGATCTGGATTACTGCTCGAACCTGCTCAACATGTTCTTCTCGGTACCTTGTGAAAACTACAAGGTTGACCCGGTAGCAGCGCAGGCGCTGGATCTGCTGTTCATCCTGCATGCAGATCATGAACAGAACGCCAGCACTTCCACAGTTCGTCTGGCCGGCAGCACAGGTACTAATCCGTATTCTGCTATCTCGGCAGGTATCTCAGCACTTTGGGGTCCGGCACATGGTGGCGCCAATGAAGCGGTACTGGCCATGCTGGAACAGATCGGTACTGTTGATAACATTCCCAAGTACGTTGCCAAGGCCAAGGACAAGAACGATAACTTCCGTCTCATGGGCTTCGGTCACCGTGTCTACAAGAACTTCGATCCACGCGCGACCATCATCCGAGGCATGTGCCACAAGGTGCTGGCCAAGCTTGGCAAGTCAGACAACCCGCTGTTCGAGCTTGCGCTCCGTCTTGAAGAGGTTGCATTGAAGGACGAATACTTCGTTGAGCGCAAGCTGTATCCGAACGTGGATTTCTACTCCGGGGTGATTTACAGCGCATTGGGCATTCCACGTTCCATGTTCACCGTGATGTTTGCCATCGCGCGGGCTGTGGGCTGGGTTGCTCACTGGCAGGAAATGATTTCTGATCCAGCGATGAAGATTGGTCGCCCACGCCAGCTCTATACCGGCTCGGCCAAGCGCGATTACACCGACATCACCAAGCGCAGTTAAATTCTTCGCGCGACACTCTGTTGGGTCATGATGTAGTACAGGCCCTGACTCGCTGCTGAGTCAGGGCCTTTTTATTTCAGCAGCGCGAGCACGGTGCTGAGATCGCCGCGGGCCATGGGCTTGCCATCCACGACACTGAGTGGTGACTGACGTATACCAGATTGTGGAAAGGCGACAATCTCAATCGCATGCAGTCCAGCCATGAATTTGAAGCTGGGCAAACTGACATACCTGTCTACTTCATAGCGGACTTTCTTCTCGGTATGTCGGGCCTTGATGCCAGTTTCCAGCAGCTTCAGCAGCAGCGTTTCAGTGCTATCGACAAAAACATGCAGGCTGATCTCCGAGTGGGCATCAGCGCTGCCGCTCAGTACGGAGCCGGTCAGATGCGGATTGAATTCACGCAGCAGCTGCATCAGGTGTACAGCACTCGTACGCAGCTCATGCAGGATTTCTATATGCCGGGTACTCTGGAACAGACGCTGATGTTCAAGCAGTGCCATTTCAATTTCAGCATTGTTTGGCATCAGCGAAACATCAGTCACCATCAGCCTTGCAGCAGCCTTCCGTTTGGCCAGCAGAAAGTCCTGAATACCTTGCTCAGCCATGAGCCGCGCTGCTTCCACCGCCAGCATCCGGCGTATCTGTGTTTCACGACCCTGTTGACGGCGAATACCGGCAGGCATTCAGAACAGCCCGTCGTTACCGGCGGCACCGGGTGAGGAGGCCGATTCACTTGATTCTTCATCATTTCCTTCCGGCAAATGGTCGGCCAGAAAATATTCAAACATACCTCGCTCATTGGCCTTCCCTGTCTCTGCCGAAATGCGCATGCTGACCACACCTTCAGGTTGGGTCAGTGTGTGTTCAGGCTGACCGCGCAAGGCTTCCTTCATGAAATAGATCCAGATGGGCAATGCTGTGCGGCCCCCTTCTTCGTTGTCGCCCAGTGGCCGTTCCTGGTCGAACCCGACCCAGGCGGTTCCTACCAGATCGCTGTTGAATCCAGAAAACCAGGCATCCCGTCTGTCGTTCGTCGTACCGGTTTTTCCGGCAATATCATTCCTGTTCAGCACCTTGGCTCGAGTTGCAGTCCCCCTGCGGATCACGTCCTTCATCATGTCAGTCATCAGAAAGGCATTGGCCGCAGTAATCACCTGTGGAGCCAGCTTAACTACAGGTGCTGATCTTTGATCAGTGCTTTCGCTAACAACACGTTGGGTAGCATGGGCAGACTCACGGCTTGAGTAGTCGAAGCCGGCCATACATGATGAACAGGCGATGGCTGGCTCTGCGGTATAGAGCAATTCTCCAGCACCGCCATATACCCGTTCGATCAGATAGGGATCAATGCGCATGCCGCCATTGGCAAACACTGCATAGCCGCGAGCCATCTCCAGCGGCGCCACCTGGGTTGCGCCCAGCGCAAGTGAAAGATTTTGCGGCAGTTCTTCATCGGTAAAGCCGAAATTTTTCATGTAACCGGTGACCAGTGCGGTGCCCATGCTGTTCATCAACCGGATCGAAACCAGATTACGTGAACGAACCAATGCTTCTCGCAGTCGCAGTGGTCCCATGAAACCCAGATTGGAATTCTGCGGGCGCCAGGTGTCTGCATCACTGCTGCCTTCAAGTACCAGAGGCGCATCGTTAATCAGGGATGCAGGGGTAAAGCCTTGTTCAAGGGCTGCAGAATAAAGGAAGGGTTTGAACGACGAGCCGGGCTGGCGTTTGGCTTGCACCGCCCGATTGAAATGACTTGCATTGAAATCAAACCCGCCTTCCAGCGCAATGATGGCACCATCTGCAGGATCAATCGCTACAAAGGCCGCCTGAGCCTGAGGTACCTGCATCAGGCGCCAGCGATTGTTGGTTTGCTGGGCAACATACACCACCTCTCCGGGTTGCAGCACATCAGTAACTTGTGTCGGCGCCTTGCCCATCGCGCCATCAGCCAGTACCGGACGAGCCCATTTCAGGTTTTTCAATTCAATCTGAATCTGGCCTGCTTCGCGGCTGTACAGTGCAGCTGTGTCAGCGGTTGTGCTCAGAACCAGGGCGGGCTGCAGGCCACCAGGGGCGGAATAGCTGCTCAATGCACGGGCGCGTTTTGCATCATCAGTAAGAGTATTCAGATCAATTTTGCCGATGGCACCGCGATACCCATGACGACTGTCATACTCAAGCAGACCCAAACGTAAAGCGCTGGTAGCAGCCCGCTGCAGACGACTGTCGACGGTGGTGAAGACGGAAAAATTGTCGGTGTATATCCGTTGTCCAAACTGCTTTTCCAGTTCTAGCCGTGCCAGCTCAGATATATAGGGTGCATCCAGATCGACTCCAAAGCCATGCACCGATGATTGAACAGGGGCTTGTTCTGCTTCGGCTCGCTCAGCTGAAGAAATGAAATTAAGCTCGCTCATTCGGCGTAATACATAGGCACGGCGATTCTTGGCCAGCTCCGGGTTGGTAATGGGATTTTCTCTGGATGGCGCGCGCGGCAACCCGGCCAGCAACGCGGTTTCAGCCAGCGTCAGTTCAGAAACCGGCTTGCCGAAATACACTTCAGCTGCTGCACCCACTCCATATGCCCGCTGGCCAAGGAAAATCTTGTTGAGGTAAAGCGTCAGAATTTCCTGCTTGGAAAAAGCATGTTCGATCCGCCAGGCGCTGATAATTTCCAGCGCCTTGCGCTGGTAGCTGCGTTCCGGTGACAGGAACATGTTCCGCGCCAGCTGCATGGTAATGGTGCCGCCACCCTCACGGCGGGAGCCGCTGGACAGGTTGACAGCCAGGGCGCGCAGCAATCCCGGATAATCAATGCCGTTATGCTGAAAGAACTGGTCATCCTCGGCAGCCAGAAATGCCTTGATGACCTGATCAGGAAATTCTGCATAGCTGAGCGGAATTCGCCGTTGCTCACCAATCTGGGCAAGCAGTTTTCCATCACGGGAGTAAATCCGCAGGGGCACCTGCAATTTGACATCACGCAGAGTGGCCACATCCGGAATTTCGGGTTGCAAGTACTGCAGAGCACCTGCGAATACCATGACCAATCCCGTAATCAGCAAGATCAGGGAGACGGACAGCCAGCGAAACAAGACCGATTTATGAGGTGAAATCACAGAAGACCATCCTAAGTGCTTGCTGATGCAAGGCTATCAGGGCATATTACTTAATATGAGTAGATTGAATGCCCATGCAGCAGGAAGCAAGGCGGCCAGTTGCAGATCGAGGTACGGCCAATCGGGCGGACGGGAGCTCTTCATGACCGGGATTTTATTCCGGTATTACGGAGCTGAACATTTTTGATTTTTAATTGAGTAACGTTTTCCAGCTTATGTCGCATAAGGATTAACAATGCAGCCAAGAGCGGTAGGTCGACTATGCCCGTCATGGTGATTCGTGAGCATCCTCACATTCAACGTAATGGACACAGGGCTATAGTGCCGACCGGACTTCATGCCCGACTTGGTTTTATTTCCAGCTGGCTGAAACAACATAGGGTACGCGCGTGTTTTTGAAACCCAAGGCGAGACCGCTGATCGGTCTTGATATAACAACTTCATCCATCAAGCTCATTGAATTAAGCATGAGTGGTGGACAGTATCGCGTGGAATCCTATGCGGCGGAGGCGACTCCGGCCAACTCCATCAATGAAAAAGCCATTGTTGACGCCAACCTGGTTGGCGAGGCTATCAAGCGTGCGATAAAGCGATCAGGCGCTCGGGCCAGTGAAGTGGCCATTGCCATCAGTGGTGATGCCGCCATTACCAAAGTGATTCAGATGCCACGCAACCTCTCTGAAAGCGAGCTCGAAGAGCAGGTTGAGCTACAGGCTGATCAGTACATCCCCTTTCCAATGGATGAAGTCAGCTATGACTTTGAAATCATCGGTCCTTCGGAAAAGGAGCCCGACATGCTGGATGTGCTGCTGGTTGCGACCCGCAGTGACAACGTTTCCCAGCGCGTGGCTGCTTGCAAGGTGGCTGGACTGGAAGCGCGAGTGGTCGATGTTGAGGCGTTTGCTCTGGAAAATTCCTGCCGCCTGCTGACCCATCAGATGCCGGATGGCGGACTGAATCGCGTGATCGCTGTGGCTGACTTCGGTGCCAGCAGCACAACCTTCAGCGTACTGCGTGATCTGCGAGTTATTTATACCCGCGATTTTGCCTTTGGCGGCCAGCAACTGACTGAAGAAATCATGCGTACCTACGGTCTCAACATGGAAGATGCTGGGCGTTCCAAGAAAGAAGGTGGTTTGCCGGCAAATTACCAGACAGATGTACTGGATCCATTCATTGATGACATGTGCCAGCAGGTCAGCCGCTCCCTGCAGTTCTTCCTGGCTTCAGGGGCCGCACGTGAGCAACCAGAGATGATTCTGATCTGCGGCGGCTGTGCCAATATTCCTGGCGTAGCAGAACTCATTACCAGTCGCGTGGGAATTGCTGCCGAGCGCGGCGATCCACTGGGTCAGATGAAAATCAGTACACGTGCCAAGAATCAGAATGTCAATAAAGATGCCACAGCTCTGCTGACAGCCTGTGGTCTGGCGCTGAGGAGCTTCGACTAATGCCACGTATTAATCTGCTTCCCTGGCGTGAAGTTGAGCGCAAGCGCAAACGTCAGGAATTCATTGTGGCGGCCGTGGCGGCCGTCGGTCTGGCTTTGCTGACAGGCTTCGTGCTGCGCTGGCAGTATGGTTCGATCATCGACAGCCAGAATGCACGCAACCAGTATCTCAATGAACAGATTCAGCAGATCGACAAACAGATTGAAGAAATCAATGGCCTGGAAGCGCAGAAACAAAGTCTGCAGTCACGAATCCAGGTGATCGAACAGCTGCAGCGCAGCCGGCCGGAAGTCGTGCATATTTTCGATCAGCTGGTGCGCCTGTTGCCTGATGGTGTTTACCTGACAGAAGTCAAACAGACGGATCGGCGCATTCAGATAAAGGGCATTGCCGAGTCAAGCACCCGTGTATCCGCCTTCATGCGCAATATTGATGGCTCTCAGTGGTTGAAAGATCCATCACTGGAAATCGTCGAAACCAAGGGTACGGGTGAGACAGGCGCCAGCTTTACCCTGTATGCCAATCAGACTGCTGTTGCAGAACCCGCTGCTACTAATGCTGCTACCGGCAAGAAGTCACCGGCGGGTACCGCAACCAATAAGGAGGCGGCGTAAATGGAAAAGCTGCTTGAACAAATACGCGCACTTGATCCAAATGATCCGGGTCGCTGGCCGTTGCCGTTTCGTCTGGGTGCTGTTGGTCTGATTTTTCTGATTGCAGCAGGTGTATCCGCCTACCTGATTGCTTACAAGGATCAAAGCCCGAAACTGGAGCAGGCACGTGCTGAAGAGCAGAGTCTGCTGGCAAAGCTGGAGACCAAATCACGCAAGGCTGCAAATCTGGAAGCGTACAAGGACCAGCTCAAAGAAATGGAGCGTTCATTCGGTGCCATGTTGCGTCAGCTGCCAAACAAGACGGAAGTACCGAATCTGCTGGTAGATATTTCGCAGACTGGTCTGGCGGCAGGACTGGAAGAGAAATTGTTCCAGCCTGCTGGCGAGATACGGAAAGATTTTTATGCTGAGCTGCCGATCAAGATTCGCCTGACGGGTAGCTATCACGCAATTGGTAACTTTGTCAGCGGTATTGCTTCTTTGCCGCGCATTGTGACTCTGCATGATTTTCAGGTTACGTCAGTGGCGACCAAGGGCGCGACAGCGGATCAGCTGCAACTTGATCTGACCGCCAAAACTTATCGCTATCTCGATGATGAGGAACAGGCTGCGGTTGCCGATCAACAGCGCAAGAGCAAGAAGAGCGGTAACTAGGAACAGAATGGGCTATCAACAATGCAGTTCTTGAACAGAATTTTCCGCTTGCACATGACTCGGGGCCAACTTCCGGGCGGGGCGCAATGTCTGCTGCTAGTTGCAGTGATGATGGGCCTGACAGCCTGCGCCAATGATACGGATGAGCTCAAACTGAAAGTTGCTGAAATCCGTGCCAGACCCGGCGAACGTATCGAGCCTTTGCCTGAAATCAAGCCTTATGAAGCGTTCACATATGACGCAGCTGGTGAGCGTTCACCTTTTATAGCCAGTGCATCTGCCAAATCTAATCTTGCTACCTCGGCACGGCCTGATGTAAAGCGAGCACGTGAATTTCTTGAGCAGTTCCCGCTCGATACCCTGCAGATGGTAGGGACGCTGCAGGTACAGGGTAAAACCTACGGCCTGTTGCAAGGACGGGATGGGTTGGTACATCGCGTCCAGGTAGGAAGTTATGTTGGTCAGGCTGATGGCAGAGTTACCAGCATTTCCAATACAAAAGTATCCGTAACTGAATTGGTTGCTGACGGTCTTGGTGGCTACATCGAGCGTCCAGCAGCATTGACCTTGAAAGAATGAGTCCAGGGAGAAACTGATGTCGTCCCGATTTAACCCAATACACGCCAACCGTCATTTCAATTTCAATGAATTGAAATCCGCCAGTGCGTGGATCATTTCCCTGATGGGCTCGCTGCTTCTCGCAAGCAACGCGATGGCAGCCAACCGTCTCGAACAGATTGATACCCAGGCGCTGCCCGGCGATCAGGTGCAGGTACGGTTGAAGCTCAGCGATGCTGCGCCGCAACCTCTGAGCTTTACGGTAGATAATCCGGCGCGAATCTCTCTGGATCTGGCCGACACCACTATCGCCCTGCCATCACGTCGGGTGGACGTCAAGCGTGGTGTGCTGGACACAGTTAATGTCGCAGAAGCCAATGGCCGTACCCGTGTTGTATTGAATCTCAACAGCATGGTTCCCTATCAGACACGCATTGAAGGCGACACCCTGATTGTGACTGTGGGCAGCGGCGTTCAGGCCAATGCAGTGGCTGCAACGACCACCAGTCCAGCTACCGTACAGAGTTCAGGTGCATCAGTGAGCCCGGCATTGAACAAAGTGGATTTCCGTCGTGGTACGGATGGCTCTGGTCGTGTGGTTGTGCAACTCAGCAGCTCAACTGTTACACCCAGCCTGAAACAGGAAGGTGGAAAAATCATTGTCAATTTCGCCAGAACGTCAGTTTCTGACAACCTGTTACGAAGACTGGATGTGGTTGATTTCGCCACGCCGGTCAATACCATTGAAACGATGCGTGTAACTGATGGTGCCCGCTTGGTGATCAGCGCAGGTGGCGACTGGGAACCGGTGGCCTATCAATCGGATACTCAGTACACCATTGAAGTGAAACCGGTAGTGAAGTCAGCTGCCAGCCAGGACAAAAAAGAATACAAAGGCGAGCGTCTGACGCTCAATTTCCAGGACATCGAAGTTCGTGCGGTATTGCAGCTGCTGGCTGATACCAGCGGACAGAATATGGTGATCAGTGACACGGTACAGGGTAATGTCACGCTGCGTTTGCAGAATGTGCCCTGGGATCAGGCGCTGGACATCGTGATGCAGACCAAGGGACTGGACATGCGGCAGCAAGGCAACGTGATACTGGTTGCACCGGCGGCTGAAATAGCCGCGCGTGAAAAGGAACTTGCCTCTGCCAAGAAAGATCTCTCAGCAGTGGCACCTCTGCGGTCAGAGTTCCTGCAGGTCAATTATGCCAAGGCCAGCGATCTGGCTGAGCTGATCAAGGGCAAAGGCAACTCATTGATGTCTGAACGTGGCAGCGTCACGGTAGATACCCGCACCAATACTTTGCTGTTGCAGGATACAGCTGAAAATCTGGCTGATATCCGGCGTCTGGTTGCAACGCTTGATATAGCAATCCGGCAGGTACTGATCGAAGCAAGAATCGTGATTGTCAGTGACGACTTTAGTCGTGAGCTGGGTGCGCGGTTTGGGGTTAACAAGGCCTTTAACTATGACAATAAGGGTACAGGCATCGTAGGCGGCGGTCCTTACGTTACCGCTGACAATGGAGCCGTGATCGGCACCGGCAACAATCAGCAAGTCGGGTTTGTTTTAGGCAACGCAGTTGACCGCTACATGGTTAACCTTCCTGCTTCCAATGCAGCGGGGAAGATTGCACTGACCTTGCTTGATTCCAGTTATCTGGTCGATCTGGAGTTGTCAGCAGCTCAGGCAGAAGGTCGCGGTGAAGTGGTGTCAGCACCTAAAGTCATTACGGCTAACCAGAAGGAAGCCACGATTGAACAGGGTAAGGAAATTCCTTATCTGCAGAGTGCATCCAGCGGCGCTGCCACCATTGCCTTCAAAAAGGCAGTGCTGTCACTTAAGGTTACACCACAGATTACACCTGATGACCGGATCATTCTGGATCTGACCGTTACCAAGGACAGCGTGGGTCAACTGGTACAGACTAGCAGCGGTAACTCTGTGCCATCCATTGATACTCGTACTATCACCACTCAGGTGCTGGTAAATGATGGTCAGACGGTAGTGTTGGGCGGCATTCTGGAAACAGAGAAAATTGATTCCACTACCAAAGTGCCCTTGCTGGGAGATATCCCGGTACTGGGTCATCTGTTTAAAGTAACCAAGAATTCAGATAACAAGGACGAGCTGCTGGTATTCGTTACCCCGAAAATATTGCACGAGGGTAGTGCAATTTATTGATATCCAGTGGCGAATGCCGCGATAATCATTGATAGATGGTCTACTGATTACGGCAACTGAACACAGCGATATAAAGTGACGGCCGCTCTGAGCGGCCGTTCTTTTTACAAGAACATGGTAAATATTTTCCTGGTCGGACCAATGGGTTCAGGCAAGACTGCCGTTGGCAAACAACTGGCCAAGTTGTTGCAGGTGCAGTTCTATGACAGTGATGCCGAAGTCGAGCGTGTGGCAGGAGTAGACATTTCCTACATCTTTGAAAAAGAAGGTGAGGATAGTTTCCGCAAGC
Organism: uncultured Pseudomonadota bacterium; assembly: GCA_903838705.1. GTDB lineage: Bacteria > Pseudomonadota > Gammaproteobacteria > Steroidobacterales > Steroidobacteraceae > CAILZL01. The sequence continues at coordinate 66,356 of CAILZL010000008.1, forward strand.
GCGAAACCGAAGCAATTGAGAATCTGACCCAGCTGAATGGCATCGTGCTGGCTACCGGCGGCGGCGCAATTCTGGCGGAACAGAATCGTAAATGCTTGCAGGCTCGGGGCAAGGTGGTTTACCTGCGTACGTCGGTTGAGCAGCAGGTGGATCGAACCAGACATGGGCGCCACCGTCCAATGTTGAATGTGGCTGATCCCGAGCAGCGCCTGCGCAGCCTGTTTGCAATCAGAGCTCCGCTCTATGAAGCCATTGCGACTATCATAGTCACTACCGACCATCGACGCGTCAGCACGGTGGCTCAGGAAATCATCAGTGGATTACATTTGAACCCATCCAGCCAAGTTGACACGCCAATCGATGAACAGGGTTAAACAAGAGCCAGAGACGCTCAGTATCAATCTGGGTGAACGCAGCTATCCAATCGTCATTGGCGCAGGGCTGATTACAGACGCTGCCTTGCTTGATCGGCATATCAAGGCACGCAATCTGATGATTGTGACCAATGAAGTGGTTGCACCCTTGTACCTGGAGCAACTGAAGGGGGCATTGCAGGGCAAACAGTTGCATGAGCTCATTCTTCCGGATGGTGAACATACAAAATCCATGAGCACGCTGAACCAGGTGCTGGATGCGCTGGTTGCAGCACGTCTGAACCGCGACGCGGGCATCATCGCATTGGGGGGTGGCGTGATCGGTGATATGGCTGGCTTTGCCGCTGCCTGTTACCAGCGCGGAGTGGATTACTACCAGATCCCGACCACATTGCTATCCCAGGTGGATTCTTCTGTGGGTGGCAAGACCGCAGTGAATCATCCGGGCGGTAAAAATCTCATTGGTGCGTTCCATCAGCCGCGCTGCGTGATTGCAGATACACAGGTGTTGAGCACCCTGCCAGAGCGGGAATTGCGTGCTGGTTTTGCTGAAGTGATCAAGTATGGTTTGATACGTGACCCTGCCTTCTTTGCCTGGCTTGAGAAGAATGCGCAGCGTGTATTGAGCTGTAATCCTGAGGCACTGACCGTGGCCATCAAGCGCTGCTGTGAACTGAAGGCTGAAGTAGTGGGCATTGATGAACGTGAAAACGGATTGCGCGCGATTCTCAATTTTGGTCATACCTTCGGGCATGCAATCGAAAATGCACTCGGCTATGGTGAATGGCTGCACGGAGAAGCAGTGGCTGCAGGCATGGTGCTGGCGGCTGAGATGTCCGTGCGATTGGGTTATCTCTCTGCTGTGGACTATCAGCGCACTCTTGATCTGCTGCAGATCAGCGGCTTGCCAATCAAGGCGCCGCCTATAGGTGTCAACAAGGCGCGCGAGTTGATGAGCATGGACAAGAAGGTACATGCAGGACAATTACGACTGGTTCTGCTGCAGGGTCTGGGCAATGCACTGGTCACTGATAAGTATCCGGCAGAAGTCTTTACAGCCACTTTGCAGCATGGCTTTGCCGATCAACCATGACTGAGCATGTTCAAACAGCATGGCTGGCTGCCTATGCGGCACAGGACGAACTGAGCCGTGGCCGTCGCTTTGTCGAACAGCTACCGGCATATCGCAGTGAGTTTCAGCGTGATCGGGATCGCATCATCCATTCCACTGCGTTTCGACGGCTGGTTTACAAGACGCAGGTGTTCGTCAACCAGGAAGGTGACCTGTATCGTACCCGGCTGACCCATTCTCTCGAAGTTGCGCAGATTGCACGTACCATCGCCCGTGCGCTGCATCTGAATGAAACTCTGACAGAGGCAATCTGCCTTGCGCACGATCTGGGCCATACTCCATTTGGACATGCAGGGCAGGATGCGCTTAACGAGTGTATGCGCGACTACGGCGGCTTTGAACACAACCTGCAATCACTGCGTATTGTTGATGAGCTGGAAGAACGTTACGCTGAATTCAATGGCCTGAATCTGTGTTTCGAGACCCGTGAAGGTATATTGAAGCATTGCTCGCTGAGGAATGCGCAACAGCTGGGTGAAGTGGGTGAGCGCTTTATTCGTCGTGAGCAACCCTCTCTGGAAGCGCAGGTGGCCAATCTGGCTGACGAGATTGCCTATAACAACCATGATCTGGATGATGGTTTGCGGGCAGGTTTGATCAGTATGGATGATGCCCGGGAATCTGCATCCTTTCGCAGCCAGCATGACACAGTCATGCAAGCTCATCCTGCACTGACAGGACGCCGTTTGGTGAACGAGATTGTGAGGCGTCTGATCAATCAGGTCGTTACAGATGTGGTTGAGACCAGTCGTCATGCCATTGAACAGGTGGCACCTGCTGACATCAATGCGGTACGCAGCCATTCAAAGCCACTGGTGCAATTGAGTAGCGTCATGTCACAGCATCATCTGGAGCTGAAACGCTTTTTGAGAGAACGGGTTTATCGTCATTACCGGGTGTTGCGCATGACCAATAAGGCGCAACAGGTAGTGAAAACGCTGTTTGGCGCTTTCATGCAGTCACCCGAGCTGATGCCGCCGGAGCATCAGCAAGCAGTCACCCGGTTTTCTGCCGAAATGGGCGAGGCTGGCAGGGCACGCGCTGTTGCTGATTACATTGCAGGGATGACTGATCGTTACGCTGTACTCGAGCATGAACGGATTTTTGATCCAGCCAAGCGTAGCTAGCGAATTAATAGATGATTCTCCGCTATCATCTGCGGACTCATGAACACACCTAGCAACCTTCAGAATGATGTTTTCCTGCGCGCGCTGCAATGCCAGCCTGTGCCTTATACGCCTGTATGGATGATGCGTCAGGCCGGGCGCTACCTGCCGGAATATCGTGCAACGCGGGCCAGAGCAGGCAGTTTCTTGCAGCTTTGTCAGACACCTGAGCTGGCATGTGAAGTGACTTTGCAGCCGCTGGCTCGGTTTCCACTGGATGCTGCCATTCTGTTTTCAGATATTCTGACCATTCCCCATGCCATGGGGCTGGGGTTGCAGTTTGAAACCGGCGAAGGACCTGTGATTCAGCGTCCTGTTCGCAACGCTGCGGACGTCAGCAAACTCGGTGTGCCAGATCCGCATCAGGAATTGCGTTACGTGATGGATGCGGTGTCCCTGATCCGGCGTGAACTACACGGTCGTGTGCCTCTCATCGGATTCGCTGGCAGTCCCTGGACAGTGGCTACTTACTGTGTAGAAGGTGGCAGCAGTCGCGATTTCGCGCGCATCAAGGGCATGATGTATGACGACCCCGCCAGCTTGCATGGTCTGTTGCATATTCTGACCCAGGCGACTATCCAGTATCTCAATGCCCAGATTGAGGCAGGCGTTCAAGCCGTGATGGTTTTTGATACCTGGGGCAGTGTGCTGACACCTGCCTGCTATCGTGAATTTTCGCTGCAATATATGGAACAGATTGTTGCTGGCACAAAGCGTCAGGCAGAGGGGCGTACCGTGCCCCGAATCCTGTTCACCAAGGGTGCCGGCCCGCTTCTCGCCGAAATGGCAAAGCTTGATTGTGAGGCGTTGGGGGTGGACTGGATGACCGATCTGGCACAGGCGCGTCAGTGGGTGGGGGATCGAAAAGCCCTGCAAGGCAATCTGGATCCTTGCGTCCTGTATGCCCAACCGGGTCGTATCCGTGAAGAGGTAGCAAGGGTGCTGGCCAGTTTTGGCCATGGCCATGGTCACGTGTTCAATCTGGGTCATGGCATTCATCCTGCCATTCCACCTGAACATGCTGCAGCCATGATCCAGGCAGTGCATGAACTGAGTCCGCAATATCACTCGCTCTGAAATTCAGGGTGAGCGAAACGGGGTTCTCTATTGGAAACAGGTGGTTGAACAATTCGCAACTGCGGGTATGTGCAGATGCGACCCTCCCGTGGGTAGGTGCTTTGCTAATTCTGATCCTGTACTATTGGCAAAATGTTCGGGTGACGTCAAAGTCGTAAAAAATTTCATCTGGCTCTAAGGGGAGATATTCATGAAGCATTATTCCTTGATGGTCGCATTGGCGATGGGCTCTGCACTGATCGGTGCAAATTCCGCCCAAGCCGGCGCAGAGGTGGGTAGCTGGTATGTAGCCCCTAAGGTTCTCTATGTTGATCCGGATAGAGTTGCCAGAGATTCGGCCACTACCAACTACAAGGTTGGTGACGCATTTGGCGGCAGTTTGGCAATTGGCAAAGTATTGAGTAAGGATTGGGACACTGAACTCGGCTATGTCTATTCCAGTCACCGAGCTGGACCGAATGAAAAAATTAAATTCAAGGGTGTAGAGCTGGTTCTTAATCGTGTTTTCATGCGCGACAGAGCGGTTAATCCTTTCATCGGTGTAGGGCTTAACAGCATGAGTTATCTCCTCCCACAACAAGGGGCTAACTCTCACAGAGATGTGGGTTATCTCGTCAAGGCTGGTGCGCTGACTAACCTCACTAAGAGTGGGGCATTGCAGTTGTCCACTGAAATTGGCTGGCGTACGGATGGTGGACTAAAGGGTTGCGATGGTGGAGTGAACAGCAACTGTGGTAGTTTAGGCCAGACGCGTTATCTTGAAGACACATTCTATGGTCTGGGTTTGCATTACAACTTTGGTGCACATTCAAAGCCTAAGGCTGCGCCAGTCGTAGCTGCGGCACCGGTAGTAGCGGCTGCTCCTGCTCCAATGGCTCCACCTCCGCCTCCGCCTCCTCCACCCCCTGCCCCAGCTGACAGCGACCATGATGGTGTTGTTGACTCCGCTGATCGTTGTCCTGGTACGGTAGCAGGCGCTGCTGTGGATGCTAATGGATGTGAGCTGGATAGCGATAAGGACGGTGTTGTAAATCGTCTTGACAAGTGCCCGACTACACCTGCAGGTGACAAGGTTGATGCTGTTGGTTGTAGCCTGAGCATGACTTTGCAGGTGCAGTTTGACACCGGCAAGGCGACCATCAAGCCAGAGTCCAATGGCAAGCTGGATGAATTTGTACAATTCCTGAAGGATGTGCCATCGGCGAAGGGTGAACTGGAAGGACATACCGATAATGTCGGTAAGAAAGCTTCTAATCAGTCTTTGTCACAGCGTCGCGCTGAGGCAGTCAAGGCCTATGTGGTTGGCAAGGGTATTGATGCTGCGCGCCTCACTGCCAAGGGTTATGGTGATACCAAGCCTGTTGCTGATAACAAGACAGTTGATGGCCGTGCCGCCAATCGTCGCGTAGTGTTCACACGGTCGGGCAACTGATCGAAACATGGCATGAACTAACAAGGCAGGGAAATCCTGCTGACAATGCCTGAATTTAAGGGCGATCTGGCTAACCGGATCGCCCTTTTTATTGTGGTCAACTCGCAGCTGGGTAAAACAGGATCGATGAATATCCAGGAGGGATTGAACAGCTTGTGCCTGAAACTGGAGTCACCAGCTCAAATATCTTTCAGGTTGAGTATCACTGCTTCACCAGCAGCTCATCTCGCAGCGCGCGACGCAGAATCTTGCCGACATTGGTTTTAGGCAGCTCGGTACGGAAATAAACATGCTTGGGTAATTTGTAGCCGGTCATCTGCTTGCGGCAATGGTCAAGGACCTGTTCGGTGGTTAACGCCGGGTCTTTTCGTACAATGAATACTGCGACTGCTTCATCAGAATGCGGGTCAGGCTGCGCGACAGCAGCCACTTCAAGTACACCGGGCATTTCAGAAATAACGGCTTCAACTTCATTCGGGAACACCTTGAAGCCTGAGACAGTGATCATGTCTTTCAGGCGGTCTTCGATGAAAAAGCAACCGCGCTCATCCATTCGGCCGATATCACCAGTGCGCAACCAGCCGTCGGGCATCAGTACTTTGGCTGTTTCATCGGGGCGCTGCCAGTATTCGCGCATGACCTGCGGACCACGTAACCAGATCTCACCGCTTGCACCTGCTGCAAGTTCACGGCCCTGATCATCACGAATGGATAATTCGGTTGAAGGAACCGGCATGCCGATGGAACCGTCAAAATCAGAATCAAGCGGGGTGACACAGCCTACCGGTGAGGCTTCAGTCAGCCCCCATCCTTGCGAAACAATGCAGCCGGTGACCTGTTTCCACTCACTGGCAACGCTGGGTTGAACTGCCATGCCGCCACCCAGCGAAATTTTCAATCGTGAACAATTCAGTTTGTCGAAACCCGGTGTATTCAGCAGCGCATTGAAGAGCGTATTCACGCCGGTGATAGCAGAAAAAGCATATTTACCCAGTTCCTTCACAAATCCAGAAAAGTCGCGTGGATTGGTGATCAGTACGTTATGTGTGCCGAGCTTCATGAACACAAAGCAGTTCACAGTCAAAGAAAAGATGTGATACAGCGGCAGAGCCGTGATGACCGTTTCACTGCGCAAGCTCCAGGTGCCCAGACAGGACGATGCCTGCAGGCAATTGGCAACCATGTTGCGGTGTGTCAGTACCGCTGCCTTGGCGACCCCGGTTGTACCGCCGGTATATTGCAGGAACGCAATGTCATCATGTGTGAGGGTCGCTTCCTGAAGTTTAAGGAAATGCCCCTCGTGCAAGATGGAGTTGAAGCGAACTGCACCGGGCAAATCGAATGCAGGCACCTGTTTGCGCACATGCCGAACCACGAAATTAACGATGCCCTGTTTTGGCATGCCGAGCAGATCACCGACTCCGGTAACAATCACCGTCTGTATGCGGGTGGTGTTGATAATCTCCTGCAATACATGGGCAAAGTTTTCCAGTACCACAATGGCGACTGCGCCGGAGTCCTGCATCTGGTGCTGCAACTCGTGAGCCGTGTACAGCGGATTGGTATTAACGATAGTGAGACCGGCACGCATTGCGCCCAGCATTGCAACCGGATACTGCAACAGATTGGGCATCATCAGAGCGATCCGGTCACCATGTTTAAGGTGAGCAATCTGCTGTAGCCAGGCAGCAAAATCAGCCGTCAGCTTGTCCAGTTGTCGGTAGCTGATGGTCTTGCCCATGTTGGTGAATGCTGCTGCCTCACCATACTTGTTGAAGCATTCATGCAGCAGTTCAACCAGTGAACGGTATTCATCAGGGTTGATCTCAGCGGGTCGCCCGGCTGGGTAATGTTTTAACCAGATCTTGTCCACGATAATCCCCGCTTGCGTTGCGAATTAATGGCTCAATGTTTGAGCAGGCTTTTCAGTTGTGGCCAGACAGTATCAAGCAGCAATGGCTGTCCCCGTTCATTAGGGTGCAGATTATCACCCTGCATGAGGGTTGCATCCAGCGCCACCTTTTCCAGCAGAAAGGGCACCAGCTTCACTCGGTAAGTAGTGGCAAGCTCCTGAAAGGTATTCGTAAAAGCGCTGGTATATTGCGTTCCATAGTTGGGAGGAATCTGCATGCCAATCAGTAATACCTTAGCCTTGCTGGCCTGCGCAGCAACAATCATGTCCGCCAGATTGTTGCGCATTTGCGCAACTGGCAATCCGCGCAAGCCATCATTGGCGCCGAGCTCGATGATGACCAGATCGGGCTGATGATTTTTTAACAGAGCGGGAAGCCGAACTTTACCGCCCCTGCTGGTCTCACCACTGACACTGGCATTGATGATCTGGTATCCGTAACCTTCAGCACTCAAGCGTTTGCCCAGCAAGGCGACCCAGCCGTTTGTGACATTGATGCCATATCCGGCACTCAGACTATCCCCCATGACCAGCAGGGTGCCGGCCTGAGTACCACCTGAGCAAACCAGAACCAGCCCCAGACACAGGAACCGAATGAATCCGCAACGCATGAATACCACCGTACTGGCCGCAAACAATTTGAGTAAGCAGGTTAGCAGTCCGGAGGGAACTCTGACCATTCTGGATGATGTCACTTTGCAAATTCAGCAAGGTGAAACCGTGGCGGTGATTGGCGCGTCCGGGGCAGGCAAATCTACGCTGCTGGCCCTGCTGGCCGGTCTGGATGTGCCTACATCAGGCCAGGTACAGGTAAACGGTATTGAGCTGACCTCGCTGGATGAAGATGGTCGGGCTGCTGTACGCGCCAAGCATGTCGGTTTTGTATTCCAGAGTTTTCATCTGGTGCCGTCACTGACTGCGCTGGAAAACGTCATGCTACCGCTTGAGCTGGCCGGCACAGCTCGGGCACGCGAAGCTGCACTGGCGGCACTAGATCATGTAGGGTTATCAGCCCGAAGTAGTCACTATCCCAATCAACTCTCGGGTGGTGAGCAGCAGCGGGTAGCCATAGCGCGCGCCTTTGTTACCAGACCAGCCGTGCTTTTTGCAGACGAACCCACCGGCAATCTGGATGCTGTCACTGGTGAACGGGTGATGAACCTGCTGTTTGAAATGAACGCGGCATCGGGCACCACGCTGGTACTTGTCACGCATGATGTTCGACTGGCGGATCGATGCCAGCGGGTGATCAAGCTGGACATGGGGCGGGTGGTGTCATCATGAAATCACTCCGGCTGGCCTTGCTCAAACTCCATCGTGAATGGCGCGCGGGCGAACATCTGGTGTTGTTACTGGCACTGGTAGTGGCTGTCAGCGCGCTGACGGCGGTGAGTTTTTTCACTAATCGCGTTGATCGTGGCATGGCGCAGCGCGCCAACGAAGTTCTGGCTGCCGATATCCGTCTGCAATCTTCACGGCCACTGTCTGATGAGTACATGCAACGGGCGCAAGTACTCGGATTGCAGACAGCGCAGGCACAGGCATTTAACAGCGTCATTGTCCTTGATGAAGCCAGTTCGCTCAGTTCAGTGCGGGCAGTGACATCGGGTTATCCCCTGCGTGGTCGCCTGAAGATCAGCAACAGTTTGAATGATCCTGCCTACGAAACGGCTGAGTTGCCTGCGCTGGGCGAAGTGTGGGCAGATCCGCGACTGTTGTCGCGTCTTAATGCACAGGTGGGCAGCCTGCTACAGGTAGGCAAGCGACAGCTCAGAGTGAGTAAAGCGCTGGATTATCGGCCAGATCAGGGCACTCAGTTTGTAGAGCTGGCACCGACGCTGTTAATGCGGCTGGAAGATGTAGCTTCAACAGGTCTGGTAGGAGTGGGCAGTCGAGTTCAATACCGTCAGCTGTTTGCCGGTGATCAACGACAACAGGTGCAATTTGAAAACTGGCTGAGTAACCGCTTGTCTGCCGGTGTGCGCATGGAGCAACTTGGTGATGCCAGTCCGCAACTGCAATCTTCGATCGAACGGGCAGGCCGTTTTCTCAATCTTACCGCGCTGACCAGTGTGCTGCTGGCAGGTGTGGCGGTTGCAATGGCAGCGCGGCGCTACGTGGCGCGGCATCTGGATACAGTGGCGCTGATGAAAAGCATGGGCGCCAGTCAGAATCTGGTACTGGGAATATGTGGTCTTGAATTGCTGATGCTGGGTTTGATTGCTGGCGTAGTGGGTACAGCGCTGGGGTATTTCGCGCAGATGGGGCTGGCGTTTGCTGCGCGTGATTTATTGAATGGTGAATTGCCCACGCCGGACTGGCACCCTGCTGTGCTGGGCATGTTCACACCTCTAATCATTCTTGCGGGCTTTGCCCTGCCGCCACTGTTGCAGTTGAAGCGAACGCCACCGGCACGTGTGCTGCGTCATAACGCTGCGCCGCCGCCTCTGCGCTACATCAGCGTGTATGTCATTGCGGTGACTGCCTTGTTGGGACTGTTACTGATACTGGTGCGGGATGTTCGGCTGGTGGGCTATGTTGCAGGCGGTACGTTCGCCACTGTGCTGGTGCTGGCGCTTGTTGGGTATGGACTGGTACAAAGTCTCAGTGGCTTGCGACGCACAGTCGGTGTGTCATGGCGCTATGGCGTGGCCAATATCGCAAGACGCGGCAGTGAAAGCATCGTCCAGCTGGTCGCTTTCGGTTTGGGCTTGATGGTGCTGCTGCTGTTGCTGGTGGTACGCAATGATCTGCTGAACGACTGGCGCATGAGCCTGCCGGATAATGCGCCCAATCAGTTTCTGATCAATATCAGTCCGGATCAGGCCAAACGTCTCCAGCAATTCTTTGTTGAACGTGGAGTGGAAGAACCCGTACTGGTACCCATGTTGCGGGCGCGCATGGTAAGCATCAACGGCAAGCCGGTGCGTGGGCGTGGTGCCAGAGGCGAACGGGGACGTGGCTTTCTGGAACGCGAAACCAATCTCACCTGGTCTGAACAATTGCAGGAAGGCAACAAGATCATTGCTGGCAGCTGGTGGCGTGAAGGTGATGGAGGTGGGCCGCGTGTGTCAGTAGAGGCCAGAATTGCTGAGGATCTCGACCTTAAGATCGGCGATGTCATTCGCTACGATGTTGCGGGCGAAACCATTGATGCCACCATCAGCAGCATTCGTGAAGTACGCTGGGACAGTTTCCGACCCAACTTCTTCATGGTGTTCTCACCGGGTACCCTCGACAAAATGCTGGGTACTTACATCACCAGCGTGCATCTTGATGCAGCACAGCGTCGCATCATGGGTGAGTTCTATCGCAGTTTTCCTGAAGTAACCGCCATTGATATTGATGCCGTGCTGGCACAGGTACGCAGCGTCATGGATACCGCCACACTGGCTATACAATATGTTTTTGCCTTCTCATTGCTCGCGGGTATTACTGTGTTGCTGGCTGCTATTCAATCCACTCGCGATGAGCGACGTTACGAAAGCGCCATGCTGCGCACACTGGGAGCAAGCCGGCGAGTGGTGCTGCAAGGTCTGGCAGCGGAATTCATAGTGCTGGGCTTGCTGGCCGGTCTGCTCGGTGCCTGTGCGGCCAGTGCTGTGGGTTACTACCTTGCTACCGAAGTATTTAATCTCAAGTACAACTTCGACCTGAATGTCTGGTGGATGGGTACATTGAGCGGCATCCTGCTGGTGGGCATCACGGGTATCGCTGTAACCCGCAGTGTGGTCAATCATCCACCGGCTACGACGTTACGGGAAGGGTAATACTGAAGCGACTGAGTCATTCGGCTGGAATGTATTACCTGGTTAACTAGTGCAGATCCATCAGTACCCAGCCGATGTCACTGGCTTCGCCTTTGTAGTTATAGCCTTGAAGCTTGATTTCGTACTGACCATTGCCGAAGGTGGTCGAGTTCAGGCTGAAGCGTAATTCCTGATTGGTATCGGCCGAGATACGTCGAAGCTCCAGCACCCGGGCTTCATTCACTTTGCTGATCTGGATGCCGAACACTTTGAATGGGCTGTTGCTGACATCCAGGTGCACATCCAGCCATTCAGCCAGACTTAATGAAACAGAAATAACGGGTTCATCTGCCTGACTGGTTCCGGGTGTGGCACGCAGCGTCTGTATGCTGGTGGTTGCACGCAGGCCGCTTACCTGTGCGGCAACATGCATGGTTTTTATTTGTCGTTGCAGCGATTGTGTCTGCCAGTAGAGTGTTCCCAAGCCCACCAGACTGAGCAGCAGGAGCAGCAGAAGGTATTTATTGATCGCAGTACGGGCCGGCACAGGATCTTCATCCTCTTCCTCGTCCATATCCTGCTGTTTGTCCATACTGGCCTGATCAATACTTCGCAACCCGGTTGCTGCGGCAAGTCGCGATACGCTGGAAGGCATGGCTTCGAACACACTGGTGTTCATGCCGTCGAAGGTGCTGGCTTTCAGATGCGCCTGCAGGCGGGCAGGGATGGCCAGGGTTTCAAGCACATCAGGATGTTCCCGGCAGAAGCGTTCAAATTCCCATGCTTCGCGCATCAGCAGATCGCCACTCAGGTAGCGTTCAACAAACCGGCCGGTTTTGATTTTCTCTCGATCCATGGAATGGCATTGCGTCATACAGTGCTGATGACTGGCACTGTGCGCATATCAGATACATAAATCAGCGAAGCACAGCACACATTTGCAACCAGGATGACGTATTGCAGCCTGTTGCGCACTTTGTGGTTCAAGTCCTGCGGCCATCAAGCCGATGCAGTCAGAGCTAAGTTTCATCATCAGGTCGGCTGACCGTCCGGGGGCAATCATGCGGCGTACACATGACTGGCAAAATTACGCAAGCCAGATGTCAGAACAGAAAACCGATCCGGTTCGATACACTGATTTATATGCCAGACAGTGGGCACATGATGTGCGCTGCGGGCACAGTGGTGTGACGCATCGCCGGGTGGGGGAGTCGGCGCATCGCAATGCGCATGAAGACTGGTTGCAGGCAGGGTTTGTCGCGCAACAAAAACCAAGGCCGCGCGTTTAATCATCCAGTGGCATTAGCAGCCACAGCAGAACGTAGAGCAGTACACCAAAGCCGAAGCACACCACGCTCAGGCAGAACATGAGGCGCCACCCCCAGCTGGGCATGCCGGTATGTTGCCCCAGCCCACCACATACGCCACCAAAAACCCGGTCTGTCCTGCTGCGGCGTAACCGGTTCAATCCATGAGCTGAATCTGTGCGGGCAGATTCACTAAACAATCTGCCCTTTGCACGTGCAAATTCCTCAGCCGACAGAACGCCCCGCTCATGAAGTGACTGCAAACGCTCCAGTTCATCAGCGAGGCTTACCATGAAGGCCTAACGATAACGATTCAGCATCTTGTCCAGTTGCGCCTGACCAGGATTCAGCACTGAGTAAGGCAACTGATTAAGTGGGGTCTGAGTGGTCTGATTAACGGTATGGAAGTCCCGGCTCTCGGTGTCCATAAACAGCAGGCCCGTGACGTATTCACCTTCTGCCTGACGGTTGCGCAGGTATTCCAGCGCGTGACCACGATTAGCTGGATCGTAGTCATTGTTCAGCTTGCGCAGCAGAATCTGGGTCCCGTCATGCATCGTCACCGGCATTGATTTACCTTCAGCATACTCGACCGAGATCGAGGCACGCGGTGGTACGTAATCAGCATGCACCACTTCCTCGAAGTGTTCACGTACATAGGCATAGCTCTTGGTGGAGCCTTCATGATCATTGAAGGTAACGCAGGGCGAAAGAACATCAATCAGCGCAAAGCCGGGATGCTTCATGGCAGCTTTGATCAGCGGGACCAGTTGCTGCTTGTCACCCGAGAAGCTGCGGGCCACAAAAGTTGCACCCAGCGTCAATGCGGTCAGGCAGGGATCAATCGGCGGCTGCTGGTTGGACTCACCCTTCTTGTTCTTGCTGCCGATGTCTGCTGCAGCTGAGAACTGACCCTTGGTCAGTCCATACACACCATTGTTCTCACAGATGTAGGCCATATTGACATTGCGCCGGATAGCATGCGCCAGTTGCCCGAAGCCGATGGACAAGGTATCGCCATCGCCCGACACGCCGAGATAGTGCAGCTGCCGGTTTGCAGCACTTGCGCCACTGGCGATTGAGGGCATGCGGCCATGTACGCTGTTGAAGCCGTGCGCGCCACTGACAAAGTAGGCAGTCGATTTCGAGGAGCAGCCGATGCCGGACAGCTTTACCAGTTGTTCAGGGGAAATCGACAGGCTCCACACCGCTTCGATGATAGCTGCCGTGATGGAGTCATGACCGCACCCTGCGCAGAGTGTGGACATGGCACCATCATAATCACGGCGCGTAAGACCCAGCTCATTGCGTGGCAGGTTGAGGTTGGCGATTTTTGGTTTGGCAATAAAACTCATGACAGCATCCTCAATTAACGGCTGGCAACCAGACGGGCATCGTTACCCAGTGCCGCACACACACCATCTACAACCACATGTGCAGTCATCGGCAATCCACTGTAATGCAGGATGGAATGCAGCTTGGCTTTCTCTACGGCCGTTTCAAGTATCAACATACTCTTCAGTTGTGCATCGCGATTCTGCTCAATGACAAAAATCTGCTGATGCTGGCGCAGGAAGTTTTCCACTTCCTCGCCGAACGGAAAGGCACGAACACGCAGGTAGTCGACCTGAATGCCTTTACGTTGCAGTTGATCTATCGCTTCACGTACGGCACCGTCGCAGCTGCCGATGGACAGCAGTCCTACAGCATGATTCCCCGTTCCGTGCAGTATGGCAGGGGGTACCAGTTTTTTCGCGGTATCAAATTTGCGCTTCAGGCGATCCAGTACGATCTGGTACTCGGTGGAATCTTCTGTGTAGCCACCGTACTGATTGTGACCTGATCCGCGGGTAAAGAACGCGCCTTTGCTGTGTACGCCGGGCAGTGAGCGATACGGAATGGCGTCGCCATCGTGGTCATAGTAACGCCAGAATTTCTCGATCTTTAACAGATCGTCTTTGCTCATTACCTTGCCGCGATCCGGCTGATAGGCAGCATCCCACTTTAGGTCGGAACACATCCAGTCATTCATACCGATGTCCAGATCGAGCAGCACCAGTACCGGTGTCTGCAGGCGTTCAGCCAGATCAAATGATTGTGCGGCCAGATAGAAACATTCTTCCGGGTTGGCCGGGAACAGCAGCACATGACGTGTATCGCCATGTGAAGCATAGGCTGATGACATCAGATCACATTGCTGGGTACGGGTGGGCATACCGGTGGATGGGCCGACCCGTTGCACGTCAAAGATCACCGCCGGGATTTCAGTGTAATAAGCCAGGCCAATGAATTCATTCATCAGCGAAACACCTGGTCCGCTGGTTGGCGTGAAAGCACGAGCGCCATTCCATGCGGCACCCACCACCATACCGATGGCCGATAACTCGTCTTCCGCCTGAATAATGGCGTAATTTCGTTCGTTGGTTTGTGGATCGACGCGATATTTCTGGCACAGACTCTTAAATGCATCCATCAACGATGTAGATGGAGTGATGGGGTACCAGGCTCCCACTGTCGCACCTGCAAACAGGCAACCCATCGCAGAGGTGGTGTTGCCGTCGATCATTACATGGCCTTTGGTCTTGTCGAGACGCTGCATGCGCAGCGGCAGCGGACACGGGAAGTGTTCCTTGGCATAGTTGTAGCCAATTTCCAGCGCACGCAAGTTGGAATCCAGCAGCGATTGCTTGGCTGCATAGCTTTCACCCAGCATGCTGCGCATCAGCTCCAGATCCATGTCAAGCAGCGCTGCCAGCACACCAGCATACATGATGTTCTTGAGCAGGATGCGCGCGCGTACACCCTGGAATGTCTCATTACACATGCGAGCCAGGGGTACGCCCATGATTGTGATGTCATCGCGCTTCAGCAGCGCAGGACGCGGCCAGCTCGAGTCATATAACAGGTAGCCGCCGGGACTGACTTCCTTGATGTCTTTGGCATAGGTCTCGGCGTTCATGGCGACCATCAGGTCTACCCGTCCGGCACGCGCCATGTAGCCGTCTTTGGTGACACGAATTTCATACCAGGTCGGCATACCCTGAATATTCGAAGGGAAGTAATTCTTGCCCACCACCGGCACGCCCATGCGGAACACGGTTTTCATCAACATGGTGTTGGCACTGGCCGAGCCTGTGCCGTTGACATTGGCGAGCTTGATAACGAAGTCGTTAGTGCGATCAGTTCTGTCTGCTGTTTGCATCTCAGGCACCTGCGTGTGCGATGTTGATTTTGGATTTCTGCATGTCCCACGCAAAGGTCGGACAGCGTTCTGCGCACAGGCCGCAGTGAACGCACAGGTTTTCGTCTTTCACCATGACGCGGCCGGTTTGCTTGAGGGGCGCTGATACATACAGTGATTGATTCGGATTCTGTGGCGGCGCCTTCAGCTGGGTTCGCAGCTGCGGCTCGTCGGCGTTGGGCGTGATGGTCAGGCAGTCCACCGGACAGATGTCGATGCAGGCATCACATTCGATACACAGCTTCGGTTCAAATACTGTCTGCACATCGCAATTCAGGCAGCGCTGCACTTCGGCAGCCATCTGCTCTGCATTGAAGCCCAGCTCCACTTCAATGTTGATGTTCTTGAAGCGTTCCTTGAGGCTGACATGCGGCATCAGACGACGCTCTGCCGGGTTGAAGTCGTTCTTGTACGACCATTCATGAATGCCCATTTTGCGGCTGGACAGATTCAGCATGGCAGGCGGACGGTCACTTACGGATTTTTCCGAGCAATAGTTATGAATTGAAATTGCTGCCTGATGGCCGTGTTCAACAGCCCAGATGATGTTCTTTGGGCCAAAAGCGGCGTCACCACCGAAGAACACTTCCTTGCGTGTTGACTGGAAGGTGACCTTGTCGGTGACCGGCACCTGCCAGCGGTCAAACTCGATACCCAGATCAGCCTCGATCCACGGGAATGCATTTTCCTGGCCGATGGCAAGGATTACATCATCACATTCAATAATTACTTCGCCGACAACGCGCTCACTGACGATGCGGTCACCCTGCATCTCATATTCCATCTGCTCGAAAAGCATTCCGGTGAGCTTGCCATTGCTGGTCACGAAGGCTTTGGGCGCATGGTTGACCATGATCTGTACGCTTTCTTCCTCGGCGTCATCCAGTTCCCAGGCAGAAGCCTTGAAGAACTGACGGGGCTTACGAGCCATTACCTTGACTGACTTGGCACCCAGTCGCAGGGAGCTGCGGCAGCAATCCATCGCGGTATTACCTACGCCGATGATCAGTACCCGGTCACCAATGCTCTTGATGTGTTCAAAGGCTACCGATTCCAGCCAGTTAATTCCGATGTGGATGCGGTCGGACTGATCACGGCCGGGCAGCTTCAGATCCTTACCCTTGGGCGCGCCACTACCGATGAACACCGCGTCGAATTCATTGCTGGCCAGCAGCGCTTTCAGGCTGTTTACTGGCGTATTGAGCTTCAGGTCTACACCGCCACGCTCGGTAATGTAGCCAATTTCCTCATCCAGCACCTGCGCAGGCAGACGGAAGGAGGGAATGTTGGTGCGCATCAGGCCACCGGCCTGACCCCACTTTTCAAAAATCGTGACTTCATATCCCAGAGGGGCCAGATCGCTGGCAACGGTCAGGGACGAAGGACCCGCGCCAATACAGGCAATTCGCTTGCCATTTTTCTTGGCCGGAATCTTTGGCAGCAGGTCTAATACCTCGTCACGATGATCTGCGGCGACGCGTTTCAGACGGCAGATCGCAACGGGCTTGTCTTCGACACGGCCGCGACGGCATGCGGGTTCGCATGGCCGGTCACAGACGCGGCCGAGAATACCGGGAAATACATTTGATTCGCGATTGACCAGATAGGCATCGGTGAACTTGCCCTGGGCAATCAATCTGATGTATTCGGGAACGTCGGTATGCGCGGGACAGGCCCATTGGCAATCGACTACACGGTGAAAATAATTTGGATCCTGTGTATTGGTGACGTCCACATCAAAACCTTAAATTGTTCGCCTGACATGTGAAATGAACATGTCAGGTGTCGTAACTCGTACACTGAGCATTCTGAATGCCAGCGCACACCCCGGGAACAGATATCTTACCTGTAAACCTCGGAATAATTGGCCATTTGTGGCCGAAAGGCAAGTTCGGGTGTGCGAAATTATGAACATCTCATCAGGTAATCCCTGCAAGGCCGTTAAAGGGCGATCCGTATCGCTATGGCTGGATTAAGTTAACGAGCAATACCGGCACTTTCCGGGTAGAGGGCAGTCCGGAGCAGACAGGTGCTCTCCTTATTTAATATGCACCCGGAACAGGATCTGAAAGCTGCCGCTTGAATTGAACGTACCTTTGGGGTTGATGCGGATGTGCGTGACCGTGGGATCAACCCCACTGGCATTAGCGACGGGGGTGTAACCGAAGCTGGTGCCACCATTGTTCGAAAAAGATAGATCGTCCGTATTGCTGGCAAGAGATGAGAATGTATAGGTCAGGCCACTTGGCGTAGTGCCATCCGTAAACGCCACCGGTCCGCTTCCCGCGCCACCCAGATTTCCCACAAACAGCTCGGAATTGGCCGGCAGCGGATCGGTAATAACCACCTGGTTATTGTCGATGGCACCATTCGCTGAATTGGTGGTGACGATGGAGTAATTTACAAAGCTGCCCGGAATGCGCTTGGGGCTGCTAGTGCCATTGACCGGATCGGAATAAACAGCCGATGTTTTGGTCATGCTAGGCGGGAGTTTGACAGCCAGTACTGCACTGGCGGCCACGTCGTTGTAGGCCTGTACAGTTGTCACCGAACGTACCGGCAAAGTATTTGTGTAGGTACCGGCGCTGGCGCTGGTCACATTTACGGAGACCGTGCAGGAGCCATTGGCCGGTATGGTGCCGCCACTTAATTTCAGTGAATTAGCTGTGGTCGTGACGCTGCCCCCGCAGGTGGTAGCAGCTGCGGGAGTTGTCGCAGTCACGACACCTGTCGGATAAGTATCAGTAAATGCCGTGCCGGTCAGAGAGGTTGCGTTGGCGTTGGTCAGGGTCACGGTGAGAAGGGAAGTGCCGTTCGTCATGATGGTGGCTGGTGAGAAAGCCTTGCCGACAGTGATGTTAGGAGAAGTGAGAAACGCTGAAGCCAGATCACCCGTTGCTGTTGTGCCGCCCAGCAACCCCGTTACCAGAGTCGCAGTGGTGCCGGTAATCCGGTAAAGATTGGTTGGACTCTGTGTCTGGGTGTACAGATTGCCCGCCCAGTCAAAAGCCAGCCCCAAGGTGGCGGGCGTGATACCGCCCGGAAAAGTCACAGTACCAATCAAGGTTGCCGCACCACCTGAAATGGAGGCGCTATAAAGTTGCCGGCTGCTGTTGATGACATACAGCACGCCCGCAGAGTTGAAGGCCATATCACCACCGGAACCCAGTCCGGTAATGGTCGGCCCGGCAGCGGCGGCGCCGGTAATCTTGTTGACTGTGTAAAGCACATTGCCACCGTCTGGCATGTAGTAAAGCGTACCGGCGCTGTTGCAAGCGAATCGGAAAGATCCGCCGATGCCTGAACCGAGTGTCCCGATTGCAACGGGTGCGGTTGCAGGCGTGGCTGGATTCCAGCGGTACATAGTGCCATTGGTGGTGTTGATGACGTAATAGATCAGACCATCCGGACACTGCGCCAGCGTAGCCGAGTCGCCACCCGGATAACCGGCATAGGCCGTGGTGACCGCAGGCAGGTTAGGGTCAATGCGCCAGATGTTGTTGGAGCCGCCTGCTGTTCCGCGGATTTCATAAATGAAATTGCCAGCCAGCGCTACGGTGCAGAGACAGCAGACGCACAATGAGAAAATCATTCTGCCAAGGATTCGCATGACTGTTTGGTGACCCGTTTTGCGTAATGTCAAAACCATCAGTATTGATCTCGGAATACAGGTGAACTTAATGTCCTGAGCATATCGTCTCTGCATTCACGGGACGCAAAGCCAGTCACATTTTGATCCTGTCGCCATGCTCAAGTGTCAAAAAATCGAGACGCTTTCGACAGCTCATCGCATTACTTGAGGGCCGTCTTGGCAAATTGAGAAGCAGTTCACGCAGATAAATTCGTGAATACCAAGAATCGCTTACTGAATCGTCAGGTAAAGGCTTACATCGTGTGAGCCGGTGCCCGTCAACAGGAAGCCTGAACTGCTTGATATGAATTATTCAACCCGCATTCGTCTCGGTCTGATGTGTATGGCTGGCTGCTCCATAGCCTTGCTGCCCGAGGTGGGTATTGCCGCTGGTACCGCCGCAGGCAGCACTATTCAGAACATTGCACAGGTCAGCTATGAAGTCGGTGGCAGCAGTGTTACTGCCAATTCCAATGCCGCAACAATTTCAGTAGCGGAAATGATCAACGTCAATGTGTCGACTCTGACCAGTTCAGTCAGCGTCACACCGGGGGACATTAACCGCGTATTGCAGTACCGGATTACCAACACAGGTAATGGTCCAGAAAAATACAGTTTGTCAGCCAACAGCACCATTGTCGGTGATGACTTTGATCCAGTGCTTGCCACCAACCATATCTACTTTGATACCGATGGCGTCGCCGGCCTTTCTCCGGGGGATACCTTGTATGTACCTGGCGTGAATGATCCGAACCTGCTGGCTGATGCCTCCATCGTAGTGCTGGTAATCAATAACATTCCAACAGGTTTGAACAATGGTGCTATCGGTCGAAGTGAGCTCAGCGCCGCTTCGTTTACTGGCGGCGTAAACGGAGTCAGCGGCCAGATATTTTCCGGACAGGGCACGGCTGGAGTAGATGCAGTGCTGGGAACAACTGCGGGGCGCGCAACCAGCAGCGGCGCATACGTAACCGGTTCAATTTCAATTGTTGCCGCCAAGTCACAGGTAATTACCAACTCGTTGGGCAACAACCAGCCAATTCCAACTGCAACGATCACTTACCAGGTGGTCATCACGGCCAGTGGTATTGGTACTGCGAATAATGCTCTGTTCACCGATGCGATTCCGGCGAACACCACATATGTGCCCGGTACATTGAAATTGAATGGCATCACGCTGACAGATGCTGCTGATACCGATGCAGGCCAGTTTGTCAGCGCCGCTTCGCCAAAAGTAAGTGTGGTGATCGGTACGCTGACTTCAGCGAGTAGCGCGCAAACAGTCAGTTTCGCGGTAACCATCAACTGAATAAAACCACTTCCATCAAGTTTCATTAAGGAAAGTTGCAACCATGAAAACAAGATCAAACAGCCGCCACTTCATTCTGCTCTCCAGCATGCTGATCGGAGTCATTGATGTGCATGCACAGGCAGTCGACAAGCCTTGCGTGGAGCTGAATAGCGAAGCGAAGGTGGAGCAGCCATACACCAATGCACAGGGAAAAAAGGCAACGCGTCTGGTCGCGCCAGACAAGGTGATTCCGGGCAGTCAGGTTATTTACATTATTACGGCAAAGAATGTCTGTGATAAACCGGCATCCAACGTGGTGGTCAACAATCCAGTTCCTGAGCACATGAGCTACGTGGCCAATTCGGCATCAGGAACCGGAACAGATATCACCTATTCACTCGATAACAAAACCTTTGCCAGGCTGGATGCTCTTACGGTGAAGAACGCTGATGGCAGTAACCGCGTGCCCCATGCTGAAGAAATCATGGGTATCAGATGGGTATTTACTACGCCTATCAACGCCGGTCAGACCGGTGCTGTGCGCTTTCGCGCGACAGTGAAATAACCAGTTCATTTTGCCGCAAGGCATGACCCATTCTGATCTGACAGGCGTCAGGGTGGGATTTGTTCAGCCTGTTCGTCGTTAAAACTGCAGGAGTTGTTCATATGAAAACATTAACAGCGCATGTCAAGCGAGGTTGTCTCGCGTTGATCGCTCTGTCGTCAGTGAGTGTTACAAGTGGTGCATTGGCCGCTGCAGGGGAAACCACTGCGGGCACAAGCATCAGCAACACCGCGACAGTAAATTATACGGTAGGCAGTGTTGCACAGTCGGCCGTCAACAGTAACCCGGCTGCTTTTGTGGTCGACAAGAAAGTTGACCTGACCGTCACGGCAGGGAGTGGTGTCACTACCGTGCCTGCAGCAACACAGGTCGGTCTGCTATTTACTGTGACTAACACGGGCAACGCTTCAGACAGTTTTAACCTGGCTGCAACAAATGTCACATCGGGTGACAACTTCGATATCAGCACCTATGCCCTGTATCTGGATGTGAATGGCAATGGCAGCTACGACGCAGGAACGGATACTGCGATATCCGGTGCACAGACTATTGCACGGGATGCATCAATCAAGGTACTGATTGTGTCAACCATTCCGGGAAACGTCATCAATGGCAACACTGCCAATATGACCCTGACGGCAACCACCACTTCCACAGCAACAACCGGTGCTGAATCTGCCAGCGTTGTTGATGTGGTGTTCGCAGATGCAGGTAATAACGGTACCGAAGCTGCGACCAATACATACACCATTGTCACGGCGACATTATCAGTGGTGAAGTCAGCGGTGGTCGTGAGTGATCCAGTGAATGGCACAACCAATCCCAAGGCAATTCCTGGTGCTGTAGTGCGCTACACAATGGTGGTGACCAATAGCGGTGCGGTATCGGCAACAGCTGTGACCCTGACCGATAACATTCCAGCAAATACTACCTATGTGGCCAACAGCATGACATTGAAAGTAGGTGCGGCAGCTGCCACTACGCTTACGGACAGTTCGGCAGATGCTGACGGTGCTTCAACCACCGGCTCACCCGTTACTTCGATCAGCGTTAATGCCGGTACAGTCGCTGCGGGCAGCAGTTCGAGAGTGACTTTCGACGTAACCGTGAAGTAAAGCGGCTACCGGAAAGATGCACGCACTGATTTCTGCGGCTTTTCTTTCTTGTAAGGAAGAAGAGATGTGCAGTAACAAGCAGTTCGCTTCTGCAGACGACAGAGGTGCGGGGCTCACGCCCCGTGCCTTTGCTGCGTCCGGCTGTGTGCGTCTGTCCAGGTTGCCAGGAAAAGCAATCCGGGAGTTGCTGCTGTTAGCAGTGCTGACTTTGTTCTCTGTTTCTACAATGGCTGCTACTGATCCCGGGGTAGTGATCAGCAATACAGCTCAGTTGCAATTTACCCGTGACGGAGCGAGCCTTCCGGAAATCATCAACAGCAATATGGTGAGCACCACGGTGGTGCCGGTGCCCTCAGTGTCTGCGTTGACTGTCTTGCGCTTTACTGATGCGGTCAGTGCGACACAAACAACTACAGCGGGACCCACCCAGTGCCTGATGTCCGGCAGTTTTAGCAATCTGCCGCAGCCAACGTTTGCTAATGGCAGTTCAGTGAATGCATCGCAATTGCTGGCATTGACCAATACCGATTCCGTGCACGCGGGCGATGCTGTATTCCTGCAGGTCAGCGATGCCGATCAGAATCGCAATCCCGCAGTGATTGATACTACGGATCTGGTGGTGACCAGCGCCATTGGAGATAGCGAAACGATCAGGTTGCGCGAAACAGGTGTAAATACCGGCGTGTTCGTCGGCTATATCCAGACGCACAGTTCGGCAGCACCTGCCAACGGCGACTGCGTGCTACAGGTGGATCGTGATACCCGTATTACTGCAAGCTACACCGACATCTATAACAATTCAGATACACATGATGTATCCGTGCTGGTGGACCCTTACGGACTGATTTTCAACTCGCTCACCGGACAGCCTGTTAACGGTGCGCGGGTACGTTTGATTGATGTGGCCACAGGTATGGCTGCCAGTGTGTTGGGTGACAATGGCATCAGCACTTACCCATCGGAAATGACCACTGGTAATGCCGTGACTGACAGTGGCGGCAATGTGTACAACCTGCCGGATGGTGTATTCCGTTTTCCGCTGGTGGCGCCGGGTCAATATCGGTTGGAGGTCACAACGCCGAATGGTTATACGTTTGCATCCGGCCGCAACCTTGGTGAGCTGAATCAATTATCTGGCGCGCCCTATCGACTGAGTGCTGCATCATTTGGCGCAGCGTTTGATGTGACTTCACCTGCTGCCGTAGCCATCGATCTGCCACTTGATCCTTCAGGTACTCAGCTGTACCTGACCAAGTCCACTACGACAACCACCGCGGCACAGGGTGACTTTGTCCAGTACACCCTCGCTGTACAGAATGTCAGCACCAGTGTGCAGGTCAGCAATGTGATCGTGACAGATACTCTGCCGCAGGGCTTGCGTTATCAATCTGGTTCTGCACGGCTGGCAGGACAGGTGATTACAGATCCCTTGATCAGCAGTGATGGTCGCACCCTGCAATTTTCAGTTGGAACTCTGCCTGCCAAAGCCACTGTAAAACTGAGTTACGTGACAGAAGTGACGGTGGCAGCGCGGAGTGACAGGCTGATCAATCGTGCTCAGGCAGCCAATGCCGCCGGTGCATCGTCCAATGTGGCGCAGGCGACGATTCGACTGCGTAATGAATTATTTACTGATACCACATTCATCATGGGTCGCGTTGTAACAGGCACTTGCGACAAGGAAACATCGGCACAGCAGGGTGTGCCGGGCGTAAAAATTTATCTGGAAGATGGGCGTTACGCCGTGACTGATGCCGAAGGCAAGTACCACTTTGAAGGCGTACCAGCCGGATCGCATGTGGTACAACTTGATACGGTCACCGTGCCGAACACACTTGAACCCCAGTTGTGCGATGAGCGCGTGCGTCATGCAGGACGCAGCTTCTCCCAGTTTGTAGATGTCAGCGCAGGTGCGCTGTGGCGGGCTGACTTTGTATTGAAGGAGAAAAAGCCACCAACTGGTGTAGCCAACTACGGCATGACCACACGTGTTGCAGGCGAAAATCTGCTTCATACGCTTGACGCTGAAGTGATGAACCTGCCGATCCGCAATATCAGATTGATGGTGACCTTGCCCGAGGGGTTTGAGTATGTCTCTGGCAGCACCACGCTTGCTGATAAGACATTGGCAGATCCACAGCTCATGGATGACACCCTGGTATTTCGTCTGAATGAACTGGCCGCCGGCACGCAAAGTAGTCTTAGCTTCAGAACAAGATTAAAAAGCAATGCGGCAGGCGGCTTCATCATCAAATCAGTCATGCTGTTCGATACGGACTCACAACAGAATCAGCGTACCGACATGGTGGACAATCGTGTCACCCGTGGTGAGATGAGCTATGAAAATGCCAGTTACCGCTTCTCACCCCATTTTGAAGTGCTGGGTACAACGCTCAGTTCAGCCGATCGGTCGCAACTGGATAAACTGGCTGGAGAATGGCGTGGCGTACAGAATCTGCACATCAAGGCAGTCGGTCATACCGACAAGAATGCAATTCCAAAGTCAAAGCAGCATTTGTTTGCTGATAACTACGAGCTTTCACAGGCGCGGGCAGCAGCTGTTGCTGAGTATTTGCGTACCGCGCTGGCGCTGATACCCGAGCAGATCGAAACAGAAGGTAAGGGGCCTGATGAGCCTGTTGAGTCCGGCAGCGATGTGGTCAGTCTGGCTAAAAATCGTCGTGTGGAAATCAGTATCGAGGGTGTGCGTATCAAACAGCAGGGACCTGTAACGCTTATCAAGTCCCGGGATGCAGCAGCTGAATTGAAAACCATTGGTGTGGTGGCCGGCTCAGTTGAAATGAAAAGCGAGCATCCGGTCAAGCCTGATAGCACAGTTAATACAGATGTGGATGTGGAATCCCTTACCGGTGGCATTGCGCTGGTACGTCCAGCACTCAATGAAGTGCCGGCCATCCCCAGCATCAAGATCGCAGTCCAGCATCTGCCCGCTCAGACAGTGCTGGTGCGTTTGAATGACGCACCCGTCAGTGGCCTGAATTTCGATGGCATATCCAGTAAACACGACAACTCCCTGGCATTGAGTCGCTGGCGCGGCGTGGATCTTAAAGAGGGTGACAACCAGCTGGTTGTTATTGTGCTGGATGCTGAAGGCAAGGAAGTTCAGCGTATTGATCGCACCGTGCATTATTCAGGGGGAGCTGTCCGGGCCGAGCTGGATACAGCGCAATCCAGTCTGAGTGCAGATGGCAGTTCCAGGCCTGTTATCGCTTTGCGAATGGTAGATGCCGCTGGCCAGCCTGCCCGTCCGGGAACGATTGGCTCCTACCGGGTGGAGGCGCCTTATCGCAGCTGGTGGGAAGTGCAGCAACTGCAGGACAGGCAACTGGCAAGTCTTGCGCCCCGCGATGCGCAGTTCAGCGTTGATGAAGACGGCATTGCCCGTATTGAGCTGGAACCTACTACGCAAAGCGGCATGGTTACGCTGAGTCTTCGCTTTAATGAGCATCAGTCACAGGATGTCCGTGTCTGGCTGGAACCACAGGCCAGGGACTGGGTACTGGTGGGCCTGGCTGAAGGAACCGCCGGTTACAACAATGTCAGCAACCATGCAGAAGCCAGCAGTCCGGACGGGATTGAAGAAGGTTATGAACAGGATGGACGAATTGCGTTCTTTGCCAAGGGGCGGATCAAAGGTGATTTCCTGCTGACGCTGGCATATGACTCCGCGCGTGGACAGGGCATCGACAAACGTAACATGATGGGTGTGATTGACCCGAACAGGTATTACACCTTGTACGGAGATGCCAGCCAGCAGCTGTTTGAAGGCGCATCGTCTCGCAAACTGTATATCAAGCTGGAACGTCATCAGTTCATGGCGCTGTTCGGGGACTTCAACACGGGTATCACCATGACCGAACTGGGGCGCTACAGCAGAACCTTGAATGGTGTGAAGTCAGAGTACGCCGGCCAACGATTTGGCTATACAGCCTTCGCAGCCAATACCGATCAGGGGTTTGTTCAGGACGAGCTACAGGGTGATGGCACATCCGGGTTATACAGACTCACACATCGTGAACTTATCGCCGGAACCGACAAGGTGCGCGTTGAAGTAAGAGATAGATTTGATACAGCGAGATTGCTCAGCGCAATGACGCTGACGCGATATATCGACTACGACATTGATTACAGTAACGGCACGCTCTACTTCAAGCAGCCGGTCATGAGTCGCGATACGAATTTCAATCCACAATTCATCATCGTGGACTATGAAGTTGAATCAACCATGACTGATGCAGTCAGTGCCGGTGGACGCGCCTATGCAAAGCTCGACAACTCAGGCAGAAGTGAAGCCGGCATCAGCTTTATTAATGAGGGTGCCCAGGTGGGTGATACCCGGGTTGTTTCGATAGATACCCGCTTACAGCTGGCAGCCGGTACGGAATTGCGCGCTGAGGTTGCACGTAGTGATTCTGATAATCCGGCACGGGCAGATCAGGCGGAGGCATACTTCACGGAGCTCAAGCATGTCAGCAAACAGCTGGATGCCAATGCTTATTTCCGGATGGAAGGCAGCGGGTTTGGATTTGGTCAGCAACCTAGCACGGAATCAGGTATGCGCAAGGCAGGAGCGAATGCGCGATTGAGAATGAATGACCAATGGTCACTACGTGCTGAAAGCCAGTATCAGGAGATGCTGAGCAGTAGCTCAAAACGGGAATTGGCCAGTATTCAGGCGAATCGTGAAACGCAGCTGACGGGTTTCGGTGTGGGTGCGCGCCATGTGGCCGATACGAATACCAGTGCGGGTGATCTCAGCAGTGAACAGGGATTTGTCAGTGGCAGTATTAAACTGCTTGATCAGCGACTGACCTTGCGTGCCGAACAGGATGTGGGGCTGAGCTCTTCCAGCGCGGTCACTGATTACCCTGACCGTTCATTACTGGGTGCAGATTACAAACTCACGCGTGAAACTAGTGTATTTGCGGATTACGAACATGCCAATGGCGCAGTTATGGATAGCGATATGACTCGCCTTGGATTGCGTTCAAGTCCATGGCAGCGTGCACAGCTTTCCTCAAGCATGACACAGCAGTTCACTGAGAATGGTACTCGAGTGTTCGCCAATCTTGGCTTGACTCAGGGCTGGCAGGTGAATGATCGCTGGGCGCTGGACTTCGGTGTTGATCAAAGCAGGACCGTGCGTGGGACCAGCAGCTATAGTTTCAATCGCAACACAGTTCCTGCTTCTGGCACATACAGTCAGGGCACGACGACCAATTTTCTGACGGGAGACTTCCTCGCATTGTCTGCGGCCAGCCTGTATCGGAGCGAGCTATGGAGTATCACGGAGCGTGTTGAGCATCGTAATGGCTCAGGTGAAAATCGCTGGTCACTGGTAAACGGTTTCTACCGTGAATCGATCAGAGGCCATGCATTTGCATTCGTCGCACAGTATCTCAACAACCAGAGCAATGTAGCCGGAGATTCTCTGCTGGCGAATCTCCAGTTGTCATGGGCCTACCGGCCGGTCGACAGTCGCTGGATCATACTGGATCGAATTGATCTCAAGCACCAGCGTACTGATGTCACCAGCCAGAACGTACAAAGTTCACGGCTGGTCAATAACACCCACATGAACTGGCAGGTTACTCCCCGTACCCAGCTGGGACTACAGTTGGGAACGCGTTATGTGGTCAGCAGTTTTGATGGCGATGAGTACCGGGGCACTACGGCATTACTGGGTGCTGACTATCGACATGATCTGAACAGGTTGTTTGATGTGGGTATGCATGGCTCTGCGCAGCAGTCATTCAAGTCCGGTGTCAGCAGGGCTTCACTGGGTGCGGATGTGGGTGTCAGCTTTATGAAGAATGCCTGGGTGTCACTGGGCTATAACTTCCAGGGCTATCACGACCGGGATTTTGACGATGCGCACTATCTGTCTCAGGGACCTTATCTCAAGTTCCGTATCAAGTTCGATCAGGATACTTTCAAGGATTTGAATCTGGCGAGTCTGCACGCCCAGAAAAACTGATCAGCAAACATTGCTGGACTATGCTGGAATTAGTCCGTAACTGACACGGTGTATCCATCATGACGCTTGCAGATTTCTTGCACAAATTGAATGTCGAACCTGAAACGGTCGAGTTTGCTGACACGATGTCAGTGATCGATGCGCTTTACCATTTTTCACCTGCCGGCTTCAGAAATGGCGAGTTGATGAATGCTGCCGGGCAGAATTCCGGTTCCTGCAAACTGTTTGCCTTCGCGCAGCTACAGAGGTTCAGCAAGGAGCAGACACTTAACTGCTTTGGTGCTTACTATCGCAAGGATGTTCTTCAAAATCCTGATGGCACGGATCATGGCAATATCCGGAATTTCATCAGGTTCGGCTGGGAAGGTATTCGATATGACAGTCAGGTGTTACAGGAAAAGTAACTGGATGCAGTTCAGTTGCAGACTGAAACCATGCTGCCGTTTTGCTGTGCCTGAAAACTGAACAAGGGTGTCAGAGTAAGGCTGAGATCGCCCGTGACCATGTCCAGAGTGTGTGTCCAGTCATAAACGGCAATGCTGTCACAACCACCGGATGTGATGGCGTGCGTGAGTACGGCGATGATGAGTGAATGCGTCAGGTTATTACTGTCTGAGCCACCACTGCTGCTCAATACTACATTGCCATAATTGTTGTAGCTGGTGAATTGCCAGAGGTACTCGCTCAACTCTTTAAGAGTATCCGCATCAAGGGGACGTGCATTGAGGGTTCCGGCTGATCCGCCCGTGGCCAGCAGATCGACCGAGTTTCGATTCAGATAACTGCACTTGTACACACGTTGACGCAGATAACCCTGTGGGTTGCCCGATCGCAGGCGGTCGAATTCAAAGTAGTGGCTTGTGTCCACCGTACCGGTCAGGCTCGCGTTGTCGCCGTTATTAGTATTGAACGTATCTGACCATTGCAGGGCTTGATTGAAGTCATCGCTGCACAGCTCATATTGAAGAACTGCGTTGCTGTTGATGTCACGGGTTTTCAGCTGCGAGGTGGCTACATACCCGGAAAATACTGGCACTGTTTCCTGATAAAACCCTGTGGGGGTGCGTTGATTGTCACTATAGATCAGTGTGGCAATTTCCTGGTTGGTCTGGGTCACTGAACGGGGAGCTGTGGCAGATTGAACAGCAGGTGGCATGCTGTCCACAGACGTGTTACTGCCGCCACAGGCGCACAGGAGCATCGCGAGGCTGAGCGGCAGCCAAAGGCCAGTTATAGATTGCACAGACATTAGCGCCTACCAGTGATCCGGAATGAATCCGGCTCTGTGTCGCATGCGGCGGCAAGAACTTGCCATGCATGCGGCAACACATCGCCTGAGGACGCTATCGTCTATATATAAGTGGGCTTGAGGTCTGCCGATCAGACAAACAAGTGCAGCAGCAGTAATTGAGGATTAGCCAGCAGTTTTCGGGCGGGAAATTTGCGTTAAGACAAACGGTACAGTTGAAGCGCAGGGATCTGATGCGGCGGAATGGCCATGAATCCCATTATTGGTTGTGTGCGGCGCGAGAAAGGCATAGGCCGGGCTGCCCGGGTTTGCACTACGGCGTAACCCTGAGCGAGCCCTGAACTATCGCTTGCAGGTATTCTGAGCTCGGGTGAAATTGATGGCGTGATCCGGTTCTCAATTGCAATAAGTTGCTTACAGCACAAGATAGCAATATCAGATCAAGGGCGGATTGCAGGCTGCAGTAAACGCCTCCGTAATGACAGGCTCCAGCAATTCGCGACGTTCGTCCAGAGATAGCATCTCCCAGCGCACCTTGCGACCTGCTAGTTGCTTCAAATCAGATTCAGTGTATTCAACAATGCCGGCTTGCCCGATTTCCGGTGCGGTGGCGGGCAATAACTGAGTGGTTTCATTTTGTAACAGGTCAACCACTGCCTCACACACGGAGGTGTTGCGAGGTAACTGGCCATGTACTTCCCGGATGTACCAGTGTCGTGCTTTGTCCCAGTGCGCTAACGCTACAGGTACGGTGCCATCTCCGGCATGGGAAAACTGGAAGGCGAATTCATTGCCGTTACGCCGGACACCCGTTACGGTGCGCTGGTCGATGCCGGTAATCAGGTGACAACGGCGATCAGCTTCAGCCAGATGCCTGCTGGCCCTGCGCGCTGAAACGAGTCGGGCAATGTTGGGTGCAAGTCCATCCGCAGGCCAGTGCGATTGATCAAGCAGGTTCAAGCCCGGCGTATGTGCTGGACCGGGCAGCATTTCATAAAAGCTATAAAAGCTTCTGAATACTTTTGCTGTCAGCTGTTCTGCAGAATGCATCTGGTCCAGCGTACCCAGCTTGCGTACCGTGGGATAGCAGGCACGCAATGTCTGAAGCAGTGCGAAGGAGCCCTGATTGGGTGTGCCCAGTTGCACAACACGGGTAACCTTCGCGGCCGCCGGGTATTTGAGAGCAGCGCGTGCGACCAGACCACCCATGCTATGGGCTACCAGCATTACTTCAGCGGCAGGCTCATGCAGCAGATCGTCAGCCAGTTGTTGACCCAGCTTGATTACACTGCGGCGCCAGTCATATGGGTAGAGTTTTACCGGCATGCCCGCAGCCTGAAGGGTCAGTTTCAGTTTCAGGTAGGCAGTGAGCATCACGCCGATCGGACGAATTGAGCGGCGTCTGCCAATAGTCAGTTGGGTGAGCTTGCCGGCCGCCACATTGGCAGGATCAAGCCATAGCAGATCGGTGTGTCCTGTACTATTGATACCCAGCTTGCTGCCGAGTAAACCCGGTAACAGGTAAATCTGTGGTGCCCGCACATCGATCCTGGTTTGCAATGCCTGCTGCGCGAGGCTGCATAGTTCCTGATAACTGGCGCTACCAAAGTAGGCTTGCAGTACAGGCGCATGAGTACCATTGGCCAGTGCCCTGGTGATAGCAATCTCATCCAGATAATTAGGATTGAAAGAATGTGGATGCGCAGCTGGCATTATCAGCCCTTGGTAACCTTGCTGTGATGGCGCGAGTTAGGCTAGTGTAGCGATTCAACTTGCAATGCTGCATCTATTTCAGTTCACGCATATATCAGAGAGGCAATGTGAAATCAGGCTTCGATTGTTCAAAATGTCCAGGCTATTGCTGCAGTCATCCGCGCATCGAAGTGACAGACAAGGACATTGAACGACTGGCCAGACACTTCGAGTTGTCAAAGGCAGCCGCGCGCAAAAAATTCACCTACCACTATAAAACCAAAGAAGCGGATGAATGGATTCTGCGTCATCGCAAGGATCATGTTTACAAGAGTATGTGTCAGTTCTTTGATCAGGATGAGCGCCGGTGTACGGTGTATGAAGCCCGGCCGGCCGTTTGCCGAAAATATCCTTACGGCAATAAATGCGGGTACTACAGTTTCCTGAAATTTGAACGTGCCCACCAGGATGACGAAGATTTCATCCCGTCAGCCTGATGCCTGATATCAGTCGTCACTGATGGACTGTCCGGGAAAAAGCGCCTCGATAAAACCGAATTGACGCAGGTCATGGATGCGCATGGGATACAGGATGCCCTGCAGATGATCCACTTCATGCTGAACTACACGTGCATGAAACCCGCTTACGGTTCGATCGATTATCTGACCAAACTGATCGCGGCCTTCATACCGTAGCTGCGTATAGCGTGGTACTAAACCTCGCATGCCGGGTACTGACAGACAGCCCTCCCAGCCTTCTTCCTTGGTATCGTTCAGGGCTGTCAGAATCGGGTTTATCAGTACCGTAAACGGAATGTCGTCGGAGTCCGGGTAGCGCGGACTTCTGAATCCACCGAATATGACAACCTGTTGCGATACGCCGATCTGGGGTGCAGCAATACCGGCACCGTTATGAACCTTCATGGTGTCCAGCATGTCAGTGATTAACCCATGCAGTTCGGGAGTATCAAACTGCTCAACAGCAGAGGCGATCTGCAGCAGGAGTGGATCACCCATCTTCAGTACCGGACGAACGGCCATAAATGAATACCTTTTTGTCTGAGCCTGTATTGTGTCACTGAAGTGCTTGAACGTCAGCGGCGAGTACATAGAATGGCATTTGTAAGGGAGGAGAACTGCCCGATCGCCTGCAAACCGTCTTTTACGAAGACCAGAGAATTAAAATGAAACCCGTTAGTTCAATTTGTCAGTGCGGGTTGCAGTAGCAAGTTCATCTCATGGATAGCAGCGCTCATTTGCACATCATCATCCTGGCCGCAGGTGCATCTACCCGTCTCGGCAAACCCAAGCAACTGGTGCCAGTGGCCGGGCGTCCAGCGTTGCAGCATGTAATTGACAGGACTACTGCAATAGCTGGAAACGCTGTCAGTGTAGTGCTGGGTTCACACGCAAGTGACATCACGCCGATGCTGCAGCACTCATCGGCATCGGTAATTATAAATCGTGACTGGCAAGAAGGGATTGCTTCATCCATCCGGTGTGGCATCAGATCCCTGTCACATGCCTGCGATGCCGTGATGCTGGTACTCGGCGATCAGGTGGCGGTTACCACAGGTGACTACAGGCGCCTGATCTCTGCATGGAATGGACAAGACTCCATTCTGGTTGCAAGTGGTTACAGTGGTCAGTTTGGTGTACCCGCTGTATTTCCGAGATTCGTATTCAGCGAACTGATGCAGTTGCGCGGTGATCAAGGTGCCAAGCTGATTCTGCATCGCCACTCAAGTCGGTTGCTGCAGGTTCCGGTACCCAATGCGACCTA
Organism: uncultured Pseudomonadota bacterium; assembly: GCA_903838705.1. GTDB lineage: Bacteria > Pseudomonadota > Gammaproteobacteria > Steroidobacterales > Steroidobacteraceae > CAILZL01. Next base: position 99,069 of record CAILZL010000008.1, read on the forward strand.
CGATCTGGATACGCCAGCAGAGGTGACAGTTGTGCAGGAGGTATTAACCCGCAGGGGGAATGAAGATATATCCCAGAATTGAGTCATCGCTACTTTATAAGAAGCTCAGGTAACCGGCACCGAAGCTATACTTCATTGATGAAAACAAAACAAACCTTTGATGCAGCCTATTACCGTCGCTTCTATCTGCGCCCGGCGACCCGTGCCATGAGTAAACCGGAAACCGTGCGACGTGCATCAGTCGTGGCCAGTGTGGTAGCGCAACTGGAATTACCAGTCAAACGCATTCTTGATATGGGCTGTGGTCTGGGCTGGTTCAGGGAGCCGTTGCTATCCGCTTTTGCCAGAGCCAGTTATACAGGCGTTGAATTCAGTGACTATCTGTGTCGCGAATTCGGTTGGCAGCAAGGTTCAGTGGTGGACTACCAGGGGCGTGGTCAGTTTGATCTGGTGGTGTGTTGCGATGTTCTGCAATATCTGGATGACCGTGCTGCCAGTCTGGCGATCAGGAATCTGTCGCGCTTGTGCCGTGGCGCGCTTTATCTGCACGTACCTACTCGACGTGACTGGCAAACACTTATGGATCCGGGTGGCACAGATGCAAATGTTTATGTGCGGCCGGGCAGCTGGTACCAGCAGAGATTGCGCAAGCACTTCAAGCACATCGGTAATGGGGTGCTGATCAAACGGAATGTCGAAGTGTTGCAATGGGAATTGCAGGCCATATGGTGATCCCAGCCTTGGCAGCAAATAATAATCGGCGCCTGGCCACGATATCGAGCCTATCGGATCACCTTGTGGAAACAGCAAATCGAAGTTAACTGATTGATTTATTGGAGGTTGAATTGCCCGTGGCCATGGTGGCTTCATATGTATGGTGACATATTTGCTCCTTGACTACATAAGGAAGTGCCGGTTTACACTGCCAGCAACTCCCTCAATGTGACATTTGCTCACGATCTCATGAGAGTGAGGGTGAATTTTGACCTCACAGCAAATAGCAGTGTTGGGATATCCGGCTTTGTAAACCAGGTTCCGCCTCCGGTTCCGGTGCCTGCCGGACTGCCATTGCTGCTCTCAGGGCTGGGTTTGCTTGGTGCGAACATCCGTCGGCGACGTGCGGCCTGACTTAAGATATCTCACATTCTCGCGCTGGTACCCCTGCCAGCTCGATTTTCATACTGTTAAAAGTCCGTCGGAAGGACTTTGACTAGATTGGAAAGTCGTTGAGCGCGATTTTCGTTTGGCGTCATTCCCCATAAGTTTCATGTGGGTGTAGCCGTTTCGGGTGCCGGCATGCCGGAGATTTTTCAGAATGGCCGGTTGTCACACATGTCTGATTTACATAATAAAATTGACATGTTTCTTTGATTGACCTTTTGTCGCCCAACTTCTATATTCAACCCAAATCACTGCGAAAAATGTGAACTCATTAACAGCATCTGCCCTTGGGGGCTTGATAGGGGGAGTCAATGATGACCAACAAAATTTTCGGTGCTGGATTACTGGTTGCGACCTTAATGGCCGCATCTACAACCTACGCATCAACTGTTTGCACTGGAACATTGGTGGGAACCACCTGTACCCTTGAGGGAACCAACATCAAGTGGATCTATGATGTCAACACAGATGCCGCTGCATTGACCTGGTTTGATGCACCTACGTTGATCGGAGATTCCATCCGTTTTCTACCCACAGCTTTCAGAGCTGAGTCACTCAATGGTGCGGGCACCGTTACCGCTTCAGCCAACTTCATTTTTGATCATGTAATCAGCAAGAATGGCAGCAACATTCTTGCTATCAGCTCGGTTGATTTCGGTGATTACAGCATTCTGGGTGGCAACCGCGTATCTGCTGATCTCTACCTGCAAGCTGTAAATCAGACAGGTCCGCTTGGGCTGGTTAGTCAGGTTACCAACTTCAATACAAATGTATTGACAGGTGGTGTGGCTACGCCCTGGTCTCTGAGCAATACTCTTACTACGATTGGTGGACCGAGTCCTTCGCCATTTCACACCTTGAATAGCGCTGTTGATTTGACGGTCAATATTCAAGATACATTGAGTGCCACCACTTCAGCTTCAGGTCAGGATGCATGGATCCAGAAAAAGATTCAGCTGGATGCACTGACGGTTTCGCCGGTTCCTGTTCCTGCCAGTGTCTGGTTGCTGGGTTCCGCAATGGGTGGCCTAGCCTTTATGCGTCGTCGTAAAGCACAAGTCTGATACTGAAGTATTTACGAGTCGCATGTTATGAAACTTAAATCCACATTAGCCGTCGTTTCACTTTTGCTGATCAGCACGCCCATGATCAGTAATGCAATGACTTTGAACTGCGGTCCGAATATTTGCTATCAGTATGATGAAACTCAGGCTGCCGCTGCGCTTTTCGGGCAGCCAACCCTCATCGGGGACGCAATGCGATTCCTGCCGCCAAATTTCCGGACTGAATCAAATAACATTCTTGGTCTGCCGCTTACTACTACAGCCAGTGCCAATTTCATTTTCAATCAGGTCTGGGCGATTACACCTGGCGCAGAGATTGGTAGCGTTCAGGTATCGGAAACAGGTGACTACAACATAAGTGGTGATACCGGCGGTAATCCGGATACGGTTGGAGTGAGTCTTTGGACCATGGTGGCAAACAATGCATCCACCGAAGTTGTGAATAATATTGTCAATTTCAGCGCAACCGGCAATTCCGCTGGTACCCAGATCTGGACACTGCAGGGCAATTCGATCAACCCGGCCATCGCATTTGCCGCTAGTGCCCACAATGTTGCCATCGGTGTTCAGAATACATTGACTGCCACTACGGATGAATTGGGTGGCGATGCCTGGATCCAGAAAAAATTTACCGTGATTGTAGGTACGGATGTTCCGCCGCCAGTTCCTCTGCCACCTGCATTGCCATTGATGTTATCCGGATTGGGATTACTGGGTGCAGGCATTCGTCGCCGCCGCCGGAACTGAAGTTCACTGTGGTGCGCTTCTGTAGTGCACTGGTTACATCACAACGCCCCGCCCTAGCGGGGCGTTTGCATTTCAGCAATTGAAAATTCATTTTTCGTTGAAGATCAGTGCGTCGTGTGCAGTACGGCTTTTTCACGGATTGGTATTAGCCCTAGCAGAATCTTCCGGACAGATGAATCGAGCGGCTTGAATATTTTCAGGGAGAAACCCGTGAAACACTAACCCGCCGGGACTTATGGTAACAAGGCGCGGTGTACAGCCACTATTCTCGATACCCTTCATGTGCGAATGATGCAATGCGGCGAATAAAGGAGTTCAGTGACCGCAAAAACAGGTAAGACCAAAAAGTTTGTGCTGATTAACTGATGAATACGACCTATAAATCCACGTTTCTGGCGTTGCTGCTGATAGGCGCACCACATGCCCTTATGGCTACAACGTTGAGCTGTGGGCCGAACATTTGCTATCAGTACAACGAAACTCAATCAGCTATCGCGCTATTCGGTACGCCAGTTCTCATTGGGGATTCGATGCGTTTTCTACCATCCGTTTTTCGGGCCGAGTCCAACAATAATACGGGTTCAGTTAGCACCGCTTCTACGTCTGCAAACTTTATTTTCGATCAAGTCTGGGCGACTACTTCTGGTGCAGAAATTGGCTCTGTCGAGGTATTGGAAGCTGGTGATTACAGCATAAGCAATGACAATGGTGGAGTGCCCGATACTGTTGGCTTAACTCTTTCAACACGAATCGGTGACAATTCGTCATCCGAATTTGTAATTGATAATGTAAGTTTTATTGCGAATGGAGACTCATCTGGTGCAAGAACCTGGGCATTGCAGGGAAATGCAATCAATCCGGCCAGTGCGTTTACGGCCAGTGCTCAGAACATCTCCATTCAGATTCAGAATACGCTGACTGCAACAACCGATGAATTCGGTGGCGATGCGTGGATTCAGAAAAAATTCACTGTTGTAGTCGGTACTGAAGTCCCTCCCCCCGTACCACTGCCGCCATCACTTCCACTCTTGCTCACAGGGCTTGGAATGCTGGCAGTAAACCTGCGCAGACGTATTGCAGGATAGGCTTCAGCGTTTTACTGGACACACGACCTGTGTTAACGCTTAACTGTTCGTCCCGGCGAGCGGTTTTTGTTTTTAGACGCCGACTGCGGAATGCTCACACCCTTCAGGCCCGTATGCTGTGTTCGTATCGGTGTGGTTACATCGCTTTTCCTGGAGCCTGCAATCTGACCGTTGCGTAATTTATGCGGACGGCGTGCACCTTCAGCCATCTCACCGGTTCCCTTCGGTTGCCACGCAGGAATCAGATGATGTTTGCCGGGGCCGATCAGATCGGCGCGTCCCATATTCTTCAGCGCTTCACGGAGCAATGGCCAGTTGTTGGCGTCATGCCAGCGCAGGAAGGCCTTGTGCAGACGACGTACCTTGATACTTTTGGGAATGGTTACTGCTTCACTGCTACGCGTCACTTTACGCAGTGGATTTTTGCCTGAGTGATACATGGCCGTCGCTGTGGCCATGGGTGAAGGCAGGAAGGCTTGAACCTGGTCAGCACGATAACCGTTCTGCTTCAGCCACAGTGCAAGCTCCAGCATGTCCTGATCGGTGGTGCCGGGGTGCGCTGCGATGAAGTAGGGGATCAGGTACTGTTCCTTGCCGGCTTCCCTGGAAAACTTCTCAAACAGTTCTTTGAACTTGTAATACGAGCCAACCCCCGGTTTCATCATCTTCGACAGCGGGCCTTCACCGATGGCCTCTGGCGCAATCTTCAGATAGCCGCCCACATGATGCTGTACCAGTTCTTTCACATACGCGGGAGATTCAACGGCCAGGTCATAGCGCACCCCGGAACCGATCAGGACTTTCTTGATACCCGGCAGAGTGCGGGCACGTTGATAGAGTTTGATCAGTGGTGTGTGGTCGGTATTGAGATTTGGGCAGATACCGGGATACACACATGAGGGCTTGCGGCAGGCAGACTCGATTTCTTTTGATTTGCAGGCCAGTCGATACATGTTCGCCGTCGGGCCACCCAGATCAGATACCACGCCGGTGAAGCCGGGCACGGTGTCGCGAATGGTTTCGATCTCACGGATGATGGACTCTTCTGAACGATTCTGGATGATGCGACCTTCATGTTCAGTGATCGAACAGAAAGTGCAGCCACCAAAGCAGCCGCGTTGAATCGCGATAGAGAACCGGATCATTTCATACGCAGGAATCTTCGCTTTGCCATACGCCGGATGCGGCACGCGCTGAAATGGCAGTTCGTACAGGGCATCCATTTCTTTCATGGTCAGTGGGATCGGTGGCGGATTGATCCACAATTCCGATTTGCCATGACGTTGCACCAGAGCGCGTGCATTACCGGGGTTGGCTTCCAGATGCAGAATTCGAGAAGCATGCGCATACAGAATTTCATCATCCCGCACCTGTTCATATGAAGGCATGCGGATGTAGGAATGATCACGATCCTTGTTGGGAACGTCACGATAGAACTGCACAACCTGTGTCTTGACGACAGTAGCCTCAGGTGCGGAATCAGAACTCGCACAGGCTGCACCTGATTCTTTTACAGGGGCAGGTTCCATGGCATAAGGATCAATCGGCGGATTCAGTTTGCCCGGCGTATCAATGCTGGTGGAATCAATCTCAATCCAGTCCAGCGGTAATGTCTTGCGCAGAAATGCCGTGCCCCGCAGGTCGGTAATGGATTCAACTGGTTCACCCTTGGCCAAGCGATGCGCCAGTTCGATGATCTGCCGTTCAGCATTGCCATACACCAGCAGGTCTGCAGCAGCATCCAGCAACACCGAACGACGTACCTGTTCCGACCAGTAATCAAAATGCGCGATGCGACGCAAACTGGCTTCAATACCGCCGATTACTATCGGCACTTCCTTGTAGGCTTCACGCACGCGCTGGGAATACACAATCACGCAACGATCAGGACGCTTGCCGCCTTCGCCCCCGGGGGTGTAGGCATCATCGCTGCGAATACGCCGGTCCGAGGTGTAACGATTCACCATCGAATCCATGTTGCCGCCGGTTACGCCAAAGAACAGATTGGGCTTGCCTAGCGCCTTGAACGGTTCGGCCGAGCGCCAGTCCGGCTGAGCGATGAGACCAACACGAAATCCCTGTGCTTCTAGGGTGCGGCCAATGATGGCCATGCCGAAGCTCGGGTGATCTACATAGGCATCGCCTGTCACCAGAATGATGTCGCAGCTGTCCCAGCCGAGGGCATCCATTTCTTCACGCGACATCGGCAGGAACGGCGCAGTCCCGAAACGGGATGCCCAGTACTTGCGGTAGGAAAATAGTTCGCGTGCGGCGTGCATAGGGCGCGGATTATGGGTGCGTAGCGGGGAATCGCCAAGGGATAATGACTTAAAAGACGGGCTTTTCAGCAGGTTTGCGTATTTATGGATTGGCAGCAATGCCTTGCGCCTGATCTGACTCTTTCTCCAGAAATCACGAATCTTACTGATAAACAGTTATTGCATCCGATAGTGCGAATAGCCTTGTTCTTTGATTCAAGGATTTACCCAGAATCAAGCCGCGCCCCAGCAACCATTCTCAAGCCCGCTCAAGGATGGCAGTCACACCCATGCCGCCTGAGGTGCAGACTGAAATCAAACCGCGCTTTCCGCCTCGTTCTGCCAGCAGTTTGGCCAGCACGCCGAGGATACGTGCGCCCGTGGCAGCAAACGGATGGCCTACAGCCAGGCTGCTGCCCACTACATTCAATTTATCCGGATCGATGTTGCCCAGTGCTTCACCGCGCCCCAGACGTTCGCGACAGAATGAGGCAGAGTTCCAGGCTTTCAGTGTGCACAGTACCTGCGCAGCAAATGCCTCATGAATTTCATAGAAGTCGAAGTCCTGCAGAGTCAGTTTTGCATCCAGCAACATCTGGCTCACTGCATAGGCGGGCGCCATCAGTAGTCCTTCCTTGTTAACGAAGCCCACCGCTGCGGTTTTGCCATAGCTCAAGTAAGCCAGCACAGGCAGATTGTGAGCGTGTGCCCATGCTTCACTGCCCAGCAACACGGCTGCCGCACCATCTGTCAGCGGCGTGGAATTACCCGCCGTCAAGGTGCCCGCGGGGCCGGGATCGAATACGGGCCGGAGCTTGGCCAGCTTTTCTATGCTGGTGTCGCGCCGCAGGTTGTTGTCCTGCTTTAATCCACCGAAAGGCACCAGCAGTTCATTCATGAAGTCCTTGTCATAGGCTGCTGCTGCATTCATATGACTGCGCGCCGCCAATGCATCCTGCTCTGCGCGTGTGATGCCCCACTGTTTGGCCATCTGCTCACAGCTCTGTCCCATCGACAGGCCGGTACGCGGTTCCGTGACGCCGGGGGTGACGGGCTTGAAGTGACCAGGGCGCAAGCCGAACCACGGCGAAATTTTTTCCATGAGACTGCGACCGCGCGCGCTTTTTAACAGCAGTTGCTGGTAGCTGCGTGGATAGACAATCGGGATATCACTGGATGAATCCACGCCGGCGGCAATACCCGCTTCGATTTGTCCCAGTGCAATCTTGGCGCCGACCGTGAGAGCGGTTTCCAGACTGGTACCGCAGGCCTGTTGCAGATCATAGGCCGGCGTTTCAGGGGCAAGACCACTGCTCAACACGGCTTCGCGGGTCAGGTTGAAGTCACGGGTATGTTTCAGTACGGCGCCGGCTGCGACTTCACCCAGTGTCATGCCCTGCAAGTGGTAGCGTTCGACCAGACCCTTGAGCGTGGCAGTCAGCATGTCCTGATTGGAATACTGCGCATAGGCACCCATGGCGCGGGCGAAGGGAATGCGCGCGGAGCCAATGATGGCAACGCGATTCACTGTTGAGCCAACCAGCATAAACACCTCCGGGTGATGAGAAAGGCGGGTCAGGCCGCGCCAAAGCTGTATTGCAACTGTAACCCCGGCGATGATCCTTGCACAGCGATCTGCGGGCATTACCAGCGTGCTTGACCTGAGTGCAGCGCATCCGCAACATCCACGCACCTTTCGTCACGTTCCGGTGTCTGTGGTGAGTCGCGGTATAGATAGAGTGTTTGAGCGCAGTCTGGCTGGACTGGTGAATTCACGCGAACCTCAGGTACTGGTGGGGGGGCGCAAGGGCGTGGAAAAGGAATCGCTGCGCGTACTGGGAAATGGGCGGCTGGCGCAGTCTCCTCACCCGCAAGCCCTGGGTTCGGCACTGACTAATGCGCTCATCACCACCGATTATTCTGAAGCGCTTATCGAGCTGGTTACACCTACCTTCAAGGAATCATGGGAGCTACTCCAGTATCTGTGCGATCTACATCAGTTCGTGTACCGGCATCTGGGTGAGGAATTGCTATGGGCGACCAGCATGCCCAGCAACATCAGCAGCGATGCAGAAATTCCGATCGCCCGTTACGGCCGTTCAAATATCGGTCGGATGAAGGAAATATATCGACTGGGACTGGGTCATCGGTACGGTCGCATGATGCAGGCGATATCAGGTGTGCATTTCAATTATTCATTTCCCATGCACCTCTGGCCGGTGCTGGCCGAGGTGAAGCAGCGCGAGGACGCCGGTTCCGCGTTTCAATCTGAACAGTATTTTGCATTGCTGCGTAACTACCGGCGTTATGGCTGGCTGATTCTGTATCTGTTTGGCAATTCACCCTGTGTCAGCGACGCCTTTGTGGCTGGCAGCGAGCACAGCTTGACACGGTTTACCACTGATACCTGGTACGAGCCCTACGCCACATCGCTGCGCATGAGTGATCTTGGCTATCGCAACAAGCAGCAGGCCGGAGTACACATCTCCGTTAACAGTCTCGATGAATATGTGCGGGATCTGTCCCGCCTGATCACCGTGCCGCATCCGCCATATCAGAAAATCGGCGTTAAAGTTGATGGAGAATACCGACAGCTCAATGCCAACCTGCTGCAGCTGGAAAATGAGTATTACAGCTTCATCCGCCCCAAGCGCGTGGTGCGCTCCGGTGAGAGGCCGACACAGGCTTTGAAGCGCGGTGGTGTTGAGTATGTTGAAGTGCGGGCGCTGGATGTCAGTGCTTTCGATCCGGTAGGTGTCAATCAGCACAAACTGCGGTTTCTCGAAGCCTTCATGGCGTTGTGCCTGCTCAAAGACAGTCCATATATTGAAGGCGAAACAGATGATGTTCTCGATGGCAACCACCTGATCGTTGCACATCGTGGTCGCGAACCGGGCCTGAAGTTGAACCGCGATGGAAGGATGACACCGCTGCGTGACTGGGCCATGGAATTGCTGGACTCGATGCTGGGAATCTGTGAGTTGCTTGATCAAGGTAATCGCAGCCGACCCTATACCAGCGCCCTGGAAACCCAGTGTGCCAAGATACTTGATCCGTCATTGACGCCTTCTGCCCGCACGGTGCTGGAATTACAGAACAGCGGGCAGTCATTTGCCGACTTCGCGTTACAGATGTCGACGGCGCACAAGTCCTATTTTCTTGAGTTGCATGCACCCAATGAGCCGCGTCTGGAGGAGTTCCGATCTGAGGCGGCGCAGTCGTTGCGGCAGCAACAGGAGATTGAGGCTGCCGACAAGGTGGATTTTGATACCTATCTGGCCGCTTACTTTTCCTGAGTACAAATACTAGGAAAGGTCTGAACAATTCCTGCTGACGGTTGATGTTGAGGAGATGGCATGGATTTCATCGTGCTCTGCCAGCAAGTGGCTGGCATTTTGGCATCTGTGCGCCGCGTTCCTTGCGGCTGTTGTCCGTGATCACGCGC